>JAQUWD010000008.1 GCA_028693055.1 Eubacteriales bacterium | reverse complement strand
CCTAATTCTTTATTATATCATACTTTACAATAAATTACAATATATTAAAACAAAATATTTTGACAAAAAAATAAAGCCACATAAGGGCTAAAGAGCTGTTTTGGGGGAAATGGCTGTTAAACTCCCGTTAATAAACTTTCTACCTTAATAGGTTTCCGAAACTTTTTTCGTAAACAAAACCATTTCGGTTACAATTGACTAAGTTTTGCGAATAGAGATTTCTAAAACTTGACAGTTTTATAGGTTTCGAGGTAAGATACAGGAACTCCGAGCAGATGGAGGGGGATTCGATATGGCAACCATTAAGGATATTGCCAAGGCTGCCGGCGTATCTCATGCCACTGTGTCAAATGTATTGAATCACAAAGGAATCGTTAGCGCCGAAAAAGTGAAGCTTGTCATGGACACAGCCAAGGCGATGGGATATCGCTTAAACGAGGCGGCAGCTTCGTTGCGCAGCGGCAATGCAAAGGTAGTTTCGGTTATACTTCCGGATGTTGACAGCGTGGCTTACAGCCATTTGTTTATGGCGGTCAGCAGCGTTGCCCGGCAGCGGGGCTATCGCGCGACGCTTCACCTGACGCGCAATGTGCCCGCCTTGGAGCGGGAGGCGATCCTGGATACCCTGTCCGCCCGGGCAAAGTATGTTTTTGTGGTAACCAGCCTGACCAATCCGGACGAGGCTTATCAAGAATTGGTCCATTCTGGAGCCGAGCTGGCATTTGCCATCCGGGGCGGCCCGGATTATGCGCTACTGGGCAAGTATAACATCGCTGAGATGGCGGATGATATCTCCTCTCGTGTAATCAAGGACGGAGCGAAGAGGGTAACGCTTTTTTCCACGCCGCTTCGCTATGCGTCGGTATCGGATTTCAAGGAGCGTCTGACACAAAAGCTGGGAGCAGCCGGTGTTCAAATCAATTGCATCCAAAGCATCCCCAGCCAGTTTGCTAAGCACGCGTTTACCGTTACCGAAGGAATGCCTGACGCCGTAGTAGCTACCTCCGAGGAAATGGTGGAGGCCGTGCTGCGTGCGGAATCCCATTTGGGGGTTCACATCCGGCATCATTATGCGCTGACAGCCAGCCGGTTGATGAATTCCACACCGTACGATTGTTATCATGTTAAGTATCGACAGCTGGGCAAAGCGCTTTGCAGCCGCCTGATGGATGGCTGCAAGGAACACGTTATGATTGAATGCGTAGGCTTTGCACACAACCAGACCTTTCCGCATAGAAGAAATGAAAAGACGACTTTGCATTTACTGTCCAACGATAGCCCCTTTACCCAAGCGTTGATTCGTTTATCCCCTCGCTTGGAGGAGGATACGGGCGTGCGGCTCTGCGTTACGGTTCGCCCGACGCTGGATATTACGAAAATGCTGGAGCATCCGGATGAACTGTCCGCCTTTGATCTAGCGCGAATGGATATGGCTGTGTTAAGCCGCTACGGCCGAAAATGCTACCTGCCGCTTTCCCGGCTGGGGCTTCATCCAAGCCGCTGGAAGGATGTGCTGCTGGAAGGAATAGAAAAAGAATATGGACAGATTGGGGACGAGTATTTTGCCGTACCCTTTGATCCAAGCTGTCATTTGCTGTTTTATCGCAAGGATCTGACGGAGAATCCCCATTTTCTTCGCCGATACTTTGAAACCTATCGGGAACGTTCCAATGGTTTGGTATCCTACGAGCAATATGTAAGAGCCGCGACTTGCTTGGAGCAGATTGCTAAGGAAGAAAACGAAGGTTGGCGTGGCTCCATCCTTACGGAACGCCCCAGCGAATACCTTGCGGAGCTGGCGGCTTTACTGCCGGATGGAAAATGGGCTGGGCTTACCGAAAAGGATTTGAGCGATTTCTTCGATCGCAGACGCAGATTGTTAAAATCCTCGCTTCGGCTTACAGATAGCAGCTGGACGTCTGCGGTGCGTTGCTTTGCCCACGGCGAATGCGCCATGATGATCGCCCATAGCAACTATGTGGGATATCTGGCAGATGAGCCGCTGTCCATTGTGTCCGGCAGCGTTGGGTATGCCCGGGCGCCCGGCCCAAGAAGTATTTTGGGGGGCGGCGTAATCGGGGCGCTCAAGGAAACCCGACATGCCGAGGAAGCGGCAATGGTGCTGGATTGGCTGTTCAGCCCGCAAACCCGTGATTTGCTGGCGCTGCTGAGCGGCTGCTCGCCTTGCCGGTCTGCCTATCAAAACGTGGAAATCCTAGATGTATACCCGTGGATGGGCGCGGTGCTGGACGGGCTGACAACCGGCATGCGCCGAAACTTATTCCCGCTTGCGGGCCCGGACTTTGATCAAATGAAAGCAGAGCAAGAAATTTCTTATATCTGCAAGCTGGCCATCCGGGAGCGAATGTCGGTGAAGGAAGCCCTTCGCCGTTTGACCCAAATTGGATGAAAGGCATAAATAACATGGAGCCTACGATCGACCGTTTTTTAAACGCCCAAGGACAATTAACCGCCTATCCGGCTAAACGGAAAATGCAGCTTCGCGCGCTTTGTTATTTGGCGCAGCGCGTGGAACAAGGCTGCGTCTACAGCGAAAAGGAGCTGAACGAGCTTTTATGCAAGTGGCATACCTTCGGCGACCCCGCAACCCTTCGCCGGGATTTGTACGATCACGGCATGCTGGAACGGGAGCGGGACGGCAGCGCTTATCGGCGCAAGGAAAAGCTTCCAACCCTTGAGGAGCTGGAAGCAAAGTATTTATAATCAGGCGGCTATTCCAGCTTAGCCGTATAGGTAAGCAAGGTGACGGTGGGCTTGTTAAACAGCCGCCCCTTCATGGGGTAATACTCGCTTGCGCCGATGCCGCTGGAAATGTACTGGTTGAGGCTGTTGATCCGTTGCATGCCCACCAGCCCGTCATCGGGAGGGAACCAGCCGACGTCCGGCACATAAATCGCACCGTCCCAAGGCAAACGCCATTGACCGCCGCAATAGTGACCGCAGAGCAGGAGAGAAATATTGCGGAAGTTAAAGGGCTTATCCTGATCCGCCCACTCGATGCTTTCCCGAATATAGGAGGCTTCCAGCGGCGCATGGTTCACCGCGATTTGCAAATCCGTGGAAAGAATGGATTTTAACGCGATCTGCGTCCGCTCGTAGGCTTCAATGCGGTAACAGAGCGCACGGTAGCTGGCGCCGCCCTCGGCGTCATACTGGGTGCCCCGTCCCTCCATCTCTTCCCGCTGCTTACCAAGGGCGCTCACCATGCCGTCTACCTCAACGTCATATAAGTATTGAGGGGTGAACCACACGTTTTTTTTGCCCACCGGCTGAGCGATGGGAGCGTCCAAATAGATTGCGCCCTCCTGTTGAGCGGCGCGAACCCATTCCGCCAGCACCTCCGGCGTGCCTCTGGCAGAGCTGAGTACGGCGGGCGGGTCGTCATCCCCGGCGATAAAATAGACGGGAATGTCGGCTCTTAGCTGCTTAAGGGTGTGTATTAAAGAGAGAAGCGGTTCATAGTTGCCGCTGGTGCCTACCATGTCGCCGCTTAATACCACCGCGTTGAAGCTTTTGCCAAAAAGCAGACTGCTCCAAATTTCCGGGTCGCTGCCCAGCGCCGAAGCGTGAAGGTCGCTGATATGCAGCACGGAAAAACCCTCGAAGGTTTTATCCAGCCCCATAACGTGCACCTTTTCGGTTTCCAGCGTTACTTTATGATTGACGCCGTAGTTGGTCATAACCACGATGAGCACAACGGCCAAAAGCATCATCAGCATGATAAGGACCGCGCCCAGATGGGAGCGGCCTTGCTTTTGCGGGGCAAAGAGATAGGCGTTTTTCCGTTTTCCCAAAATCGTCACCCCCAATGTTTTGTATACTCATCATAGCTATCCAAGCAAGCGCCGTCAATGGCTCAAATCTAAGCATTGTATGACAGTTTTCCGTAAAATGCTTATGGAAATGCCATTGTTTCGCTACAGTTGTCACAGATGTTTTACACTTGTAACACGGTTGCCCTGCTTCCCCCCAAACATGAATGCATTGTAAATTCGTTCAGCCATACGGTAGGAAAAAAAGAACGGGTGTGGTATACTCAAGCTGTTGTTATCATTCAGGCATTATTTGTCGGTTCCACGGGAACGATTCCTGTGCGAAACGACAGCATTCCCCAAAGGTTGTCATGGCAGCGTTAGGTAAGTTGAGTTATGATGAATTCAGCCCTGCCGCGGCAATTCGAGCCGTTTTAGGGCGGCAGAACAGGAGAGAACCTTGGCCAAGGAAAAAACCTGCTTCGTTTGCGCCTCCTGCGGGTATGAAGCCGCACGCTGGCTGGGCTGCTGCCCGGACTGCGGCGAGTGGAATACCTTTGAGGAGCGCAAGGCGTCAGCTTCTTCCGCACCCAGCAAAACGGCGGAGAAGGCTGCCAGATACCAAACAAACCGCAAAAGCGATATTCTGACCCTAGCTCAAGTGGAGGACAAGCAGGAGCCTCGTTCCTCCACCGGCAACGAGGAACTGGACCGTGTGCTTGGCGGCGGCTTGGTGGTGGGTAGCGCCATCCTTCTGGGCGGCGATCCCGGCATCGGCAAAAGCACGCTGCTTTTGCAGGTTTCCGGCAGCTTAAGCCAGCGCTGCCGCGTGCTGTACTGCAGCGGCGAGGAAAGCGCACGCCAAATCAAAATGCGCGCCAACCGCATCGGCGTTCCTCAGGACAAGCTGTACGTGCTGGCAGAAAACGCTGTGGAAAGCATTTTGGAAAAATGCGAGACCATGCAGCCGGACGTATTGATCATCGACAGTATCCAAACCATGGTTTCCGAGGACAGCGCTAGCGCGCCGGGCAGCGTTTCCCAGGTGCGGCAAAGCGCGGGGGCGATTGTGCGCTACGCCAAGGAAACGGGAACCTCCGTATTCATCGTGGGCCATGTGACCAAGGAGGGCAGCCTTGCGGGGCCGCGCGTCCTTGAGCATATGGTGGACGCGGTGCTGTATTTCGAAGGCGACCGCCAGCACGAGTACCGTATCCTGCGGGCGGTAAAGAACCGCTTTGGCTCCATTAACGAGCTGGGCGTATTCGAAATGCGCTCCGAAGGGATGGTAGCCGTGCCCAATCCCAGCGAAACGCTGCTGAGCCAGCGAGCCAGAGGAACAGGCGGTAGCGTGGTGTTTTGCACTCTTCAAGGCAGCCGCCCCATCCTATGCGACCTACAGGCGTTAGCGGCCCGTTCCTTCTATGCGGTGCCTAAGCGCACGGTGGGGGGCATGGATTCCGGTCGGGTGGCGCTATTGTTGGCTGTAATGGAAAAGCGCGCGGGGAAAAAGCTGTTTGATCAGGATGTATACATCAATGTGGCGGGCGGTCTGGCGCTGAACGATCCCGCAGCCGACTTGGCGGTATGCCTTGCCGTTGCCTCCAGCCTTCAAGGCTTCGTGTTATCGCCGAATCTCAGCGTGATGGGCGAGGTTGGCTTGTGCGGAGAGGTTCGTCCCGTAGCCCAAGCAGAGCGTCGGGTTGCGGAATGTGTCCGGCTGGGCTTTACGGAAATCCTTCTTCCTAAACAAAATATGAAAAATCTGAAACCTTTAGCAGGCGTAAAGCTGACAGGCGTTGATACGCTGATGCAGGCGCTGGCAGTGGTGACGGATTGATCGCAGGCATGATCGTTGATATCAATTAAAGGCAGGTTTTTATTGAAATGACAGTGAAAAGCAAGACCATGGAGCGAGTGCTTCGCGGTTTAATTACTTTGCTGGGCGCTGGGATTGGGGCGGCGTTGACCGCGTTGCTGGTTCCTTTTTTAATGCGCTTGTATCCCGATGTTTTTGAGGGCTTTTCCAATATCGTACTCTTGTATGTGGCGCTGTGCGCGCTTTGCGGGGCCGTCTTTTTTGGGGTGAGCCTGCCGATTATTAAACGCTCCTTGCAGCTAATCAACATGATTGAGCAGCAATGGGAAAAGATGCCCACCCGTCAAATTCTGCTCACCAGCATCGGCCTTTTGCTGGGACTGGCGATTGCCGCATTGGTTACGCAGCTGATCTTATCGGTAGGCGCAAGTTTGCTGACGGTCAGCTTTAGCGCGCTGACCTATATCTTTTTGGGGTATATCGGTATGCAGCTGGGCTTTAAGCGCTACAGGGACGGCAAGGGCTTTCACCGCCATCGCCGCAAAGGAGAAGCCGAAAATGAAAGCCTGATTGACGACGCAACCGCGCTGTTTTCGGATGGTGAGGACGAGCTGGGCGAGAGCGGAGCCGCCTCTGCCCGCAAATATCTGGATACCTCTGTGATTATTGACGGACGAATTTTGGACGTGGCTTAGACCGGGTTTCTGGAAGGCGAGCTGGTGGTTCCCGCCTTTGTGCTGGCAGAGCTTCGCCATATCGCCGACAGCGGCGACGCGCTGCGCCGCGCTAGAGGACGGCGCGGGCTGGATGTTCTTCAAAAGCTGCAAAAGGAGCTGAAAAACCCGATTTCCATCGACGAGAGCGACTATCCCGATACGGACGAGGTGGATGTGAAGCTGCTCAAGCTGTGCAGGGATCACAACGGCGTAGTGGTTACCAATGATTATAACCTGAACAAGGTAGCCGGAGTCAGCGGTATTCGGGTGCTTAACATTAACGATTTAGCCAATGCGGTGAAGCCCATGCTGATGGCAGGGGAGGACATGAACGTCCAGATCGTCCGAGAGGGCAAGGAGCCGGGGCAGGGTGTGGCCTATTTAGACGATGGCACCATGATTGTGGTGGAAAACGGGCGTCGATTTGTCGGCGGGATGGCGACCGTGACCGTGACCACCGTTTTGCAAACCAGCGCCGGGCGGATGATTTTTACCAAGCTGAAATCCGCCGACGAAAAAGCCTGCTGAACGAAAATCCATGAGGAAAAGCACTCGATGAATTGCTTTGCGATTTGCCGAGCGCTTTTTTTATTCGCACGATTTCCGAATCGGCTGGCAAACGAAGCTTATTTTACAAAATTTGAATAATGATTGACACTCCTTAGGCTTTCTTCTATAATATACAGGCGTTTTCTAAGCCGCTACGGCGGAACGACACGCGATTGTATACGTTAGGAGAGACCACTGATGAAAACCTATCAGTCCGCCGAGCTGCGCTCCATGTTCTTGAAGTTCTTTCAGGATCACGGCCATGCCGTGATTTCCAGCGCCTCCGTTATTCCCGAAAACGACCCCACCGTGCTCTTTACCACCGCGGGCATGCATCCTTTGGTACCTTATCTGATGGGCGCGAAGCATCCTGCGGGTCATCGCCTTACCGACGTGCAGAAATGCGTGCGCACCGGCGATATCGAGGATGTGGGCGATTTCAGCCATTTGACCTTTTTTGAAATGCTGGGCAACTGGTCTTTGGGCGACTATTTTAAAAAAGAAATGATCCCTTGGAGCTGGGAATTCCTCACCAGTGAAAAGTATTTGGGCCTGCCCAAGGATAAGCTGGCTTTCTCCGTTTTCGCAGGCGACGACGATTGCCCCCGGGACGACGAAAGCGCCCAGCTCTGGCGTGATTGCGGCGTAAGCGACGACCATATTTTCTTCTTGCCCAAGGAAAACAACTGGTGGGGCCCCGCTGGCGTCACCGGCCCCTGCGGCCCGGACACCGAGATGTTCATCATCACCGACAAGGAGCCCTGCGGCCCGGATTGCTCTCCCGCATGCTCCTGCGGACGGTATCTGGAAATTTGGAACGATGTTTTCATGCAGTACAATAAAAAAGCGGACGGCACCTTCGAACCGCTGGCACAGAAAAACGTGGATACCGGCATGGGTCTGGAGCGTACCATCTGCGTGCTCAACGGGAAGAAGAGCGTGTATGAGACCGACCTATTCGCCAATATTCTGGGCAAAATCGCGGAGCTGTCCGGCAAGACCTATGGCAGCGATGCAGAGACCACCAAGGCCTTCCGCATCATCGGTGATCATATGCGCACCTCCACCTTTATCATGGGCGACGACCGCGGCGTGAGTCCCTCCAATGTGGATCAGGGCTATGTGCTGCGCCGTTTGATCCGCCGGGCGGTGCGCTACGGCATGGATATCGGCATGCCCGACGGCTTTACCGGTGAAATTGCCAAGGTGATTATCGACCAGTATCAAACCGTATATCCGGAGCTAAAGCGCAACCAGCATTTTGTGGTGGAACAGCTGGCGCTGGAAGAGACTCGCTTTGCGAAAACCTTGAAGCAGGGCAATAAAGAGTTCGAAAAGCTGATCGCCAAGGTGGAAAATCAGCAGATCGACGGCGAGAGCGCCTTCCACCTGTACGATACCTTCGGCTTCCCGGTGGAAATGACGCAGGAGCTGGCGAAGGAAAAGGGATTGACCGTTGATATGAACGGCTTCCACGAGTGCTTTAAGAAGCATCAGGCAACCAGTCAGGCTGGCGCGGAGCAGCGGTTTAAAGGCGGCTTGGCCGACCATAGCGCGCAAACTGCTCGGCTCCATACCGCGACCCATCTGCTTCATGCCGCGCTTCGGCATGTGCTGGGGGACGAGGTTGCCCAGAAAGGCTCCAACATCACCGCCGAGCGTCTGCGCTTCGACTTCTCCTTTGGCCGCAAGATGACCAAGGAAGAAATCGCCGAGGCGGAGAAGCTGGTCAATGAGTATATCGCCGCCGCGGCTGACATTACCTGCGAGGAAATGACCGTGCCCGAAGCCAAAGCCGCCGGAGCCATCGGTCTGTTTGAAAGCAAGTATGGCGAGCAGGTGAAGGTATATACCATGGGCAGCTACAGCAAGGAAATCTGCGGCGGCCCCCATGCCCATAACACGGGGGATTTGAAGAGCTTTAAGATTCTCAAGGAAGAAAGCTCCTCGGCGGGTGTGCGTCGAATCAAAGCCGTCATTGGCGCAACGATCGACGACGAGTAAGCGTCGCTTTCCCAAACACGATTATAAATAGGAAAAGGGTCAAGGGCAAAGCCCTTCACAGGGTGCAGGGGTGAAATCTTCTGCACTCGCCTTTTCCCCAAAACCTCTGCGCCACCGCATGTTTTGTTTCAACGAAGCCTAAGCGCCTTGTTAGACAAAGATCGGTGGCTTTTTGTATCCCTAAAAATACGCGGAGGTGAAGGCAAATGGAAGCGCAGGTATGGGTAGAGGAACGGCAGCGGTTGGAGCAAACCCTTGAGGTTGTGGGCAGCGAGCTTCAAAAAACGGAAGCTTCCTTCGGAATCGTGGATGGTAACGATCGACTGATTAACGTGCAGGACGACGGTAGCGATGACGCAGTGGTACAGCAGTTTGTCATACGAGAAAAGCTGCGGACCTTGCATCAATTGCGTCTAAGCCGTGGGCAGCCCTATTTTGCCCGGCTGGACTTTACGCCCGATCCCGGCGCGCCCGTCTACGGTAATATGAAGTCGGGACGAAATGACGCAATTTACGTAGGTCGCTGGGGTGTGATTCAAACCCCAGAGTATAAAATTTGGGTGGCGGATTGGAGAAGTCCGGTTGCCAATCTGTACTATTCCGGGCAAATCGGTCGTGTCAGCTATGAAGCCCCGGACGGTAAGGTAGAAGGAGAAATGACCCTAAAGCGCATGTTTTCAATTGACAAGGGTCAGCTGGAAAACATGCAGGATACTGGGCTTGTGGGGCAGGAAAAATTTCTGACCGACGCGCTTTCGCAGGTGACAACCGCACGGCTTCGCGAGGTGGTTACCACCATTCAGGCGGAGCAGAATAACGTGATTCGCTATGACCCCCACCTGCCGCTATGCGTGCAGGGCGTGGCGGGTAGCGGAAAAACCACCATTGCCCTGCACCGAATCGCGTGGATTCTTTATCGATTGCAAAAGGAGCTGCTTCCCCAGCAGCTGTTGATTCTCGCCCCTAACCCGTTGTTTTTGAGCTACATCAGCCGCGTACTGCCGGATTTGGGCGTGGACGATGTGCGGCAGACCACCTTTGAAGGGCTTTGCGCCCAGCTGTTGGGGAAAAAACACATGCCTAAGCTGCTGCAATCCGAACGGCTGCGCGAGCGCCTGACGCTGTCGAAACCCCAGCGGGACGCGCTGGACAATGTACTGCGCCTCAAAGGCGCGTTGAGCCTTCGAGACGAGCTGGAGCGCTTCCTTGCTAGGTGGGAGGAAAGCTGCATCCCTGCAAACGATGTATTGTTGGGCAATACAACCATCATCACGGCGGAAGAAATGAGACGCTACTTTTTGACGGAGTTCCGCCATTTCCCCTTGGAGGGGCGTAAGGACGAGGTGCGCAAGGTCGTTGCGATTCGACTAAAAAAGGCGCTGGACAAGGCGGGGGAGATGCTGGGCAAAGCCGTGGAGGAACGCCTAGACAAGCTGCTGCGCTCTATGCCAGACGGGGAGGAGCGCCGCGCCCGCGCCAAAGCGCTTTTTGATAGCCGAGACGAAAGGCTGAACCAGCTAAAGGAACGTAAGCTTAGCTTTTTAAAGGCCTTTGACAGCCTGTGGGGCTCCATGGAGCTGCTGGAGGTCTATGCCGCTTTTTGGCGGGAGCTGGCCGAAAGAAAGGAACAATATTTGCCTGTCATGGAGCAAACGCTCCCGTTGCTTCAAAAGAAGCGGGCAGCCTCCGAGGATTTGCCCGCGCTGCTGGTGCTGGCTAGAGGGCTGTATGGAACGCCGCGTCTGACCGTAAAGCATGTGGTGATTGACGAAGCGCAGGACGTATCGCCGCTGCAAATCAAGGTCTTGCGGGAGCTGTTTAACCGAGACGCTTTTACGCTGGTGGGAGATTTATGCCAAGGCATCTATGGCGATGAGGGGCTGCGCAGCTGGGAGGACGTCGGGCAGGGGGTGTTCTCAAAGCCGCCGATGGTAACCCATTTGTCCACAGCCTACCGCAGCACTATGGAGATTATGAATGTAGCCTTCTCTGTGATGAAGAGGCATCCCGTTGCAGGAGCTGGGCAGGCGAAGCCCGTGCTTCGGCACGGGCAGCGGCCAAGGCTTAGTGCCGTTAAAAGCCGCGCGGAATGGCTTCAAACCATCCAAGGCATCGTTGAGGGCTGGCTTTCCGAAGGCTTTCAAGGGATCGCCATCGTTGTTAAAACGGACAAGGCGGCCAATGACCTTTACCGCGCACTGCATGCCGCTTTGCCGCAGGCCAAGCGGGTGGGGCTGGGAGATGACGTTTTCGCGGGCGGCGTGCAGATGATGGACGCCAGTGTGGTAAAGGGATTGGAATTCGACTGTGTGCTGATTGCCGACGCGGACGAGCGCACCTATCCTGACGAGCGTTTTTATGCCAAGCTTTTTTATGTGCTCTGTACCAGATCGCTTCATCGGCTGGCATTCCTGTATGAAGGAAGCCCCACCCGGCACTTGGAAAATGCGCCGCTTGAGTGAGGAGCGTTCATCCGTTTTGAGGGGGAGTCTGCTTTTCCTCCTCTTCCTTTTCCCGCAGACTTTCCAGCATAGCGCGGAGCTTACGAGGAATGGGTACCCCGCAGCGCGCTAAGTTTTCCAGCAGGGACAGGGTTTCGTTGCTGATGTAAAACCAAATAACAGCCGTCTGAAACATTTGGTTCCCGTTGCCCATAAACCAATCCAGCGCTACCGCCAGCCCAACCACCAGCAGAATCACCGCCTTCTTTAAAAGCCCTTTTCCACCGGCGGCGCTGCTCAGTCGACCATGGTCGCTGTTCGGGCTTTTTCCCATAGCCGCCGCCACAATACCGCTGATATAGTCCGCCGTCATCAAAATGACTAAAAAAAGAGCCGAACGGCCCTCGCCCTTCATCGTTCCATATAAAAAGCCCGCTAAAGCTGCGCCGCCCTTGGCCAGCAGATCATAGGTATGAGCAAAAAAATCCCGCATTCGTCGCCACTCCTTCCCGCTGGAAAGGATATGTGGGCGGATGCGGAAAATAGAAGTATTTAGCGATCGGTTATGGGGTCGTCCCCTCGATCATTCAGATAGCGGTCAATGATGAAGCGCGGGCGCTGCTTGGTTTCATGATAGATTTTACCTACATATTCGCCGATAATGCCCAAGGATAGCAGCTGAATGCCACCGATCATCCAGATGGAGGCCAGCGTGCTGGTCCAGCCGGTCACTGTGTTCCCACCGATCCACGACACCAGCGTATAGAGGAGCATACACAGAGAGATGATGAAGATCACAATCCCTACGCTGGTAATCAGCTGTAGCGGCTTTACGGAAAAGCTGGTGATGCCGTCAATGGCGAAGGCCAACATCTTTTTGAACGGATACTTGCTTTCGCCAGCGAACCGTTCGCTGCGGTCATAGGTGACAACGTCGCTTTGGAAGCCTACCAAGGGCGCAAGTCCCCGCAGGAACAGGTTGACCTCCTTAAAATCGTGGAGCGCGTCCAATGCCCGGTTGCTCATCAACCGATAGTCCGCATGGTTGTAGGTAATGTCCACGCCTAAGCTCTTCATAAGACGGTAGAACATCAGCGCGGTTTGACGCTTAAAAAATGTATCGGTTTCTCGCTTGTTGCGCACACCGTAGACGATATCGCAGCCTTCGTTATACTTTTCTAGGAAGCGGTCCATAGCGTCCATATCGTCCTGCAAATCCGCGTCCATGGAAATGCTGACGTCGCAGCGGCCGCGAGCGGTCATCAGTCCAGCCAGCAGCGCGTTTTGATGCCCGCGGTTTCGGCTCAGCTTTACCCCTTCAAAGAGGGGATGCTCCTGATGAAGCCCGCAGATCATCTCCCAAGTGCGATCCTTGCTGCCGTCGTCTACCAACAGCACGCGGCTATCCGGGCTGATCAGCCCTTTTTCTGTCAGGCTTGCCATTTTGGCTAGCAACCGCTTGGAGGTTTCCGGCAGAACAGCCTCCTCGTTATAGCAGGGAATGACCACCATTAGCTTGTTAGACATTCTATATCCTCCTTATTGAACTTCGAACCATTCAGATTCAACCGTCACGGTTTCGCTATTTAGCGTGGCTTGCGCGCGTACCCTGTAGCTGCCCGGCGGCACCGGTTCGCCGTTTTTCAGGCGGCCGTCCCAATAGAGCACGCTTCCATCGGGCACTAGCCCCATGGGCCGCGTGCTTGCGCGGTGGCAAAGCCGATGCACGGTTTTGCCCTCCTCGTCCACGATCGACACGCTCAGGGCGCAGGGATAGTCATGGCCGATGAAGATCGCCATTTCTTTCCCGCTTGCCAGATCGAAAATATCCTGAATTTGTACGGAAAGGGTTTGCTCATCCGTAGTGGGCAGCACGCATAAGACGCGTCCGGCGTGCACCCGCAGCTTTCCATTCTCTATGCTAACCAATTGCAGCATGACGTAGCCGTATGCGTCCGAGGGCAGCTCGTCCAGCATAAGAGAACGCACCTTGCGCCCTGCGGAGATTGCGCCCTCCTGATCGCCGAACGTAGTAAAGCGTTCCGCCTCGTCATAGATCAGCTGAGCGTTTTCAAATTCCCAACGTCCTTCACTGCGGTAAACCATTTGATAGGCCACTCGTACCGGGCGCATAGCGATAAACTCGATGGTTAGCTCTCGATTGGTTCTGTCTAGAATAGTGCCGGAAAAGGTCACGTCCATGATGGGGGAGCGTTCGGAGCCGGCGGGAAGGATTTCCTCCGTGTCGTAGCTGAAAATGACAAAGGAATCGGTTTGGGGATAGACCTGCGGAGCGGAGGCGGCGTGGTTCAGCAGCAGATAATCGTATAATTCACGAAGGGTAACGCTGCCGTCGTGGTTCTGATCGGCAGGGTAGCCGCTGGCGGGGCTTAGCGCGTCGCATAGCGCTTGGGTAAAATAGAAAGCGCCCTGCTTGCCGCCGCCGTTTTCCGCTTGATCGCTCGTGCTCCAATACCAGCTTTCCTCCATAGCGCCGCTGCTGGTCAGCACTTTGAAGCGATCGCCGGAAAAGGCGACCTCATGGGGCTGTACCGCCATGCCTTTGCCGATGAACGCGCCGCTGTTGCACGCGTCCAGTATAATCACGTTGGTTCCTTGGAGGCCGTCAAAGGCCGCCTCCAGCTCCTGCGGGCTGATCGAACCCTCGGTTACGCCGTCGCTTAATAAAAGCGCGGGCTCCACGCCGTTGGCTGGATCGTATAAGCCGTGGGTGCTGATATAAAGATAGTTTACATCGCTGGGCTTGGCATTTTTGAAGGCGTGCTGAATCAGCAAGGTCAATTCCTCGGCGGAGGTAACGGGCTTGTCCGGCAGCAGCAGCGATTTTAAGGGCTTGATAGCGGACTGAAACATTTCCTGAATGGCGTAAGCGTTGTTGGTGGAGCTGGGATACGCGCTGGGCTGGCTGACAAAATCGTCAATGCCGATCAGCAGCGCCCGTTCGACACGTGCGTCGGCATTCATCATCTGCTCCGCTGTTTCCTGTGATACAGCGTCGCCATAGGCGGTTCGGCAAACGAAGGCTAGCAAAACCGCCAGCCAAAAAGCCGCCTCCCGCTTCCACACCACGTATACTCCCCCCGTCCGCTGTTGAATACCCTTGCCCATTGTACACTATTTTTGGGCGTTCGTACAGCGTTGGGGTGAAAGGTGTAAAACTTGGCAGGAGCGGGTTATTCCGTTACCAGCCAGCTGGAGGGGTCATTGTTCACCCTCGTTTCAAGCTCTGCATCAATGGCCTGCTGAGTCGCTTGATCCGCAATGCCGTTGACGGATTGGCTGCTCATCCATTCCTCTTGGAATCGCATAACGGCGGCTTTGGTGTTGCCGCCATAAACGCCGGTCAGGTGCCGCTCGTCCAGCAAGCCCAAATCGTGCAGCTTGTGCTGAAACGCCAGCACAACCTCCCCGCTGTTGCCATAGCGCATCGTGGTACCGATAATCTCCTCACAAACGCCAAAGCCCAGTATCTGGCTGTCGTCCAGCCGATAGCTGTTGCGCTGGACGGAGGAGGGGTTATTGCCCTCGATCACGTGCACCAGCACTTCTCCGGCGGTGTTGCGGGCGCAGTATTCGACCAGCGCTACGTGCTCGGTATCTCCCGCGTCATTATAGCTAAAAAATACGAGATCGCCGGAGCGTGGAATGTAATCGTTTTTGCGCAGGATTTGGCTGCTGCCCTTGATCCACTGATAGCCCCAGCCGGGGCAATTGCCCTTGCGGTAAACAAACCGTCCCTTTGCTAGGAACCAGTCGCGGCCAGTGTTTTGTCCCGAATAGTTCGGGTAGATTTGGGTAAGCAGCGTCGTGCCCCAGCGCTGATCGGTCTGGTCCACGCACCAGCAGACAAATTCGGCGCACCAAGCCGCGTTTGCGTCGCCCGACCACTCGCCGTATTTGGAATAATTGTTAGGGCCTTCGGTATAGCCAAGCTCGCCAATGGCAACCTCCAGCAGCTTATGGACGAAATCCGGCCGCGCATCTTCTTCGATGGCGATTTCCACCTCTGTGATATCAACGTCGGAGACGGCATAGACCTGCTCCGGCGGTTCCGGCGTCGACGTTACCATGGAAGGCGTGGGGGAGAGCAGCGTTTCCTCATCTAGCTCTTGACTAAGGGCTGCCAGCGGTACAAGGGCGCATAGAAAGAGGCAGAGTAAGAAGCGTTTCATGCCTTCCTCCTAGCGCCCAAAGTTTTCGATGCCGCGCAGCAGCTCAAATTCTCGAATGGTACGGGCTGTGGTATACATCTTACGGGTTAAAATGGAACCTGCGCGGTAGAAAAGACAGATAAAGGGTACGTCGTTGGTAAAAAGCTGTTGAATGGCTTGGGTATTGTAGGCGAAATCCGCCTGCTCCTCGCTATCCCGTAGCGCGTCGATCAGACTGGTCATTTCCGTGCTGGAATAGGAAATATAATTGCCCGTATTGTTAGCGCGCAGCATAAAGCCGTAGTCGGGCACTATATCCATTTGGAAGGAGCACAGAACCATATCGAAGGAACCGGCCTTCAGCTTTTCCGCCACTTCCGAATAGGACATGGCGGTGACGTTGATGCTGAAGCCGACCGCTTCCAAATAATCCTTGATCATGTTGGCTGTTTCGTAGCGCACGTCATTTTCCGGGTCCTCGTAGACATAGAGCTGCAGAACAAGATTTTTGGTAGCGTCGCCCACCACCTTATTGAGGGTGCCGTCTCCGTTGATGTCCGTCCAGCCCTCCTCGGCCAGCAGCTCCCGCGCCTTGTCCGGGTTATAAACATAGGTGCTCTCCTGGTCGTAATAAAGCCAGCTGTCGGAGGGTACGGGCGTGTCTGCGTCCACGGTCATGCCCATATAAACGTTTTGGGAAATCATATTGATGTTAATGGCATAGCGGATCGCCTGCCGTACCTTCAGGCTGTCCAGCGGGAAGGCGCTTGACCTGTGGTTGAGCATCAATGTTTCCAATTGCCGGGTGGTGTAGGCGATGGAAAGAGAGTTGATGCCGCTTTTGTACTGCGCCGCCGCTACCGAACGGGTAAAGGCGGTGTCTACTCGGCCATATTCATAGGCGGTGATCAAATCCTTATTGCTGGCAAAAAAAGAAGCCATGATTTCCTTCACCTGAGGG
Source organism: Eubacteriales bacterium (assembly GCA_028693055.1). Lineage (GTDB taxonomy): Bacteria > Bacillota > Clostridia > Christensenellales > Aristaeellaceae > Limiplasma. The sequence continues at coordinate 74,752 of JAQUWD010000008.1, read as the reverse complement.
GCTGACTGCCACCAGTTTTCATTCACGGTGAGCTGCATGTAGTTATACGGCTCAAAGGCGCTGACCACATAGGGGCCGGAGCCTAGGGGGGAGGCTTGGTCTACCTGAGCGGCGGGCACCACGGGAAAGGTCATGGCATATAACAGACCGTAGTAATCCCGCGCGGCTTTTACGATTACGGTGCGATCGCCGTCGGCGGTAATGGAGGAGATCAGGTAGCGCAGGTTCTGATAAAATCCGTTGTCGGCGGCTTCCTCATCCTTTGCCAAGGCTAGCAGAAATTGGCAGGACGAAACCACATCGTTTGCGGTGAGGGGCGTTCCATCGGAAAAGGTGAGATTTTCCCGCAGGGTAAAGGTCCACGTTTGACCGTTGCCTGTCTCCGTCCACGTTTCTGCTAAATAGGGCTGGGGTAGCCCGTTATCGTCAATGGTGACAAGACTTTCGTAGATCACGCCGTACAGGGACATAATCCCAGCCTCCGTTGGCTGTAAGGGGCGTATTTCGGCGGTGCGGACGCTTACCATGCCCACAACCAGAGAATCCGTCACGTTTTCTGCCAGCGTCGTCACAGGCAGCAGCAGCGCCGCTACCATCAAACAGATCAGCCGTTTCTTCATGCATCGTCCTCCCGATTTTGGTAATACAGCCGCTTGTAAATGGCAAAATCCCGCTTGACGCGGCTGGCGTATCGCGTGGTAGGGCCTTCGGTCATGCTCTCTAAATTCAACGTTAGGCCGTCGCTGGAATAGGCGGAGGTGTTCAGCCAATTCTGCACTTGATTTGCGCCCGCATGGTAGGCGGCTGAAACCAGCACCGGATCCCCGCGAAAGCGCTGACTAAGCTGTCCCAGATAATAGCAGCCAAAGAGGAGGTTGGTTTCCGCGTCATAGAGCATATCAAAGCTATAATTGCTTATTTGCAGCTCGTTGCCGATATCCGCCGCCGTTTCCTCCATGACCTGCATCAAGCCCCGGGCGCCTACGTTGCTTTCCGCGCCGGTGCGGAAGGAGCTTTCGTTAAACACGATGGCGGCGACAAAAGCGGGGTTGAGATTGTTTTTGGCAGCCTCCCGCTCGATGAGGTCCCGATACTCATAGGGATGCTCGTTGCGTAGGGTGACGATGGCTTGAGCGCGCTGCTCTATGATCTCGTTTTTTTGCGTGGTAAAGGTTAATTGCATCACCCAAAGGCCGACGGCCAGTGCGGCGGCGGCAAAAATTGCGATCCCTAACCATGGAATATTCAGCCGGGGACGTTCCGTCTCCTCGGCAGGCTCCTCGTCATAGCGCTGTTCTTCATAGCGTTGAGCCTGTCCGTAGGTCTGCTGCGGCGCGGGAGCGGCGTAGGGGTTGGGCGCGTAGCTGTCTCCAGCAGGGGAGTACGCCGTGCTTCCACCTTGAAAACGTTGGTTTTGCAGCGCTTGTTCCCCAGCCTGCGCCCGTCTTTCCTGCTCTTCACGGGTAAGCGCTCTGCGACGGGCGTATTCCTCCCGGGAAGGGGGATAGGACGCGCCGTCGGTGGGCAGCGGGGCAGAGCCAACGCTGCGCTCGTAGTCGCTTTGAGCGTATTGATTTACTGCATATTGCGCGCCGTGCCTTCTGCGGCGAACGATGACTTCCCGCTCTGCGTCAAGCCGCTGCTGGGCCTCTAGCAGCTCCGGGGGATACCCGGCCCGGGCGTAAACGTCCGCCTGCTTGTCGCCCACGGCTTCCGGGCGTGGAGCGCTTCGGCGTAAGGGACGACCTAAAATATCAGTAGGCTCCGCCGTCTCCTCCGGATGGGGCGCGGCTTCTACTTTGGGGGCGCGGCGGCGTTCGTCGCGGGGCGCGCTGTTTTGCTGCGCCACTCGGTACCACTCCGGCATTTGCGCCATGGCAGGAGGATCAAATTGGGAGCCGTCCTCCATTACGATGGGGGCTTTAAGCACGTCGTCCGGCCCCTTCGCATCAGAAGAAGATCCCTCCTGTGGATCAAAGGGATTATCGGGAATGGGGGAGGCCGTCGGATAGGCAATACGGGCGGCAGGCGCGGGGCCGTCGGCGGCGGTGGGCAGCCTACTAGCAACGCCTGAGCGCCGGGAACGAACCGATTCCTGCGCTCTGACCGGGCTGACCTCTTGACTCTGCTCAAATGGATCCACCCGATGCTTGACGAGCGGCTTACTCTTTGCCTCGGGATGAATGTTTTTTAATCGCTCGATGCGCTGTCCCTCACTGACCGAGGGTACGTAGGAGTAATCCACAGGCGCGTAATCGTCGTCCTGATCGCGACGGGGATAGGGAGTGTGAATCATAGCAAGGGTTTCCTTTCAGCAGTCGCCGCTTACGCCGTCCATTCCCGGTAAAGCCGCTGCGCTTCCTTGCGAAGTTCCTCCACGGGACAGTCGGTATGGATGACGATATTGGCCAGCTTTTCCTTGTCCTCCAGCTTCATTTGGCTGTGGATGCGGTGCAGGGCTTGTTCCTCGTTGAGCCCGCTGCGGGTATAAAGCCGTTGAATTTGCATTTCCTGAGGCGCGGAGGCGCACACGGTAACGTCTGCCAGAGCGTCTACGCCAACCTCAAACAGCAGGGGTACGTCTAATACAACGACTAAGGTTCCCATTTTGCGGCAGGTGTTGATTTTTTCGCGCACCTTCCGGTCGATTAACGGATGCATCAGATTGTTCAGCCGCTGACGCTCCTCGTCGTTTTGAAAGACCAGCTCCGCCAGCACCTCCCGGTTCAGTGAACCGTCCGGGTAAAAGACGAAGCCTCCAAAAGCCTCCCGTATGGAGGGCAGCGCTTCGCCGCCGGGGGCGGAAAGCTGACGGCTAATTTCGTCCGCGTCGATAACGGTTGCGCCCAGTTCCTTGAACATGCTCGCCAGCATACTTTTTCCGCAAGCGATTCCTCCGGTCAATCCTACAATTTTCATTGAATGATCTTCCTTTCGTATTAACTACCGCACTGCCATAGAGGGTCAGTGCGCCTGTTCCCAATCCTTGCCTCTGGATACCTCGGCGATCAGCGGCACGCGGAGCTTGACCACGTTTTCCATCGCCTCGTTTAATAACGCGGAAACTCGGTCGGCTTCCTCTAAAGGACATTCTATCACCAGCTCGTCGTGAACCTGTAAAATCAGCTTGGCCTGAAAGCCTTCCTCCCGAAGCTGCCGCGCCACTGTTACCATGGCCATTTTGATAATATCCGCCGCTGTGCCCTGCACGGGCGTGTTCATGGCGGCCCTTTCTCCGAAGCTGCGGACATTACGGTTGGCGGAGCGCAGCTCGAACAGCTCCCGGCGGCGCTTGAATAAGGTCTCGGCATAGCCTCGCTCATAGCCTAGCTTGACGCAATCGTCCATAAAGGCGCGAACGCCGGGATAACGCTCAAAATAGGTGGCGATGAACCGGTCCGCTTCCTTACGGGTAATGCCGGCGTTCCGTGCCAGCCCAAAACCGCTGATGCCGTAGACAATGCCAAAGTTGGTTGCCTTGGCGGCCCGCCGCATTTCCGGGGTGACGGCTTCCATGGGCACGCCGTTAATCTCGGCAGCGGTGCGGGTATGAATATCCTGTCCCTTCAAAAAAGCGTCGCACATGGCTGCATCGCCGCTCATATGGGCCAGCACCCGCAGCTCGATTTGGCTGTAGTCCGCGTCCAGAAGGACGTTTCCTTCGCCGGCTACAAAGGCGCGGCGAATTTCCCGCCCTTCGTCGGTGCGAATGGGGATGTTTTGCAGATTGGGCTCTAAGCTGGAAATGCGCCCCGTTACCGTGGCGGTCTGGTCAAAGGTGGTACGTACGCGTCCATCCTTGGCTCGTAGCTTGCGCAGGCCGTCCACATAGGTGCTTTGCAGCTTGGATAGCTTGCGGTAGCGAAGCAGCGGCTCGATGGCTGGATGATAGGGGCTGAGGTTTTCCAGCACCTCTGCGTCGGTGGAATAGGTTCCGCTCTTGTTTTTCTTTTGGGCGGGAAGGCCTAGCTTGTCAAAAAGAACCTCGCCTAGCTGCTTTGGGCTGTTCAAATTAAAATCGGGAACCTCCGTGAGGGTATAGACAGCCTGACGGCACTCCTCGATTTCCTTGGTAAACAGGACGCTTAATTCGTCCAGTACGGGCAGATCAACCAAAAAGCCCTCTCGCTCCATCCCAAACAGCACGACGGTCAAGGGCTGCTCCATATCCCTGAGAAGCCCCTCCAAACCGCGCTGTGCAAGCCGCGCATCCTGCCGCAGCTTAAGGGCGTAAAGGTCATAAGCGTTGGGGAGGGCTTCGAGTGCGAAACCGTATTCCGTTTCCAGCGAGACGGGCAGCGTATATCCTTTTTGGGCGGTATGCAATAAATAGGCGGCGATCATGGTGTCATGGAGCACGACGGGTAGGGGAAGGCCGAAGCCGTTCAGCGTATGGAAAAGCTCCTTCGCGCCATGAACAACGAGAGGCACGCCCGCCAGCACCGGTTTGAGCGCCGTGAGAATTTGATCCTCATACAAGCCGCCGCCCATTAAATCTCGAAGGAGGGGCATATGCCAAAGCTCCATGCCGGAGGTTAGCAAAGAGATTTCCTCCGGGCCGTTGAGCAATACGGCAAAGGGCGGCTTTTGGTCGCTCAGCGCATGTGCGGCTTTTTCCAGCAGGGCGGCGTCTGTGTAGGTAACTTCGTTCATCAGAGCAGGCGCGCTTGGAAGATCGTTTTCCTCTGCCATCGTTGCCGCCCCGACGAAAGGAGCCTTGGCGGTGGTTTTGCCTTCGGCGCGTTTGCCGGCGGCAGTGGTGCGCGGGGCTTTGACGCCGGAAAGAAGGGTTTGCACGCTTTGGGAGATGCGGTTCAGGCCATAAGACTGTAGAATGTCTGCCCCTGCGTTCATCCCGCTCCATTTGCAGAGGTCGAAATCAGGATGGATGGGCGCGTTGCGGCGGATGGTGCCAAGGTCTCGGCTCATCAGGGCGATTTCCTTGCCCGCACGAAGCTTTTCGCCCAGCTTTCCTTTGATTTCATCGGCGTGCTCCAGCACCTGATCCAGCGTGCTATATTCGGTGATCAGCTTCAGCGCGGTTTTTTCTCCCACGCCGGGAATGCCGGGGATATTATCGCTGCTGTCTCCCATGAGCCCCTTCATGTCGGGTACCTGCTCCGGGGTGTAGCCGTAGGTTTCCTTTACCCCGTCTGCATCCAGCAGCAAGCTTTCCGTAATGCCCGTTTTGGTCAGGATAATGCGGGTATCGCCGCCCGCCAGCTGGAGGCTGTCCCTGTCGCCGGTGAGGATGTAGGCGCTACGCCCTTCCTCGTTGGCTAGCCGCGCCGCCGTACCTAGCAGGTCGTCCGCCTCGTAGCCTTCTACTTCAAACGTCTGTACACTCATCGCCTTGAGAATTTCCCTCACCAGCGGCAGCTGGGGGCGCAGCTCCTCCGGCATGGGCTTGCGGGTTCCTTTATAGTCCTCAAAAATCGTATGGCGGAAGGTGGGCGCGTGCATATCCAGCATCACGCAAAGCGCGTCCGGCCGATAATCGCCCAGCGCTTTCAGCAGCATGCTGAAAAAGCCGTGAACGGCGTTGGTATAGGTACCGTCAGGGCTGGTCAGCAGCGGCAGCGCGTGAAAACCGCGAAAAATCAGGCTATAGCCATCCACCAACAATACCGAAGGCTTGGCTTGGTCGCTCATGGAACCTCCTGTGGGCTGATTGGCTTTCGCCCGCCCGGATATTCTATTTTCTATTATACCACAGATAGGAAAGATCAAACAAGCCGATGCTAGGCCGAATCAGTTTCGCTGTCTAGGTGTCTAGGAAACGAAGAAGGATAAGAAGCACAAATATCGACAAAAAATAAAACGCCAGAGCAAGGAACGAAAACGAACAATGTTAGTTAAAGCAAACCAGAAAAGGCGCAAAATGCGAATGAACCAAGTAAACGGGAGATTAGTCGCATTTTTGTACTGATGTCAAAAAGCCCATTTTAATGTGATATATGGCCATAAAAATAACCATATAATGCTAAAATTGCCCCAAAAACCACAAAAAAAGAAGCGATCCGAAGATTGCTTCATGGTGAGCCCGGCGGGATTCGAACCCACGACCTTTTGATTCGTAGATCTTAAGCCTAACGCCCAGAAGCCTAGTAAAATCAACACGTTGACACGTTTTTCAGAGGTAAAACCGATGTGATTTGACCCCCGTTTGACCCCCAAACGCATTCTCCCATGTCTATATCATCAGATTCAGAAATTCTCTTTTCCACTGAGATATAGGAGGGCAATATGAAAAATGAACTTCCGATGGAGATCATCAGCAATGGAATCCGCTATACATTACAGGGCGACTACTACTTTCCCGACTTCGACTTCAACCCTGATTCGCTCGGGCGCTGGGCACAGATGCACCTGGCCTACATCAAGGAGAACAACCGCAGCCTGTACCGCGAGCTGCTTTTCTCGGGTAAGCTGCAGAGCTATCTGGAAACGCTCGACGAGCAGGCGCAGACGAGGATGGAGTGCATTGTTCAGCAGATGCAGGCAAGCGAGAGCATCACGGAAGAACTCAAGGCCCGCGATCAGATGAAGTGGGTCGGGCTCATGAACAACATTCGAGCTTGTGCGGAAGAAATCGTCCTTTGCGAACTGATCTACGTTTAACGGAAGCAATAGGGAGCCGCTCCACATACTGTGGTCGGCTCCCTGTTGCTTTGCTGGTCGATTTTTTCATCGCTTATAGGTATTTTTCTGCAGCGATGATCGCTTCCTGAAGGTAAGGAACTTCTCGGCAGGCATCAACCAACTCAGCGAGTTTCTTCTTGTCGCCATAAGTTTCCATGTGAATGCGGAGCATATATCATAGAAATGCCCAATAATCCAGTCAACAAAAGATTAAAGAGGTACTGCTGATGGCAGCCAGCGTGCTATGCTCACACCGATCATCAGAAGAGAGCGTTGATCTTTAGCGGAACGTAAGCAAAAGTTCAGAGGACATGACCGATGCTGCCCAATGAAAGATCCATTGAACGGTTAGCCGGATTATCAGGTAAGTTTTCAACGGCATAAAGTTCCTGTGATCGGTATATAAATCGAATAAAAATACACCCGATCGGGAACCATACAAATTGCACAAATTAAAATATACCCGTTCGGGATGAAATTTTCTATGCTTGTTGACTTTATACCCGAAAGGGATTAAAATTCAATGTATGGAGGTGAGCTGGTTGGGGAAAAACAGCATTGCGGCTTATATCAAGCATGAGCGGAAGGCTGCCGGTTTGACGCAAGCCGAGTTTGCCATGCGGTCCGGGCTTGGGCTGCGCTTTGTGCGCGAGCTTGAAGAAGGGAAGGAAACCGTTCGCATGGATAAGGTGAATCAGGCCTTGGCCATGTTCGGCATGGAAGCGGTGCCTGGTCGCAGAGAGGAGCAGAAATGAGTGCTTTTCGAACAGCCAGCGTCTTTGTGAATGAGAGCTATGCCGGTCGCCTCTCCGAAACAGACGCGGGGTACGAGTTTGTTTATGACGCAACCTACCTCGCAAGCGGCAAGGCCGCACCTGTTTCGCTGACATTACCGCTTCGCACAGAGCCTTACACCTCAACAACGCTATTCCCCTTTTTTGACGGGTTGATCCCGGAGGGCTGGCTTCTGAACGTCGTGACGCACAATTGGAAGATCGATCAAACCGACCGCTTTGGCTTGCTGCTTCTCGCATGCAAGGACTGCATCGGCAATGTCAGCATTCGTCAGGAGGTGGGCGCATGAAGTGCTTGTGCTGCGGTAAGGAAGTATCAGCCGAACGAGCTGTGTCAGGCTGGCATCCCGCCTGCATCAGAAAATTCTTCGGGACAAAGACTCTGCCGGAGAGCGATCTATCCAGCAATGCGCTGGGACAGCTGGCAACGCAATCCGTCGCGAAGGGCTACACCGTCCCCGGCGTTCAGAAAAAACTATCGCTTCACCTGACCGAAGAGCAGCATCCGAGACTCACCATCGTGGACTATCCCGCTGGCTTCATCCTGAAGCCGCAGGTAGACGAATACCGCTGCATGCCCGAAGCCGAGCACCTTGTGATGTCGATGGCTGACAAGGCGGGCATTGCAACTGTTCCTCATGCGCTGATCCAGCTTGGCGACCATGTGGCGTACATCACGAAGCGTGTTGACCGCGTAAAAACCGCTGACGGTGGCATTCAACGCTTGGCTATGGAAGATTTCTGCCAGCTGGATCTTCGCCTGACGCGCGATAAATACCGTGGCTCCTATGAGCGCTGTGCGAAAGTCATCGAGCGTTATTCTGCGCGAAAAGGCTTGGATCTGACGGAGCTGTTCATGCGGCTGGTTTTTTCTTTTCTGACCGGCAACTCGGATATGCACCTCAAGAACTTCTCGCTCATCGAAACAGCACCGGGAAGCCGGGAGTACGTGCTTTCTCCAGCTTATGATCTGCTCCCCGTGAACGTGATTCTCCCGGAGGATATCGAGGAATTTGCGCTGACGATGAATGGAAAGAAGCAGCATCTTCATCGAAAGGATTTTCTGGTTTTTGCGGAGACCTGCGGCATTGCCCGCAAGACAGCGGAGAAGATGATCAGGCAGCTTGTTAGCTGTGTGCCGACGTGGGTTACGCTTTGCAGCGAATCCACGCTGCCGAGTGAGATGGCGGAACAGCTTGTGGAGCTGATGGAAGCGCGGGCTGGCATCTTTTGATAAGCAACAGCGCTATTTCGCGAGTGGAAGATGGAATCATTGTGATGGGGTGGGAGATTTGCTGGATAATGTGCGTAAACAGATCAATTATACGGTTGCATGTGTCAATGGATTTGCGGAACGCAAACACATCCATCCGAGCGAAGCGTTTTTGTATCTTTACCAACATGATGGGATTTCTTTTCTGCGGGACTGCTATGATATTGAACATACGCTTTTCATAGATGACGCGTTAGACGATCTGGAGATCATATGCCGTCAGCATGGAGGGGCACTTCCGTGATGTGATTGCACGATATGCTTTGGCCGTAGCAACCGGAAGCAGATGTATGCTTGATGATTCTGATCATTCAGGCAGGTGTGATGCTATTTCGTTAGAACACATAATTATTGGATTTGAGCAAGAACCATCTTTTTCTCTTCATCAGAAAGCTGACTAAATAGCATAGTAATATAGCTTACCCGCCTTTTCGCCAATTCTGTTTCCACATGATCGAGCATTGCTTGATGTCTTGTTGCAGTGTCGCTTGAAAGGAAAACCGGAAGTGGGAGTGTGTCTCGCTTCCATTTATCCAGCTCCTGTTGTCCCATCTCGGAAGGAGAGATCGTCAGGTAATGATCGATCCATTGCTTTTCTTGACTATCCATCTTTTCCAGCATATCAGCATAGGATTTATCAAGCACTTGGGACAGATCCAGTTCGCCGCCTTCAAACAGCGTTTGAGCTTCTTGATAGGCTGTCTGAAGTTCATCGCGTGAATACTCACGCCCAACAAATTCGGTCATGTATTCGATGAATTTCGTCATTTCATGGTCAATGTTCTCCAAATCGTCTCGGTCTCGGTCCGTAAGTCCACTTCCGAGTACTGCTTCGATCCGCGCATGCACATGTCGCACATCATCAAGGCAAGAGATGTCATATGCCGCATTCCAAATGCTATCCAGTTTTTCCTTAAACTCCACAAGAGCGGCATTTAGCACGTCAATCTGCTTTAGTACACGAAGTCGCAGATCGACAAAGCGCTTATCCACTTCAAAATCAAACTTCTCAAAGCCTTTAACAAGTTCATTTCCCTGCTCTTGAAATGCGACGAGGTTCTTCTGTGTCATGCCTACCCGAACCTGACTGGTCAATAGATAATTTTCACAGGAATTAATAAATGCTTCCTGATCAATCAGCAATTGGATCCTTGCAACTTCCTTTGTTACGATTGCAGTAAGTTCAAGCGCTTCCCTTGCATAGCCATATCGGTTAAACAGATCGCAGGCTTTTTCGGCAAAGTGTTTATAGCTCCCGATCTTTTCTGCGTCTGCGCAATAGTAACGTTTGACCCATCCGTCAGCGAATGCTGCAGAAGCTATTTTTTTGGCAGCTTCAACATAGGCCGTCATCTCCTCTGTTTGCTCGGGTGCATAGGAATAGCGCCCGTTTGAATATGTTTCCATCGAGAGCTTCTGAGCATCAAGCGCAACCAACAATGCATTATAGGGGTTTAAAACGCGCTTGGCTTTCTGTAAATTTCCATCGATCGTCATGATCTGCTCCACATAATACCTTCTTGCTTTGTCCCCGTCGGCAAGCAACATGGAAGCGAGGTCATCCTCTGCCTCTAATGCTTCTGGAACAGGATCTTCTAGCTTTAACTTATCGAGTTCCTCTCGTAAAGCTTCCACGCGTATAAAATACGAGTTTTTCTTTATTCTGCTGTAAACATTACGATACTTTCCTGTAGTTTCTTCTGCATCAACCAGCAAAAGTTTGGTTTTGCCAAAGAGTTTCACATCAAACTTTTTGTCCTGTAGCACTTCCTCAGCCCAGGTATGAGTAGAATACTTAGAATCGTTTAGCACAAGCCGGGTTGTATATGAAAACAGTTCGTTAAATAATCCCAACAACATAAATGCTACATACTCATTCATACCATAAGGGGCGGAAGTCAGCAGCGTTGAAACCTGTCTGAACGAAAGAACTCTTTTTGTATTCAGTATGCTCTCAAGCGAAGCAAAGATTTTGGCAACCGCTCCATTTGTGGGGGAAACAATCTTATAATCACTGTTGAGTGCACGCCATGAGAATAGTCCATGCGGGCCAAGAAGCGAGTCGACGCGGTTCTTTACATCAGATGACTGCGACTTAAGTGCAACATAAGACATCCCATCCATCAAGATCCATTTCATGATCGTGCAGAAGTTCTTGTATGGAGCGCCATTTGCGCCCTTTGCATCAAAGCCATCAAAGTCAAAAGATATCGCCTTCGGATACACATTTTCAAAGATCGATGTGAGGTATACCTTCAGGCGCTTGTCGATAGGCGTAATGCCTTCTGCTGTAATGGCTTTGCGCTGCTGCTTCAGGGCAGCGAATATGCTGCGAACGCGCTCCTGTGCTTTCACTAAAGCATCATCGTAGAAATGCTTGAAGTGAAGCTTTTCCTCAGGTTGCATATCGGACAGGACACGATATGCAAGAATCGCCTCCTGCAAAGCGTTGTCAGAATCATCTAGGACAAAAACCACAAGCGCCTGATCATGCTCAACGGCTTGAACGGATGTGATAAGCTGGTCGAGCTTCATGATGTCTGCATCTTTGGGCAGATAGACCCACAGCAACATGCCCCGCTCTGTGTTTGGCAAGGTTCGCGTTTGAAGCTCTTTATAAACGCTGCTGACAGTCCTGCTGTCCATGCTTTGGACCGGTTCGATCTGCTGCACGAATTGCCATTCTCTCGTTTGAATGCCATGCTTGGAACCGAAGTCTGTCTCAATCGGCTTTAGGGTCTCGGCGAAATCCAGAATATCATTTTGGGCCAGCATCTCCGGGTGGAAAGCACGACGATTCTGCGCAGTCTTTAAGAAATTTCGGAATTCATTTGCGCCAACCGAATCTGCAATGAAGTCAAAGCAGATCAGCCGATCATCATAGCTCAATACGGCGTACTCATTCTCCAGAAGCTGAAGTGCAGCATCAACTTGTGTGGAGGACAGTCCTGAGCATTCACCGATAGCGGATAAGAGTTCTACTCGCGTCTCGAAGTGAAAGCGGCAGATCCGCAAAATCAAGTTTGCAAGCAGGACATTCCGCGTTTCGTCTGTGAGTTTCGTATCCAGCTTTCGATAGATACTATTGAGAAGAATGCAGAACTGGCTATTTTGCCTTCCTTGCTCCTCTGCATTGAGAAGCTCACTAAAGAAAGCGCCTTTCAGTAATTCGACTGGATAGATCAGCGGCAGAGGGGATGAAGCATCCACAATCTGATTTCCGATCAATCGGACTTTTTCACTGAGCAGCGTTAAGGACGATCGACTTTGCAGCCAGTTTGTCAAATTGCAGAGCAAGTATGTCGAGATGGGATGAAGCGGATAGATCTCTTCAAGAATGATACGGCTGTAGTCACTCCAGTTGTTCCAGATTCCATGCAGAGGAACCCATTTTTGCAAATCGTCGAACAAAGCGTGCTGTTTATGCTCATCAGCACGAAAACGCGCCGTGACCTCACGATCATAAGCTGCTCGGTCCTTCTTCTCTAGCAGATTTGCGAAGATCGTTTCGAGGTTTGAACTGAGATAAATTTTTTCGCTGGCATCAAATCGGTCAATATAGCGGCTGATATTACTGGATTTATCCACACGCTGTAGGTAGCTCTTGATATCCGATTGGATAAACCCTACGAATTGGATTTCGCCCGCCGCATTCTGCACAGACTCAAAGATCTGCTGGAGCGCTGAATCACCAGCTGCTGTAGGATTTGCCGAAACATATTCAAGGAAGCGTCCGAATTCGTCAAACAGAATGACGAGTCCATCAAATTGGCCGTGAAGCCCGCAACACTCCTGCAAAAGCGTATCAAGCACAAGACTCGCCGACACGCCCTCATCCATACGTATGGGGTGTCCGTTGAAGTCCATATAGACCGCGTTGATCACGTCGAACTCGACACCGGCCTCACAGTCAAGCGATTGAAGTAGGTGCTGCTTCAGCTGCTCTCCCGCAACCTGGATTCCCTTGCTTTTCGCCGTTTGCACAAACCGCTCCTCTAGCAGCTCATAGGAGCGTTCGATAAAGGTCGTGGCGGTTTCTTTCACCTTGTTGAGCTTCGCCAGTACATCAAGGTCGGATCCGTAGAGCTTCAAGGCTTTTTCTGCGGTGCGAAGCAATTCATAATGCAGGTTGAAATCACGCATACCGTTCAGCGTAAGAACGAGTTTGGGTTTGCGAACCAATGGACGCAGCTGCGCTTCAATGCCTGTATCAGCTCGGGCGATGTTTTGCAGGATCTTGTTGTGAAGCACCGGCTTCCATTGCTCACCGCTGAAAAGGGTAGACAATGTCACCGCAAGGTGTGATTTACCCGTACCATAACCGGCAATTGCAAGGGTCAATGGGTTATAGTCCTCCGGGCTGTCCATCTTTTGCGCAAGGCGTAGTGTGAAAGAGGCGGTATCAAGCAAGCTGTGGCCGCCGAAATCATTCTGGGAGACAGCATGGTTCTTTGGTCCGTGAAAGACGAAACTCCTTGCTACTGCTTCCACTTGACGCGACTGATAGAACCAGTCTGCTTGAACAGCACCCTCAAAGTAGAGATCATCACGGAAAACGACTAGATCCTTCAACTGTGTCATGGATGCTTCCTCCAAGTGTCAGATCAGTAAAGAGTAAAGCTTTGGGACAAGAGTCTGTGCGGATGTAAGGTGAACAATTGTGTAAGGTGACAACTGTTTATTCATGCGTATGATTTCTAGTGCAGACAGCTGTTCTAGCACGTCAAACCATTGATTATCCGTGAAGCCGAAGCAGGTAACGCAGGCAAAACCATTCATTTCGTAGACAGTAATCTCAGGTGTGCTTGGGAATCTTGCATCCCATTCGTGCATCAGTGAATAGCCATAGAGGTAAAGAAGTTCACGTTCGATTCTCTGAGGAAAGATCGATACTTTGCCCGTTGGTTTATCAACAGATAGGTATGTCATGCTGGAAAACTCATTGTATGTGGTCAATACGGGGGTATACTTCTCCGTCTTGAATACTGCTTGCATCTGCATAGACAAGTATTCCTTGGTGGTGCCCTCACGATTTTGAAACAGCAACTCCCGAATAAGGAAATGCCACATGGGTGCGCCTGTAGAGGATGTCAGATTACTGTGCATCAGCCATTGGGTCAAGGCCTCGCTGCATGATCTGTCCTCCTGAAGTACAATATCCCCGAGTGGGGTTCGCGTCGGGATCGTCACATCCGGCTCGATCAATCCCATATAGGCAGCGTACTTGAGATGGGGAACAACCTTGCCGGAGGACTCACCTTGTGGAATGCCTGTTAGATCAGATATCTCACGAGATGACATCTTTTTGCCCTCTGCAATCGCTAGAATGCGGCCAATATAGGCAGGCGTCGGAGGGAATGTCTGATGGAAGTTTACACCGAAGTCAATTTCTTTCTTCAAAGCTACTCACCTTCACAAGCACTGCAGGCGCAGCACCGAATGTATTGTTAGGACGAATGCGATCACCCTTTACGATGCAATGCCCCTTCTGCATCTGTTTGATGATCTCGGTCCATTCTGAGGCAGATGTGTTGCTATCCGAAAGCATAGATGCCACAGACCCGATCTCCTCTGCGGAGGGTTTGAAATTCAGCGTTTCAGCCGCCTGCTGCAATCTGGAGATCTCGTCCGACGACAATGCACCCTTCATAAACTGTGTAGCAAACCATGCCGACCACCCGTATTTCCGTCCCTCCTGCAGGATCTTTTGCGCAGGGGAACCATCGCTAATAGAAAGGTTTTGAGCTTCATCAAGCACAACAACGAAAGGTCTTGACTTGTCGCCATACTTCACGAGACTGTACCATGCATCCCACATCAACATCTCGGTAATGACGGTTTGGATCTCTCGATCAAGACTCGTGAGCTGGATGACTGTTACCTTTCCATCACGCTGTGTGATCTTGGACCAATCAAAGGCATGCTGCGTATCAAACAGGTTAAGGTCAAAAAGCTGCTGCATTTTGGATAAGACAGTCTTGGAATATGTGCTGGTTTGTCCCCCTAGCAGCTGCCGCAGCTTCTCGAAGTCCATCTGATCTCCAAAATGGTCAATACCTTCTTTGCATGCTTGATAAAGCGCTGAGGATTGTTGCTCGCCAAAGGCATATACGTGCTTCATGATCGCAGAAAATCGGCTTGCAACGTTGGTCGATTGCTCCAGCATTCCCTCAGGAAGCCCAGGAATATTCAGCGGCTGACGCTTGAAGGGATTGATCGGCAACTGCCCCGCAATGGCATAGTGCTGGACGATCTTTCCTTTCCAACGAGAGTGTGAAGTTTTCCCACATATACCGGACAGGTTGCTATGTGATCGACTAATGCAAGATACTCGTTTAAAAAAATGCTGGCGGAGCTGTTGATGCTAGCAAAGAACCCTTCTTTCATCACTTGTTTTCTGAAGTTTTGGAAACACTTCCCCAGTTTAAAGAATCGTGCTTGCTCCATATCCTCCTCAGCCTGCTGCAACTCGCGATCGAGCGTATTCCAAAGGCTGCTATTTCCAACTAAAGGTTTCACATCTGTATGGGTGATCCAGTACGCAAAACCGTCTTCATCCTTCAGCGAATAGGCCGTGTTCATCTCAGCAGACGTCTCAAAAGGAAGATAACACGTTTCCTCCTCAGGCATGTCATCCAGATCTCGGAAAGCAAGGAGCCATGCTTCCATTGGGTCGATCTCCCAAACAAAATCCTCTGTGGCGATGGTTGTGTCGTTGCACAGTGCTTCAATGGTAAAGTTGATCTTATGCTTTGCGCCTGATCCGGTCGTCACCAACCCAGACTCGACGAGACTTTTTCCTGCACTGGGGAGGAAAAAATCGGACGGCTCCATACAGAGCGAAATAGGCTCGCCATCGTGCCCTTGCCAGTTTTCTTGGGAGATGTATTCGCCGATGCCGCCTGTGAAGCGAGTGATCGCATTCCACGAGTCAAGCAGAAGGGCGTCTTTTTCGGATGCGTCGGCAACTTCCACATTAGAAGGAATGCCACAAAGCCTAGCCTGCTGCCAGTTGAACCTAACGGCATCGATTCCCATCTCGTTGTCATCAAGCGCGCTTAGAAATGCCATCAGAAAGACTGATAGCGGCATTCCTTCGACCTTGATGATCTTGTCTGTCGACTTTTTCGTGGTCAACTTGATGTTCAGGACGTCATCAAGAATCGAAAAATCTGTATGAATGAGCGTGTCACATAAATCTTCGCTATGGTCGCCCATGACATAAGATATTGCAGCTGCTTCAAGCTGGGCAAGAGAAGTAATTTTTTGCCCGGTAGGATACTCCATATAGTATTTTCCCGGCTGCTTACCATCCTCACCACGGTACTGTTCAAACTTCTTTTTCATATTTGCTATCGTGGATTTGGTGATCCTCGCATACGTTTTTCCGCGAATAAAGTTACTAGCTTTCAGTACCAGACTGCTCTTTCCGCGAGCAGAGATGAACTTTACAGGCGTAAGTTTCTCTGCTGCATCTTGTATCATGGGAATATTCCATTGGGGTAGCATGGTGAACAAATCCACCATGGCTTCTTTTACTGTGGGCGTCTCATTGAGCCAGCCGTCAAGAATATCGCTGACCTGCGAAAGGTTTTTGGGTGTACAAGAAAACAGATCCCCAAAGAAACGGTCCACCACATCGTCAATCTGCGCATTGTCAAAGGCATCATGTAGTTCTTGGCTGATGAGCTTGGAAAACTTATTTCCGATCTCCACATCAATCTTGTTAGGTGTAATGGCGAAAAAGTCATTGAGGCCGCCTTTGTCATCCACCATATCTGTACCGAGCAGTAAAACGACCAGCCGCTTCCCGCTATCGGGCAGCATGTTCCGATAGCTCGTCATATGATCCTCTTCATCCACCCAATCGTTCATGCGCATTGCGGATACTTCGGCAGGCCATTTCCCGGCTGCAACAAACTGCTCAAATTTGTTGCAGCTCAGCTTCGCGATCAAGGAATAGCCTTGCTTTGCGCACAACTCTTGAGTCTTCCTGCACAAACGAAGGTACAACCCGAGATTTTCGAAGCCATCCACGCGAATCACTTGTTTATCGCTATTACGCCGGAGGCTGTGAACAATATCTTTGAAGATATAATCTGCCAGCTGCTTCATTCGAGTGTTACCTCCTTATATGGGTTTTCAACAATTGCTGTTGCATCGGAAAGATCTCGAACGAAGCCACACTGCTTCAAGAAGTCCTGGAAACAGCGCGCATTGATCTCGAAATAGTCGGCCATGTTTTCACTGTCTTTCCAGCTCCCGTCAGCAATGGCTCTTCGGTACTGTGCAGGTGCGATGATGATTCGGTAATGATCATACAAACGGTCAAGAAAGGTATCGAGCGTGATCTTTCTGCCGGGCTTTACGATGGCAAGAACAAGGTACCGTGCAAGTGCCTCAGACAGGGAGAATCTTTCGTGTCCACCTCGCGGGGGAATGACCAGCTTCATTTCTTTCCCAAGGTTTTTGAAGACATCTGCGGTGTTCTGCTTGCTCTTTTGCAGCATCTCAAATCGTTTATCACCATCGAATGAACGCTCATCGAATAGAATCGACATGGCCGAAAGAAAGGAATCATAGGCTGTCGCGTAGCTTGCAGCAGCCAGCTTTGCAATATTTGATGTGCCGCCCATCTCGCTCATATCCATGACCCAAAGAGGCTCTCTCCCTGAAGGATCGATCTTGTGTGCAGCAACGATCTGAATCGCTCGGAGCAACGCCAATATCAGCCCCTGAGAAAGCAGTTCAATTCTCGCGATCGGATGGATATCACAGCTCAGGAAGCAGCGAATCTCTTGAACAAACCGAGCCGAACGGATGTCAAAAGCATCTTGAATATACCCCATGTTAAATGCACGTAGCCTAAAATCTACATCTTCCCGATGATATTCCCATTCGTTTTGAACAAAATTTGCGAGAAGTCCAACCTCTCCGCCCGAGCAACGTAGCATATTTCGAAGCAGCTTCTCAATCACTTCCCGATCATCTTTCTCTTGCTCGTCCGAATGCAGCAGCCCTTGGAGCAGATGAAGATAAAGGACTTGTCCTCCTCGAGCAAGAAAATTGTGCTTATCAAAATCAAATCCGTTGTCCACTTGCGGATCAAATAATGGCCAATCTGCTTTTTGACGTTTCTTGATCCCCTGCAGGTCTGTCAAGAGCAACTCGGGCGCAACGGGGAGAAGTGCTTGTGCGTACCATCCGCGATTTCTGGTAACAATAGCATAGCTATGTAGCAGATCGTGGATCAAGTCAATGTCCTCTTCACCGTTCTGTGTCGTATCGCGCAGGCACTTCCATAGTTCTGCATTCGCTTTTGTATCGATTGTTGAGCGGCTTTCCTGCTTACTATTGTTGTAGAAAATGAAACGACGCAAAGCGGTGTTCGGTGCAACGTGATAGGTCATCCTGTTGATAGAGATCTCTGAAGCAGAATGAAAGCGAAGTCTGCCATCGCCGTCTGCATTTTTTGCGCTCGTAAATACAAGTAGAAACTCAATAAGGTATTCTACGAGTGTCTGATCACAGTAAATACGATTTCCTAAGAGTGCGATGCCTAGGTTATCCTCTTTTCGGCCTATGTCAGCGTTTGGTGGAAACACGCTACTGCATCTCCTTCCTCAATCATGATCAATGCTATGCTCGCCGATGATGAGCTTTCGTTTGACCCATCTGTTACCGGATAGAAATACAAGTGGCACTTCGTTCTCATCAACCGTAGTTTGATCGTTTGAAAGCAGCTGCGCTTTGAGGCTATCAATACCGTTGCTCAGCATGGGATCAATATCTGTGATGATGATGCCGTGATAGATCTCGCAGAAGTAATTCAGTAATGGCAAAGAGATTCGGTATTTCATTTTACCGGTACAGAAAACGAGATGATATTGCTTTTGTCCCGAGACGGTGTCATAGGGTTCACACTTGAGGGCAATATTGTCGATCGCGATTCGCCCGGACAATAGTTGCACATTACTTGTTTGCTCATTATTTCGCCGCAATGTCAAATCGATATGATCGGAGAATTCTCCGAGCGTCTCCCCCACAAACAAAGTGTTAATCGCGCTGCAGATCGATTTTTTAAACGAATCTTTGGGCTTTTCACCCTTGTTACGGATCCGCAAATACAGGTCAAACCATTCTGAAAATGTTTCTTTTTCCTGCGCTTGATCCACTTCATTCGTGTTTTGCCCAAAGAAAAGATAAGCACGCTTCAGTATCGTTTGAACGATACCGGTATCACGGTGCCTATGCTGATTGAAGGCTTCATCAAAAACCCCAGCTAAAGGGGCAGGATAGAACGCCTCATATTGATTCTTGTTAAACAGCTCATAGTCCACACAGGTTGGGCGGATGTCGAATTTTGCCTCCGTAACGAGTCGAATACCATGGATCTGCTTTGCACCCTCTCTGAAGTCGTTTCCTTCACAGCCAAAGAACAGATTTGAAAAAAGGTAACGGTATCGCCAACTGTCCGCACAATGCGAAGCTACACTATTACAATGAAGTCCCCCTGTCATGGCATAGGTCAAGTGTGCAGTGATCTGACGAATGGTGGCACGATGATCGTATTCTTGCAACCAGATGTATGCCTTCTCAATAAAGCCCGAGGCCCGATCGATTTTTTCAATGAGCATATTTCGATTGAAGTAGATCGGGCATCTTTCGGCACTCGGACATGCTGCGCAAGCAGACCAATGCGGCGTGGCAACGAGGTTCTGCAAGTAGGGTTTGATAAAGTCTGTATTGTCTACACGGGCGATGTTCAGCACGAATGCCCTGCCGTTCTCCTCCACGCTAAGATAACCACCGCAGGGGAGATCCATCAGATCCAGTAGGTCCGCCTCATGACCATTACTATCGAGCCTATTGAAAGCGCTCAAAAGCGGGCCTGTGTTAGCAATCAGTATCGAAGCATTGCGGCGAGAAAAGCAGCTCTGCAGTTCGGAATCCTGCTCAACCTTTGTCAACTCGCTGAAATCCTTGACATAGTGAACTTGCTGACAGCCACAATCAATATCCGCAAAAGGCAGCAGACGCTGCTGCTTCGAGCCTATTGCATCAAGCACCTGCGCAAGCAGTGTCGTTTTGCCGTCCCCCGCATGACCGGTCAGAATGATGAAATCTCCCTTCTCGACCTTGGCTTGAAGGAAGCTGACCAAAGGCCGCTTGACCTGCGTGTCATCGAAAAAAGGCGACGAGATCTGCATCTCACCGATCGCATTTTGATTGGCAGCATTTCCGTTGTGCAAAGAGTTCAGATAGTCCACAAACGGATTCGCATAGGAAGCTGTCACCGTAATTCACCCTCTCATAATGTCTTAAGTGCTTCGATCAAACAGTCCATATCATCCTTTGTATTGAAGTAGCTTACAGAAGCTCTGACGATACCGCCATAGGGCTTCGAACCCAGCCAATCGTGTACGAGTGGAGCGCATTGATAGCCGGTTCGTACAGCAATGTCAAATTCATCATCGAGGATCTCGCCGACATCATGACTTTGATACCCATCGACGGTAAAAGCTACGATGCCGCTGTGTCGATCCGTTGGGGGGACATACAGATGGAGCTTTTCCATGCGCTGCAAGCCCTCGACCAATCTGCCTACGAGCCCGCTTTCGTGCGCTTGAATGGCCTGTACACCGGTTCTTTGAAGCCATTTGACAGCTTCGTTCAATCCGCAGATGGCGGGAATATTGGCGCTTCCGGGTTCAAGGCCTCCTGCATTAGCAGATGGCATCACCAAATTGAGTGAATCCGAACCCGTTCCGCCGAACAGACCAGGGCTGACCGAGAAGGTATCTTTCACGATGAAACCGGCAATGCCATAAGGGCCATAAAGCGTTTTGTGGCTGGCAAATACATAAGCATCAGCACCAATCGCAGAAAGATCAGCATTCACTGCGCCAAAGGCCTGTGCACAATCCACGATGACCTTTGCTCCATACGTATGCGCCATGTCCACGATCTCCTTGACAGGCAATACATAGCCAGTGGTATTGCTCACCATCGAGAGAAAGACATACTTCGGCGGATAGGCTAGAAAGGCTGCCTCAGCATCAGCCGTGTCAAGAGACCAATCCTCTCGATTGAAATGTAACGCACGTAGCTTCGCATTTGTCTTGGTGCATACTGCGTTAAGCGGGCGCATGACAGCATTATGTTCAAAGGGAGTAACATAGATATTGGAGTAGCAGTCAAATTCTTCCCCCAGAATGATCTGATTGAGTGCAATGGTGGCGCTAGGAGCGAAATACACATGATACCCCGCATTCATTCTTCCGATTTCAAACAGATTGCTTTTACATTCTTCTATGATCTGGACGGCTTTCCGTGCGGCTGCATAGCTTCCACGACCAGCATTGACCGAAAGTGATCGCATGGCTTCTGTAACAGCGTCAATAACTCCTTCGGGCTTCTGACCGGTGGTAGCAGCATTGTCCAAATAAATCATCGTATTTCCTCCTCTCTTGTTCACTCGTTCACATGGAGCATCAGGTTCGCAAGAATCAATAGCTTTTCGTCGGTAGAAAGGCTATCTGCAAACTCATTCAATGCGGAGCGGACGCTGTCATACCGTTGGGCGGGGCGTGTCCGCTGGATGTGCATTGCACCTACACCCGCGATCAAGCCTTGGTGGCGCTGGATTTCATGAAGCCGTCCACCGTTCGTGAAGGCGTGAAATGGCTGCCGGAGCAAAAGACGGACGTGTTCTTCGTGACGCTGAACAAGGCCGACAAGGATTATTCGCCCACGACCATGTACAACGATTATTCCGTCAGCTCCACGCTGTTTCATTGGCAGAGCCAGTCCACCACGTCGGCGGACAGCGCCACAGGTCGGCGTTACATCCACCATGCGGAAATGGGCACGCGCATCTTGCTGTTCGTTCGTGAATACAAGCAGGAGAAGGGCTACGGAGCCAGCCCGTATACGTTCTTTGGCGAAGCGGCGTATGTCAGCCACACAGGCGAGCGGCCCATGAACATTCTGCTCAAGCTCAAGGAAGCCATTCCCGCCAAGGCGCTGCGCAAGACCAATCAACTGGTGATGTGACGTAGTGGATCCAAGAGTTTCGTCGTGGTTGCAAGGTTGATTTCCATGCCTAATGAGTCATTTCATCATTTGTCGCTATTTCAATCGCATACTTCAACAGTTCCAAAGCCTTTTCTCTTTCTGACTTTCCAAGAGAAGGATTGGAGCTGTTTTCTTGTGTGGGAAAAAGAGAATCCATTGAAATTCGAAGCTGTTGGCAAAGGCGATACAGTGTATCTGCACTGGCTTGGTGCGTTCCACGTTCGATATGCCCAAGAAATGAAGTGGAACTATCCGCCTTTTCAGCAAGCAATTCTTGTGTCCAATCAAGTTTCTTTCGGGCCTGGCGAATGCGCCTGCCAACGTCTCGCCAATCTACTTCCATGATAACACCTCATTGCTCTGCATTGTTCGACCAGTATAACGGTCAATCATTTTGCCCAGCATAGCAAAAATGAAGCCAGTTGCAACCAATACTGGTCAATTTTATGGAAAGGGTGGTGGGCTAATGGAGCAGAAGCTGCGTCGTGATCGCTGGATGGGTGCAAATCTCAAAAAAATGCGCTTGTCACACAAGCTGTCACAGGAGAAGCTGTGTGTCAAGCTGCAAATGCTGGGGTGCGATATTGGCCGTACCACTTATGAAAAATATGAATCGGGTGAGCTCAACATCCGAATCAGCGTGGTGCTAGCGTTGAAAGAAGTCTACGGTTGTACCTTCGATGCCTTTTTTGAAGGGTTGACCATTCACACCGAAGAAGAATAGCAGGCAACATGGTATGTCTCAAGTTGCACTAGTATCTTGTTTCCTTGTTGCCAAATAGTTTTGCACTGCCTCCAAGCCCTGCATGTGGAGTCGAATGACCCATCGTCTGCTCCAGTGACAATGCTTTTCAATTTCCTCCATCAAGCGGCAGCAGAGATAACGTTCTTCCAACATCTCAGCAACACTCCCGCTTGTTGCAGCAAGAATCGTTTCTTCGATTTCTCTTGTCGCTTCACGTAGCTGATCGCACAGTAAATCGTTGCGTTGCATCAGCTCATTAGAGTACTTTTCGAGCGAGCTTTTTGAATCATACTCAATCCCGATTCCGGCGACCATGCGGCGCATTTTGTCTGTATGCTCTGCCATGAGCTCAAACCGGTGCAGGCTTCTGTCAATTCTGCTATGAAGTTCTTGGACCTGTCCCAGAAACTTACGGGCTTCAGCGTACTTTAGTGGCATTCGGCATCATCCTTTCTTCAAGGCTCTTTTGCAATGATACGGCATCTGCGACTGATGATCAACGAAAATTGGCCATATGAATGCACTTATATGCACTTGTGCACACCAAAGTGCAGCAAAAAGAGAAATTTTCTTGTGCTATACTATAAGCTGGAAATGGGTGGAAGCAAATCTTCCTCCCATTTTTGTTGCCTGTAAATGAGTCGATAAAAGTACCAACCAAACGGCAGCCCGAAATAGGCTACCTATTTTGAAATCATGTAGAAAGTGAGAATGCCATGCAAAGAAGAACCGTAGTCCGCTCTATCACAAGCAGAACCGAAAATCCTTATGAACGCATCCCTTGATACTTTTCAGCCAGATAACCTGCCGTCTCTTTGACTTCGTCCGCCATCCGTCGGCAGTCTTTGGGGGCAACTCCCGCTACTTTCCCCACGGCAAGCAGCTCGTTCATCCCGGGGTCTTTGCCGTTACCGTCAACGGTCGTGGTATGCTCGCCAAAATAAGTAGTGCTCCATGTGAGATCGTAGGCAGGCGACGGATGCCAGCAATCCAGCTGGGGATCATAAATCCAGCTGAAATTCTTCGCGTGATCGTCTCGGTTGTGCGTGAACACATTGAAGCACATCACGCGGTACATCTGCCGGAGATCCGCTTCGTTGCTTCGGGATAGGATGCGCGTCAGCTTCATGAGGGTATGATAGTCCATCGCGACCGTGCGCCAGTCTGTCTCCAAAATGGCGGCTGCTGTCAGCATAGGACGCGCAGTTATGCGTCCTTCCGCTTCTTCACGATCAAACCGACGGCAAGCGAAATATCCGCTGCATTTCTTGGAAGGAAGGAGCTTCGTTTCGGGAACGATAATCCCGCACGCCGCGGCGCAATCCATGTATTCTTTTTCCATCAATCCCACATCCACCATGTCGCCTGACGCAGGAAATTTGATGACCCATGAATCGGTCATGATCTTCGGACGAGCACCGCCGGAGCTTCCGCCCATCTGAAAAAGATCGTCTAAATCGGAAACATCCGCATGGCTCAGCAATGCTTGACATTGCGCGGAAAGTTCATCCAGATCACTTGGTTCTGCTTCCTGATGCGCCTCCCATGCGGGATGATAGCGAAGTGCGCCCATGCCGCTGTTGCCTACGATTGCTAGGCGCTCCAAAGGGGTGGCGTAATCCAGCCCGCGGCTTTTGAGCATACGGTCAACCAGCAGTTGACCCCAAGCGTCCGGCAAACTGTCGTCAAATACACCCCACATGCCATGAAAAGCCTGTCCCGATGGGACGAACACTTTTCGCTCCACCGGCAGAGAAAATGGACTGATGGCAAAGCCGTTCTCGAGCCAGGCATCGGAGTAGGCAAAGGCGACACGATGATCGTCGGTTGCCGCCAACGTCCCAACGTGTCGATCTTCCATAAACACTTCCAACTTACGTTCTTTCACGGAAAACCTCCTCGATGCTGTTGTACGCAACATCGGTGAACAGATTCTTGATCTCGTTCACGCAGTCCAAAGCGACGCAGAGCTTCGTCAATGACAGCAGTGAAATCTGTCCGCTTGTTTCGAAACGCTTGATACTTCCAAAGCTCACGTTGCTTTTTTCACTCAACTGCTGCTGTGAGAGACACTGCCGTTTGCGAATGCGAACCAGTCGCTTTGCCAAAGCTTGATTGATCTCCTCCGGTGTTTCCCAGACGAATCCCATATAATCACCTCAATGGATTATATATTAGCTGTATTTGCCTTAAACTGATTGATACGGATCATATGTTATCCAAAACCATTTTAGCATATTCGTCTGGGATGCGCAAGAAACAGAATCGATTGCGGTTGGATAGCACGAGAAATGGTTTGCTCCTTCGGGTAGGTAGCCTTCATTGAGCCAAAAAAAGTTAAATTCTGAGACGAGATCAAACATTTGATCAGTGATATAATGTAAGCTGTCGGAGATGGTAGAACAGCTTTCCTCGAAGGTCATTGCGAAAAAGAGACAACAAGAGACAGCAAGAGACAGCGGTTGACACAAAAAGATGTTATACTGTATGGTGTCAAAGGTAGACCGTGAGCATTGCTCCTGATTCGGTCCCTCAAACCAATATATTCCCCATAAGGCAGTCTGATGCAGACTGTCTCAGCGTGTCAAAAAAGCGCTACGCGCTTTTTCGCCAGTTACGGGTAATGCTTGCGGCTTTGCCGCAAACTGCCCGCCCGACCGGCAAAGCCGGTCGATGCGAATTTAGTCAGGGTAGCCTGCGGGCTCCCCCGACACCCTCTTAAGGGAGTTTTTCGACAGCCTGTGGCAGTCTGATGCAGACTGTCTTTTTTATTGCCCTTCATCATCAACGAAAGAGAGGACTCTTATGATACGCAGCTCAAACCGCCCCCGCGATCGTCCGCGTCCTAACGACCGACACGATCCCGATGATTCCGCATAACGACGATCCATCCCCCTCATGGGCTGCGAGCATGCTTTGGCATCCGCAGTCCTTTCTTTTACCTTTTTTTGAGAAAGGAGAATCTATGAGCATATTTGACAACGTACCTTTGACGATCTCGACATGAACTACTTGATCCTCTACATCGAAAAATATTATGGACTGGGCAGTGACAAAAAGCTGGATCGTGCGCTCAAGGTGGTTGCCAGCGACTATCGTTTTCATCCAATTCGTGAAGTGTTAGAGGGGCTCGTCTGGGATGGTACGCCTCGCATCCGTAGCTGTCTTCGGCACTTTCTCGGCGCTGCCGAGGATGATTACACCGAGGCCATGCTCTTGCATTTTCTGCTGGGCGCGATTCTGCGCGTGTTCAAGCCAGGCTGCAAGTATGAGGAAATTCTTTGCTTGGTCGGCGGTCAAGGCATTGGCAAATCGACCTTCTTCCGCTTTTTGGCGATCAACGACGACTGGTTCAGCGATGACATCCGGCGATTGGATGACGACAAGGTGTTCCAGCGCTTGCAGGGGCATTGGATCATCGAAATGAGCGAAATGCTCGCCACCAACAACGCCAAGAGCGTTGAGGAAAGCCGCTCGTTCTTCTCTCGGCAGAAGGACACCTATCGTACTCCTTACGAGGCGCAACCGAAGGACAGACCGCGCCAATGCGTGTTTGGTGGCACGTCCAATTCGATGGATTTTTTGCCACTGGATCGTGCAGGCAATCGTCGCTTCTTGCCTGTGATGACGGAGGTCGAGCCGCCCGAGGTTCACATTCTGGACGACGAGGCCGCATCCCGTGCTTACATCCTGCAAGTTTGGGCAGAGGCGATGGCAATCTATCACAGCGGCAAGTACAGCATGAAATTCGATAAGGCAATCCGCGATCAGCTCCTGAACGTGCAGCGCGACTGCATGCCCGAAGACGAGAAAGCCGGAAAAATTATTGAGTATCTCGAGCGTTACGACGGCGACAAGGTTTGCACGCGCCAGCTGTTTGAAGAAGCGCTGCATCGTTTTGACGAGCCGAAACGCTGGGAGCTGCGCGAAATCGGCGACATCATGCGCAATTCGCTTCGGGACGAATGGAAGGCATTCAGCAACCCACGCAATTTCGGCATTCGATATGGCAGGCAAAAGGGCTGGGAAAGGGTCGTAGAAAAAGACCTCGACGCGGACACACCATTAAGGCTTCCCGAATCTGATATTCATGTGGAGCAACAGGAAT
Source organism: Eubacteriales bacterium (assembly GCA_028693055.1). Taxonomy (GTDB): domain Bacteria; phylum Bacillota; class Clostridia; order Christensenellales; family Aristaeellaceae; genus Limiplasma. The sequence goes on along the minus strand of JAQUWD010000008.1, from coordinate 48,113 downwards.
GGCCGATTCCTGACGAGGAAGCCCACGAAATGGGAATGCCTGCGGAATGGTTTGCGATTCCCCGACAACCAACGGTCGACAACGAAGTTCGTGATTTAGCGTCGTGATGCGATGCGTAAGCCGAAACGTGTGGCAAACATTGCTCGCACGCAAAAAAACACGTTTCGTTGCCTAGTTGGTTGCCGGTAGGTTGTCGACTTGGTTGTCAGACTTCATGCTTGCAAAGTGTTGTCCTGTCAGGCTTTTGCTCTGCTCATGTGCTCACTGACAACCAAAGCAACCAACTTTTCAAAAAGATCCAATAATAAATAAGAACCTACTTTCCGAGCCGGATTTATCAAATCAAATGTTTTGCGTTGGTTGTCGGCACTTCGTTGTCAGGCAAACTTCGCATTTACCAAACGACCCAAGAAGGAGTTGATATGATGTTCAAAAGAGCGCTTCCGAACCCGATCTTATCCACACCGCAGGAAGAGCCAACCGCCTGCAAACAGCCGATCCCCATGTTTCCACCGATGACCATGACAGTCGAAGCCATGATGACCGAGCTGAACATTTCTCGCAAAACGGCTTATGATCTTGTCAAGCAAGAAGGATTTCCTGCTTTCCGTATCGGCAACAGAATCCTGGTCAATCGTGAAGGACTGCAGCGCTGGATCGACCGGCAATGCTTAGAACACGCTGCTTGATTCATGATGTGTAAATAAACGCCCATAAACCTGAATGACTATTGCCGCATGTACAAAAGACTGCTATCATCAGCATGGACCCCTTGACAGGGGCCTGCACCTTGATAACTGAATCTTTTGATATAGCATGGGGCATTTTTAGGAGGAATAAATATGCCCCGACAAAAATTGATGTAGCGAGAAGATAACCGATTCCGCTGCAAGTACCAAGGAAAACAGTTCTACGGCAAAACGCAGGCTGAGGCGCTCCGCAAGCGCGATGAATGGATCAAGCAAGAGCATCTTGGTTTCAACCACAGCACGGAGAACACCACATTCCTTGACTACAGCCAGCAATGGGTTGGTGTATACCGAATTGATTGCGGTTCTGCACAGTAGAAGCAATATTTCAACATGATGACCTATGCAGCGGAAAATGTCGGCAAAGCCATGATCAAAGATATCACCGCTACTGATCTTCAAGCGTTGTGCAACACGATGTCCTCCTATTCGACATCGTATGTGAGCAAGTTCATGACCACCCTGCGCGGTGTGTTCCGAACAGCCGTATCAGATGGCGCGATTCTGCGCAATCCGATGGATGGCGTGAAGCGCCCCAAGACAAAAAAGTGCGAGGGACATCGTGCGCTGGCTCCGTGGGAGCGTGAATTGGTCGCTGCGACCTACAAAGGACACGACTTCGGCTTGATGGCGATGACCATGATGTTTGCAGGTCTCCGCAGAGGCGAGGCACTATCCATCAATGTGGATCGTGATGTGGACTTCGAGGCCAGAACATTGACCGTTCGCGAAGCGCTTTCGTTCCCGAGTGGAAACCAGCCTGTTGTTACCGCAGGCAAGACCTGTGCTGCACGGCGAAAGATTCCGCTTGTCGAACCTCTTGCCGAAGCGCTGAGAGGGCATCCTGGCCTGCTCTGCACGAAGGAGGATGGCGGCTTGATGATGGAGACTGCCTTCAAGCGGAAGTACGACTCCTACCTAGCTTATCTGGAAACGACGGTCAATGGATGCCAGAAAGGTTGGTACGGCAAGACGAAAGCTCACAAGGCGTTGCTTGCTGAAGGAAAAGAGTTGCCGCCTTGGAAGGAAGTCAACATCCGCTGCCACGATTTCCGCGTGGACTTCTGCATGCAGGCTTACGAAGCAGGCATTCCGGTCAAGACGCTGCAAGCATGGATGGGTCATGCGGACCACACGATGATCATGTCCGTCTACGCAAAACTTTCTCAGGAGCGGGAGGAAAAGGACGCGCTGAGGCTGGCAGCCTTTATGAGTCGGCAAATTTCAACAAGCGAATCGACTGCCATGTCCTCAAACCCGCCATTTATGGTCGATTCGGGGCACGGAGTCTGACCCCTTTTTGAACCCCGTTTGAACCCCGACGCCCTGTAATAGGGCGTGATAATCGGTGAAAAAGCGTATTTTGACCCTTTTTTTCACCCAATTCGAAGGGAGCGGACGTCACCATGTGCGAATCAGTCTTGCGTCAAAAAGCGAAAATTCATGCAATATACGGTCGCATCATCAACCATACAAGTCAAAAATTGCCCCAAAAACCACAAAAAAAGAAGCAATCCGAAGATTGCTTCATGGTGAGCCCGGCGGGATTCGAACCCACGACCTTTTGATTCGTAGTCAAACACTCTATCCAGCTGAGCTACGAGCCCACGTGATTTTAAGCACTGCTCAAAATCAACTTCACTATTATAACAAACATTTATAGAAAATGCAAGCATAATTTTTATGGAATCAGTTTCGCTATCAGTAAAGCCGATTCATTATGGTTAATTCTTTAAATAACTTCCCTGTGAAATCACTTTTGGAAATCACCCATCATTTTGTGTGGCACTTTCTTTTTGCCGTGAAAAAGGGAAGGAGGCTCGCTCAGTCGACCGAAGCTTTATCGCCTATAGGCTCATAATAGGAGCGCACAACGATTCCTTGGGGATGGTCGCCAAAGGAAGCGCCAAAGAGGTTCATTCCGCCAACGCATTTTGCGTCGGCATGCACGCCCAGACGAATGCTTACCCCCGCAGGACTGTCTAAATGCAAATCCTCCAAACGAACGGAGGATAGGTATTCGCCGTTTAGCTTGGTGCAGCCTTGCAGCACCCGCCAGCTTTTCAGCTCGCCGTATTGAGTGTCCAGATCCGACCACCAATCGGGATTCAGCAATCCGCGCCGACCGCCGTAATCTCCCGGGCAGCGCCAGACGCCCAGCTCGCAGCCGTTTACCTCCACATAAATATCCGATGGCCAATCGTTGCAGTAGGAGGGAGCCTCGGCGCAGGCTTCAAAGGTAATTTCCAGCTCCCGCAGCTCTGGCAGGTTTTCAAAGGGAGGAATGGTATACTCCACATACCCGGAATGCATCCAGATCAGCCCGGCTGTAAAATGGTAGGGGTGCAGAAAGCAGGCGGGGTTGTCAAAGTACTTATTCAGGCTCACGTGATCTGTCATGCCGCAGGTGGCGGTGATTTCACCAACGCTGCTGTAACAGCCCACGGGGATTTCAAGGGCTTGCACCTCTTTTTTCATTTCGGAGGGAAGCCGTAAATCGAAGGTGACCTGATCCAGCCGACGTGAACAGATTTTTGCGGTTCCGCGTTGACCGGGTAAGCGTTCGCAGCGCAAAAGCTTTGCGCTTTCCAGCACCTGCACGTTAAGCGAGCAGGTGGATACGGGCACGCCTAGCTTTTCCGCCAGCTCTGCGACGCTTAGGGGGCGTTCGCCCACCAGCTGCATGATGTGAAGCCGTAGCTCCGTACCCAGCGCATGGGCTAGCTCCTCAACCGCGGGATACTGGTCCAAGCGAAAGGTGGCTTTCCGGCCTGTTATGTTGGGTACGGCGCTCATCTGCGGGCTCCTCCTTCGTTGTGCTGCCGTTTATGATACGCTATTCCCGGATCAAAAGCAAGGAGGTTTACTTCCAGCCGACCTTTGGGTATAATAAAGATTCTGCTCTTTGGATGGAGCGGATAAATGAAGAAAGGGAGAAGTGATTATGTTCATCAGGCGAATGGAGGAAAAGGATCGTGACGCCTATTTGCAAATGGCGTGGACGTTTTATCATTCTCCGGCAGTGCTGCACCCGGTACCCGATTGCTATTTAACGCGAGCCTTTGACGAGGTGATTCGCTCCGATGTTTATGCGGACGGTTACTTGCCCATCAGCGATATGGGCGAGGTGATGGGCTATGCGTTGCTGGCTAAAACCTTTTCCCAAGAGGTGGGCGGGCAGGCTGTTTGGGTGGAAGAGATATATATAAAGCCGGAGTTTCAGGGGCAGGGGATTGGCACCCGGCTTTTGCAATTTATCGAGGAGGCATACCCCCACTGCGGACGCTTTCGGCTGGAGGTGGAGCCGGATAACGAGGAGGCAGAGAAGCTTTACGGCAGACTGGGCTATCACGTGCTGGGTTATCGCCAGATGGTGAAGGATGTGCCCCTCGAAAAATAAAAAAAGGCTGTTGAACAAGCATGATTTTTTATCATTCGCTTGTGCAACAGCCCCTTGAGACTATCACCCCCCAAAGGGGGCGTCGGGGATGCCTGCTAGCTCCCCCGACTGCATTCGTATCGACCGGCTATGCCGGTCTGACGGGCAGTTTGCGGCATAGCCGCAAACACTACCCGTAACTGGCGAAAAAGCGCGAAGCACTTTTTGACACTCTGTCACATGACCGGCAGAGACTGACACTCCATGAGGGGACGTTGGGGGAGCCCGCAGGCACCCCCGACTGCATTCGTATCGACCGGCTACGCCGGTCGGGCGGGCAGTTTGCGGCATAGCTGCAAACACTACCCGTAACTGGCGAAAATGCGCGAAGCGCCTTTTTGACACTCAATCACATGACCGGCTCAAAGGTGCCAAGAAGGGTGGAAAGCTCTTTGGCTAGCGCATCGTCTACAGGGACGGACGCATCGTTGTAGTACGCCATAAAATCGATGGCATATCCCTTTTGCACGGTCTCTGCCATGAGGTAGGGGCCGTCCTCGTTTTGGAAGGAATATACATAGAACGGAATGCTTTTCGTGCCTGCTGCCAAAGAGGTCAGGAGCGTCGCGTTTTCGTCGCTGTAATAATCCAGTGTGTCGTCGATATAGCTTTGCTTCGCCGTATCGTCGGCTGTCGTCAGGCTTAGGCTTTCGTATTCCTCCAGCTTCACCATGCTGACGTCGAACATGATTTCATCGTTGTATAGAATGAAAAACCAGTGGGAATCATCCGAGGTATTCTCGCTTTCATAGGTAACATCGTCCAAGGTATAAACATCGCTGTCATAGGTAACGGTAAAATAGCTACCGGCCGTATACGTCTGGGCGAAAGCGGAAGGAATCCATAAGCAGAGGGCAAGGGCAAGAATGAGGGCAAATCGTTTGTATTTCATGGGTTACATCCCTTTCTTGTATTTTATACAGTCAGAGTATAACCGCATCGCATGCGCGTTTGATGATGGATAAGTGAAAAGTACGTGTTGTCAGTTTTCCGCCCCGGGAGATACGCGCTTCTTTCGAGAGGAGCGAAGGTTGTGTAAGATGGTGACGAAGGCCCCCAGCAGCAAAAAAGAATAATAGGTGATAAAGCGCCAAACCAGCAGCGCCAAGCCGATGGTGCCTTCGGTGAATAGGCCGCGATAGTAGACCAGAAAGCCGCCCTCCTGCGCGCCGCTTGCGCCGGGCAAGGGCGTATAGCTAGCGCTCAAGAACAGCAGGAAGGAGACGGTCAGCGTGCGATACCACGGTACGCCGCTTTGACCGAAGGCGCTGTAGAGAAATACGGTCACGCCCATCAGCCCCAGCATGCTTAACCCGGCTAGCAGAAGCTGAATCAGGATTTGCTTGGGGTGGCGGCCAAGCCGTAAAATGCTGGAATGGTAGGTATCCAGCACAGCGTCCATGCGGACGCGGGCTGCGTCCACATCCTTCACCAAGCGAAGCTTCGCGCCGATTTTGATGAAAAAATGGATGACGGCCTGCACCAGCGGTCGATGGAGCGCCGCCAGTAGCACCAGCGGCACGGCGGCAAAGTTGATGACCCAACCGATGATGATCGCCCAGCGAACGCCACCCAGCTGAGCGTTCACGAAGTCCGCGTTACAGATCCACAGAACGGACGCGAGCAATACCACCATGAGCTGATTGCAGAACAAGCGAAGGGAGACGGCGGAGGTTCCCACCCCCACCGGCACGTTCATCTTGCTCATGGCATATACCTGCATGGGCTGTCCGCCGCTGGCGCCCGGGGTGATATTTCCATAATAAAGCCCCATCAAGGATACGTAAAGGGAGTGGCGCAGGGTGATGGGACACTTTTGCTTGATGAGGAAGAAATGGTAGCCCAACGCGTCGAAAAGCACGTAACAGCCCAAGCTGACCACTGCTAAGCACAGCCAGAAAGGATTTAGGGTAAATAGCGTGTCCCACGCGTTGAGCATTTCATTATTGCTGAAAGCGATCGCAATAATGATGGCTAATGTGGCGACGATAAAGAGAAGGTTCAGCACTTTACGCACGGCTGGTTTCATGGACGGCTCCTTTCGACTTGGCTGCGGCAAGGTCGGTATAGCGGGCAAGGGCGTTTTGAACAATGGTCAGCCATGGAATGGGAATGGTTTGACGGGCCCGTTCGCCCACCTGACGTACGGTCGGCAGAGCGGCGGCAATGCCGTCTGCAATGCTTTGCGGGCTGTTTTGGCAAAGGTAACCGTTTTCCCCATGGATAACGCCTTCGGCGGCGCAGGTGTTTTCAATCAGCAAGGAGGGGGTACCCATGGCGGCGGCTTCCCGCACCACCATCGGCGCGTTGTCGTAAATGGAGGGAAAGACGAGCAAATCCGCCCGTCGATGCAAAGCCAGCGTGGTGCGTCGGTCGCTGATGAAGCCGGTAAAAATCACTTGATCCGATAGCCCAAGCGTCTGTGAAAGGGCCATCAGCCGCCGAAGATCCTGCCCTCCCCCCACCATCAGCAGCCTAAAATCCATGCCGCGCTTCTTAAGCAGTCCGCAGGCTTCCAGAATACTTTTGGTATTCTTTTTAAAATCCTGCTGCCCCACAAAGAGAAAAATGGGTATGTCCTTCGGCAGGGCATAGGGACGGAGAGCGTCGGCATATTCGTCCTCCGATAGCGCCTCGCAGTCCGTGCCATTGGGCATGGTGATGATTTCTCCTTGAAAGCCATAGCCGCGCAGTACATCGGCGGTTTTTTCGTTCACTGCCCACACCTCGTCGCAGGCTTTGTAAAAGGATAGAATATAACGGATTCCCAGCCTAGCCAACGTTTTGGAGCCTGTGGCGCGATAAAAATCGTCGTAATATTTGCTGTGAAAGGTAGCAACCAGTGGAATGTTTCGTTTCTTAGCGATGCGTTGAGCCGCGCGTCCGGCTAAAAAGGGGCTGTGAGCGTGGACAACGTCAAAGGAAAGCGGACGGATGGCCTTGCGGTAAAAAGCGCTAAACCGGGGCGACCCTACATAGTACGGTTCGTTGGGCACGCGTATTCCACCATAGAGAATCGTTTCGCAACCAACATCGTCGGAGTAGGCCGGGTTTTCGGGGGCTATATAAATGGCGCGATGTCCCAACTGATCCAGCATCTGACAGTAGCTGAGCATGACGCGTCCTACGCCGTCCAACGACGGCGGAAAAGTTTCGCAGAATTCACCGATCAGCATGTTTCCACATACCTCCTTGACGCACAGATGATTCATTATATCATGACTTTCTGGGCTTTGCATAGCCCAAGATCTTTGGTGGCTTGCGTCCATCCCTTCAAATGGGATATACTAAAGGTATCCTGAATGCTGGAGGTTGCCTATGGCTACGATTCAAGAGCATGCCGTCGCGGTTGGGGAGCTTACGCTGGAGCAACGCCCCTTCGACGCGCTGGATAGCCTGATTTTGTCCCAATTGATTTATATGCCCATGGAGGGCGGAATGGATAACGGCGAAAGGCTGACCGTGAAGGAAGCGTGGGCGTTCCTTCGGGAGCATTGCGACCCCCAGCGGTTGGATCAGTTCCAGCAGAAGCGCTACCGCTTAAGCGAGGTGTGCGCTGGGCTGAAGCGCTACCAAAGCTGGATGATGCACGATTATGTGAACCATATTGACGACGAGCTGGAAACCCAGTTCTGCGCTGCAACCTATGATATGGAGGACGGAAGCAGCGCGGTCAGCTTTCGCGGCACCGATTTAACCATCGCGGGCTGGAAAGAGGATTTTAACATGTCCTATATGGTGGTACCCGCGCAAAAGGAAGCGGTAACCTATTTGGAGCGCATCGCGGCCGTAGACGAACGGCCGCTGTCGGTATGCGGTCATAGCAAGGGCGGGAATCTGTCGGTTTATTCCGGAGCCTTTTGCAACCCTGAGGTACAGCGCAGGCTGCAGGCGGTCTATAGCTTTGACGGCCCCGGCATGTATGAGGAATTCTTACAAAGCGAGGAATATAACCGCGTTAAGGATCGTATTCAGAGCTTTATTCCCCAAAGCAGCGTAGTGGGGATGCTGATGAATTATCATCCGGTTTATACAGTGGTGCGCGCCCATTCCGTTGGTATTTTACAGCATGACGCGATGACGTGGCAGGTGGAAAACGGCGACTTTGTGCAGCTGGAAGGGTTGGACATGACCGGTAAAATCACCGATGAAACCCTCCATACATGGCTGGCTACCATGGACGGCAACGACCGCCGCACGCTGGTGAAAACGCTGTATCAGGTGGTGGACGCGTCTCAGGCCGAGCTGGTGACCGACCTGAGCGACGACTGGCGGGACACGGCTATGAAAGCGCTGGAAGCGCTCCGCGAAATTGACCCTGAAATGCGTAAGAATGTGCGTACCATGCTGCACTCCCTGTTTTCTACGGGCGCGTCGGAGGTCGTGCGCATGATTTTGCCTAACGCCGCCCGAAATGGGCATACCCTGTTGGATTGGGGAAAGGACAAATCGGCTGCGAAGGAGCGGGAGCCTGCCGAAGCCAAGTGAAGAGCTTTCGCGCCTAATTGACACTCAAGACAAAAAACGCTATGATTAGATGTAATTTTTAGGCGTATTTCCGCTGGAAGGACTGATGTTTTGTCGCAGACAGCAAATCGTTCCATTCCCCGGGTGCCGATTGCCCTTTTGCTGGGGCTCATCAGTTTTTCGGCCTATGCGCTGACGGCGGCAATGACGGAGATTCCCGGACAAATTGAATTATGGGCGATGTTCGCAGGCTTTTCCGTTTGGGACTGGATCCAGTGGAGTGTGCTGCCGGCTGTGCTTGTGCTGCTTTACGCGCTGTGGCTAAAGCTGCCGGAGCCCTTCTTTGGAGCGCCGCTTTGGCTATTGTCCCTTTTTTTTGCCGTAATGATAACCTGCGGCAAAAGCTATTTGCTATCGGGCGCCATGGAACTGGTGACGGGAAACAAAGCGCTGTCGCTTCTCTCCGTCGTGGGACGGGCCGTTCTTTATTTTGCCGTTATGAAGCTATTATGCGCGGCTTTGGCAAAGCGCGGCCCTGTCGGAGGAAAGAGAGGGCGATCGTTATGGCTGGGCGGCGGGCTGCTTCTCTGCTGGATACCTTGGCTCATTTATATTTTTCCGGGTACCGTAAGCAATGATAGCGTTACGCAGGTGATGGAAATCATTGGCGTGGAGCCCCTTGGAAACGCGAATCCGATTTTTCAGACGGCGCTGGTCTATCTTTTTCGCGGGATTGGCGTGGCGCTGAATAGCGCGGACGCAGGAGTGTTCCTTTATTGCGGCTTGCAGGCGTTGCTGCTGGCGTGGCTGATGGGAGGATTGCTGGCGGATATGGCGCGGGATGGCGCGCCCCGTTGGCTGCGGTATCTTTCCTTTGCTTTTTACGCCCTTTGCCCGGTGTTTCCCTTGTTTGCTTTTTGCATGGGGAAGGACACCAATTTCTCAATGGCGGTATTGTGGCTGTCGTTAAGCGCGGTTCGTCTGATACGGTTACAGCCGGATCAACGGCTGGGGGCGGCAAATGTCATCAGCCTCTGCCTAGCGGGGGTGATGTGCACGCTGCTGCGCAATCCCGGCGTTTATCTAGCGCTGCTAACGCTGTTTATGCTGCTGTGCTGGACGCTGAAGCGCCCGCGGCATCGCAGCGGTCAATGGGTTGCGCCCTTTGGAGCGATACTGTCCGTTGTCTTGGTTTATGCGTCGCTTCACCTGCTGCTGATTCCTCGGCTGGGAATTGCGCCTATGCCGGAAACGGAAAACTGGTCGCTGCCCTTGCAGCAGACGGCGCGGGTGGCCTCCACCCATGAGCTGACCCATGAGGAAGCGAAAACCATTGACGCGGTGCTTCCGATCGATCAGTTGAAGGACGTATATAACCCGGAGCTGAGCGATCCGGTAAAGCAATTGTGGCAGGACGGGGCTACGGAAGCGCAAAAGTCAGCTTTTTTTAGGACATGGCGCTCCCTTGCGGCTAAATATCCCTCCACCTGCTTGAGCGCTACCTTCCATAACACCTACGGATATTTGTATCCGGGCTATATGAGCCTGATCAAGCCTACGCTGCTGATTGGCCGTCAAAAGCGTTCCACCCCGGAGGTGGAGGCGGTGTTTGATTACAGCGTCAATCCAAGGGCAGAGACGCTGAAGAGCTTTACCGATCAGCTGGCGCAAAATCCACTGTACCGTATCTGGATCGCTCCGGGTTTGTATGGATGGATCTGCCTGTTTGCCATTACGGTTTTGTTGCGCGGCCGCAGGCGACGGCTGCTGATTGCGGCGGTGCCATCGCTTTTCTCGCTGGCTGGCTGTCTATTGTCGGCGGTGAACGGTTATTTCCGTTACGCCATGCCCCTGTATCTGTGCGCGCCGCTGCTTTTGTGGCTTTGCGCACAGCGACTGTGCCCTACGGAAGAAAGGAAAGTACAATGAAGCTGATTATTCAAATCCCCTGTTATAACGAAGCGGATACGCTCCATGTGGCGCTGGATCATCTGCCAAAGCAGATCGACGGAATCGATCAGATTGAGGTGCTCGTCGTCAACGACGGCTCCCGGGACGATACGGTCAAGGTGGCCCGGGAATGGGGCGTGAACCATATCGTTTCCTTTAAGCAGAATAAGGGGCTGGCACGGGGCTTTATGGCAGGCGTGGACGCATGCCTTCATCTGGGGGCTGACATTATTGTCAATACCGACGCGGACGATCAGTACTGCGGCGACGATATCGAAAAGCTGGTGCGCCCGATTCTGGACGAGCAGGCGGATATCGTCATTGGGGAACGTCCCATTGATGAAACCGAGCATTTTTCCCGTCGAAAGAAGCTGTTCCAGCATTTGGGCAGCTGGGTGGTGCGCGTGGCTTCTAATTCCGACATTCCCGACGCGCCCAGCGGTTTCCGCGCCTATAGCAAGGAGGCGGCGCTGCGGCTAAACGTGGTCAACGATTACACCTATACGCTGGAAACGATTATTCAAGCGGGGTGGAATCGCACGCCCATGACCAGCGTGCCGGTACGGACCAATCCGGAGCTTCGCCCGTCCCGGCTGTTTAGCAGCATGGCGCGTTATATGAAACGCTCCACCGGGGTGATTTTGCGCTCCTTCGCCATGTATAAGCCGATGCGCTTTTTCGGCATCATCGGCTCCGTATTTTTTGGAGCTGGCTTGCTGCTAGGCATTCGCTTTGTGATCCTCGCCATCACCACAGGCTCCGGCAGCGGCCACATACAGTCGTTAATTCTCTGCGCCGCTTTGCTGATGATTGGCGTGCAGATTTTTATCGCCGGGGTACAGGCGGATATCATCAGTGATAATCGCAAGCTTTTAGAGGACGTGCAATACCGCGTCCGCAAGCTGGAATGCGGGCAAAAAGCGGAAAAAACAGAAGAGTAAAAGGACATAGGAGGTTGGCTTATGGAAAAGAAGCTACGAATTGCGGTGGCGGGCATCGGCTATGTGGGGCTTTCAAACGCGGTGCTGTTAAGCATGCGCCATGAGGTAGTAGCCACGGACATTCAGCAAAGCCGCGTAGACCAGATCAACCAAAGAGTTTCTCCGCTGGAGGACAAAGAAATCAAGGAATATCTGGCCCATCAGCCCCTGAACCTCACCGCTACCTGCGACGCGGCGGCCGCCTTCCGGGACGCTGACTTTGTCATTGTGTCTACGCCCACGGATTACGATCCGGTGAAAAACTATTTTAATACCAGCTCCGTGGAGTCGGTCATTCACATGGCGGCCGAGATAAACCCCCGTGCGGTGGTGGTGATTAAATCCACGGTGCCGGTGGGCTTTACCGCCCACATGAGCGAGCAATACCCTAATCTGCTGTTTTCGCCCGAATTTCTTCGAGAGGGCCGCGCCCTGTACGACAATCTGCATCCCAGCCGTATCGTGGTAGGCGCGCCTTCCGAACGACTGCAGGAAGCGGCGCAGGTATTTGGCGGGCTCCTTAAGGAAGGGGCGATCGACGAAGAGGTTCCCGTGCTCCACGTAGGCTCCACCGAGGCGGAGGCCATCAAGCTTTTCGCCAATACCTATCTGGCACTCCGCGTCTGCTTTTTTAACGAGCTGGACACCTATGCCGAGCTTCGGCATCTGGACGCGCGGCAAATTATCGACGGGGTTTGCTTGGATCCCCGGGTGGGCAAGCATTATAACAATCCTTCCTTTGGCTATGGTGGGTACTGTCTGCCTAAGGACACCAAGCAGCTGCTGGCGAACTATCAGGATGTGCCGGAAAATATCATCGAGGCGATTGTAGATTCCAACGTAACCCGGAAGGACTTCATCGCCCAGCAGATTTTACGAAAAGCCGGCATGTATACGGACGAAGGCGGCTACATGGCGATGGCTCCCAAAAATTTGACCATCGGAATTTACCGCCTGACCATGAAGGCAAACTCGGACAACTTCCGTCAGTCCAGCATACAGGGCGTGATGAAGCGGCTAAAGGCCAAGGGCGCGACGCTGATTGTTTACGAGCCGACGCTGCCGGACGGCGAGGAGTTCTTTGGCAGCAAGGTAGTCAACGATCTGGAACAGTTTAAACGGGAATGCACGGTCATCGTTGCCAACCGCTTTACCGCCGAGCTGGAAGAGGTGGCGGACAAGGTTTATACCCGGGATTTGTTCCGCTGTGATTAAGCTGCGAGAGAGGGCCTTGCTATGAAAGCCATGATTTGTATTCAACATCCTGCGTGGGTGCATCAGTTTCACTATATTATTGATCAGGAAACGAAGATGGGTAACGCCGTACGCACGTTGGTTGCGGAGAAGGACGGCAATAGCATGCTTCTTGAACGCTTCCATATTCCTTACGTGCGCTGCTCCCGTTCCACGGGCACCAATGTGGTGGAAAAAGGGGGGCTGTTCATCGGTCTTACCTTTCGCTTTATCTGGGAAGCGCTGCGCTTCCAGCCGGATATTTTCATTGGCCGAGCCTCGCCGATGATGGCCATAGCGGCTTTTGTAACGGGCAAGCCGCATTTGGTCTATGAGGATACGGAGGTCAGCAAATTCAGCCTTCGCATATGCAAGCGCCTGTCTACAAAGATACTTACCCCACGCACTTTTTTAACGGAGCTGGGCAAAAAGCAGGAGCGGCTGGACACCTATAAGGAGCTGTTCTATCTCCATCCCTCCGTATTTACGCCGGATCGACAGGTGCTGCGGGACGCGGGCTTTTTGCCGGACGAGGACTATATTCTGGTGCGCTTTGTGGCATGGAACGCCAGCCATGACATCGGCAAAAAAGGCTTGGACGACGATGGAAAGATCGATTTGGTCAGGCGTTTATCGAAATACGGCAAGGTGTATGTAAGCGCCGAGGGCGACGTTCCCAAGGCGCTGGAGCCGAACCTGCTCAAGACCCCCTACGAGCTGGTGCATCATGTGTTGGCTTTTGCCAAATTGGTGTATAGCGAGGGGGCGACCATGGCCAGCGAGGCTGTGGTGCTGGGAACCCACGCGCTGTATGTGAATGTGATTAAAAGCGGAAGCACGCAGGAGCAAAGCGAGCGTTTCCACCTCCTGTACAATTTTAACGACGGGGAGGACCGCTACGAGCGGGCGACCCGGAAGGCGGAGGAACTGCTGAACGACCCGGAGCTGGTTCAAAAGGGACGGGAAAAGCAGCAAAAGCTGCTGAGTGAAAAGATGGATATCAACCGCTATTATATGGCGGAGATGGAGCGGCTGGTTCAGGCGGGGAGGAAAGGCTGATGACGTGGCTGGATGTTGGCAACGGCTGGCGAAATATATTCTTGCTTTCCTGTGGGATACAGGCGCTGGCGCTGGGCGCTTTGTTTACGGCTCGGCGCTGGTTTGCCCGGGAAAGCCCGGCAGCCTGCTTTCTGACCGGCGTGGCAGCAACGCCGCTGGTACAGTACCTGTGGATGCTGCTGCTCTCCTTTTCGTGGCCGACGGCTCCCAAGCTTTTGTATATCGGGGCGCTTCCCGCGCTTTCGTTGCTTTTGCTGCTTGGGATGACCCTTCGCAGAATGAAGAGACTCAAGGCGCTGCTTCATCGGGGCGGGTTGTTTGTGCGCCGCCTTTGCCGCTTTGATAAGCCCAGCCTGATCTGCCTGTGCTTTGCCTTGTGCGTAATGATTTTGCTATTGCCGCCCTGTGTGCGCTTTCTGTCCAGCATGAACTCCATTCAGGGTGGAGACGCGGGAGAGTACATGGCGCTGGCTGAGCGCTACTGCAATGACCGCAGCATTGGCAACCTGTTGGAAAAAGAAGAAACCGTCGGCCATTTTCGCGGCCACAGCCATTTTCCATCGCTGGAATTGTATATGAGCTACGGCCTGTTTCACGCTCCCGGTCAGGCTTATGGCTACCCAAACGATAAAGCCGCCTTTACGGGAATCGGAATGTTGATTTTCTATGCATTGGCAGCCTATGCCGCGCTGCTGCTAATCCTTTGCAAAGAGCGTAAGGCTTTCGTGCTGCTGGGCTTGGTACTGGTGAATCTGGTGCCGAATCTATATGATTCCGTAGCCGCCGCGCCTCGGGATATCTGGCGCATCGTGGGTATTTTGATCAGCATGCTGGTGTTTTACGGCATTCGTCCATTGGGAAAGGCAAAGGCATATATTGGCAAGCTGCTTTTGAGCTTTGGCGTATGCTTCACGGTGATGAGCACTCATGTGGTCAGCTTTGTAGTGCTGCCCTTTGTGGTGGCGGCTTGGGTGCTCTGGCGTTGGGGCGAGGCGTTGATGCGGCGAGACCGTACGGCGCTGCCCACCGCCTTTTCCGCGCTGGGCATTGCCCTTTTTGGCGCGGCGGGCACGGTTACTGCCTATTTGGGCAACCTTTGGTGCTTCTTCAAATGGGGAGAGATGTCTCCTTGGCGGCTGATGACCACCTATACCACTGCGCCTTGGTATTCCATGTATATGGATATCGAGTATAAGCTGGACGAGACCACCACTCACCTGAGCTTTTGGCAGGCGAAGGATGATATTCTGCTCAGCTATGCAACGCCCATAGGCTTTTGGGGTTTTTGGCTGGCGGTGACGGCGCTGGTGGGAGTGGCGGTTTGGCTGTTTTACAGGCGGGCTCAAATTAAAAAGCAAGAGCAAACGATTTTGATTGAAGCCAGAGCCTCAGGAATGGGAACCGACCCAGCCGCCGTGCGGCTGACCGCTCCGGAGGATGCGCCCATGGCCAACGCGTCAAGGCTTTTATACGGAACGCTGTTGACCTTGCTTACGCTGGCTCCCATGACGGGCTTGCTGGATAGTAAGCTATACAGCTTTTCCGGCTCGTTTTTGAAGCTGCCGCGCTATACGCTGCAATGGTTTATGCTGGCGGCGGTGATGATTTGCGCTTTGCTGGCGGCGGTAGCGCAGGGGTGGCCCCGCTTTTGCGACGCTGTGCGGAAGCGGAAATGGGCATGGCTTGAGCGCCATGACGGGAAAGGAAAGCTGGATCGCTGGGTGCGTGCGCTGCCGCTATGGCTTTGCGCTCTTTTGTGTGTGCTGGGCTTTGTGAAGGGCACCAATCAAACGGGCTATACCACCAGCTTTTATCGGGACAGCCGGAACGTGATGGAGAGCGAAAGCATCCTTTTGGACAACGGGTTTCGGGAACGGTACGATCTGCTGAGGGCTGTGGCGGAGGCGGTGCCGGAGAATGAGAAGATATTGCTAACCCGGGTAGGCTATCAGTATGCCATTCAGGGAAAGGGTTACCTGCTGCTCTCCAATCCGATTGTGCCGATTTTGAACATGACCGAGGATGAAATCCCTGGCGAATTGGAAAGATTACAGGTGGGAATGATCGCTACGGAGCCCGCCTTCTGGGATGAACGCTATTTCCCGCTGACTACGCTGCACGCTTGGCTGCAAACGCTGCCTGAGGAACAGGTGGTGGAAACGGATACCATGCGGCTGTATCTGTTGGATCGTTCTCTGATTCCCGCAGCCCGTAGCGCTCTTGCGAAGCGGACGGAGGATTGACGGAGTGAAAGCGGCGTGCTATGATAAGCCGTACTTTTAGCTTATGAATTCAGGAGGCTTTCATGAATTGTCCAAAATGTGGCAGCGTCCTTGCCCCCGGCGCACTTTTTTGCCCGGTGTGTAACGAGCCTGTGGCGGCGGGCTATACCGCTCCTCAAGGCTATCCCGAGCAGCAGCCGACGTACCCGCCGCAGGGCTTTCCGACGGGGTATCAGCAAGGTTTTCCTCAGCAGGGCTATCCTCAGCAGAGCTTCCCCCAGCAGGGCTTTCCTCAACAGGGCTATCCTCAACAGGGAGCGGGAGGGTATCCTCCGGTCAATCCGGGCTATCCGGGTCCACAGGGCTATCAAACGCCCTTTGAGCCGCAGGGCTATCAACAACCCTATACCTACGGGGAGCAGCGCCCCAATGCCAATCCGCTTTTGACGGCCATTAGCGAGCTGCCCCATTCCTTCATGAGCAGCATTCGCTCTCCCGCTGGACTTATGCGTGAATTGTTGGAGCGTAACGATACCTTCACCTGCCCGATTGTAGCGGGAGTGGTATTGCTGGTCAGCTTTTTATGCGGTATGACGGTCATGCGGGGCGTTGTAGGTACCGTCTTTTCACTGGTATCTACGCTGACGGGCGTTACCATGGCCAGCGATGCAAGCTCCATGAATCAGGGCATCAACTATGTGGCGGGGCGGATCGCGCCTTCGGTGGGCGGGATTGCCGCGCTGTGCCAGCTGATTGCTATGCTCGTACCCACCATCGTAACCACGGTATATCTGACCTTCCTGTGCAAGCTTCGCTTCTCGTGGCCCGCGGCGCTGGGCTTGATCGCCATTCCCAGTTTTGTGACGGTGGCGGCGGCGCTGCTTTCCATGCTGCTTTCGTTGCTGACCCCCTGGCTTTCCTTGGTCTGCATTCTTTGCGGTGTGGTGATCAATTATTTACAATTGGGCGCGCTGCTCAGCTATTTAACGGGACGGGACGACGCTCAGCTTTTTCACGCCAAGGCCGTATGCTTTGTCATTTCCATCGCAGCGTCGTTGCTGATTATGGGCTTGGCAGGCGGTAGCCTGATGAACGTTGTGCTGGATCAGATGCTTCGACTGTTAACCAATGTGGGGTCGCTGATTTGAAAAAGAAAAAGCTCCTATGGCTTGCAGGCGTGCTGGTAGTCGCTTTGATTGCCGTCGCTTTGTGGGTCAGCCAGCCCAAACCGGCGCTGAAGCCGCCGGGACAGGAGCTGCTAAAGGCGGCTCAGGGATTGGATGAGATAGAGATCGAGGCAACGCTACTGCCGGACGCTCGCACGTTGGAGGTTCACCAAACGTTGCGGCTGACCTCTACAGTAGAGGAAAGCCGAGATCAGCTGGTGCTGCGAACCTATCCCAACGCGTTTCAGTCGTTGGACGGCTCGCCCTGTGCAATGGACGACCAGAACGAGCGCTACTATCCCACTGGCTTCTCCTCGGGAGCGCTGGTCATTTCAGAGGCGCTGGTGGCAAAATCGGGTCAAGAAGCCCGAGCTGTGCAATACCGTTATACCGACGAGGCTAAAACCATGCTCATGCTTCCGCTGGAGGAGCCGTGGAGGACGGGCGAGCAGGTAACCGTTACCTTGACCTATGGAATTGTCGTACCCAAAGCAGCCTATCGCTTTGGATTGCAAGAGGATACCTTCGCTTTGGGCAATGCCTTTATCATTCCCGCCGTTTGGGAAAATGGAGCCTATCGCACGGACGCATACGGCTCCATAGGCGATCCCTTCCTGAGCGATGTAGCCAATTATACCGTTACGCTCACCGTCCCCAAGGGATATCGCTGCGCTGCCACGGGATATGCCGAGGAGGAAGCGGACGGAGAGAAAACGATCTATCGCTTTCGCTCGCTGGCGGTACGGGATTTTGCGATGGTCATCGGGCCTCACCTTCAACAGGCACAGGCCATGGCAGGAGATACGTTGCTAAACATACTCAGCAGCGATAGGTCAGAGGAAATCGCCGGGTATGTGAAAAAGGCGCTAGAGACCTTCGAAGGTCTGTACGGTGCTTATCCCTACCAAAGCCTGTCGGTAGGCGAAATCGTCTGCCCCGACGCAGGAATGGAATACCCGGCCATGGTGATGCTCGGCTCCGATACCGTTGCGGCGGGGGGAAGAGAGCTGGAATATGCCGTTGTGCATGAGGTGGCTCACCAGTGGTGGTATGCGGTGGTGGGCAGTGATTCCATTAGCGATGCATGGCAGGATGAAGCCTTATGCGAGTACAGCCTTTTGACCTATGTGGGGCAGCGTTACGGCGCGGGAGAGCGAGAGGCGCTTTATGAAAGCCGCGTCGCTCCCTCAATGAGGGTTACGATTCCTTCCGGGGTAACGCCCGGCGCACCCCTTGATTATTTTAGCTCCATGGGGCAATATGTCATCTTGGCATACAATCGGGCTACCGCTATGCTCTGCGCGCTTGATGAGATGATGGGCGGCGGACTCAACGATTTTCTGCGCGGGTATTATCAGCGCTATGCCTTTGGACGCGCGTCTCGGGCGGACTTTACGGCGCTTTTGACAGCGCTTACGGGAGAGGATTACGAACCGCTGATGGTGGACTATCTGGATACGGAAATGAAGTAAGCGCCAGACCTCCTATACGAAAGGATGGATAGAGATGGATTTACGGCTAGCAAAAGAAACGGCTATCGTCATCCCGGCTTACAAGCCGGACGATCGGCTTCCGCCTTATGTAAAGGCGTTGAAGGACGCGGGCTTTGGCAAGGTGATTGTGGTAGACGACGGCAGCGGCGAGGGCTTTGCACCAATTTTTAATAGCATGGAGCAGGATGAAACGGTTCATGTCATTTCCTATATGCCAAACGGCGGCAAGGGCGTGGCGCTGCGGGCGGGAATGACCTACGTGAAGGATTGCTGCCCGGAGCAGCGCTTTATCGTAACGGCGGACAGCGACGGACAGCATACGGTAAAGGACGTGATTCGTATGGCGGAAGCGCTGGACGAAAATCACGAGGGAATGCTGCTGGGCAGCCGAGATTTTTCCGGCAGCAACGTTCCGCCGAAGAGCCGCATGGGCAACCGGATCACCTCCGTCATCTTCAAGCTGCTTTATGGGCGTTGGGTGGGGGACACCCAAACCGGCCTGCGGGGCTTTGATCGCGCTATTTTGCCTTCGATGCTGGCTGTCAAGGGCGACCGCTATGAATACGAGATGAATGAGCTGATCGAGTGCGCGGGCTTGAAGCTTCCCATTCGGCCTTTGACCATCGAGACCGTTTATGAAAATAACAACGAGGGAACGCATTTCCGTGTGCTACAGGATAGCGCTCGTATTTACGGCGTAATCTTTGCGGGCTTCTTCCGCTTTATCAGCACTTCGCTCATCAGCTTTTTGGTGGATTATCTTTTGTATCTATTGCTGAACAATCTATTCAAGGCTTACGTACCGGCCCTTGAGCATCAGTTTCGGTTTTTGTTTATATCGGTGATCTCCCGGATTGCGCTGGCTACCATCGCAGCGCGAATCGTTTCCGGCACGGTGAATTATTTTCTGAATTTCAAGGTGGTCTTTCGCTATAAGGGGTCCAACCGAAAAAGCTTTCCCCGGTATCTGGGCGTTTTCTTCTTGATTATGCTGCTCTCGGCTGGGCTGACCAGCAGCATGCATCTCTGGCTGGGCTGGAGCGACAACACGGCGAAGATTCCCGTGGATATCGCGCTGTTTTTCCTGAGCTACTACTTGCAGCGCAAATGGGTTTTCCCCAAAAAGCTCATCGAGGAAAACCAACCGAAGTAAGGATTACCGAAGCGCCTTGGGCACACATTCCTCCGAGGGATGGGCGCACTCCGCGCAATTACCGCCGCAGTGGCTGAGCTGTACGTCCTTACCCGCGATGGACATGCGAAGGACGTCTCCGCTTTCTTGAAGGGGAGCAAAGCCATAACGGGCAAAAAAGGGCGCTATGGCTTTGGGCGCGTCCAGCTGAATGGTTCCCGCACTGTGGGTCAAGGCTTTAAACAGGAGAAGGCGTACCAGTAGATCGCCAAAGCCTTGCCCACGTTCGCTTTCAAGTACGCCCACCTCTCCCAGCATAAACGCGCCCTCCGACCACCATAGGCGGCCTGCGCCCACCGGACGGTTTTCCTTATAGACGACCACCTGCTGGGCGCTGGAATCCAGAGCATCTCGCTGGCGGCCAAAGACCTGTTGACGGACGGCAAGGGGCTCGGAGATCTCCGCGCCCATGGGAAACCATTTACCTTGAACCATAATCGAACCTCCAAAGAAAGGGTGCGTAGGATGGAAACGGAAAAGATAGAACGAATCAACGCCTTAGCCCGCGCAAAGAAGGAGCGTCTGCTGACCCCGGAGGAGGAGGCGGAGCGCAAGGCCCTGCACGCGGAGTATTTGGCGGGCTTTCGGTCTAACATGGAGCAGGTGCTCCAAAACGTGCGGATTCAGGAAAAGGACGGTTCCTTAACGCCTCTCCAAAAGAAAGCGGACAAGCGCTGATCGCTTGCCCAACAGATTTATTTTACCTCAAAAATACCCAAAAATCAACGATTTTATTTGCACAAAAAGCCTTGTTTATTTCCGACCTTTCGGTTATAATAAGGACGAGCCAAGAAAAGGGTTAAGGTTCGAGGAAACCCGCCTCCCATCCCGGAGGTTCTCCCAGAACCGCAGGCTGTGTTGACACGGCGGTATGGAACCGGGATTCACAGGAAGCCAACTTCGGTTGTTCCTGCTGGTTCTCCTGAGAAGCGCGTTGGTTGCGCTGGGAAATGATGCGAAGAAAGTAGGGCGATTCCATTGGACGAAAAAGATCAGTCTCTGGGCGGCGAAGCCGCCGATCAAGAACGTGACCTCATCGAGGGTGTGGATGAGGATGGTAACAATGTTCTGCTGGAGGTCGTTCGTTATTTTTTCTACAACGGCGAAGAATATGTAGTTTTGGGCGAGACCCAAGAAGACGAATGCGACTGCAGCTGCTGTGAATGCGAACATTGCGATCACGAGAACGAAGAAGATAACGAAGACGAGGAAGAAAGCGCCGTCAATTTGTATATCATGAAGGTTGTGGAGTCCGAGGAAGACGGCGAGGACATGGAATCCTTCGTTCCCGTAGAGGATGACGACCTGCTCGAAAAACTCATTGAAGTGGTACAGGCTGACTTTGAATCTGACGAGGAAACCGACGAAGACTGAACCTGATTTTCGAGGGTAAACGAAACGACCATTGGATTCTCAGTAATCCCCATAACCGGCGGAAGCCGCGAATATAAAGGGTAGACGATTCCGGGGTCGAGCAGGTCACACAATCGAATAATCTATGGTAAAAAGATACCGAGTGGGCATTGTCCACTCGGTTTTAATCATTTCTCGTCATAATGCCCCTCCGGCTAAGAGACCGCTAGAAAATGCAAACATCAGGTTGTAACCGCCGCAGTCGCCGTCAACGTTTAGGATTTCACCGGCAGCGTATAGGCCGGGTACCAATCTGCTTTCCATGGTGGCTGGGTCAAATTCGTCGGTAGAAATGCCGCCCGCAGTGACCTGCGCAGCGTCAAAGCCGCGCGTGCCCAAGACGGATAGCGGAAAGGCTGTAATGGCGCTGGCTAGGCGCGACACTTCCCCGGCAGTCAGGCTGAGGACGGAACGATTTCGTTCCGTCAGGTCGGCTGCCTTTAGGATCGCCCAAGACAACGCGTCGGTCGTCGCGCCCGTGAAAAAGGAAGCCAGCGTTCTTGACGGCAGGAGCTCTATGCGACTGCGGAGAGCCTGTTCACAGTCGCCTTCCGGGTTGCCCCAAAGGGCTTCCCGCAAATCCAGCTCTAGCATAGAGCCGACCTCGATAAAACGGGCGAGCTGCATGGCGGCGATTCCGCTGACGCCGTCGTCGGCAAAAAGTGCCTCGCCTTGGCTTTGGTGGAGAACCGAGCCTTTCCGAGAGCATAAGGTCAGTTTGGCGCGAACCCGCTGACCGCTTAGTCCTTTGACGGGCGCAGTATCCGTGAGCAGGGCGCAAAGAGCGGGGCGAGGCTCCACCAGCGAATGCCCCAGCCCTTGAAGCAGCGTGTAGGCTGTGCCGTCGGTTCCGTGGGTGGGCGCGGCTTTGCCGCCAGCCGTCACGATTACGCGATCCGCTTGAAAATGGACGGGACGTTCCGCAAGCAGCTCTCCTTTTTTGATTTTGCCATTAGCCTTGGAGCGATCATCGCCGTAGACCGACTCTAGCCCATCCACGAAAAAGCCTTTGGAGGTGTGGGTAAGGGCGGTGACGCGCAGATTGGGCAGAATCCGTACGCCAAGCTCTGCCATACGGAACAGCAAAGCGTCCACGGCGCTGGCAGCCAACAGAGAGGAGGGATAAACGCGTCCCTCTTCCTCCGTGCACAGGGGAACCCCCAGCTGTGACCACCATTCCCGCAGCGCCTTGGGGGGAGCTGCAGACAGCACCTGCTGGGCAAAGGGCACGTCTCCGTAATAGCGCGGCGCTCCCTCGTTTTGCAGATTGCCTCGACCGTTGCCAGTAACGCCAAGCTTTTTCAGCGCCTTGCGGTTTCGCTCCAGCACGGTGACTCGGCTGCCTTTCTCCGCCGCCGCAATCGCTGCCGCCGCACCGGCTGCGCCGCCGCCGATAATCAGCGTGTCCATTACAGCTTCCTCATTTCATCCAGCAGACGCTGCTCGTTATACAGCGCTTCCAACATATCATCGTTCTTGATCAGCTGCTGTCCGGCTTGCTTGACCGCCTCGATGAAATCTCCGCTCATAGCCCGAAGACCGCCTTGCTCTGGTAAAGGACAGCAGCACCAAGCCCGGGGATCAATTTCGGGTATGACCTCGGTGTGAACGCCCTGCGGGTCTGACTGGAGACGAATCCGCAGGGGAAAGAGCCGACAGGCCAGCGGACGATACGCGCGGGGACAGGTTCCTTCACAGACGAGGCGTTTGCCGCCCTTATAAAGAGAATCGTCGTCCGCGAGATGAAAGGCAAAGCCATCGATGGGCTTGCGATAGAACCATTCCTCATAGGGAAACAGCAGCATACCGTTTTCCCCGCTTTCGTCACTCTGGCAGCAGGCTCCGCCGCAGAGCTTTCCGCAATTGGTTTTGAGCGGGGTAAGCTCGCCAATCAACTCGTAAGCGTTTCGAAGCGTTTTAAGCGCGGCGGGGCGGGAAAAAAGGGGCATGAAAAAAGACATAACAGGCCTCCCATAGGATTGAATCGCCCTTATCTTAGCAGGAAAACTCCGGCTTGGCAAGGCTCCCAAGGCATGATATACTCTTGGTTGGAAGGGGATAGGATATGCCTGCCTATCGTTTGATGATTTCCCGGGAAATGGACGGCTCAACGGTGCGCCATGCCGTGCTGTATGGGCTGCAATTATCCAGCGGACAGTATAAACGCGCAAAATTTCATGGACAGGTGCTGCTGGACGGAACGCCTGCAATGGCGAATGCCCGGCTTCGGGAGGGACAGCTCTTGGAGCTGAGAATTCCGGAAAAGGAAAATACGCCGCCGGAGCCCTGTGAACTGCCGCTTGAGGTTGCCTTTGAGGATGAGTATCTGCTTCTGGTGGACAAGCCCGCGCCTCTGCCGTCAGCCTCGTCTGCCAGACAGAGCCAGCCTACGTTGGAAAACGCGGTATATCGCTATTTAGGCAGTCCAACGCCCTTTGTTTACCGGCCGGTGAATCGGCTGGATAAGGGCACCAGCGGTCTGATGGTGGTTGCCAAGACCGCCCATGTGCAGCATCTTATGCAAATGAGCCTGCATACGGACGATTTTGTGAGGGAATATCTGGCTGTGCTGGAAGGAAAGCTTCCTAAGAAAAGCGGAGTGATCGAGCTTCCTATCGCCAAGGCGGAGGGAGCCACGGTACGCCGGGAGGTAAACCCCTGCGGCAAGGCGGCGCGAACCTTCTATTGGACGCTTCGGGAAACGGAGAGCCGAACCCTTGCCGGGTTTCGACTAGACACCGGGCGAACCCATCAGATTCGGGTGCATGCCAGCGCGCTGGGATGCCCGGTTGCGGGAGATTTTCTCTATGGTACAGAGCTTGACACGTTAGCCGGGCGTTTTGCCCTGCATAGCTGCCACTGCCGTCTGCGACACCCCGTCACCGGGGAATGGATTGAGCGGGTAAGCCCGTTGCCGGAGGAATTGGAACGCTTGCTACAAGAATAAACGCAAATGAGGTTTTATACCATGTCACTGATGAAGCGCCTTCGCGCCAATCCCATGATCGACACCATCGTTAGCCTGCGGGGCAATCAACGCGCCTGCCTGTATACCGAGCCGCTATGGGGGATTCCCTACAATTTATATGTTCCCTTTGTATCGGTGTTTATGGCGGCGCTGGGGATGTCGCCCACGCAGATCGGACTTGTAAGCACCATTTTTCTTGCTTCCCAAATGGTGTGGTCGCTGTTGAGCGGCGTGCTGACGGATAAGCTGGGCAGACGTACCTGCACCATTATTTTTGATGTGCTCAGCTGGTCGGTGCCGTCTTTTCTGTGGATGTGCTCCCAGAACTTTACATGGTTTGTGGTAGCCGCTCTGTTTAACGGCGCGTGGCGGGTGACGGAAACCTCCTGGGGACTGCTTTTGATTGAGGACGCGCCTAGCGATAAGCTGATCCACATGTATTCCATCACCAGTATCGCCGGGCTGATTGCCGGCTTTATTGCGCCGGTGGCTTATTTCTTCGTGCAGAAGTATTCGGTGGTACCAACCATGCGAGTGCTTTATGGCATTACCTTTGTGATGATGACCACCAAGTTCGTTACCCTTTATTTTCTGAGCAAGGAAACCTCCGTTGGGCTGCGCAGGATGGAGGAGACGAAGAATGTCAGCGTGCTGGCTCATTTGTGGGACAGCCGCAAGGTGCTGGTCAGGATGCTCCATGACCGCCGGATTATGATCACAGTGGCTTTTATGGCTTGCTATACGGGCATGAAAAACATTAACGATGCGTTTTGGCCGCTGCTGGTAACGGAAAAGCTGGGAATTCCCGCAGAAAACCTATCTCTATTTTCCACCCTGCGCTCACTTTTGATGCTGGTGTGTTATTTTGTAATCGTACCAAGGCTGGATTTGAAGCGCTTTCGTAATCCCCTGCTGATCGGCTTGAGCCTTTTTGTGGTGCAGGAGGTGGGTATGCTGCTGATGCCGGGGCAGCAATATCCGCTGGTGTTTTTAATGGTGATTTTGGAAGCCGTCGCGCTTTCCATGCTCAACCCCCTGTCCACCTCCTTGCAGATGATCAATATCGATCGGGAGGAGAGGGCGCGGATGCTTGGCTTCTTTTACGCGCTGTGCATGCTGGTTACCTCGCCTTTAACCACGGTGGCCGGTATGCTGGCGGAAATGAACCGTACGCTGCCCTTTGTGCTTAATTTAATACTTACCTTGGGAGGCTTAGCGTTGGGCGTGGCGCTGTGGCACATTGGGCTGCCGCCGGAGGAACAATTGGAGGAACAGCTGGAGAGACAGGCATAAGGAAACGTTGTACTAGCGAAATGGGGGACGTCCATGACCAAGAAATTCGCGTGCTTTATCCTGCT
Source organism: Eubacteriales bacterium (assembly GCA_028693055.1). Lineage (GTDB taxonomy): Bacteria > Bacillota > Clostridia > Christensenellales > Aristaeellaceae > Limiplasma. The sequence goes on along the minus strand of JAQUWD010000008.1, from coordinate 22,424 downwards.
CGTTCTGGCTGTGCTGTTATGCACTGCCGCTTTGGCAGAGGATGATCAGGCGCAGACTGTCCGGGTTGGCTTTTACCCCATACTGGGCTTTCAGAATGTGGACGAAAACGGCGAATTATCCGGCTATATGTACGACTATTATCAGGAAATCGCCAAGTATACAGGCTGGCAATACGAGTTCTACACAGGCAGCTTTTCAGACTGTCTTGAAAAAATTACCAAGGGCGAGCTGGATTTGATGGGCGGCATCCAAAAAACGCCCGAAAGAGAAGAACAATTTGAATTTCCAATGTACGACTGCGCGGAAATATGCGTCAGTCTATATGTAAGCTCCTCAAACGATCAATATATTTATGGGGATGCGGAGCATTTTGACGGTATGGTCGTCGGAGTGCTGGAAAACATGGCGATGCAGCAGGATTTGCTAGCCTATTGCGAGCGTAATGGAATCACGATGAAGATTCAAACCTACGATCGGGAGGAGGAAATGCTCCAAGCGCTTTTCTCGGGCGAAATCGAGGCTGTATGCTCGTTTAGCGCCTCCCGCTACGCAAACGTTCGTTGTATAGCGGCGTTTGCCTACAAGGATTGCTATATTATGGGCGCAAGGGGCAGCGGCGACTTTATCGTCCAACTGGAAAAAGCCTTGGAGGATATCAAGCTTTATCAGCCCAATTATGAGCTGGAGCTTTGGCAGCGTTATTTTTCCGCCGTGCCCGGTGATACGCCCATGCTCACCCGGGAGGAGCTTGACTATATCCAAAATGCGGGGCCAATTACCGTCGTCTATAACCGCGATTGGAAACCGCTGGAATATTCCGATCCGGATACGGGGGAATATTGCGGCGTTAGCGCGAGGCTTTTTGGATTGCTCTCTGAGCTTACCGGGCTTACCTTCCAATACATACCGGCTGACAACTATATGGCAATCTATGATGAACTGAGCAGGGGAGACGTGTCCATCATTTCCAGCACCGCCTATGACGGCAATTGGTCCGCAGAGCACAACCTGCAAATGACGCAGCCTTTTATTACCTGCCCCATTGTGATGATTTCCTCTGTGGATGAATCGACGGAGATTCAAACCATAGCGATGCCCCAGGAGCATTATGTGACCCGGCTGGTGCGGGAACGCTTTCCGGAATATACGTTTGAGGAGTATCCAACCGTTACTGCCTGCTTGAAGGCCATGCTGGACGGCAAAGCGGACGCAACGTTTATAAACGAGCTGATGGCGAGGGAAATCCTGTTGGATTCCCATTACTCTGCGTTCACCGTCGTTACGCTCAACAATGTAACGGTTGATTATTGTGTGGGGGTTGATGAAAGGGAAAAGCCCCTATTGCGCTCCGTTTTGGATAAGGCGCTGGCTTGCGTTACCGGCGAGCAAATTTCGGAGTTTTTGATTGCGCAGACTGTAAGCTATCGGAAAACTAGCCTACTGGATTTGTTTAATCAAAACCCTTTGCAGTATGCGCTATTGATTGGCGGATCGGTGCTTCTCATTTTGGCCCTTTTGCTTGTGATGCTGATTGGCAAGATGCGCTATGCTGAGAACGTAAGCCGAATGCTTAATGTGGATGCGCTGACCGGCGCGCCAAGCTTGTACTGTTTCCAAAGCAGAGCATTGAGACGGCTGAGCTCTCCCCGCACCAGAGACTATGCGCTGCTGTATATGAACCTGAGCCGTTTTAAGGACGTCAACTCCATGTACGGCTATGCTGTGGGAGACGAGGTGCTGCGCTTTTTAAGCAACGAGATCAAAGCAGCGCTGATGGAGAATGAAGGCTATACGCGGGTTTACGCGGATCGCTTCGCGGTGGTGCTTCAATACGACGGAAGCAGTGCGCTGCAACAGCGCTTTGAGGAGCTGAACCGCCGCTTTTCAGGGTTCGCTGGGGAGAACAGAGCCTTTATAAGCTGCATATGGTAGCGGGCGCTGCGCCGATCCGCGCGGACGACAAGGATATCAACGCTGTTATGGACCGGGCTAACGACGCGTACCGTCAAGTGCTTAACGGCTCTAATGGGGATTTGGTTATCTATTCCGATGAATTGGAGCAGAAGCTGCACAGAGAACGCATAATGGAAAACCGAATGGAGGACGCCCTAAAAAACGGAGAGTTTGAGGTTTTTTTTCAGCCCAAAATTCATAGCCTGCATAACGACGCAGTGGGAGCAGAGGCGTTGATTCGATGGCGCATGCCGGATTATGGGCTTGTTTCGCCCGGTGAATTTATTCCCTTATTTGAAAAGAACCGATTTGTGCTGAAAACTGATTTGTTTGTTTTTGAGCAGACCTGTCGATATCAAGCAAGTCGAATGGCGCGGAACAAGCGCGTTTATCCGATCTCCTGCAATTTTTCCCGCCTGCATCTGACCAATCAAAATTTTGTGGAAAGACTGAACCAAATTGTCGATCAGTACAGCCTTCCTCATTCGCTGCTGGAGATCGAGGTAACGGAAACGGTAGCCGTGGAGGACATGGAGCTTGTGAAGAAGCAGACCGAGCGCTTGGCGGCGGAGGGTTATTCCGTATCCATCGATGATTTCGGCTCGGGCTACTCCTCCCTTGGCATTTTTTCAGCGATCGATTTTGATATTGTCAAAATTGACCGAGGGCTGATGCTCAATGCGACGGTTTCCGCTGCGCAGGCGATCATTATGACCGAGGTGGTCAAGATGCTGAACGCGCTGGATAAGGAAATGGTGTTTGAGGGCGTGGAAAGCCGGGAACAGGTGGAGTTTCTGCGCTCGATTGGCGGCTATATCATACAAGGCTACTATTTCTCCAAGCCGCTGTGCGAAAAGGAGTATGATGATCAGTATTGACAAATTGATACAATCTAAAAACGCCCGTAATCTTGACAGCGATTACGGGTTTTGCTATTCTCTTTTCTGTGTATATATAGAAAGAGAAGACCGACAATGGTCGGCCGGAGGGAGGCCTCGTCCATGACGGAAAACGGGGAACAGATCAAGCAAATCGCAATGCGAATTCGGGAGCTACGGGATATTCAGGGCTTAAGTACGATTGAAATGTCGGAAAAAACGGGAATTGAGCTTAAGGAATATGAAGCCTATGAAGGTGGAACTGTAGATTTTTCGTTTTCTCACCTTTTTAATATTGCCGAAGCGCTGGAGGTGGACATCAGCGATTTGCTGACCGGCGAAAGCCCGAAGCTTCACGGCTATGTGCTGACGCGCAGCGGACAGGGCCTTAAGTTTAACCGTCGCAGCCAATATGTGTACCATCATCTCGCCTACAACTTCCGGGACAAGCTGGCGGAGCCCTTCATCGTAACCGTGGAGGAGGACAAGCCGGATACGGTAAAGCAGGCGCACAGCCATGAAGGTCAGGAGTTTGACTATGTGCTGAAGGGGACGCTGAAAATCGTGCTGGGCGGGAACGAGCTGTACCTCAGGGAAGGGGACAGCCTGTACTACGATAGCGCTTTGCCCCATGTGATGTACGCCGTGGAGGGAGACTGCCAGTTCATCGCGGTAGTGGTCAAGGAAGGGGCGAAGGCATAATGAAACCGTTATATCTGCATTACCTCAATTGCCCTACCCAGTACGCTACCTACGATGATTTCAACAAGAAATTTAAAATCACGAGGCCGGAAAGCTTTAACTTTGCCTACGATATCGCCGATGAAATCGCCCGTCAGGAGCCGGAACGGCTAGCGGTGCTATGGACGGATGAAACCGGCGCTTGCATTCGTTATACCTTTGGAGAGCTCAAGGAGGAGAGCGATCGGGCTGCCAACCTGTTCTGGTCCTTAGGCGTGCGCAAGGGTGATAAGGTGATGCTCATTCTTCGCCGTCATCTTCAGTTTTGGCCCATCGTCATGGCTTTACACAAGATCGGCGCCATCGCCGTACCCGCAACCCATCTGCTGACAGAAAAAGACGTGATCTATCGGGTGGATGCGGCTAAGATTAAGATGGTGATCATTTCCCATAAGGATGAAGGGGTCTTGGCGGCGGCGGAGACGGCCCGGCAGAAATGCGACAGTTTGGAAAGCCTGATCGTTCTCAAGGGAAAGCGGGAAGGCTTCCATAGCTATGAAGAGGAAATGCCCCTGCAGAGCAAGGAATGGAAGAAGCCGGAGGGCGAAGCGTATCCCCACAATCACGATTTGCTGCTCCTTTACTTCACCAGCGGAACCACGGGCATGCCCAAGATGGTCACTCATGACCATTTCTATCCGCTGGGCCATATCGTTACCAGCCTTTATTGGCAGCAGTGCATTGACGGCGGACTCCATTTTACCATCAGTGAAACTGGCTGGGCCAAGAGCGTATGGGGGAAGCTGTACGGGCAGTGGCTGACAGGCAGCGCGGTGTTTGTTTATGACTTTGAGCGTTTTGTGGCTAAAGACGTACTCCGGCAGATGAGCGCTCATCAGGTAACCACCTTTTGCGCGCCGCCCACCATGTACCGCTATATGCTGCAGGAGGATTTTGCTGAGTTCGATCTCAGCAGCTTAAAGCACTGCGCGGTGGCGGGGGAACCGTTGAACCCCGATATGGCCGAAGAATGGCTGAAGCGCACGGGAATCCCATTGCTGGAGGCCTTCGGGCAAACGGAGCTGGTGGTGACGCTGGCGACCTTCCCGTTCATGAAAACCTGTCCCGGTAGCATGGGGAAGCCTAGCCCAATCTTCGACGTGGATTTGGTGGACGATCAAGGCAATAGCTGCCCGGCTGGCGTTTCGGGTGAAATTGTATTGCATACGGACCAAGACGCGCTGCCCATCGGTATGTTCAGCGGCTATTACAACGATCCTGAGCTGACCAAAACGGTTTGGGACAATCATCTGTACCATACCGGCGACGTGGCATGGCGGGATGAGTGGGGCTATTACTGGTATGTGGGCCGTGCCGACGACGTGATCAAGTCCAGCGGCTACCGCATCGGGCCGTTCGAGGTGGAAAGCGCTCTGCTGGAGCACCCTGCGGTTTTGGAAACCGCTATTACGGCGGCTCCCGATCCCCTGCGCGGGCAGGTGGTCAAGGCTACCATCGTTTTGAAGCCGGGCTATACGGCCAGCGACGAGCTGGTGAAGGAGCTGCAAAACCATGTGAAGCACACGACGGCGCCTTATAAATACCCGCGTATCATCGAATTTGTGGACGAGCTGCCCAAGACGATCTCCGGCAAAATCCGTCGGGTGGCGCTACGGCAGAAGGATCAGCACTGAGCATTGGAGGAAATATGGGAATGACAAAGGCACTCGGAAGAATCACCGCGCTGTTGCTGGCGGTATTGATTTGCGTTTCAATCCTGCCGGAAAAAGCGTCCGCCAAAACCGTGGCGCAATGGCTGGAAGGCTATGACACGGGCGAAAAGTGGTTCGGAGACGACTTTGCCTACGACATCACCGACGAAGCCGCTTGCTGGGAGCTGTTAATGCAGCCCATTACAGTATTGGACGCGGATCAGAAGGAGATGATCGCGCCCAGAAAAACACCGGGCGGCGACAAGGTGAATACGGACAAGCTGGGCGGCACCATCAACGGTGCGTCCGCCGCTGTGCATGTGCTGGGGGAGGATGAGGACGGCTGGACGCTGATTGAGGGCGTTGATTATTACAACCGCATCATTCGCGGTTATGTGAAAACCAAGCTGCTCAAAACCGTGACCCCCAGAGACGATATCGGCATTATCATCGATAAGCTAACCCAGAAGCTGTACGTATTTAGGGAGGGAAAGCTCTGGTCCAGCTGCGCCATTTCGACGGGCTTGCCCAATGACGAGCAGCCCTATAACGAAACCGCAGCCGGAGAGTATCTCATGGTCAGCCGTGTAGGTGCTTTTGACAGCGAAGGCATGATTTGCGATATGGCTATGCGCTTCAACGGCGGCGATATGATTCATCAGGTACCCTATACTTTGCTGGCGGATGGCAGCAAGCGCTTTACCAAATGGGAGTCTCAGCTGGGGCAGAAGGCCAGCCATGGCTGCGTGCGTACGGCTAAAACTCCCAACGATGATGGGCTTGCCATTCAATGGCTGTGGGACAACGTGAAGCTGAACACAAAGGTCATTGTCTGGGACGATTATGGACGGGCGCTGCCCTATCCCGAGGACAGCAAGGAGCTTTATTATAACCCGGAGGGCGGCAAGTATTACCACAGTACAGCTACCTGTAACAGCGTCCGGGAGAAGTATCTGCCGCTGGCTGCCTTTACCTATGGCGAGCTGGATTCAGGCGATTTTGCCAAGCTGGAGCCGTGCCCCAGCTGTACGCCGGTGAAGCGTAAGGCTTTCATCGACGAGCAGAACGCCTCAAGGGGGGCGGTAACGCCCAACAAGACGGAGGAGCCGGACGCCACCGCCAGCCCGCAGCCGGAGAATACCGCCGATCCTGAAACGACGGATGAACCGCAGGCGACGGACGGAGCCGACGCAGCTTCTGACGGAGTGACCATCGTGATCCGCAAAAAAGAATAATCAAAAAGCAGCAGCCGCGCTCCTTCTCCGAATGCTTGGGCGCGGCTGCTGCTTTTTGTTATGCCATAAGGAGAGTGATCTCCTTTTTTATTTGCTGGATTTGAGCTTCGGCCTCTTCGGCGGTTTTGGATCTGGCGGAAAGGTAGACCTTGATTTTCGGCTCTGTGCCGGATGGGCGCACGATCGCCTTTAGGCCGTCTGTGGTGGAATAGCTGAGCACATTGCTTTTGGGAAGCCCGTCGATCCCTGCGGCATAATCCTTGACGTTTGAGATGGCCGAGCCGCAGAGCGTCTCCGGGGGATGAGCGCGCAGCTCCTTCATTTGCCGCTCCATTTTCTCCATGGGAAGCGCGCCTGCAATTTCGAAGCTCATCAAGGCTGTGCCCATGCAGCCATAACGCCGATAGAGCGCGCAAAGGCCATCCCACAAGGTCATTCTTTTGGAGGCGTAGGCCTGCGCCATTTCACAAACCAACATGCAGGCCATCACGCCGTCCTTATCCCGCACATGGGTTCCTGCCAGATAGCCGCAGCTTTCCTCAAACCCAAAAACAAAACGATCCTCGTCTCGTTGCTTTTCCAGTTGACCGATAACCTCGCCGATGTATTTAAAGCCGGTAAGCACCTCGCGAACCTCCGCGCCGTATTCCTTGGCGATGGGGAAGAGCAGGTCGGAGGTGACGATGGTTTTCACCACCACCGGGTGCTTGGGCATGCTGCCTGTTTCACGGCGTGTGCTGAGAATGTACTCGCTTAACAACAGACCGACTTCATTGCCGCTGAGACGATGGAAGCAGCCTGCACTGTCCCGTACCACAACGCCTACACGGTCGCAGTCCGGGTCGGTTGCCAATAGCAGATCGGCATTTTCTGCTTTTGCTGTTTCGACGCCCAGCTGGAGCGCTGCATCCAATTCCGGATTTGGCTTGGGACAGGTAGGAAAATCACCGTCGGGTTCGCATTGCTCTGTTACCTCGATGAGGTGGATTCCCTGCATGTGGCGCAGCACCTCCCGTACGGCTACGAGACCGGTGCCGTAAAGGGGTGTGTAGGCTACGCGAACCCCTTCGCAAAGGCTGGGATTGGGACGGCAGAACAGGCAGGCTTGGGCAAAATCGCGATCGATGGAATCGGAAACGGTAAGCCACAATCCACGACGACGGGCGTCATTCTCTCGCAGGAAGGGAGCCTCATCGTAGGCTACTTGCTCAATTTGAGCGGTGATTAACGCCGCGGCATGGTCGGTGATCTGGCAGCCGTCCGCCCCGTAAACCTTGTAACCGTTATATTCTGCCGGGTTATGGCTGGCGGTGATCATAACGCCCGCATCGCAGTGCAATGCGCGCACGGCATAGGAGAGCATGGGGGTAGGTTCCAACTTGGGGAAGACATATGTCTTCACGCCCTGAGCGCATAGCACTTGGGCTGCGGTTTCGGTAAAGGTATCGGAGCCATGGCGGCTGTCGTGGGCAATCACGACGGAGGGCTCCTGATGAGCGCTGAGAAGATAACGAGCCAGACCCAGCGTGGCGCGGGCAACCGTATAGCGGTTCATGCGAGCGGTACCAGTTCCCAGAACGCCACGTAAACCGCCGGTGCCAAAGGTAAGCTCCGTGCCAAAGCATGCAAGGGTCTCTTGCGGGTCGCTTAGAATGCGCTGGGCTTCCTGACGGGTCGGCTGATCAAAGCCCTTTCCTGTGGCCCAAAATTGCGCCATTTCCTGTACATTCATAGGATCGCCTTTCTATCGTCGCTTTGTCCTTATCAATAAGGAAAAGAGCGGAGTAATGTTTTCTCTTCTGGTTTATCTTATCGCAAAAGACGTATTTTGTAAAGTTGGAGAGGCTTACTGTAACCGGATTGATTCATCAATATCTTTATCTAGTGAAGGAAACTAAATTTGTGGATAATGTTGTAAACATACACTTGATATGGTATAATGAAACATCTTTTGTAGAAATGGGTGGTAGGGATGGAGCAGCATGCTTTTCCAATCGTGCTGAGTCTAATTCTCTTCTTCTATTTTTCCTATGCGATTTATCAGGAGTATCAGCAAAGGCGGCGGGAGCAGCTGCGAGTAAAAAAAATCTATGCTTCTCCGCTTTTTGAAGATCTTCTGCCTATTTTAAAAGGCTCCAGAAAGCGTGCTGTAGAGCAGATTTCTATTGACAAAACGGGGATTCTTTTTACTTATTTATCCCCGGTCGGTAGCCATACCGCCTTTTTGGTTAAAAACTATGGATATCCCTATTTAACCCCGGAGCAGCAGGATGCAATGCGCATTGTGTTGGAGGAATGCCTGCCAAAGATCCGGGATCATAAGAACTATCGCCTGTATCGCAGAAGCGTCCGCTTGATCAATGGCAATGTGGAATATATCTACTGCTATACCATGCAGAATCACTACAAAATCAAGCTGAACCGAGCGCCCTATTATGATACGGCGATGCGAACCAGAATTCCTTAACCGATGATGCAGCGGCGACGCTGCTTTTTTCATCACAATTTTGCTGTTTGGAGGATGCGGATATGTTTGAGCCAGCCGCTATTTTTCAGGATCATATGGTTCTTTGCCGTCGGCGGGAAATCTGCATTTTTGGTCGTGGGGAAAACGACTCGGTGATTACGGGCGAGCTGGCGGGTTACCGTGGACAGACGAAAGTCCGGGATGGAGCTTTTCGCTTGCTGCTGCCACCCATGGAGGCGGCGTCCGGGCTTACGCTGACCTTGTCGGATGGAAAGCATAGGTTGGACTATTGTGACGTGGCTATCGGCGAGGTGTTTTTAGCCGGCGGCCAAAGCAATATGGAGCTGGAATTACAAAACGCATTGAACGGTCCGTCCTCCATTGATGCCCACGACGATCATGAGCTGCGATTCTGGAATGTGCCTAAGCAAGCCTGCTGGGATGCTGCGGCAGAGAAGGCCGAGGGCCTGACGCGCTGGGCGTGGGCGGCGCCGGGCGCATTGAAAAACGTAAGCGCGATGGCGTATTTCTTTGCCAGAAGGCTACGGGCTCATTTGAAGGTGCCCGTTGGGGTGATCGACTGTTATTGGGGCGGTACCTCAGCGTCCTGCTGGATGGATGAAGAAGCGTTAAATACGTTTGCCGAGGGGCGGCTTTACCTAGAGGAATACCATCAACGAGTGGATCAACAAACAGACGAGCAGTATCGGCAGGAGCTGGCGGCTTTCACCATCGAAAGCGAGGCTTGGCAACAGCATGTGGACGCACTGCGCCAAAAGGAACCCAATATTCCTTGGAAGCGTATCCATCAACAGGCAGGGCATTGCCCTTGGCCCCCGCCCATGGGTCGTTTTTCGCCTTATCGTCCGGCTGGGCTATGCGACACGATGTTGAAGCGAGTGGCGCCGTATACCCTAACTGCTTTCTTGTTCTATCAGGGAGAGGAGGATACGGCTCATGCCCAACGGTACGAAAAGCTGCTGACTGCTATGATTTATCGATGGCGAGAGCTTTTTCTCAATTCGGAGCTGCCTTTTCTCAACGTGCAGCTGCCTTGCTTTCGCAGCGAGGATGAGGAGGACGACCGGAGCTGGCCGGTTGTCCGTCAAGCGCAGTGGAACATTTACCGCGCATTGCGCCATACGGGGCTGGCGGTAACCATTGATTTGGGCGAGCTTGATAATATTCATCCTATCGATAAGGAGCCTGTTGGGCTGCGGCTGTACCAGCAAGCCTTGCAGGTGTTGTACCATGAGGAAGGCCAATCCTCCCTATATGCGGTGAAAAAACGCACGGAGGGAGACGCTTTGGTGGTAACGCTTTCCGGGCCTGCACATATGGTGAACGGCGAGCCGGAGCTGCTTGAAATTGCTGATGAGCGCGGCCGATACGTCGCAGCGAAGGCCCAATTGCGGGGCGATGAGCTATGGCTTCGCGCACAGGGGATCACTGCTCCGGTTAAGGCCCGATACGCATGGGTCAATTACGGCAAGGCTCGTTTGTTTGGAGAAAACGGTTTGCCGCTGGCTCCTTTTGCGCTGGAATGAAGCGTTAGGGAAGCAGCTTGCTGACCTTGGGTGAAAATTCAATACGGCTTTCCACATAGCGGCGGAGCAGCTCAAACAGGGCGGCTCCTTCGCTTTTTTCTTTGGCGGAGAGACCGTCCTTCAAGGTTGCAGCCATCCATTGGATTTGCGCCGCTGATAGAGGATAGGTACTGCGAGAGGAGCAGCCTTCACAGCATAGTCCGCCTGCCTCTATGTCGAACCGTCCGCTCGACTGCGTGGGAAGAGGAACGCGGCAATGGGCGCAACGGGTAAGACGAGGTCGGTAGCCAATCTGGTCGGCGAAGAGTAAAAGGAAAGCGGACGTCATTTCCAACGCGTCTCCACGGTCATCGTAGGCTAACAAATATAAGCCTCGAAGCAACAGGCGATATAGACCTTCGGCCTCCTGACTGGGCTGAACAGCCGCTGCACAAAGCGCAGCCTGATAGCTGGCGCAGGTTAGGCGATAAGGCTCCAAACGCAAGGGGTAAAAGGTATCTCGCAGGGTGCAGGAGGTCAGCGTAAAATGGTCGTGGCTCTGATAGAATACGAACTCGCCGCTGACGAATAGCTCACTAGCGGGCATGAGCGGGCTTTTTGGTCGGCGGCAGCCCCGGGACAGCGCGTCGATGCGGCCGTATTCTGGGCTGATGACCGTCAACATACGGTCGTGCTCTCGGTAATTGGCATAGCGCAGCACAACGCCCTCGGTTGTAATAGACGGCATCGCTTTTCTCCCTTCCGAAGTGATGCAAAAACCCCCTGCACGCTCAAGAGGCGCACAAGGGGGTTTCAAAAGACAGCCTTAACCGCGTACGGTTTCTACCAGCTTGGTGAAGCCAGCGGGATCGTTGACGGCGATGTCAGCCAACATCTTGCGGTTAATCAGGATGTTCTTCTTTTTCAGGCCATCCATCAGCACGGAATAGCTCATGTTGTTAAGACGAGCAGCCGCGTTGATACGGGTGATCCAGAGACGGCGGAAATCGCGCTTGCGCATTTTACGTCCTTCGTAAGCATAACGAAGGCTGCGGGCTACCTGCTCGCTGGCAGCGCGGTATTGCTTTGATTTTGCGCCAAAATAGCCCTTGGCAAGCTTAAACACCTTGCGGCGCTTCTTGTGGGCATTTACGGCTCCTTTGATACGTGCCATGTTCTTATCCTCCTTGAATCGCTAGCAAAGTTTATTTGTAGGGCAGCAGTTTGTGGATGGTGCGGGCCTCTGCGGCGTTATCCACCACACCGTCGGCACGCAGGTGCCGGGTGCGCTTGGTGGTTTTCAAATGCACCTGATGGTTTGCGTTCATCTGCTTATGCTTTACTTTGCCGTTCTTCGTGAAGGAAAAGCGCTTTGCTGCTCCACGATGGGATTTTTGCTTAGGCATAGGGGTTGTCCTCCTTCCGTGTGCTATCCATGAACCGCCCCGGCGCATAACGCTGGGTGGGGATGGCTGTAACTGAGAATCAGATCATGTTTTCGCTTTCGCGCTTGACCTTCTTCTTGGGCTGGGGCTTCGGCTCGGCGCTGGAGACATCCGTCGCGGTGGTTTGCTCGGCCTGCTTGGCCGCATGCTTCTCCTTGCGCTCCTGACTTTTTTCCGCGAAGCTCTTTTTCTCGGCTTTTGGCCCAAGAATCATAATCATGTGGCGACCTTCCAGCATGGGACGGCGCTCGACAGTGCCGTACTCCTCGATTCGGCTGGCAAAGTCTCTCATGATGTTCATGCCGATGTCCGCGTGGGCGATCTGACGGCCCCGAAAGCGGATGCTCACCTTCACCTTGTCGCCGTCCTCGAGAAATTTAACGGCGTTTTTAAACTTGGTTTGCACGTCGTTCTCTTCAATGGTGGCGGAAAGCTGCACTTCCTTGAGCGTCACGATGCGCTGATTTTTGCGCAGGTCGCGCTCGCGTTTGGACTGCTCGTAACGGTGCTTATCGTAGTCCATCAGCTTACATACAGGGGGTTGCGCCGTAGAAACGATCTTAACAAGATCCATATTAGCTTGCTCGGCCATTTCCAGCGCATTCTTGGTGGGCATTACGCCTAACTGCGCCCCGTCGGCGCCAATCAGACGTACCTCTTTGTCGCGGATTTCCTCGTTAATCATCGGCTCGTTGATATCCATACACCTCCAAATTGGTTCGTGGCGTTTTTACATAAAAAAACGCCGGGCACACTACCCGCCGTACGCACCCCATGGACTTTCGTGCCATGACCAGCGCAAGATGTTCGCGCGGTGAGAAGCGGGTAGCTTCTGCTTACAAAGTAGAGTATAGCACCGACAGAACTGTACGTCAAGGGGATACGAATGTTTTCTTTGCGCGGTGAAGGGGATAAAACAAAAAATGAAAAGACCCAGATAATGTATCAATATCTGAGTCCTTTACTGGAAAATACTTATGTTTTTGATACAATCGGCGGTGGGTGCACTCTGAAACGGTGAATCGTGTATGTGTGCAGAAACTATTCCAAGTAACACATTTTTTCTAACCGTAAATTCAGTATCAAGCCTCATTAATTATTAGACATCAGCATCGTGTGTTGACTCGGGCGAGCTGAAAATATCATTTGATAACTTCTGCTCTGCACTCGGTCATTACGTATACGATAGTTCTTCCTGTGATCATTGCATTATTGACAATATTATCTATTGGTATATAATGTAACAAGAAAACTGTGCAGGATTAGGGATGCTGATTTGCTCAATATCCTTGTTCGTAGACAAAAATAAGTAAAAAAATGAACAAATGAGTAAAATAGCTTTATGCAAGCAGGATGAAAGAACTGGTTTCTATCGGGCTTAAAATTGGGATCCAATGATGTAGCAAAAGGGCTGCCTTTTCCCTTGGCAGCCCTTGGTCATGTTGCGAGGTCAACCCAAATGTCTGGCTGATTCGGCCTTAGCAGGTTCTCCTGTGCCTTACTTCGCCGCTTCCTGCAGCGCCTTGATGAAGGCGTCCACGTCCAGCTTGCCGTCCAGGTAGTCCTGCTGGATGTCATAGGTCACGGGGTAGGGGCTTGTCATGATGGTCATATAGGGGGCGACTTCCTGGCGGAAGCGGGCCAGTCCGGCTTCCTCCGGGCCGTATTTGCTGACATCGCCGCTTGCCAGCATGCCCTTGAGCTTCTCAACCTGGGCCAGGTCTTCCTGGCTGATACCGGCTTGGATAAGGCTGCTCATGTTGTAACTCAAAATGTTCTGTTCAACGCTCATTTTGGCGATTTCCGGCGCTGTCATGACGGCGTTGAGCATGGGCAGGAACTGGGCGTTGGTGTTGTCGACAAGCCACTCCACGTACTGGATGGCGGCCTCTTTGTTGGGGGCGTCGGCGTTGATGACGCACACGCCCAGGCGCTGGGTGAAGGCGGGCACTTCTCCCAGGTGAAGGCTCAGCTGCCTGCGGCCATGGGCATCCACGTAGGGCCAGCCTTCAAAGATGAGGACGCGCATGTTCCCCTTGGCGTCCCTGGACGCCTGTTTTCCGCCCAGAACCCTGCTGGCCGCTTCGATCTGCGCAAGGCCTTTCCGCATTGCCGTGGTGTCAATGGCGCCGGGGTCACCCTTTGCCATGGCTTCCGCATAGGCTATGTTGACAAGTTCACTGAGCAGCGTGCGGCGGGTCGCCGCGGCGGTTTCCCCTTCTCCCAGGAAGCGGGTGCCGCGGCGGGTCTCCAGGGGCAGGGCCATGTATTCCTCAGCCAGAGCGGCCAGTTCTTCAAAGGTCCCGGGCGCTTTGCTGAAATCCCAGCCAAACTGTTTCCATGTGTCCTCATCGATGGCTGCCAAGCCGTTGTGACCCCCAAAGACTGCGTGGGGCACGGCATAGGTCTTGCCATCCCGGGCCAGGGCTTCCTGCACCCTGGGATAGAGGTCGTTCACCTTGGCCATGATGGTTTCGTTGTCCGAAAGGTCCAGGATGCGCCCGGCCTTGATCAGGGCGTCCAGGCTGCCATCCTCCAGGAAGAAGAAGCCCACGTCCCATACGTTTTCGGGGTTCGCGATGAAGTCGTACCACTCGCCGTATTCCAGAGCGATGTTCTGGGCGCTGCGCTCGGGATGCGCGGCTGTGTATTTTTCATGCTCCGACCAGTGCTGGCCGACCATCAGGACGGCGCCGGGGGCCGCGGTGGGAGCCGCCGTGGGCTCGGGCACCGGGGTCTGGGATGCGATGGCGGCCTCAGCCGTTTCAGAAAGCTGCGGCACGACATGAACATCCCAGCTGTCCCTCTTCACGCCGTTCACCGGTTCTCCCTGCCCGTCCAGCTCAAGCCAGACCAGGTCCATCTTCAGGAGATATTCGCTGGCGCGCAGCGCACCGGGCCCTGCCAACTCGAACGCGAAGCGGACGCGGCCGTCGGGCAAGGGCAGCAGGCTGGTTCCGACGTCAACGTCCACCTGCTTGTCGGCCTGTACAAGGCTGTCCGGTCGAACCGAAACCTGCAGAAGCTTGGAACCGGTCTTTTCGGCCTGTTCAAGGTAGGTAGGCGCGTCCTCGGGCACCTCCTCATCCTTGCCATAGTGCAGTGTGTATCCGGCAGGCGATGCGGGGCTGTAATCCTCGGGAATCAGCACCACCTTGCTGCCTTCCTTCGGGGCAATGATACCGGTGCCGTACAGCCCGGTCATATCGCCTTCCGACTGGTAAACAACATCCTCCAGGGTCACTTCCAGGTCGCCAACCGCACGCACCTGGCCAATGGCCGCGATGTCGCCCTTGAGCAGCGCCTCTTGCTTCTCCTTGCCATAGAGGAAGCCAAAGAATTCAGCCGTCGGGGAGATGACGGCCGCTACGGCGGCAGCAGTCACCAACAGGACCAATACCAGAGCCAGTACAAGGCCCATACTCAATTTCTTTTTCACGACAGGGGTCTCCTTTCCTGCTTTCAGGTCGTTGAGCCTGTGCTCAACAAAATCGCTGAAAGCTTGGGGCGTCTCGGGAAACAGCGCTTGCAGGCGCTCGTTGTTCAGCGCGTTCTTCTTCATTGCGGTGCGACCTCCCACTCCTTCAGCTGTTGCTTCAGTGCCTTTCGCGCGCGGTACATCCTGTTTTTGACAGCAACGACGGTGATGCCAAGCGCGGCGGCGGTTTCCTTTTCGTTGAAACGTTCCATGTAGTGCAGCAGGAGGGGCGTCCGAAGGGATTCCGGCAAGAGGTCGATGGCCTCCCGCAGTTCAGACTGCTCCGGCTGCATGACGTATTCCAGGTCCGGCATCTCATCCACCGGGGTCTCGCGCCGGCGCCTGCGCTGGATGTTCCGGCATTCGTTGATGAGGACACGCGTCAGGTATGTGCGGAACCGCGCTTCCTCCAAACGTCCGCGGGCCACCCACACATTCAGCAGGGCTTGCTGCACGGCGTCCCGGCAGTCGGCCTCATGCCGCAGGATGCTCATGGAGATCCGGTAGAGCGTCGGGGTCAGCGCTGTCGTTTCGCGGGTGAATTGGTCGTCGTAAATCATGATTTCTCCTCTGGGAGTTTCTTTCGGAAAGCGCGGATGCATCACTTGCTTTCATATAGTATACGGACAACGCGCCAGTAAAGTTAGCTGAGGATGAATGATTGTGGCTTTCATGGCTTGCATTGTCCTTTTTCCTGACAGGAAGGTAGTGCCTAAAGCCATGAGCCAATCGCACAGGCTCAGTTCGTTTCGTCTGCACGTCGGATGAGAACCGTCAGCGCACCGTTTTGAGTCAGCACGTCCAAGGTGATGGCATAGGGCAGCAGATTGGTGAACGCCAGGTCACTGTACGAGCCAACCGCGGCATCAAAGTATTGCGGAATATAAGCAACTCCTCTTTCCCGATGCACGCTCCATTGGTCAATCCGTAATGGCAGTCCGAGTGCCGCGTTATATAATGTTGTGGAAAGCTGGCATACGCCGCCCCCGTAGCCCTTTCCGTCGTTGCTGATATTGGGCGCCATCAGGTATCCGTTTGATTTTTTGTACGGACCGCAGAGCCTGTTAAAGGAAAACGATTCCTGTTGTTGGATGATGGCTGCCTGTATGCGGCGGGCAGCCAGCTCTATATTGAAAGCGCGGTTTGCCGCAAGCCGTCCGCCGGTTTCTTCATTGAAGAAGGTTGTAAACCTGAGAGGAGATCACCCGGCAGGGCATTCTGCCAGGGCACAAAGGTCTCATAGCTCAAGGAGTCTTTGGGCAGACGCGTCACTTCCCGCATCACGTTGACCAGGGCGTGTTCCGAGGCAAAACTCCTTACAGCAATTATATCGCCGGGGCTAAGAATATTCCCGGAGTATCCGTCAACCGACGCCAAAACCGGTGTATTGATTTTAGCGACACCTATTTGCCTTTGATGTTCGGGTACGGGATCGGCGAAGGGATCCAAGGCAGCAAACTTGGACAGCCACTCCGACTTGGCGTAACCGGCCTTCTGGTTCGCCAAATTCGTTGTTATTGAATGGAATGATGGGTGTCCCCCGAAAAGTGGTCCAACTTCAATGAGAAAAACCGAGGTCATGGGTGTCCCCCGAAAAGTGGTCCAACTTCAATGAGAAAAACCGAGGTCAATTATGGCCCATAAGCCGCATGATTTCTGGCAAATTCGGCTGGCGGAAGGTATGTTAGTGAGCTGTGCGGACAGTACTCATCATAATCATTTCGTAAGCGCTCAATAACCCAATGGCACTAAGCAGTACACTCCGCCTTCATGCCTCCGCTCCAGGGCAATAAACCCCGGAGCTTTTCGTCAGAAGGGTTTTCGCCGTACATTGGCAGGTACGTCAGCAGGCGAAGAAGATACCGGTATGGGTCAAGGCCGTTCGCCTTGGCCGTTTCGACCAGCGTGTAGACTACGGCGCTCGCGGTGGCTCCTTTGGGTGTATCACAAAACAACCAGCCTTTCCGGCCGACGACAAACGGCCGTATGGCGTTTTCAACCTGGTTGTTGCTGATCTCGATTTCCCCATGCGTAAGGAATACGCACAGATAGTCCTTCTGATTCAGAGAGTAACGGACGGCATCCTCCAGCTTGCTTCCCTTTTCGGGCGTGAAGGATTCCAGCCAGGCCCAGTATTGGTCCAGGAAAGGCTTGACGCTTTTCCCACGTTCTTCCCGGCGTTCGTTGTCCGGAAGCTTTTTCAGCTTTCTTTCCAGCGCAAACAGATGGCTGCAGTATTCATACCCTTGCGCCGCTTTGGAGGTTTCGACCTTTGCGCCTTTGGGCATGGCCTCCCGCCATTTTCGCCGGGCGTGCGCCCAGCATCCCGCGCGCGTCATGCCGTTCAGCTTGTTATATCCTCCGTACCCGTCGGATATCAGCACACCGTGGAATCCTTCTAAAAATTCTTTGGCACACTCTCCGCTTCGGCTGTCTCGGTAATCGAAGCACCGGATCTGCCGTCCGCTTCGTTCCGCCGAAGCGTATACCCACATCTCGGATTGCGCGGTGGCGGCCCGGCCGTTTTCCTTGAGCACCTGCAGATGCGTCTCGTCCGCGTGAACAACCGGCTCGTTCAGAAGCTCCCGCCTGAGAAGACCGTACAGCGGCGTCAGCCATTTGTTCGTGGGTTGAATCACCCAGTTGGCGAGCGTATTGCGGGAAAGGTCGACGCCCAACCGATTCCATTCCTGCTCCTGGCGATATAAAGGCAGGCCATTGACGTATTTCTTCGTCATGACGTCGGCTACGCTGGAGGGCGACGCCAGGCTGTGCTTCATAACGGGCTGCGGCAGCTCCGGCTTGAGGATATGCGCATACCCCGTATCCTTCTCGTATTGTTTGCTGGCGTAGATCTTGCGGTAATAATCGATAAACAGGATTTGCTGCGGTATGACGCTCATTTCCGAACGTACAAACTCCCGGCCGATGCATTCGTAACGATAGCCCTGCCGGTCCACCAGTTGTTCAGGCTGCAATTCATAGACGACCTCTTTGGTGGGAAAGGCTTTGCGAAGTTCTTCCTTCGTCCGTTTCTTCCGGCGCTGGTGCTCCGGAACCGTCACAAACGTTTCGGCCGTCGGTTCCGGTACGTTTTCGCTTTGCTCCTGCTCGGCTTCATTGAACAGGGAAAGCTGCACCGAGCCGTCGTCCAGCACATACGTCCGTTTCTCGCTGTGCTGGCCGAATCGTGCCCGCTGGGCGTTCAACAGTAACTGCGACAGCTGCTCGATCTCCTCGTCCCTGGTTTTCAGCTGTTCTCTTAAGAGAGACAGGTCGCTTTGCATCTGCCGAAGAACGGCGGCAATCTCCGGGGGATATGGCTGATTTCCGCTGCTCTGCATCCCGCTGCCGTCCTTCCTGTTCCCTGCCTGTATTCTATCACAAAAAGCGCTGAAAGTCCAATGTTTTCAAGGCTTTCATCGCTCTTCGGCGTTCGTTTCGGCTTGGTTTTTCTCCCTTCAGAAAAGAGGCTTTTGTTCTGTCTGCTGTATCGCTTTCGCTTGGTAGATGGACAGCCCCTCCATGAGCCAGCGGAATTCTCTGGGCGAAATCTGCTTCAGTTCCTCCGCGCTTCGCGGCCATTGAAACCGGCTGTTGGACAGGCGCTTGTAGAAAAGCACATACCCCGTGCCATCCCAGAACAGCCCTTTGATCCGGTCCGGCTTCCGTCCGCAAAACAGGAACAGACTGCCTTCCTCCACCTCCCTGTCGAACTTCAGCCTGACGAAAGCGGCCAACCCGTCGATCTGTTTACGCATATCGGTGTACCCACAGGCGACGTAAAGCCGGTTCATCTTTACCGACAGGTCGATCATGATTCGTTCAGCGCCTTCAACACGGCGGCGATGTCGCAGGCACCTGCGCCCGGCGGAACGTCCAGAATACCGCCTTTATATTGCAAACGGATCGTCGGCCTGCTTGTTAGGTCACCCAAGGAATGTTCTGCCGCGGGAAAATCTACTTTAACGATTGCGTGCTCTTCTGCCTGGTTGTTTGAGTTTCCGGCCTGCAGGGCCGCTTTGCGGATATCCCGGAGCCAATAGTAATAACGGTTTTCGCTAACACCGTTCTGCTCACACCATGCCTTTACACACAGTCCGCTCGCGCGCCGGCTTTGCACCTGTTTCAGCCTTTCCTGAAGCCGGTATGTCCGTTTCGCTTCCGATACGTTCACATCCAGCCACCCCCTTACTTGAAAAACTTGAACTTCATGTTTTTCATGCCGCCGTCATAATCTCTCAAGGGGTATTGTCTCATGCTGGCGCTTCTTCGGAAAGGTACCAGGTTATTGAGCGCTTACATCATTTCACCATATCTCCAGCTTTTCCTTCGCATCGTCCAGAGACATGAACCACTTCCAGAAGGCTGTCATCATTCTTACTTCCTTTGCTTCGCCAATTTCATCGCAAGTATATCCAGTTCCTCGAGCATTGCTGGGCGTCGGGGATACCTTGATTTCAAGTAAGCGTCAATTCCAGCCCCGTCAACACGCTTTAGTAGCTGTGCGGCATTTCGCCGGAGCGTTCCAAGGGAGCAAACCTTTCTGCCTCTTCGTTTCCAACACCCAGTCCCGGCACCGTTTTCAATGCCCAGGCAAGATACCGGAATGGGTCAAGTCCGTTTTCTTTGGCTGTCTCGATCAGACTGTAGATCACTGCGCTGGTCATCGCGCCTTTGGGAGTGTTGGCGAACAGGAAGTTCTTCCTGCCCATCACGAAAGGCTTAATGCTCCGCTCCGCAAGATTGTTGGAGATCTCAAGCCTTCCGTCGAGCAGATAGTTGACCAGCCACGGCCATTGTTCGCGGGTATAGTGCGCCGCCTTTCCAAGCAGCGATTTGTAGGCGGCGCGCAAACGCATAACCCAAGAGTAGAACTCATCCAGGATGGCTTCCGGTGTCGCAATGCTGCCCGGAATCACCAGCTTGTCATCCCGTGCCGCTATAACGGGTGTAGCAGTGCGGTTTTGATCACAGCTTTTGCAGGCATAACGGTAAATATGGGTCTCTACGACAACGAATTTTGCCGGCACGATTTTCAGCCGCCGCACGACCTCTTTGCCGATTTCCGTCATCTGCTCTCCGCATTCAGGACAAGCCAGTTCCTGCCCTGATAGGCGTTTCTCTACGACCTCAACCTCAATGTTCTCCGGCAGTTTTTCTTCCGAGGTGATCCGCTTTTTTCGCGTGTGCGCCTTCACCTGCGACAAATCGGGCTCTGCCGAGATCGCCGGCGCGGAACCTGCGTAGGCTTCCGCCGCATTGAACAGAAAGCTCAACTGCTCGCTGCCGTCGTCATATCGGCTTTGCTCACTGGAGGAGCCGAAGCGCTGTCGGCGGGCGAGACGGATCTGTTCCGTAAGGAATTCGATCTGTTGAGTCAGCTGTTCATTCTGTAATTTGAGCAGCTCATATTCCTCGTATTCTTCCCGGGAAATCGTCACGGTTTCGCTGCTCAAGGCCGCCATGCTCCCTCGCTTTTGCTGCCTTCATTATACCATTTCACAGCGTGAAAATCTCTCGAAGAACAACGAAAAAGCAAGGAGAATCAATGGCTTTTAGGCACGCTAGCGTCTATAGTATCCTTGTTCCACGAGCTCCATGCTATCATTTTCTTGTTAGTCCGTGTAATTGCTGTGTCTGCTCCTTGATCTACCAAGGCAGGGATGGCTTTTGTCAAATAGAACTTTGACTGTTGATAAGCCTTGCTCTTGGTTTCATAAGCATCATTATGGATTGACTTGTTAATGCTGTTCTCTAATAATGTGAGATTACCGAGGCGGTTGATATACAAGTCGAATTCTTCGACGCTTACATCGTAAGATGACTTATCATAACAGGTCTGCGGCATTATATGTTCGATTTCTACACCAGAATCCATATATGTGGAGAGTGCCCCTGCTTCTGGCTTGCATAAGTAGACCTCATTAATTACTGGAGATTATTTGTGGTTGAACAAAACCAATTCCTAAACAAATCACGACTCCGCTCATACCATTGGCTGGTTACTAGATACTTCTTTCCCCCAAGAATAAAAACCTCTTTCCAATATCGCCCATAGCCATTTTCCTTGATTTGCATAGCAAGATCAACCGAGGCGTCGTACGGCTTCAAGAATGGGTAATCAACATCAAAAAGCCTTTTAGTGCCTTCTTTGGAAAGCATAAGGGAAAGATCAGCTTTTGAAAGAGCAACATTTTGTTCGGACAGTTTGCGCATCGCATTTCGCACATAAGCGCCGACCTTCTCATCATCGGTAAGGTTATCATCAATTTCAGCATCCGCACGAATACTCGGGTGCAGTGGCGTGTAATCAGCCCGTAAATACACTAAAAATTCTGTTATTGGGATGTTGAACTTTTTTAGCATTTTTCGGATGATGTTCCGTTTGCCGTTTGAACTCAGGTTGATCCATACATACACATCAGTGTTTGTCAGCTTTTCGTTTTTATAGGGTACATGTTTCGTCCCAAAATAGTGGATTCGGCTTCCTACCATAGAACGATCATCTATGAAGCTCTTGATTTTGTTTGGGTCAATGTCACCGAGCAGATTACACACTTGAATAAGAAGATCCTTCCAATCTCTTGCTGGATATTTCTTGCCGCAGAACGAGAAGGCGCAAGCTTTTTTATGCGTGAAGCTCTCGTAAAGGGTATGCGGAATAGATTGATCGACTCGATACTCTGCGTAATTGGGTATTGGGTTACCCTCATGAGGGGCGGAATCCTCATCGTCATCAGCGTCGTTACGGTCATCTTCTTCTGCAACAGCGACTTCATCTTGCAAGCCATTGCTCCATCTAATGATTTCTGATTGGAAATCGCTTACCTCTTCAGAAAAGGATACCAGTTCCTTTGACTTTGCGAAGTTACGATCGTGTTGAGATTGAGTCAGGGCGATACTTGTATGTTCAAGCAAGCCATCCAAGGCTAAACTCAGGAGCTCAATAGCATCTGAAATCTCCCCGGCATCCATGGGAAATTCATTCTTCACGAATGCAACCAGCTTATCCAAATCGCCCCGCATACCCAACCCTCCCTTACCG
>JAQUWD010000054.1 GCA_028693055.1 Eubacteriales bacterium | reverse complement strand
CAAAGCTCTGCGCCTGATGGGTATACAGCCGATGAACTCCGCGCTTACGCAGTACTGCTTGTATTCGCTTATCCATGGAGGCGGGAAAATCTGCATAGCTGCCCTCTGTGGCGGGTAAAGTGCGCCAATGGGTTACGCATTCCATAAAGGAGGGGGTGCTTTTCAGCTGGCCGATAAGCTGGTCAAGGTTCATGGGAATCCCTCGTTTCCGTATGGAGAATGATCAAACGCGAACAAATGTGCGACAACGCTATTATAGCAGGAGACGGCTGACGTGGCAATAGGAGAGCGATTCTTTCTTCCTCTAGTTAGAAGCGGCTCGCGTATAGGTGCGTAGAACAATGCCGTCTGCCGCTTTGATTTCGATATAATACGAGGTATCAATGCTGTCAATCGCAAAGCTCAAGCGCCACAGGGGTACCTCTGCATCGGAAACATCAAATTCATACTGCGTATATGCATTTTCGAGCCATTCGCTCTCTATGGGATAGCGCTCCAAAACCTCCCGCTTTGCAATTACAATGGCTTCTTCCAGCTGCAATTGATCGTCGGCGTCCCGTGGTAATAGTACGAACGATCGTAGTCTGCATCCCGGTAAAGAGCGTCGTATGCCGCTTTCTTCTCGAAGGATAAGTACCATGAATCTTGAGCTTCTCCCAACAGCTCCTTTGCCGCGAGCCTCAGCTTTGCGAAGCAGGTATACTCATAGGCGCTCCACAACAAAGCGTGACTCCAAAAGTCGCTCCTGCCTTGCTTTTGATATTCCTGCTCCAAATTCCAAGAAGATGCAACGGGCTGTTTGTCGTCCGTGGAAAGCGTAATGGTATAGTTGCCGATGATTTGCGGATTGATTTTATTGGAAGAAAAGGTAACGGTTACACAGTCATCCTCATTCTTCTTGCTTGCATTCATGTATGGAAAAACCACATCTTCAAAACCGTAAACGTCCTTCATAGCATGCCAAGCCGCAGCGATGTACTCGTCATCCGACAGAGCGCTCTCGTCCAGCTCCTTATTCAACGTGTTCGTTTTAGAATCGTCGGATAGTACCAAACCGCTTTTTGCGTCAATTACAAAGGAAAAAAGCTCTTGATTCGCCGGCGGATTGTCCAAACGCGCGACGGTCACCTCGAAAGCACTATGATCCTCTTTTTCAAAGCCGGAAAAGGAAAAGGCAGGGTATGACGCTTCCTCTAAGCCATACCTATTTTTCATTTCCTCCCAAGCGATGGCAAAAGCTCCCACTTGAGAAATAGTATTTCCGGGAGCAACAACAGAGGATTGTCCTGCCACGGTTGTCCTTGTATATTTCATCATTCCATCACGATAAAGCGCGCATAATTCCAATGTTCTAGATGGAAGCTGAAACTCCACGACATATTTATCATTCTCGTTCGGGTAGTACTCGATCACCCAGAGCGCCGAACCGTCATCCAGTGCAAACGCCTTCACGGAATGCTCCATCGGCTGCAATTCCTCTGGGGCAAGGGCAAAGCTGTCAGCCAGACAGCCTTGCGCAAATGCTACAGCCTCCGTCTCAGCTTGAGGGGTATGTAGAATCACATTCACATCGTCGGCATGCGCAGGCAAACTAAATACTAAAATAAATAGGATGCAATACGACGTAAACCTATACAAAGCGTTTTTCAATTTTGTTCCTCCTCATGGGCTTTATTATCAATAAATAGCACCTATACCATCAAACGAATCAGTCTAATGATATCTTCCCAAATTTGCGAAAACCCTCCTGCTATGATAAAATAAGCCATTATTTTTTAAAGGACGGACTTCGCATGAAGAAACACATCGTCTGCTTTGGAGATTCCAACGCCCATGGGTATTGCGCCGATCCTGCCGACACAGTGTCAGGCTCGCCTGACCGCTTTGGAGAGGACGAACGCTGGACCTGTTTGCTCCAAAAGGCGCTAAAGGAAGACTATCTGGTGCTGGAGGAGGGGTTGAGCGGCCGCACCACTGTTTTTGTGGATCCCCTCCATGAGGCTATGGACGGTCTTTCCTATATTACCCCTTGCCTGCTGAGTCACGAGCCGGTATCGCTGGCGATTATCATGCTGGGAACAAACGATACCAAGGATCGTTTCGGCGCAAGTCCAGCCTGTATTTCCATCGGCATGGAAAGGCTAGTACGCAAGGCAATGAATACAGACTGCTGGCTTATAAAGCCCAATGTCTTGGTGGTAGCCCCGCCGCCGATCGGGCCTGAAATGACCCGGACAGCCGTAGCGGAGACGATGGGGACGCATTGTCCCGAAAAGTCCAAGGAGCTTGCGCGGTATTACAAGGCTTCGGCAGCGGCAAACGGCTGGCACTTTTGGAACGCCGCTAGCTGCGAATTCAACACGGTCGATTACATGCATCTATCCAGAAAAGGTCACAGGCAATTGGCTGAAGCGTTGTCCCAATTGATACCAACATTACTAAAGTAAGAAACAGTCCGAGCTTTCCCCAAGAAAGGAAATGCTCGGACTGTTTGATATGATAGTCGTCTTAACCAAAAAGGATTAAATCACGTAGCTCGTTCATGCTTTTGGTACGCGGGATGGAATCCATAGCGGCGCAATATCCGTCAGGATCGAAGATGATCCCGGACATTCCCGCGTTTAATCCGCTAAGAATATCGATATCTCGATCACCGATCATGACGCAATCCTCAGGCCGCAAGCGGTTGCGTTCCATAAGCGCCAGCAATGCGTCCGGCGCAGGCTTTTGGGGAAAGCCGTCCTCCGAGGTAACGCCGTCCGTAAAGAGCGTCCTTAGGCCATCCCGTTCCAGTTGTCGCCAAGCGAAAACGTCCCGATGGGTGTACAGATAATGCCGCGCACCCGCTTGATGAAGGCTTGAGAGGCAGTCCTTCAAGCCTTCATAGGCAGGGAAAAAGCCTTCCTGCCTATGATACTCATGAAAATGTTCGTGTAGCTCGTCAACGCTTAAGCCATATTGCTGCCCATAGTACGTTAATACATGGTGAACAGAGATCTTCACCAGTGAGAACAATTTTTCTGGGGATTGGTCGTCAATGTGAAAATCCTTTAAGGTACGTTCTAGTGCGTGAACAACTTGGGGATAGCTATTATATAACGTTCCGTCAAAGTCCCAAAACAAATGAGTGTATCGCATGCTATTCCTTATCTGTGCCAGCCGACCCTGCGGCGTCAGCCGGAGCGGCTCCATCACTTTTGTTTTCGATCTTGCTGATGAGCGCAAGCTCAACGCGGTGATCACATATTTTTTCAATTTGGATATTCAGCCCGTGCATTTTAACCACCGGCGTGCTGCCGTCCTCGGGAATGCTGGAAAAATTACTGAAAATCATACCGCCCAGCGTATCATATTCATCGTCCAGAGGAAGCTCGATATCAAGCGCGTCTGCAAGGGTTTCCAGCTCTGTGGAGCCGCTCACCCGCCAAAGATTATCTCCGATCTGCTCGATTTCGTTTTCCTCGGAGGGGTCAAATTCATCGTAAATATTGCCTACGATTTCCTCCAGCAGATCCTCCATGGTGACTATGCCGCTCATGCCGCCGTATTCATCCACCACAATAGCCAGATGAATCTTTTGCTTTTGCATGTTGCTGAACAACGTATCCGCCGGAACCGTTTCCGGCACCAAATAAGCCGTGCGCAGCAGCTCGCGTACGCTTTTCGGGTTTTTAGACTGAGCGTTTAGAAGAAAATCGCGGGTGTTCAGCACGCCGATCACATCATCGATATCGCTGTCATAGACAGGGAAACGGCTCAAGCCGCTTTCCTGAATGGTTTGGAGGATTTCCTCCGTAGCATCGTCCACATGTAGCGATACCACATCGATGCGGTGCACCATGATATCGGCGGCGGTCATATTGTTAAATTCGAATATGTTTTCAATCATATTGCGCTCGTCCTGCTCAATCGCGCCATTTTCACTGCCGATATCCACCATCATGCGGATTTCCTCTTCCGTTACCTCCTCGCCGGAGTCTCCCGGATTGATCCGCAGCAGGCGCAGCATTCCATTGGTGCTGACGGATAAAAGCCATACGATGGGCTTAAAGAGCTTGGAAACAAAGCTGATAACGCCGCAGGCAATCCTCGCGACCTTTTCAGGATTTTGCAGCGCTATGCGCTTCGGGGTCAATTCACCCCACACAATCATGAAGAAGCTGAGCACCAGCGTTATCAAAATAACACAAATCGTATTCAGGGCGCTGAGACTCAGGCCCAGAAAGCCGGAGGAGTGTAGAGCCGTCGCCAGCACCGACGCGAATTGATCCGCAGCGAACGCGCTGGCCATAAAGCCGCTTAGGATAATGCATACCTGAATGGTAGACAAAAACTGGGTAGGTGATTCAGCCATTTTCAACATTTGAATGGCTTTTGAATCGCCTGACTCAGCTTGCTTACGAACCTTGTTTTCGTTCATGGACACGACGGCTGTTTCCGTCGCAGCAAAGAAAGCGTTTACCAAAATGAGTAGCAGCTGCAATAGCAAATGACTGCCTATGGGGTCGTCCAAAAAAATACCTCCCTTAAATGTCGCTCATACAAAAGTGATGAGATATTTTATTATACCATACTTGTCTGGAGAATGTCCAATATTTTCAAATTTTACATCTGTCGATCTCCTATAGGCACGCATTGGTCTTCCGATTCCCCTGAAAAGCAATCCAAAACGCAAAAAGCAGGATTTTGCCCGTCTTGTAACGTATATACAACTACGAACTTTAAATAAGGAAGCGGGTGCACAGATGACGATACGGGAACGGCTGGAAAACGAAGAAAAGCAGCGGCTTTCATCCTTTGCATCGCTCTCGGCATGCAGTGCGGGCCGGGACTGCCCGATCTCCCCCTGCGACCTGCGCACCTGTTATCAACGGGACAGAGACCGCATCATTCACTGCAAAAGCTTCCGAAGACTTAAATACAAAACGCAGGTTTTTCTGTCCCCCAAGGGCGACCATTACCGCACTCGCCTAACCCATACGCTGGAGGTAGCGCAGGTGGCTCG
Organism: Eubacteriales bacterium; assembly: GCA_028693055.1. Taxonomy (GTDB): domain Bacteria; phylum Bacillota; class Clostridia; order Christensenellales; family Aristaeellaceae; genus Limiplasma. Next base: position 19,071 of record JAQUWD010000054.1, on the reverse strand, counting down.
CACCTTAGCTAGATGTCTTCGCCTGAACGAGGACCTAACCGAAGCCATCGCGCTGGGGCATGATTTAGGCCATACCCCCTTTGGCCATATCGGGGAGAACACCCTGAACCAGCTTATTCCCGGCGGTTTCCGTCATAATGAACAAAGCCTGCGCATGGTGGAACGGTTGGAGAAGGAGGGAGAAGGACTCAACCTATGCAAGGAAACCCGAAACGGTATTTTGTGCCATTCCGGGGAAGCGGAGCCCTCCACCCTGGAAGGCTGGTGCGTTCGCCGAGCGGACCGTATCGCCTACATCAGCCACGACATCGACGACGCGATACGCGGGGGGATTTTGCAGGAGTTTGAGCTGCCCAAGCACTGCGTTCAGGTGTTGGGCGCCACCCACGGTGAGCGAATCAATACCATGATCGCCGACGTGGTATCCGTCAGCATGGATCAGAATTACGTCCGCATGTCGGAAAATGTGCGCAACGCCAGCGAAGAGCTGCGTGATTTTATGTTTACGTACGTCTATCACGACGAGTGGCGTAAGAAAGAAGAAAGCCGATGCGATTACGTGGTGCGGGCGCTGTTTGAGCATTTCTGCCAGCACCCAGAGCAGCTGCCCGGCGAATATCTGGAAATCTTCTACGTCGACGGCGCGGAGCGCGCTGTATGCGACTTTGTAGCCGGCATGACGGATCGATATGCGATTGCCACTTTTCAGTCGCTATTTATCCCCAACGCTTTCGCCAAGTACTGATGAATTGTCGTAAAATGTAGAACTGTATGCAGGAAACGAGCCGGTTACGGCGAATGAATAGGAGTGGGTGAAGGATACATGGCTGGAAGATACCCACCGCAATGGCTGGATGAACTGCGCGCCAGAGCCGATATTGTCTCCATTGTCGGCTCCTACGTGCAGCTAAAGAAAAACGGGCATAGATATGTTGGTCTGTGCCCGTTTCACAACGAAACCGCTCCCTCCTTTTCCGTAGATGGGCAAAAGCAGGTCTATCATTGCTTCGGCTGTAAGGCCGGAGGTAGCGTCATTCAATTTGTGATGGAAATTGAGCACCTATCCTTTCAGGAGGCGGTGGAGTTCTTAGCCAACCAGCTGCATATGCCCTTGCCCGAAATGCAAAATGACCCCGCCTACGAACAGCGCCGCTCGCTCAAGGAACGCATCTATCTAGCCAACAAAGCAGCGGCGCGGCTGTATCATCAGCAATTATGGCAGGCAGAGGGTGCAGACGTACTGGCTTATGTCAAAAAGCGCGGTTTGTCGGACGCTGTCATTCGCCGCTTTGGGATCGGCGCGTCCTTACTCCATGCCAACGTTGGAAAAGCGCTGATGGAGGAAGGCTTTACGCAAGAGGAGTTGATTCAAGCCGGGTTAGTACTGCAACGGGAAGGCCGCACCTTCGACATGTTTCGCAATCGCGCCATGTTCCCCATCATCGACGCATACGGAAATGTTCTCGGCTTTGGCGGACGAGCCATGGGCGACCAAATGCCCAAGTATCTCAACACCTCCGATACCCCCGCCTTTAACAAACGGTATAACGTTTTTGCAGCCAATCTACTGCGCAAGGCGCGTGGGCTTCAACGGGTCATTTTGGTGGAGGGATATATGGACGTGGTGGCGCTCACGCAATTTGGCGTTGAGGGCGTGGCCGCCACACTGGGGACGGCGCTTACGCCTGAACAGGCAAAGCTGCTATCTCGCTATGCGCCGGAGGTACATCTAGCCTACGATGGCGACCGGGCGGGACAAAAGGCGATCCTGCGCGGCCTAGAAATTCTCGAGGAAGCGCGGATACCTGTCAAGGTGCTGGATTTTCCCGGCGGACTAGACCCCGATGAGTTTATCCGTCAAAAGGGCGTGGAAGCCTTCGAGGCGCTGAAGCCAATTTCCGGCGTGCAATACCGAATGCTGCGGGAGATGGAAAAGCACGACATGTCCACCGAGGAGGGCCGTACAGAATACGCGAAAGCCTGCGCGGAATTCCTCAAAAATGTGAAGGAACCAGTCGAGCTGGAGAATTATGTCAAACGTCTCGCCCTAGAAAGCGGCTTTGACAGGGACGTGCTGCTGCGGCAAATCGGCGTTACGCCCGAAAAGCAGCATACCGTTTCCGTAAAGCGGGAAGGCTTTAAGCAAAAAGCAAAGGAAGCGGCGCAAGTAGACTGGACCGCCCGTACTTTGCTGGCCGTGCTGGCCACGGGGCGGCTGCCGCAAGGCAGCGTTTCCCCCGAGGAATTTGACGATCCCACCCTCCGAACCCTGTGCGAAGCCCTTTTGGGCGGCGAAAACGCCGCCGCGCTGATGGAGCGTCAGCCGGACGAACAAAGCCGCGCCGTGGTTGGAGATATTCTGACCATCAACACGGATTTAGACGACGACGGTCTGATGCTGATGGCTCAGGATTGCCTGAAAAAGCTCCGGCGGGAACGGCTGGAACGGGAGCTGGACAAGCTCCAAAAAGAACTACCCACATTGCCCGAAAGCCAGCGCGCCGCTGAAACCGCCAGAGCGCTTCAACTGACCAGGCAGCTCCTGGAACTGCGGTGATTCCCCCCGTGTGTACATGAAGGAGTGAGAAGGTTGAGTGAGAAGAAGGCTCCCGATTCGATCAAGCTGAAGCTCAACGAACTGTACGCAGACGCCAGAAGCAAGGGCTCCATCACGCGAGACGAGGTTGCCAGCCAATTGATGGAGCTGGAAATCGAAACGGATCAAATCAGCAATATCTACGATACGCTGGAAAGCATGGGCGTGGATGTAATCTCTGAAATCGACCCCGTACCCCCAGAGGAGCAAATCGAGCCGGAGCAGATTGATCTGAGCGTACCGGAGGGCGTTAGTATTGACGACCCGGTGCGCATGTATCTAAAGGAAATCGGCAAGGTTCCGCTGCTCACAGCCGAGGAAGAGCTTGCCATTGCTCAGCGCATGGAGGAAGGCGACGGGGAAGCCAAGAAAAAGCTGACCGAATCCAACCTTCGGCTGGTGGTTTCCATCGCAAAGCGCTATGTTGGACGGGGTATGCTCTTTTTGGATTTAATTCAGGAGGGTAATCTGGGGCTCATCAAGGCCGTGGATAAGTTCGACTACCGCAAGGGCTATAAGTTTTCCACCTATGCCACTTGGTGGATTCGACAGGCCATCACCCGCGCCATTGCCGATCAGGCGCGCACCATCCGCATTCCTGTTCATATGGTAGAAACCATCAACAAGTTGATTCGCATTTCCCGCCAGCTGCTACAGGAATACGGACGAGAGCCGTTGCCGGAGGAAATTGCCCGAGCCATGAACATCAGCGAGAGCAAGGTGCAGGAAATTATCAAAATCGCCCAAGAGCCCGTCTCGCTGGAAACCCCCATCGGCGAGGAAGAGGATAGCCATTTGGGCGACTTTATACCCGACGACGGTATGCCCGCCCCCTCGGATGCAGCCAGCTTTACCTTGATGAAGGAGCAGCTGCTGGGCGTGCTGGACACCTTAACCCCCCGAGAGGAGCAGGTGCTCCGTCTCCGCTTTGGGCTGGACGACGGTCGACAGCGCACCTTGGAAGAGGTGGGTAAAGTATTCAAGGTAACCCGCGAGCGCATCCGGCAAATCGAAGCCAAGGCGCTTCGCAAACTGCGCCACCCCAGCCGCAGCAAAAAGCTGAAGGATTATCTGGAATAAAGGCGCAAAGTAGGCATTTTCCCATGTACGTGAAGGAGCGAGAAGCTTGAGTGAGAATCAGTCTAAGGAAACGATCAAGGTAAAGCTGAACGAGCTGTACGCCGACGCCAGAAGCCGCGGCACCATCTCCCGTGAAGAGGTGGCAAACCAGCTGATGGATTTGGAGATCGACGCGGATCAAATAGGCAAGATCTATGAAACGCTGGAAAGCATGGGGGTAGACGTCGTCAACGAGATCGATCCCATCCCAGTGGAAGAGCTTGTAGAGCCGGAGCAGATCGATTTAAGCGTGCCGGAAGGAATCAGCGTTGACGATCCCGTCCGCATGTATTTACAAGAAATTGGCAAGATTCCTTTGCTTACCGCCGAGGAAGAGATCGATATTGCCCAGCGGATGGAGCAAGGCGACGAAAGCGCCAAGCAGAAGCTGACCGAATCCAACCTTCGGCTGGTGGTTTCCATTGCAAGACGTTATTTTGGCCGAGGGATGCTATTCCTAGACCTTATTCAAGAGGGGAATCTTGGACTGATCAAGGCAGTGGATAAATTCGACTACCGCAAGGGATATAAATTTTCCACCTATGCCACTTGGTGGATTCGGCAGGCCATCACCCGCGCCATTGCCGACCAAGCGCGCACTATCCGCATCCCCGTCCATATGGTGGAGACCATCAACAAGCTAATCCGCGTTTCTCGCCAGCTGCTACAGGAGTATGGACGCGAGCCTACGCCCGAGGAGATCGCCAAGGTGATGAACCTCAGCGAAAGCAAGGTGCGGGAGATCATCAAAATTGCCCAAGAGCCGGTTTCCTTGGAAACCCCAATCGGCGAGGAAGAGGATAGCCATTTGGGGGACTTTATTCCCGACGAGGACGCGCCCGCCCCTGCCGACGCCGCCAGCTTTACCCTGATGAAGGAGCAGCTGTTGGATGTGCTGGACAGCCTCACCCCTCGTGAAGAAAAGGTTCTGCGCCTTCGTTTTGGACTGGACGACGGGCATCAGCGCACCTTGGAAGAGGTAGGCAAGGAGTTTCAGGTGACTCGTGAGCGCATTCGCCAGATCGAAGCCAAAGCCCTGCGCAAGCTGCGCCATCCCAGCCGCAGCAAAAAGCTCAAGGATTATTTGGATTAAATGCCTGCCTTGCAATGGAAACAGCCCTTGCTGGACGCACGGCTGCAAAAAGCGATGGAGCTGGCTCCCCCCTGCCGTCTGTGCGCGGATATCGGGGCGGATCACGGGCAGTTAAGCGCCGCTTTACTGCTTTCCGGGCGGGCAGAGCGTGTGCTGGTAACGGACGTCAGCGAAAAGTCCCTGACCAAAGCCAAAACGATGCTGGGCGGCTTAGGGCTGGAACAGCACGCGGTATTTTCCGTGGCGGACGGGCTCTTGGCGCTGGATTGCTTGCACGATGAGGTGCCGGAGGTTCTTTTCATTTTAGGCATGGGCGGCGAAACCCTGAGCCGCATTTTAGAGCGGGGCGCTGACAGGCTACGGGGAGCAACGCTGATCTTAGGAGCGCAAACAGACCTGCCCTTGCTTCGCGGTACGCTGTGTAAGATTTCCTACCGCATCCGTCAAGAGGTTGTGGCGACGGAAAGCGGTCGCAGCTATATCCTCATGCAATGCACCCCGTCAAAGGTCGGCGAGCCAGCCTACGATGAAGAAGAGCTGCTGTTAGGCCCCCTGTTGTCCAAAGAGCTGCCCGCCCTATGGAAGCCCATGCTGGAACGCCGCCGCGCCGTGCTGGAACGGGCGGTAAGCTCCATGCAGGGAGCGCAAACCGAGAAAGGAAGGCAGCGGCTTCCGGAAACGCTGCAAGAGCTTGGTTATATTCAAAAAGCGTTAGAGCGCTACGAAACGAAAGGAGGTAACCCGGAATGATCGTTCAAGACGTGTTGGATTGGATCAATGGGTTTGCCCCCTTTGATAGCGCCGCCGATTTTGATAACGTGGGGTTGCTGCTTGGCGATCCCAAAGCGGCTGTGCAGAAATTGCTTTTTACCATGGACGTAACCCCCGCCGTGGCGGCGCGCGCCGCGCAATGGGGCGCTACTGTAATCATTGCCCATCATCCGCTCATTTTTACTCCCCTTCGCCGCATAGACTATACCAGTCCGCAAGGACAGGCTATTCTGGAGCTGACCGCCCATCACATCCACGTGATCGCCGCCCATACCAATTGGGATAGGGCTGTCGGTGGAGTCAGTGATGCGCTGGGTCATGCGTTATCCCTGACGCAAATCGCGTCCATTGACGAATATCTCCGTATGGGCGTACTTCCACAGCCGCTGTCTTTGGAGGCGCTGGACCAGCTGATTGCAAAACGGCTTTGCACAAAGGTCAAGCGGTACGGCTTCTCCTCCAAAGCGATTCAAAAAATCGCGGTAGCCGGCGGCGCATATGGCGAGGCCGCGACCGAAGCTCGGCTTCACGGCGCTGACGCATTTATCGTTGGCGAAATCAAGCATCATCAGATATTGGACGGCGTTGAACGCGGACTGGTTATTTACGAAGTCGGCCATTACGCCACCGAGGCTCCGGGCGTGAAAGCCCTGTATGAACGTTTTCTCGCAGATGCGGCAGCCGCCTCTTGGCAGGTGGAAGCCCGTCTTGACGATATCGCCCCGTATGAGGGCGCGCTTCTCTGAGGAATGCTGTATTCCCCATCCTCTATACTCGTTGCGTACGCTCTCCTACGAAGCGGCGCAAGGAGTATGACGACCACAAGGAGGTAACTATGGAACAGACAGAATTACTATGGCAGTATCAGGAAGCTGATATGGCCGCCGACGCGTTGGAAAGCGAAATCAAGCGCAGCCCCGCGCGGTTGGCATTGAAGAAGAACCGCGAGTTTTTAGTAGAGCAGCAAAACGCGGTGAAGCGGATGGAAGAAGAAGTCGCTGAAATGGTGGATCGGGTGGACGTCATCAAGGTTGCGATTACCCGCATGGAGGAACAGCTTGGAACGCTAACCAAGCGGATGCAGGACGCGCCGCCTTCCGATTTAGCGCAGGCGCAGGAGATGGCTAAGGATGCGCAGCGGCTGCTGGGCGACCTTAGCGGCTTCGAGCAGGAGATGCAGCGCATTCAGCAGGACGCGGCGGATCGCGACCGGCAGGAAAAGGATATCCGCGTGAAATATGCGAAGGTGAAGGCGGAGTACGACCAGCAGAAGATCGAGTACGAGGCGCTCTATAAAGAGCAAATGAAAGGCTTGGATGAGAAGCGCGCCGCTGCGGAAGCCAAAACAAAGGATATCGAACCGGCGCTTCTGGCTAAATACCAGCAAATCAAGCAGCATTGTTCCCGCCCGGTGGCTAAGCTGTACGGCGATCAATGCGGCGGCTGCAATATGAATCTACCGCAGGCTTCCCTACGTTCCCTAAAAAATGGAAATAAGATTACCGAATGCGAAAACTGTGGCCGGATGTTAATCCAAATGTAAAGGCAGAAATGAGCATGAAACGGCGCGGGAGCCGAAGGGCGGCGTAACGCCATTCACCCGCGCCGTTTTCATTTTCACGCAAAGGAGAGCCGCATCATGGATATGCTGGGAATCATTGAAAAGAAGAAAAAGAAGCAGGAACTAAGCCCGGAGGAAATTGATTTTTTTGCAAAAGGCGCGGCGGACGGCAGCATTCCTGACTATCAATTATCAGCGCTGCTGATGGCAATACGACTCAACGGGATGAGCCGACAGGAAACCGTGGCGCTAACCCTTTCCATGGCTCATTCCGGGGATATGATGGATTTATCCTCTATCCCAGGCGTTCCCGCCGACAAGCATTCCACCGGCGGCGTGGGCGACACCACCACCTTGGTTTTGGTTCCGCTGGTTGCAGCCTGCGGCGTACCCGTAGCCAAGATGAGCGGTCGTGGACTGGGCCATACAGGGGGAACCCTTGATAAGCTGGAAAGCATCCCCGGCTTTACCATCGGTCTAAGCGAGGACGCCTTCCTAAAGCAGGTGCGGGAAATCGGCTGCGCCGTCATTGGTCAGACCAAGAACCTTGCCCCCGCCGACAAAAGCCTATACGCCCTTCGGGACGTAACCGCAACGGTAGACAGCCTGCCCTTAATCGCGTCCAGCATCGTGTCTAAAAAGCTAGCCAGCGGAGCGCAAGCCATTGTGCTGGACGTCAAAACCGGGGCGGGCGCATTGATGCAGACCACGGAGGAGAGCATTGAGCTGGCGCAGGCCATGGTGCGCATCGGCTGCGACGCGGGGCGTAAAATGGTCGCCCTCGTCACCGATATGGGCCAGCCCTTAGGCAGCCATGTAGGCAACGCGCTGGAGGTCAAGGAAGCCATCGATGTGTTAAGCGGCCGTGTAACCGGGCCATTACTGGACGTATCGCTGATGCTGGGCGCACGGATGCTTCTGTTGGGCGGCGTTGTCGCCACTGTGGAGGATGGACAGCAAAAGTTGACCGAAGCGCTACATAACGGTAACGGGCTTGAAAAGCTACGCCAGATGATCGTTGCCCAAGGCGGCGACCCAGCCTGCTGCGACGATCCGTCCAAGCTGCCTCAGGCAAAGATTATCGTTGAGGTGGTCGCCCCCACGGACGGCTATATCGAAGCCATGGATACCATCCGCATGGGAAACGCCGCGCAAGCCATGGGTGCAGGCAGGAAGCAAAAGACGGACGTAATCGATTACAGCGTAGGCTTTGTGCTTCATAAACGGATTGGCGATTCTGTTTCAAAGGGCGAACCTCTCTTTACGCTTCACGCCAACCGTGCCAACACCGTGGAAAGCACCGCCAAAGAGCTGTTGGAAAGCATTCATCTATCCCCCACTCCCACGGCTCCCGGAAAGCTTCTTCACGCTTTTGTGGACAGCGAGCATATCGAACGCTTCTAAGCGGGACGGGAGAACGAAAAATGGGAGAATTGTCAAGCTGCCAAAATATTGGGCCGGTGGTAGAGGAGCAGCTAAGACGAGTTGGAATTACAACGCTGGCAGAATTATCCTCTCTTGGCGCACAGGAAGCGTGGCTGCGTATACAGGGCATCGACGAGAGCGCATGCATCCATCGATTGATGGCCTTGGAGGGAGCCATCCAAGGCGTAAAAAAGTCCCTTCTGCCCGACGCGCGCAAGGCGGAGTTGAAAGCCTTCTATCAAGCACATAAGCTAAAATAAGGACGTTACAACAATGATCGAGCTACGTTTGGCGCTTCCCTCCGTCAAGGACAGGGAGGCAGTCCTTGACTACAAGCGTGAATTCTTGGAGAACGGCGATTCCATGGACGGAACCAGCGCCTTAGCTGCAAGCAAGACGTTTGAGGGTTGGCTTTCATCAAATATTGCCAATCGCCGTGAGGAAACGGTCGCCCCCGGGCTAGTTCCCGCCAGCACCTATCTGGCCTATGCCGGAGAGCGATTAGTGGGCATGATCGACCTTCGTCATCGGCTAAACGAACATCTGTTGAATTTCGGCGGTCATATCGGCTATAGCGTTCGCAAATCCGAACGCCGCAAGGGCTATGCTACGGAAATGCTCCGCTTAGTGCTGCCTTATGCTTGGCAGCTTGGACTCGACCGGGTGCTGATTACCTGCAACCAACAGAACGAAGGCTCCCGCAGAACCATCCTACAGAACGGCGGGGTGCTGGAAAACGAGGTGCCCCGCGCTGACGGTATTACACAGCGATACTGGATCTTGAAACCCTGAAACACAAAAGGAGGAATCCCATGGCCTTTTCCGTTAACGATCCCTTTCTGTATCTTCTTTCAGCCATTATCATCGCAGTCGTGCTGGCGCAATCCGTATTCTTTCTGGTTAAGGCGATCAAACGCGCAAAGCTGCTGAATATTTCGGCGGGCACCGTGCGTAAGACCGTTTTTTCCAGCGCGCTTTTCTCCGTCGCGCCCGCCGTATCGATCCTGATTGGAATCATCACCCTCAATCAATTTTTGGGTCTGCCCTTTCCTTGGCTGCGCCTGAGCATTCTGGGCGCGGTCACCTACGAGCTGCCCGCCGCCACCATCGCGGCTAACGCCATGGGCGTGGGCGTTACCGAAACCATCACCGACCCCCAGACCTTCGCCGTTATCGCTTGGACCATGACGCTGGGCATCATCGCCGGTATTGTACTGATCCTCTTCGGGCTCAAAAAGATTCAGCGAGGCATGAACAACATTGCCGGGCAGGATACCCGTTGGCGGGATATTCTGATGGACGCGTTGTTTTTAGGCATGATCTCAGCCTTTCTGGGCCTGATTTTCGCCGATATTCGCAGCGGAATCACCGGCTTTATTCCGTTGGTGGTAGCGCTGGCCTCCGCAATGCTGATGGGCATATTCGGCCTCTTGATCAAGGTATGCAAAATCGGTTGGCTGGAGCAGTACGCGCTGCCCTTGTCCATGCTGGGGGCAATGGCGCTCAGTCTGCCGATTACTGCGCTAATGGGAGGAATGTAACATGAATAAACCGGAAATGACCCCCTATGAAGCCGAGCAGCACCTGTATGGCCGCATTTGGATGGGGCTAGCGCTGCTGCTCATGCTCTTAACCCCGGTAGCCATCTGCGTACATTACAACGCCTGGCCGCCCATAACGGCGGTGCTGAAGGCCATGCTGGGCGTAGCTCCCATGTATTGGGCGGTGGGCATTATCGAGGTGCTTACCTATGTGCCTATGCTGGGTACCGGCGGCAGCTATTTGGGCTTTGTTACCGGCAACCTGACCAACCTAAAGGTACCCTGCGCCCTGAACGCCATGGAGGCCGCCAAGGTAAAAGCCGGCACCGAGGAAGGCGAAATCATCTCCACCATCGCTATCGCCTCTAGCTCGATTGTCACCATCCTTGTCATCGCCGTGGGCGTGCTAGGCTTGGGGCAGCTTCGGCCTGTGCTGGAATCCCCAGCGTTAAAGCCCGCGTTTGACAATATTCTGCCCTCCCTCTTTGGCGCGTTGGGCGTTGTGTTCATTAGCAAAAATCCAAAAATCGCCGCCGCGCCTATGATCTTCATGGTAGTGCTGTTCCTTTGCGTGCCCAGCTTAAGCGGTAGCGTTAGCATTCTGGTGCCGGTGGGCGCCTTGATTGCCATCGGCGTAGCTCGACTGCTGTATAAAAAGGGCTTGCTGGACAAGCCTGCCAAGGAGGCGTAATTCATCATGGTTCTATGGATTCTGTTAGGCCTAATCGCTTTATGGCTAGCAGTGGTGCTGCTACGCGCCGCCGCCTTTACTCCCCGCGCGCAGCAATCGGTAGACGCGCAATCCATACCCGTAGACGAGCAGGCGGCGCTATCCCGTTTTGCCGATATGATCCGCTGCAAAACCGTCAGCTATCCGGACAGCGAAAAAGAAGCTCCGGATGAGTTTACCAAATTCCAAGCTCTTCTGACAACTGCCTATCCCGCCGTTACCGCCGCCTGTCCACGGGAAATATTAGGCCGTCGCGGTCTCGTTTATCATTGGAAGGGAAAGTCCGACAAAGCGCCCTCCGTTTTGATGGCTCACTACGATGTGGTTCCCGTGGAGGAAGGCGAGTGGAGCAATCCCCCCTTTAGCGGTCTGGTCAAGGATGGGGAGCTATGGGGCCGGGGAACCTTGGACACCAAAGGAACCCTCCATGGCGTCATGGAGGCTGCCGAGTACCTGATCAAGCAAGGCTTTGTGCCGGAAAACGATATTTACCTCACCTTTGGCGGCGACGAAGAAATTTTTGGCGGCGACCAGCCCGCCATCGTATCGGAATTCGAGAAGCGCGGCATTCATCCCCGTTTTGTGCTGGATGAGGGCGGCGCGATTGTTGACAAGGTTTTTCCCGGCGTTACCAAGAGCGCCGCTGTGATAGGCACTGCGGAAAAAGGCTCCATCTGCGTGGATTTAGCCGCCAAGGGCAAGGGCGGTCATGCCAGCGCCCCGCCGCCGGAGCAATCCATGGGTATACTCTCCAAGGCGCTTTGCCGCTTGCAGGATACGCCCATGCCCTTCACCATGACCCCTGCCGCGTCGGCAACGTTTGACACGATGGGTCGTGAATCCTCCTTTACCATGCGTATTCTGTTTGCCAACCTGTGGTGCTTCGCTCCTCTGCTAAATCTGGTATGCAAGAAAAGCGGCGGCGAGCTCAACGCGCTGGTGCGCACCACCTGCGCCCTCACCAAGGCGCAAGGCTCCGCCGCCTATAACGTGCTACCTTCTCTGGCCAAGGCAGGCGTTAATCTGCGTCTGATCAGCGGAGACACCATCGAAGCCGCCATGAGCCGAATGAAAACCATCATCAACGACGAGCGGGTCAGTCTCAGCTTTGTCTCCGGTGAAAACCCCGGCCCCGTTTCCGTCACGGGCGACGAACCATGGGAACGGCTGGATCACGCCGTTCGCGCCGCCTATCCCGGCGTATTGGTCTGCCCCTACCTGATGCTGGCTGGCAGCGACAGCCGCCACTACTGCAAAATCAGCGAGCATGTATACCGTTTCAGCGGCATGCCTATGACTAAGGAGCAGCGCGGGCTGATTCATAACGCCAACGAACGCATTCCCGTTTCTCAAATCAAAGACACCATCAATTTCTACGCTCAGGTGCTCAAGCAGTGCTAAGCGCGAAAGGAAAATCATGAGGCTGCAAAAATATTTGGCGTCCTGCGGCGTAGCCAGCCGCAGAAACGCGGAAAAGCTGATCGCGGACGGCCGCGTCAGCGTGGATGGAGAAACCGTAACAGAAATGGGCGTGCAGGTGGAGGATGGGCAGCTCGTCTGCGTAGACGGCAAGCAGGTAACGCCGGAAACAGAAAAGCATTACATCATGTATCACAAGCCTGCCGGAGAGGTTACCACCGTCAGCGACCCGGAGGGACGGGACACCGTGCTGGATCGGTTCAAGGATTATCCCGTGCGTCTATACCCGGTGGGACGGCTGGATTACGACAGCGAAGGGCTGCTGCTTTTAACTAACGACGGCGACCTAACCGAGCGGATGCTGCATCCCTCTATGGAGGTGGAAAAGGTCTACCTCGCGCGGGTCAGCAATCAGGTAACCCCGGAGGAAGCACGGCGGCTTGAGCTGGGCGTGTTAGTGGATGGTCGTAAAACCTCCCGGGCGAAGGTAAAAATTCTAAGCGTTCAGCCGCTGTTTACCGATATGCTGGTTACCATTCACGAGGGGCGCAACCGTCAGGTACGTAAAATGGTAGAGCAGATCGGCCACCAGGTCGTCATGCTTCGGCGTATCCGCTTCGGCCCCCTGAAGCTGGGAGAGCTTCCGCGGGGCATGTGGAGACCGCTGACCGATGACGAGCTGCTAGCTCTGCGAAAGCTGTAAGGAGTGTGCATCATGGCAAAGAAGAACATGCTTGAATCCATCCTTAGCGAGGTTCTCGGCGGGACGACAACGAAACAAAGCGACAACGGCTTAGGCGACATGCTGGGCGATATCGTTGGCGGCTTGACAGGCACCCAGAGCAAAAGCAGCGATACCAATGGCCTTGGCGACGCGCTGGGCGATATTGTTGGCGGCTTGACAGGTACCCAGAGTAAAAGCAGCGGCGGCGGCCTTGGCGACGCGCTGGGCGATATTGTCGAGGGAATAGTCGGCGGTAAAAGCTCTTCCGGGGATAGCCTTTTGGACAATTTGGGCGACACGCTCAGCGACCTGACGGGGATTGGCGCGAAAAACGCCAAAGCCTCCGCAGCAGCTAAAACGAAAGGCAAAACGAAGTCCTCCGTATCGGCAAAGAAAACAGCCAAATCCACTGTAAAAGCAAAGGCGGAAGCCGCAAAGACGAGTGCAAGAAGCAAATCCGCCAAATCCAGCGTCTCCGCCAAGAAAACGACCGCAAAGGGGAAATGAGATTGAACGCGTTTGAATGCTGGCAAGAGCAACGGGATAGTCTGCGCGCCGCCTTGAAGGATCAATCCTCCATGGCAGACGTAGCCTATGCCGTGCGCCACGCCCTGCTGCAGACGGAGCAAAACGCCCTTGCGGAGCAAAGCGACGCCGTGCCACGGCAGCAAATGGGCGTACTGTTCAGCATGGCGAAGAACTCTATCGGCTTCTTAGATATGCCTGTTACCACAGCCACATGGATCCCCCAATCTCGCCGGGAAAAGCCAAAATCCGGCAAGCTCACCTTGGCTGCGTTCAGCGGCTTATGCATGCTGACCTGCGGCTTGCTTTGCTATTTCAAGGGTGTTCTCTTGGGCTGGGTCTCCGCTCTGCTGGCGCTGCTGCTCGGCAGCGCCGCGCTTATCGCCGCGCGTAAGAAAAATGGACAGGAGCAAAGCAAGGACGAGGTGCGGGTGACCGTTTCTCCCGACTGTGACAAGCTGCTGAATGCTCTGGACGCTCAAATGCGTTCGATTGATCGCTGTATGAATGATTTTACCTATTTGAACGAAACCCTGCGGGATGATGGGAAAAGCGGCAATACAGCCATGGCGGGGCGGGTGGCTGATCTTTTGGAGGCGCTGTACGAATGCGACCCGGAGGAACGGGCCCCTGCTGAGGACGCGGTGCGTCAAATGCTGAGCGGAATGGGGCTTAAAGCGCTGGACTATTCAGAGGAAAGCCGAAAGCTTTTCACCGCTTTACCCAGCAAAAACGAAACCCGAACCCTGACCCCAGCGATTGTAAACGCAGAAGATTACCGGCTGCTGAAACGCGGAACCGCCGCCGTGAAAACAGACGCCGCCTAAGGGAGTTTATCATGCGATATATCGGTTTTGACGTAGGCGACGGCGAAAGCGCCGTCGCTGCTTTTGAACAAGGCTCCGGTATCGAGCCTGTCATTCTGCCGGTCTGCGGAGCTAAGAGCTTTTTAAGCGCGGTAGGCTCCATCGGCGGCGAAATTGTGATTGGCGAACGCGCCTATACCGAAGCGCTGGCAGACGGGCTCAGCGTGCGTTTCAAAAGCCGCTTTACCTATGACCCGACGGGAAACGAGGACATCGTCCGTTTTGTGCGCGGCGCGTTAAAGGACTTAACGGAAAGCGGTTCCTTGCTGCCTGAGGATCGCTTTGTCATCGGCTGCCCCGCCGGTTGGAACCCTGCCGCCCGGGCCCGCTATCGGGATTTAATGACGCGGGCGGGGGTTCGGGAGCCGCAGATCATTTCGGAATCCAGAGCCGCCTTTCTTTACGCTAAATATGCGAAAACCGTGGCGTTGGACATTGATATTCTCAACCAAAGCGCGTTGGTTGTGGACATCGGCAGCTCCACATTGGATTTTGCTTACATTGTGGACGGCAGGGAAACCGGCGTAGGTACCTTCGGGGATATCGCGCTGGGCGGCGGCGTTATGGACGCGGAGCTACTGCGCCGCTGTGTGGAGAAAAGCCGGGATAAGGAGCAGCTCAAGCAGGTATTTGCCGAAAGCCGAAGCTGGTACAGCTATTGCGAAATACAAGCCCGCAGGGTAAAGGAAGCCTATTTTACCCAGCTTGCCACAGACCCTGCCCCCAGCGTAACCAAGCAGGTACGCGTCTGCTATGACGGCGTACAAAGGCTGACGCTTAAACTGGATAACGAAGAGGCCTCCCATCTAACAGATGATTCGTTAAGCGCATTGAATGGCAGAAGCTTTGCTCAGGCAGTGGAGGACTCGCTGCGGCAAGCCAAGCGACTCACCAGCGATTGTCCCCCTAAGCTGGTGCTGCTGACAGGCGGCGCGTCCCGTATGCCCTTTTTCCGCACCCTTTGTCGGGAGACCTTTTCAGAGGCGGCGGTGGTTTGCTGTCCCGAGCCTGAGTTTTCCATTGCGAAGGGACTGTCTTATGCCGGATGGATCGACGAAAACCTGCGGGCGTTCCGCAAAGCCATCGAGGACGAGGTAACGGACGAGCGGGTTGGGGCGATTGCCAGGGAAGCCATGCCCAGCCTGATTCCCCCTGTAGCGGACGCGCTAACGGAGCTGATGATCGAGGAAGCAGCCATCCCCGTCTGCGGCGACTGGCGCAGGGGCGAAATCGGAACGCTGCAAGAGATGAACGACCGCATGCAGCGCCGTATGGTGGAGATTCTAGATTCACCTATGGCTCAACAAGCGCTGGCTCCAGCCTTACACTCATGGCTAACTGGCTTGACCGACAGCCTACAAGCCATGATCAACCCTATCTGTGACCGCTATGAGGTACCCAGAAAGGAAATGACGCTGAACCTGACGGCCTCCGGCACAGGAAGCGCCTCCTTAAACGCAAAGGATTTAATGCATCTTCCCTTTATTGGAACGTTACTGGGCGTAGTGATCAGCGTTTTGGTTGGGTTACTATGCGGCGGTACGGGCATTGCGCTGGTGGCGGCCGGCCCCATCGGCTTTCTAGTGGGGGTGTTAATCGGCGCGCTGGTCTCCTTGTTTGGCTGGAACGCGCTTACGGACGCGGTCATGAAGGCGAATATTCCCCTCTTTCTGCGCCGGAAGGATCTGGATAAGCAGCTACGCAGTGAAAGCACCAAACGCAAGCTACGGGAAGCCTTGGAAAAAGAGCTGGGCGGCGAGAGCAGCGTCTTCCAGAGCCAAGTCACAACGGGCTTCACAAAATCCTTCAAGATTTATTTATACGCAATTGCTCAGGCAGCGGAAATTCCCATCGAATAATCTGTTTTTTTAGCCTTTACATCAGGTGTAAATGGTGATACAATACGAAATGTTTGATTTGCAAAAAATATTTTTGATCGTTCTCTATTATGGATCCCCCATGGCAAGGTTTGAGCAGAACCATCCTGAAAGGAGTCAAAAAGATGTTTGAAATTCTGGAAAAAACATCTCTCAACCCCACCGTAACCAAGATCGTCATTAACGCGCCGCTGATTGCAAAAAAGGCGCAGCCCGGTCAATTTGTCATTCTTCGCGCCACAGACAAGAGCGAGCGGATTCCCTTGACCATTGCGGACGAAGATCCGGCAAAAGGCGTGATTACGCTCATTTACCAAATCGTCGGCGCTGGCACGATGGAGCTAAACAGCCTAGAGCAAGGCGATCAGCTGAACGATTTAGCCGGTCCTTTAGGCAAAGCCACGGAAACGGACGGGCTGAAAAAGGTATGCATTGTGGGCGGCGGCGTAGGCTGCGCAATCGCTTACCCTATCGCAAAAAAGCTCCATCAGCTAGGCTGCGTGGTGCACAGTGTGGTTGGCTTCCGCAATAAGGAGCTGGTCATTCTGGAGGACGAATTTACCAAGGTCAGCGAAACCATGAAAATGATGACAGACGACGGCAGCCACGGCGAAAAAGGCTTGGTAACCAACGCTTTGGAAGCGCTTATCAACGCCGGAAATGAATATGATCAGGTAATCGCCATCGGGCCGCTGATTATGATGAAATTCGTTTGTGGAGTTACTAAGAAATATGGCGTTAAAACCATTGTCAGTATGAATCCGATCATGATCGACGGCACGGGCATGTGCGGAGGCTGCCGACTGACGGTGGGCGGCGAAACCAAGTTTGCCTGTGTGGACGGCCCTGATTTTGACGGACATCTCGTAGATTTTGATGAAGCCATGGCCAGAGGCTCCATGTACCGCGAATTTGAGGGGCATGCCCGGGAAGAAGCCTGCCGCCTCTATGGAAAGGAAGGCTGACCCATGGCTGATATGAGCTTACAAAAAACGCCCATGCCTACGCAGGAGCCCCAGATTCGAAATCATAATTTTAACGAGGTAGCCCTTGGCTATACCTATGAAATGGCTGTTGGCGAAGCAAAGCGTTGCCTTGGCTGTAAAAACAAGCCCTGCGTTAGTCAATGCCCCGTAGCCATCGACATTCCAGCCTTTATCGAAAGGGTAGCACAGGAGGATATGGAGGGCGCTTATCAGGTTTTAAACCGCTCCACCTCCTTGCCCGCCGTCTGCGGAAGAGTCTGTCCCCAAGAAAGCCAATGCGAAGGGAAATGCGTGCGCGGTATCAAGGGGGAAAGCGTGGGCATTGGTCGCTTGGAACGGTTTGTTGCCGACTGGCACCGAGAGCATGCCGCGGACAGCGTGAAAAAGCCCGTGACCAACGGACACAAGGTTGCGGTGATCGGCGCGGGGCCAAGCGGCCTTACCTGTGCCGGTGATTTGGCAAAGCTTGGCTATGAGGTTACCGTCTTTGAGGCGCTACACCTAGCAGGCGGCGTATTAAGCTACGGCATCCCGGAGTTCAGGCTTCCCAAGAGCATCGTAAACCATGAAATCAACGGCTTAAAGGAACTAGGCGTAACTATCCAGTGCAACACGGTCATCGGCAAGACCTTGACCGTGGATGAGCTGTTTGACATGGGCTTTGAAGCCATGTTCATCGGCAGCGGCGCGGGACTGCCCCGCTTTATGAATATCCCCGGCGAAAGCCTCAAGGGCGTATACAGCGCCAACGAGTACCTAACGCGAATTAACCTGATGAAGGCGTATCAGGAAGGCAGCTCTACCCCCATCATGAAGGCGAAGCGGGTGGCTGTGGTAGGCGGCGGCAACGTTGCCATGGACGCAGCCCGTTGCGCCAAGCGGATGGGTGCGGAAGAAGTATACATCGTCTACCGCCGCAGCATGAACGAGCTGCCAGCCCGTCACGAGGAAGTGGAGCATGCACAGGAAGAGGGTATTATCTTCAAAACCCTCTGCAACTCCGTTGAAGTGCTTGGCAACGAGCAGGGCTTTGTCTGTGGTATGAAGTGCGTGGAAATGACCTTGGGCGAGCCGGACGAAAGCGGCCGTCGCCGTCCCGTAGTGAAGGAAAACAGCGAATTCGTGTTAGAGGTGGACGCAATGATCATGTCCATCGGCACCAGCCCCAACCCGCTGATTCGCAACACCACCCCCGGTCTGGAAACCAATCGTCATGGCTGCATTGTAGTGCGCGACGACAGCGGCCTCACCAGCCGTGAAAAGGTCTATGCCGGCGGAGACGCAGTAACCGGCGCGGCTACCGTTATTCTAGCTATGGGCGCAGGCAAAAGCGCAGCCAAGGCCATTGACGAGGCGCTTTGTAAGTAACGATGGTAGGCAGGGATTTCAACCCTGCACCCTAGCAAGCGCTTAAGCCCTTGCCCCCCTATTCTTTACTAACAGCTTTTTTAAAACGAAGGGCGCGGATATGATTCCCGCGCTCTTCGTTTTTTCATTTCATCCCAATGGATTCCATCGTCTGCTTGTACGGTTGCAAGGCTTATGGTATAATCCCGTCTTTGACAGCACAAGAAGCAAAAAACCGTTGCAATCCATTACAGAATAACGGTTACAGCGGTTTGCTTTTCTGTTTTGAAGTTTTGTAATTTATTTTCTTCCCTTGCTTAATTTTTGAATGGTCTTCATCTTGCTTTTGGTGATAAACTGAAAGTCGGTGCGAAAAGGGCTAATAGCATGTAATGCATCTGTGATTTCGGTTCTCTTGTACAGCGGCATAAAGCCTTGTTCCTCAATACCGGCAAAGTTCATATTGCGCAATGCACTCAAAATGGTTTCAC
>JAQUWD010000100.1 GCA_028693055.1 Eubacteriales bacterium | reverse complement strand
TTCTCCGCAAAATACGGATATGCAGGCCCTTCATCCATAACCCATTCGCTGTCAACGGCATACCCTGCCTCAGACGCGGAAAGCAGGAACAGCCGATCGGTGGTTTCCACGATCTGCTTGCGCTTGGTGCTGTAAGTCCGTTTCACCACTGCGGTAATGGCCTCGGCGTCGCCCGAGGAGAATCCGTCGATAAAATCGCAGCTGTTCAGCCATGCGCGGATCGCCGCCGTTTCCCATGCGTTGTATCCCAACGGGTATTCCTTGCTGGGCTCGTCAAAGCAGCGCCACAGCGGCGGGTTGCGCATCATCACAGCAACGCCGTCCGTGCCCGGCTCCGGCCCGATCACGTCCCATGTCAGCTCGCCCAGCTTGTCATGCTTGGTCAGCACGGCATCGCCCACGTCAATGGCGCATAACCCCTTGTCGCTGATGGCCTGTTGCAGTTCCACAAATCCTTGATATACCTTTTTCATTTTGTTGCCCTCCTATTTACTTTTCGTTGATCAGTTCTCGTGGCACCCATAACATCCGCATTATTTTCCCGCCGATGCTCTTGGCCCGCGTGGCCCTTCCGCGTGCTTCGCACCTTACGTACCCGCCCTCTCGCAGCATTTTGTACAGGATACGCGGGGTTACCGGGAATATCTCGCCGTATTTCTCGCGTTGCGCATAGATGCGTTCAAAAGTTCGCGTGGGCAGCAGGTACAGGTATTGGCAGTCGATATAGCCGATCACGTCCTCGCCCGGCGTTTTCGCCTCCGGTGCGAAAGGGGACAGCACCTCGGCCTCCCCGTCCCGCAGCATGGCCGCAATGGATTCAAGGAACCCCTCGCAGCATTTTTCGGGCAGCAGCTTTGCCTCCGGCGCGCGCGCCGCCTTCCGCCCCTCGCGGCTGTTTGCCCAGTTCAGTTGCTGGTGCAGCCGGTCGTTGTCCGCTTTCAGCCGTTTCGCCGTCTCCGCCAGCAGCGCCATGGTTTCGGGGTCGGCGGCGTAGGCGCCGTACTTGCGGATCGCGGGCAGCACCTCGTGCGTTATCCAGCGCCGGAACGTGCGCGCCTCCGGCTTGCGGCTGCCAAGCACGAGTGAGTACAGGCCGGGCTCGTTGATGATGGACATTTGCTGCTTTCCGCCAAGGGTGTCATTTGAAATGACATCCTTTTCATCATCGTCCAATCGCGTCAGCGCCTGCCGGTTGTTATCCAAGCCCAGCACCCTGCACACGTCCGCCGCCACAAACCACGGCATGCTGTCGCGCACCATCGTGCGTATCTCCCCGTAGGTCTCATTGCTGAATATCTGCATTTCGTTCATGGTTGGGCCTCCCGCGTAAATGTGGTATAATCTGGCAGAAAGGAGGTGATTTGATTGGCTTCCTTTGGGTCAAACGGCTTTGACGATTTGATTTCTGACCTAGATGATGCGGCTCGGTTTGTTGATGGCTTTGTTTGCCCATCATGCGGCGAAGAAATCGCGCTCGATTTGGAAGCGGACACGGTGACTTGCCCTCACTGTGGCGCTAAAATCGATGTGGAGCACAAAAGCTAGTTGTCCTCGTCGGCGGTTGGCCGCGGCAGCGGCCGACTGCCGATCCGCTCCATCAGGCGGGCCGTTTTTGTAAGCTCCTCGTTAAGCTCGATTACCGCCGCTTTCATAGCGCCGATGTCCGCGATAAATTCCTCCCGGTTTTTGACTTTCAAAACATACTCCTGTTGTTTCATGGTTCTCCCTCCTTTCCGTTTGGTTGCTCGTGAATCCGCCGCACCCGGCGCAGCAGAGTGCAGTCAGAAATCAAATCGTCAAAGCCGTTGACTTAGTGGTATAATATGGCAGAAAGGTGGTGTTTGTTCGTGATTACCAAAGACTTGCAATCGTTTCTGGATACCTGTATCGCCATCAGCGACCAACCGCGCCATGTTTTCGAGTATGATGGCTTTGAAGCAGCTTCCGGCATGGCCGAGGATGCAATTCTGCATGCCGTTCGCGCCCTCTGCGATGCCGGTTATGCCGAGTATGCGCATTACAACGCAAGCTCCGGTGATGTTGATATGGGCTTTTATTTGCTCCATAAAGGGTTGCACTACAAGCAATATCAACGTCTTGCAACTGCCCAGCGCTGGAAAGAACGCTTGTGGGGCTTCCTTACCGGCGTCGCGATTACGGTGCTGGCTTGGCTGCTCACAAAATGAATTTGACAATAAGGCTTCCGACCACCACGCCAATCACGGCCCAAATAATAAAGCGAAACCCTTCCAGCTTGTCGTCGTTGTTCATGTGGGTTCTCCCTCCTTTCCGTTTGGTTGCTCGTGAATCCGCCACGCCCGGCGCGGCGGTGTGCGGATGGTTAGGCGGACTTGGTTGTTGGCACAAGCTCGTTCAGCCCCACGTTCAAAGCCTCCGCAATCGGTATGATCTCCTCGGCGTAAACAGGCCTTTCGTTTCGCGTGATCCTGTAAACGTCGCTGCTTGTAAGCCCGCTCATCTTCGCCACATGAGCGCACCTGATCCCGCGTTCTTTGATGATCTGCGTGATCCGCTCGTTTACTGCATAAGATGCCTTCATGCTCATCCTCCGTTCTCAAAGATTCTTTGTGTTCATGTCAATAATAAACAAAGATTCTTTTAATGTCAACTACTTTTTGATAAAAACTCAAAGAATTATTGACTTTTCATTTTTGTTGCGTTTATAATGCACTCAAGGATGTGATTTATATGGGTAGATTAGATATTGCCGCTCGTTTAAGAATGGCACGCGAAAATGCTGGAATAACGCAGGAAGAGGCCGCGCAGCTTATTTCTGTGAAGCCTCAATCGATAAGCAATTATGAACGTGCCATTTCAAGAATCGATTCAGACTCTTTAATTATTCTCTGCGAAAAATACGGCGTTTCAGTGGAATGGGTGCTTGTTGGTAGTAAGCCATCCTCTGATTCCTCTTTGCCCTCCGGTTTATCTTCTGACGAATCTGCTCTTTTAAACGGCTATCGTTCTTTGTCACGGCAGGGAAAGGAATATATGCAACAAACCCTTGCCATGGCTATGAATACATACAAAAAAACTGATTGTATTTCCAACGTGGAAAGTGAGGACGCCTGAGTAAGGAGGTATATCCATGGTTATGTTCATTCTCGTCTCTGTTATCATTATCTGTGCAATAGTGGTAATAATCAAAGGTACGGCGGCCAACATAAGCAAAGATGCACCTATACACGCTAAAGTAGCGGTGATTAAGCGAACGGGCGTTTTCAAACGCGCGACATTTGAGTTGGATAGCGGGGAAAGGCTTTCTTTCCAAGTGGCAGACGCTCAAGCCTCTATGTGGGCCGAGGGCGACACGGGCATGCTTTCATACCACAAAGATTTCTTCAAGTCGTTCACGCGTGATGGCCGTGGTTAAACCCTGACCCCCTAAGCTGAGCATAGGGTTTCAGGAAGAAACAAGAATCATCGCGGCGTCCTACCACCTTCTTCCGACAGCCTGAACACCTTTTCCGTGCCATTTAGCACGAAAAATAACACCATAAAACCGTTATGCCATATGGCTTTTCCGGGTAGGCTGGCACATTAACACATTTATTTTACATACCCCCCCCTCTATATTTTTTTGGAGGTGCTGCTAATGGCGTCGGTCGCAAAGTACGGAAGGGGCTACTGCGTCCGTTATCGTGTCACGGATACCCAGGGCGTCACCACGCAAAAGCGCGTCAGCGGCTTTGCTACCAAGGAGGACGCTTGGGCACACGCACGCGATCTGGAGCGCAAGTCTAACGCCGGTATCGACGTTCATGGCGATACCCTTGCCTGCGGTCAGCTCATGGAGCGTTGGTTTGCTGAGCATTGCATTCCTCGCGTCGCCGCTACGACCCTTGCAAGGTATTCATCCAACATCGACCGGCTTAGAGCGTTACCGATATATGATCTCCAGATCAAGCGCCTTACGCCCCAAACGCAGACCGATCTTTTGGCCGATATTTGCGATGGCGTTGGCACGGGGCGAGAGGTAACGATGGTCACAGCGCAGACGATCATTGATCCGCTGCGCCTGTCCCTGTCGTGGGCAGCCATGCACGGAATTATCCCTGTGAATCCGCTTGCATACGCTAAACTGCCCAAGGTACCCAAACGCCAGCAGGCCATTCTGAACGAGCACGACATTGACGATCTGCGCGCTTATACCGCTGAGCGCCCGTTCCGCATTCCGCTGTTGCTGGCGCTCTACGGCGGACTTCGCCGCGAGGAGGCTGCCGCGCTCCGTTGGTCGAACGTTGATTTTAAGCGTCGCACCATTACGATTTCCGAGGCGCTAACCTGCACCGTATCGGGCAAGCTTATACAGAAAGACCCGAAGAATGATTCATCTCGCCGCACCATATCCATGCCGCGCTTCGTCATGGATGAGCTGCAAGACGCGCCCAAGCAAAACGAATATGTCTGCAATTCCTCGGATGGAAAGCCTTACCGCCCCGAGAGCTTCCCCAAAGCAACAAAACGTATCATTCAGGCGATTAACGAAAAGCGCGTCGGAACATCCATCCCGCCAATGCCAGAGGCTTCCTACCATGACTTGCGCCACACCCACGCCGCTATGCTGATTAAGATGGGGGTACAACCCAAGGTTATACAGGAGCGCCTCGGGCATTCGTCTATCAAAATCACAATGGACATCTATGGCTATCTTATGGCAGGCCTACAGGAGAGCGTCGCTGATGCGCTTGACAAACAAGTGCGTAAAAATAGACACAAAGATAGACACATGCAAGCAAACGCTCAAGCAACCATAAGGGTTTCAAAGTCGCTGTTTGAAACAGAAAACGGCCATGTATCTGCGTAAAACCGTTGAACCACAATGCTTTCATGGCTTCGCACTTCTACACTGGCAGTGTTGGGGTCAGGAGTTCGAGTCTCCTATGCTCCACCAAAACGAAAACCCTTGAGCTGTAAAGGCTTGAGGGTTTTTGTATATTCTGGCATGTCTATCTAAGTCGTTAATTATAGTA
>JAQUWD010000053.1 GCA_028693055.1 Eubacteriales bacterium | reverse complement strand
ATTCTTTATTATATCATACTTTACAATAAATTACAATATATTAAAACAAAATATTTTGACAAAAAAATAAAGCCACATAAGGGCTAAAGAGCTGTTTTGGGGGAAATGGCTGTTAAACTCCCGCATATCTCTGTAAAAAATACCAAAAAGAAAGGATTAGAATATGCTTAATCCTTTCTAATGATGGAGCGGATCTATTGGACAAAGCACGCACAAGTGGAAAAGGAACCGGGACTGTGGTAAAATAAGCGAGGATATGGCTTGTGAAGCGTCAAGGAGGCATGGGTATGAAGGACCGTTACGGTCGGGTGATCGACTATCTGCGAATTTCCGTCACGGATCGCTGCGACCTCCGCTGCGTATACTGCATGCCGGAGGAGGGCGTTCCCGCTGTAAAGCACTCCGAGGTGCTGCGCTATGAGGAAATCCTCCGCCTGGCTAGAATTTTTGCCGAATTAGGCGTTCAAAAGATTCGCCTCACCGGGGGAGAACCGCTGGTAAGGCAGGGAATCCCCGCCTTGGTTCAAGGGCTTAAAAGCGTACGGGGGATTGAAAAAGTAGTAATGACCACCAATGGGATGCTGCTTTCGCAGCAGCTTCCCGCGCTGATGGCAGCCGGTTTGGACGGCGTAAACATCAGCTTGGATACCCTAGACGAAGCCATATTTGCTCAAATCACCCGGCGTTCCGGCGTGGAAAAGGTGCTACGAGCCATCGATGAAGCGGCTGCAAATCTGTCGGTGAAGCTTAACTGCGTCCCTACCGTCGTAAACCAAGGGGGATTAGCCGCTTTAGCCGCCTTTGCCGAAAAACGGGGCGTTCCTCTCCGCTTTATCGAGCTGATGCCCATCGGCATGGGCAAACAAATGACGGGTCTATCGCAGGCACAGGTAACGGAGCTGCTGGAAAAGGCCTTCAACGGGCCTTTGCAACCGATGGACGGAGCTGCGGACAAGTGCCAGTATTTTACGCTTCCCACAGGCGGCGTCGTAGGCTTTATCAGCCCGTTGAGCCACCGTTTTTGTAGCTCCTGCAATCGGATTCGGCTAAGCGCCACCGGCGCTTTCAAGACCTGTCTGCAATACGAAGCGGGGGTAAACCTAAGACCGCTGCTTGGCGGCAGCGACGAGGGCATACGAGCCGCTATTTTTGACGCAATTCAGAGCAAGCCCGCAGGCCACCATTTTTGCGATGGCCAGCTGCCGGAGGACGAGCTTGGAAAGATGTCCCAAATTGGGGGATAAGCAGCAATTCGCTCAATGCTCCGATTCTCTCCATGACTTTTCATTTTTTATATATTTTGCTTCTCACTTTATACTATCATCTCATTTTTACGATATTTTTTTGTAACAGGCCGTTTAACGCTCTATTTATGATAGAATAGTACAATAAAATAGAAACACTGGATAGGAAGTCCACTTGTCACCTTTCCCGGTTCGGATTATAGTTACCGTGAAAAGCGGATGTTATCCAAAACGACATGGCCATCCCGGAAGCAAGGAGCGTGAATATGTCGGAATGGTTGAAGCTTGACGGCTGCCTGACGCTGCTCAGCCTATCTGCCTCCGTGGAAAAAGAGGCTCGAAAGCTGCGGCGCACCCGCCAAATGCTAAGGCTTTTATATGCTTCCAAGGGCAGCTGCACGATTGGCTGCGGCTCTGCCAGCTACCCGTTAATGGGTGAACGGGCGCTGCTAGTGCTAGAGCCGCTGGAATACGACGTCACCGTTGTGCAGGGAGACTGCGTCCTCACTCAGGTAGGGATTGGGCTGGACTCCGTGGCTGTTGGCTATCCCCTTCGGGAGCTTCTGCATACCTACCCGGAAGTCAAAACGCTTTGCGAAGCTTTGTGCTCTGCACGCCCCGCCCTTTGCTTTTCCGACAGGCACGCCATGCTGCCGCCCGCCTTACGGCTTCTGCAAACCCTTTCGCTGATGGACTCGCCGCAGCGGGAGATGCATCTATCCCTTACCCTAAGCTATCTGCTGGGAATGATCTCCTCCTGCGTGCGGGAGGAAACGGAGCTTTCCAAAGGCCATCATCGATATGTTAACGACGCTCTGCGTTATATCCGGCATCATTATATGAACAGCATTACCACTACAGATATTGCCTGTCAGACAGGCGTGCACGTCAGCCACCTACATCGGCTTTTCCTGTCCGAGGTGGGGATGAGCATTGGCGAATACGTTATCAGCCTTCGCATGGATAAGGCTTGCTCATTGCTGATGCGTACCGATATGCCCATTGCAATGATTGCCACTCAGGTAGGCGCCAACACAGAGCAGTACTTCTGCCGTCTTTTTAAACGACGTATCGGCATGACGCCCGGCGAATATCGCAGGCACTATAACCTAACCTGCCACTCCAGAAGAAACACTTCTGGCGCAGATCCAGGAGGGGGTGAGTAATGGATTCTCTTTTTCAGCCCCTTTATGTAGAGGATGATTACGTTCCCGTTGTTTACAGCTATTATGACCGTGCGGATATGCTGCGCACCACATCCACCCTCGTCAATCACGCCCATTCCATGATCGAGATCATGTACGTCAACGAGGGGAACCTCTCCATCGACGTGGAGGGCACCGTAGTGCAGCTTGGCCGAAGGCAGCTGATTTGGCTAGATGCAGGGGTCTTTCACCGAGATCTACATTTCCTAACCGAGCTGTGCGGCGTAATGAACATTGAATTCCAATATGAAAAGCTGGACAAGCGCTGCCCAAGCCTTCGAGAGCTTTCCATGCAGGACGACGCCACCCGGGAGCTGCTGCTCCATCCCACTAAATTTATGGTGCTGACCGATCATGACGACGCGATTTACCATCTGCTCAAGCAAATCGTTCCTTTGGCCGACAGCGCCCTTTCTCAGGGAGAAAGCCTATGTTCCTTGCTGTGCACACAGGTGATGCTGCTCGTCGCCCAATTTCGCCAAGAGAGCGTTGAAAAGCCGCCGACCAACGCCTATGTGGACGCAGCGCTTTCTATCCTAAACGAGGAGTACGCCTCCCCACTGACAGCGTCAGAGGTGGCAGCCAGACTGTATATTCAACCGGCGCACCTACACAGGCTGTTTCGGGAGCATACGGGGGAAAGCGTGGGGGCTCATTTGCAGCGGATTCGGCTGGAAAAGGCCAAGGAGCGAATGCTAACCACCAGTGACTCCTTGCTGGATATCGCCTTGGCGGTAGGGCTATCCAGCCAACCGCGTTTGACGCAGCTATTGAAGCGCACGGAGGGAATGACTCCTCTGAAATACCGCAAAGCCTATGCTGTTCAGCCCAACGGGGCTACTCATAAGAAAATCGACAGGAGGAAATAACAATGCCAAAAATCACATTTATGGGAGCAGGATCCACCGTCTTTGCCAAAAACGTTCTGGGTGATAGCATGCTTACCCCCGCATTGGCGGACTCCGTCATCGCGCTTTACGACATTGACGCAAACCGCTTAAAGGAATCCAAGCTGATGCTGGAAAACATCAACCGCAACCATGGCGGCAAGGCTACGATTGAGGACTATTTGGGCGTGGAAAACCGCAAGGCCGCGCTCAAAGGCGCGAATTACGTGGTCAACGCCATTCAGGTAGGCGGCTATGACCCCTGCACCATCACGGATTTCGAAGTGTGTAAAAAGCACGGCCTCAAGCAGACCATTGCCGACACACTAGGCGTTGGCGGCATCTTCCGGGCCCTGCGCACCATTCCCGTCATGATGGATTTTGCCCATGACATGGAGGAGGTCTGCCCCGACGCATGGTTCCTGAACTATACCAACCCCATGTCCATGCTGACCGGCGCGATGCTGCGCATGACCCCTATCAAAACCGTGGGTCTATGCCACAGCGTGCAGGTATGCGCGGAGAAGCTGCTGGAAGGCTTGGGCATGCCCTATGACGAGCAAACCCAGTGGAAGATCGCCGGCATCAACCATCAGGCGTGGCTGTTGGAAATCTCCCAAAACGGGAAAGATCTATACCCGGAGATCAAACGGCTAGCCGCCGCCCGCACGGAAAAGCACGGCGATATGGTGCGCTACGAGATCATGAAGCGCTTTGGTTACTACGTTACCGAGTCCAGCGAGCACAATGCCGAATACATGCCCTACTTTATCAAGGATCAATATCCGGAGCTGATCGAGCGGTTCAACATTCCGCTGGACGAGTATCCTCGCCGCTGCATCAAGCAAATTGCGCAGTGGGAGGAGCGGCGTGACGAGCTGGTATCCAACAAGGAGCTAACCCACGAGCGTACCCACGAGTACGCCAGCTATATTATGGAAGCTATGGAGACCAACAAGCCCTATAAAATCGGCGGTAACGTGCTCAATGCCGGCTTGATTACCAACCTGCCCCGCAATGCGGTGGTAGAGGTACCCTGCATGGTGGACAAGAGCGGCGTGGTTCCCACAGTGGTAGGCGACCTGCCGGAGCAATGCGCCGCCATGAACCGCACCAATATCAACGTGCAGCTGCTCACCATCGAAGCCGCACGCACCTTGGATAAGGAATATATTTACCGCGCCGCCATGATGGATCCTCACGCCGCCGCCGAGTTATCTATCGATGATATCATCTCGCTTTGCGACGACCTAATCGCTGCCCATGGCGATTGGCTGCCCAAGTTCCATTGATTTTTGTACCACAGGTCAGTAGGCCGTAGCACTGTAGGCTGTCGGGAACCCTTGCGGGCTCCCGACGGCTCGGCGCTGCGGCTCTTTAATTTCAAAACTGAATCAGTTTCGCTGTTATAGAAACGAAGAAGGATAAGAGACATAAACATCGACAAAAAATAGAACGCCAAAGGGAACAACGAAAATAAGCCATGTTGGTTTGGGCTAATTGGCAAAAAGAGAAAAATGCGACTCAGCTGGGCAATCGAGAGAACAGCCGCATTTTTTTGTGCTAATGGAACAAAAAAAGAGGATAAAGATTCCGTATCAGCCTCAAAAAGGCGTATAATGCAAGTGCAAACAAAACATTAAACGGAGGTCTTTATCCATGAATATCATATCACAAATATCCCTGTTTGGCGAGAACGAAAATGAAGAATTAGGCGATTTGAAACCGCTACAAATCGTGCTGGACGCACTGCCAGATGAAAAGCTAGTCAGAGCGCTGTATAGAATACGTGGCAAGGGACGCAACGACTAGCTAGGCGAAGCCGTATGGAATTCCTTCGTAGCAAGCTTTCTATTCGAGCATGCAACAGTAGAAGAATTGCTACGTGAATTAAGCAGAAATAGCCAGTTGAGAAAGTTATGTGGCTTTGAACCAAAATATGTAAGGCGGTTAGACGGAACATGACGCGGATTGGTGCCAAAAAACATATACCACCAGTGGAAAAGGCGGGGAAAAGAGGACGAAAACCGTAAAGTGGTTTGGGTTCCGGCTGCATCTGGTCGCGGACACAAGCTATGGAATGCCAGTAGCGTTTGAAGTAACCAAAGCTTCCAACAGTGAACGGACAGAGACCCAAAAACTGCTGAATCAGATGGAGAAGGAGAAGCCGGAGCATTTGGAAGCGTGCAAGTATTTCATGGCAGACAAAGGTTATGATGGAGCGCCGCTTATCACATGGCTGAAAGATAGAAGCATATCCCCAATCATTGATATCCGCAATTGTTGGAAGGATGGAGAGGAAACCTACCCCTATCGAAATACGCCCTTGGTTTATGATTATCAAGGAAATATATGGTATGTGGATGAAAACGGCAATAAAACGGAGATGGTATATAAGGGTTATGACAAATCAACAGATAGCCAACGCTATGGATTCCGCCTGCAAGCGCAGGACCGACGGATTTTTCGCATCAAATGCGAGGAGGATTGAAGAATATTCACATCGGTAGCAAGGTAAAGCCATAAATGGAAACGTCTGTATAACAAGCGCAGCGGAATCGAACGGATCAACGGACGCTTAGATAGGGATTATCAGTTTGAGAACCATAGCATTCGCAGCCTGAAAAAGATGAAGATGTTCCTGAATGTTACCTTTATCGTCTATCTTGGGCTGGCTAAAGCAAAGATAGATCGAGGCGAAAGAGAGCATCTTTGTTGGATGTACGCGTAAAAGAAAGCATTTGAATGAAATAGGGGGCAGTCTGCGTAAAACGCTATTTTGCTCTTGCTGACAGCGAAAGGTGATTCTTTCGACTTCACTGTTGACAAAACGATCGAAGATCATGTATAATTAGACCTGTTCCGAATAGGCGATCGTGGCGGAATTGGCATACGCGCACGTTTGAGGGGCGTGTCCGATAAGGGTACGGGTTCAAGTCCCGTCGATCGCACCAAACCAATATAATCCGAACCCGGTCATCCTTCAAATAGGAGATGGGTTCGGATTATTTGTTGTATTCGGAAATACTGAGGATGAGTTCTTTCGCAACGGGGTTCGCAAAAGGGCAAGCTCAAAGCCGAGAGGGCCGAAGAAGAAAAAGCAAGGCATGCCGTGTTGAGATAGATGTACGGACATGGTAAAGGAGGGACTTTCCCATGAAAGCAAACGTTACTTGTGAGTTCAACATGGACACCGGTTGCGTAGAGATTCGGATGCCGGGCGATGGCGTGACCGTTGTGATTGACTGCACGGCTGTGGAGAATGAGGTCGCGGATAACATGTATGAACGATCGGATCTGGATTATCTGATCTACAATGACCCTAGAGCATACGCAGAACTGGTGCTGAGCGGAGATGCCGAGAGATATTTGAAAAACATTACGGATTATAAGCCGATCGACAGTTAAGCAAAGAACAGCCCGCCGGCACTCAGCATGAGCACCTGCGGGCTATTTTTTCTAATTTGATGCAGTATGATATGAAAAAAGCGCTAAGAGTGTTTCGGTGCCAAGCAAATCATCCAACACCCGCATCACAGATCACGGTGAAGCATTGTTGTGCGTCCACAGTATGACCCTACTCTTCACTTATTTGGGTCAGTCTTAGCTTCACTAATCTTCTTGGCCAGTTTTTCAGCAGACAGCTCGCCTTTGATGAACTTCATCAGCGAACCTTCATACAGAAAAAATGTACGCATGGGCGCGAAGGAGAACTTACCAGTATAATCGTTGCGATCATTGATCCATCCGGCGGTGATGCGCTCAATGAAGTCGGTGCCGTAAGCGCCGGGCGTTACGCCCTCTTTATACAGCTCCACAGAGTAAACGTCCTTGTCGGAGGGGATATAACGCTCAAGATATCCGATGAGCGCGTCCATGCTCTCGCTCCCAGCGTGTACCATGTTGACGCTCGCATAAGCACGCATCAACACGGGTTGATCATCTGTGATGCGGAAGGGCAGAGCATGGGAAAGACCGTACTCCCGACCACCGTTATACAGGCCGTAGATGGCCGATCCACCGTTCTGGCTCCAGAACAGTGACAGCATTTGCTGGCGCTTCTTCTGGCTGGGCTCAGCTTTGCGCAGCAGCTTGCCTACACTGCGTGTACGCTCTAAAAGCGCGATGAATTCTGGCGTGTTGAAATTGAGCGGCTCGCCCGCCTCATATGCTTGCATTTCCCATGTGTTGATGAGCATGTCCATGAACCACCGGACGTAGCAGTAGGAGGCGTTACCACCAAAGAGACGGGTGTCGGTGAAGCACACGTTCTTTTCGGGATGCTTCTGAATGCGCGCTGCCCACATCTCCGCAAAGTCTAGCAGCTCGGAATAGCTCTGCGGCACGTCGGCTTGGGTCAGCCCTGCCGCGTCCCATGCGTCCTGCTGCCAATAGACAGGGTTACTTACGACGTCCTTCGCCATGACCACCAACCGACCCTCGTCATCCGTCAGCAACTCCTGAATTTCGGGACGCATACGACTGACTGCCTCTTGCAGCACTTCACTGTCCGACAAGTCAGCCAGCACTCCTGCATCCTTCAACGCCTGAATATTGCAATCGTTGCTGCTGGTACTGTACAGGTCTGGCGGATTATCCAGCTGCATCAGCGCAAGACCGCGGATCCACTGGTAGTTGGACCCCACGATCTCAATGCCGCTTTCCTTCCAATACTCCTCGTAAAAGCTGCCAACGACGTGCACGGTTGGGTGCCCCTCTGCCAGCGCGGAGGGAGCCAGCAAGCATAGCACGAGAGAGGCACAGGCAATCCGTTTGAACATTGTTTCATTTGCTTTCTCCTTTACCAATCCACTTCATCTTTGGATATGTTCTATACCGGTTAGACGATACTTCACACCGTATTCTATCTCCAGAATTGTTTCAACAGCTCCTCGTTAACGACAGTTGGTTCCCATGTATTTGCCGGACTCCAAACCCATTCGCACGCCTTGATATAGTGCTCTCCATATTCAAGAGCCTCTTTAACATGTGCGCTTTTTGCGTTTACAAGAAACACTTGAAGTTCATCTGGATTCGCTTTTTGAAATGCCTCAACTGGTATAGCAATCATTTTGCCGTCGGGGTTGAAGTATCCATTCAACATCTCACTACAACCGGGTTGAGTTTTCTGCATTACCTGACGAGATGCGAGGTAGCTGTTCTGCGAAAAGTCAAAGAGTAAACCCGCTTCATCCAGAAGCCTTAAGCCATCTGGAAATTGCTTTGTTGCATCAGATAATAAAAGTGTTGCCGTATCCCATGACTCTGGATTGGAAATCAGCCGCTCAACTGTCCAATTTTCTGCCCGCGCAATTCCCTCCATATTACGTTTTAGATTTGCATTTCGCATATCCAACATTGCCTGTGGAATATTTGAGGCATCAACACTGTTAGCGTTCATAATCACAATTGTCGTATCGGCGGCTTCAACATCATAGTCAAAGAAGTATATATCATAGGACTGCATGATACCGCTAGGCAGCAAGGACAACAGTTCATCGGAAAGGAGCCATTGCGGTAACACTTGTCCACTATTGGGAATAAACCACCAATGCTTAATTAGTTTCTTATCAGCCAACGCTTGCAGGTCAACATCCTTTGAGGAAACAATCGCCATATACAACAATGCCCCAGCATATTGAAAGGCTTTTTGAGACAGTTATAGACTCCAAATATGCTGTTGCACTTAATCCCGAGAAGCCAAAACACTGCACTCTTACACTTCATTCTTCAAAGGGATTAGAATTCGACCAGGTAGTCATATTTATTGAAGACTATGCTCACAACGGTACAACAAATGATGAACATATCAATAATCATTACGTGGCTTGCACACGAGCAAAGTCAAAATTGATTATTGTGGATACGAAAACGAATGATGCAACTGCTGCCAAGCATAAGATTAAATCGCTTTTTCGCGATGCAAACATTTCATTTGATGACCTGATAACTGTTCAGTAAAAAAGCCTGTTTTTTGTGAATGATACTCACGCGATCTACATTGAAACACTTTCCCATTGTGTTTGCATTATGCTGCATAGGCTATTTCAAAGATTATTAATGGATTTTTAAGCATATTACATATGCTTGCTTGATGTTGACAAATACAGCGCGTTTTGATATGATGCCATTAATTCAATAGGAGGTGAATCCCACTGGACATAGTAAGCGAGCGTCTAAAGACCCTGCGCGAGTCAGTTGGTCTGTCTCAGAACAAGCTCGGCAAGCTTATTGGTCTTCCACAATCAAGTATAAACCGATACGAGCATAACCAGTCAACTCCATCTCCCAAGACATTCCGCTGGTTAGCAGACTTCTACAATGTGTCCTTGGACTATATCTACGGCAGAACAGATAACCCGCACGGTATGTATTTCGATAACAAGCCGCAGTTCAGCAGGATCGACCCCGACATGGATAAGTTCGTTGAGCTGTGCTTCGCTCCAAATTCGCCTATCAGCGAGCAGCTGAAAGAAACGCTCAAGAAGATGCTGACCGAGGAGGTGCAGAAATGAATGCTGTCATCTATGCTCGATACTCCTCTGACAGCCAGCGCGAGGAATCCATCGAAGGCCAGCTCCGCGAGTGTATGGCATTTGCCGATAAGAATGACATCACCGTGCTGCGCAACTACATCGATCGCGCCTACTCTGCCAAGACGGATCGTCGGCCCGAGTTCCAGAACATGATCAAGGATAGTGGTAAAAAACTGTTTGACATGATCATCGTCTGGAAGTTGGATCGGTTTGCAAGAAACCGTTATGATAGCGCTCGCTACAAGTCGCTTTTGAAGAAAAATGGCGTCAAGGTTGTGTCTGCAACCGAAGTGATCTCCGAAGGAGCCGAAGGCATTATCCTCGAATCTGTGTTGGAGGGCTATGCCGAATACTATTCTGCGGACTTATCTGAAAAGGTCATTCGCGGCATGACGGATAACGCACTCAAGTGCAAAGTAAATGGTGGCACCCGTCCAATTGGATATGTTGTCGATGAAGATAGGCATTTTCAGCCCGATCCGCTGACTGCGCCTTTCGTGTTGGAAACGTTCAAATGCTATGACGAGGGTTCAACCATGAAGCAGCTACGTGATTGGCTTAATGGGCAAGGCATGAAGAATACACTTGGCAAACCCTTGAATTTCAACAGCATCCAGCGAATGTTGACAAATCGACGCTACATCGGTGAGTTTTCTTATCGTGATGTTGTGATTCCTGATGGCTTTCCGGCGATCGTCCCAAAAGACTTGTTTGATCGTGTACAGACTAAGCTAGAGATGAACAAGAAAGCTCCTGCCCGCCACAAGGCCGAGGATGACTACCTACTGACGACGAAGCTGTTCTGCGGATACTGTGGTGCCTACATGTGCGGCGAGAGCGGTACGAGCCACACGGACACGGTTCATCATTACTATAAGTGCGTCAATGCAAAGAAAAGCAAGACCTGCAAGAAAAAGACCGCGCGAAAGCTATGGCTTGAGAATCTGGTCATCACGGAAACCATGAAAATCGTCATGGATGACAAAGCTATTGAAGCCATCGTGTCCATGGTGATGGACTTACAAGATCGCGAGAACACGTATCTTCCGATGTATGAGCATCAGCTGACCGATGTCGAATCGAGCATTCAGAATATGCTCAACGCGATCCAGCAAGGCATCCTCACGAAGTCTACCAAGGATCGTTTGGAAGCGCTTGAAGCAGAAAAGGAAGACAT
Organism: Eubacteriales bacterium; assembly: GCA_028693055.1. Lineage (GTDB taxonomy): Bacteria > Bacillota > Clostridia > Christensenellales > Aristaeellaceae > Limiplasma. The sequence continues at coordinate 13,871 of JAQUWD010000053.1, read as the reverse complement.
AGAGTTTCGTATCGCTAACGAAAAGCTGGCAAAGCCCAAAGTCAGTGCGGACTTCGTAACCTTCTGGCTGCAACGCTTCCGCAAGCTGGATATGACCCAGCAGAGCCATCGGAAGATGCTGATTGATGCCTTTGTCAACAGGATCTTCCTATACGATGATAAGATGATCATTGGCTTCAATTACAAGGACGGCGAAACAACAATCTCCTTCGACGATGTGAAAACCGTTGTAAATCAACGGCTCACGGGTTCGGATTTGGATTGGTTTGGTGCACCATGCCGAGTGTCCTTATAGGATTTGAAAGTCCTATAAGGACACTCTATTTTTATGCTTTTTTCAAGTTTCAAATAGCGGTGGCTTCAGTCGGCTCATATGTAACCAACGCGGTTGGCTTCCTCCGGCGTAATCTCGCCCGGACGAAAGGACTGGCACACCTGATAAGCAATCACATCACGCCCATAGCTGTGCCCCGTGATGTTTTTGTATTCCCGTTTGGAGAGCAGGAACTCCGCATCCACGGTTTTGGAATCGCAAGCAAAAGAGGAAATCAGCTCTCCGGCATTTGTCTTATCGGGGTTTTTAGCGTAATCCGTGCGAGCCGTCAGGCATTGCTTCAGACTTTTTCCTTTGTTGCGGTGCATGGGAATAATACGCGTTGTCGCCACTTTTTTCACCTCGTTGATTGTTTTATTTGTTATTGCAAAGCATTTGTTGTCATGCACGTTATGGAAACTATAATGGAATCACAATAGGAAAGGGGAAGGCAGCAATGGAGGCGGTTTCGTCAAGGGAGAAAACACCAGTCCACTGACCGTACCACATTAACATTTAAATTATCTTTCAATGTAATCATCACACAATCGTGACTGTACTTGAACAGCTTTGATTCAGCGGTTTGATGCTTCGTGACAGCATGGAAATGAATGATCCAACATCTTAGGCTATGCCGATTCCTGTTATCAAACTGCTATCGCCTGCTCCGTTATCGCTTGAGGTCATCATGACGCGCTGATACAACCTATGATACGAATCTGCGTGGATGTATGCTGCGACCGCGATAAAAGCTATTACCAAAAAACCTGCGCAGCGGCCCACAAAGAGGGCACGCGAATGAAACGCACCTATCTTTCTGAACCTGACAGTATGGCATAGGCGGTGGCACAGGACATTTGCGGCATGATTAAAGACCATTATGCGCAGGGCGATAGCCGTTACTGTTTCTGCGCGGAAGCTCGGTAATCAAAAAAGCAAGCCCTCCGCATGAGCGAAGGACCTGCCTGAGATTAGGGCAGCGTGTTTCCCGCTGCCGTATACATTTCGTACCACTCCTGACGGGTGAGAGAAATGTCGGAGCCCGCACAGCCGTCGATCAGCCGCTGCGGCTTGGTCGTGCCGAGAATGACTTGGACATTGGCAGGAAGCCGTGTCAGCCATGCTACGGCAATGGCCGTGGAAGTAACCGCGTACTTCTGCGCGAGGCGATCAATGACCTCATTGAGCTTCCCGTACTTGTCACGATCCAACAAAAACGGCCCTTCGAAGAAGCCCTTTTGGAAAGGCGACCACGCTTGCAGTGTCATCCCCTTGAGGCGACTGTATTCGTAGATGCTGCCCGTGCGGTCAATACTTTGATCCAGCGTCATGTTCACGGCGATGCCGCTGTCCAGTACAGGCGTGTGCACCACGCTCATTTGCAGCTGGTTCACGATCAGCTTGTGGCGCGTGTACTTCTGCAACAGCTCAATCTGCATCGGATTTTGGTTGGAAACGCCGAAATAGCGTACCTTGCCATCGGCGTGCAGGCGCTCAAAGGCGGAGGCGACCTCCTCGGGCTCCATCAGCGGATCGGGGCGATGCAGCAGGAGAATATCGAGGTAATCCGTGTGCAGACGCTTCAAAATGCCGTCAGTCGCTTCGAGAATATGTTCCTTGGAGAAATCATAGTAGCCCCCGCAGATGGAGCACTTGCTTTGTAGATAAAGCTTCTGCCGAATGGCAGGGTTCCTGTCGACAGCTTTGGCAAAAAGCTCCTCGCAGCGGCCACCGCTGTAAATATCGGCATGGTCGAATAAATTGATGCCCTGCTCAAGCGCGGTGTGCATAAGCGCATCCAGTTCTTTTTCCGACAAGCTGTCAATGCGCATGCAGCCCATGATCAGGTTGGACACATGCAGGTCGGTTCCCTCAATGTGGATCGTCTTCATTGCGTTCCTCCTTATTCCTTTGCGGCATTGACGGCGGCACGGAGATTTTCGATGTGCCGGGAAGCACCAACATACACACCACGGCGGAGCAGGCTGCGGCGCAGCATCAAGGCGTGTGTCAAGACATGACGCAGATTTTTCTGAGCCTGTGCCGCGTGGAGGACATTCCCTGCCGCTATTGCGCAGGGCTGTTTGAGGGAGAGGGGGCAACCCACGCATGGGCAGAGGTCTATACGGACGGCCTGTGGCTGGGGCTTGATCCGACCAACGCCGTTGCGGTTACCGAGCATCATATCAAGCTCGCTCAGGGCCGCGACCATGCGGATTGTCCGATAGAATGCGGCATTTTTCGCGGCTCTGCCATACAGCAGATGGAGCTTCACGCAGCTGTGCAGCCGCTTCATCAAGGAGGAAACCCATGATCTCAACAGTAGTTAAGGTTGCTTTGCCCGTAAACGAGATGCTGGACGTGCGCAAGCACCGCCTTGGCACAGACGGAAAACGGCTGAGCATTGTTACGGGCATTCACGGAGACGAGCTGGAGGGACAGTATGTCTGTTACGAGCTGGCGCGGCGCATTTCCGCAGCGCCGCAGCTGCTTACGGGCATCGTTGACCTCTATCCCGCGCTCAATCCCTTGGGCATCGATACAGTAACCCGCGGCATCCCCGCCTTTGATTTAGACATGAACCGCATTTTTCCGGGGCGGCAGGACGGCGACATGAACGAGTACGTCGCATCGCGCATTATCGAGGACTTGAGCGGCTCTGAGCTGTGCATCGACATCCACGCCAGCAATATTTACCTCACGGAGATCCCGCAGATTCGCATTAATGAGCTGCATCGGGACACGGTGCTTCCGCTGGCACGGTTGGCGAATGTGGATTTTGTTTGGGTACACGGTGCAAGCACCGTGCTGGAGGCAACCCTCGCCCATTCGCTCAATGTGCGCGGCACCAAAACGCTGGTGGTGGAAATGGGGGTAGGAATGCGCATCACACGGCGTTACGGCGATCAGCTGGTGGACGGTCTTTTCCGCCTGATGAAGGAGCTGGGCATTTGGCAGGGCAGCGTGTGCGAGGTGCGCCGACCCGTCATCAGTGAGAATCCGGCAGATGTGGTCTTTCTCAACGCTCCGCTATCGGGCGTTTTTCTCAAAGGCAAGGAACACGGCGGTCACGTGTATGCGGGAGAGTCTATCGGGCAGATCGTCGATCCCCTGCGCGGCATAGTGCTTTGCGAGGTGACTGCCCCCAAGGCGGGATGGCTGTTCACCATCCGCGAATACCCCATGGTCAGCGAGGGCTCGCTGATGGCGCGCATTCTGTCAGCGGATGCGTTTGCGCGGGAAACGGCAAGGGAGGCGGACGGCGATGGAGCGTGAAGTGCTGTTTGAAATGAAGGCGCTGTACCGTGATGATCTTCGCGTGACGGGCTTCCGTTTCGGTCAAGGAGAAAAGGCGCTTGCCATTGTGGGCGCCATGCGCGGAAACGAGTTTCAACAGCTGCTTACCTGTCAGCGGCTGCTTACGCGCCTACAAGCGCTGGAAAAGCAAGGCAAGCTTCGCAGTGATCGGCAAGTTCTAGTGATTCCCTGCGTCAACCCCTATTCCGTGAATGTTAAGAAGCGCTTTTGGACGATCGACAACACCGACATCAACCGCATGTTCCCGGGCTATGCTGAGGGCGAAACAACCCAGCGAATCGCCGCTGGGCTGTTTGGGGCCATCTCCGGCTATGCGAGGGGTATCCAATTTGCCTCCTTCTACATGCCGGGGCATTTTCTGCCGCATATCCGCGTGATGAAAACTGGATACGAGGATATGCAGGGCGCGAAGGCATTCGGGCTGCCCTATGTGGTGCTGCACACACCGCGGCCCTTTGATACCGCGACGCTGAACTATAATTGGCAAATTTGGGGCACCAAGGCCTTCTCGCTTTATACGACGGATACTGCTCAGCCCGATCGCACAAGCGCGGAACAGGCCGTGGATGCCATTCTCCGCTACATGGCGCTACAAGGCTTGACGGATTGCGGCTGCGCGGGAGGTGAAGCGTCAACCGTGGTAAGCACGGAGGAAATGGTTACGCTTCGCTCGCAGGCGTCGGGCTTTTTGGAGGTCATGGCCGCTCCCGGCGACGTTGTCCGCTGCGGGCAGACGTTGGCAGAGATCACCGATCCCTTTCTTGGCGGCGTAAAGGACACCGTAACCGCGCCCGTGGACGGCGTTATTTGGTTTCAGCACAGCGACCCGATGATCTACGAGGATACCGCCGTGATGAAGCTGATCCCAAACGAAAGAAGGCAGCTTGAATGAATACGGCAGAGATGCTGGTGAAGTGCTTGGAGCAGGAGGGCGTCGATACCATCTTCGGCATTCCCGGCGAAGAAAATTTAGAGGTCATCGAGGCGCTGGAAGAATCGTCCATCCGCTTCATCACCACGCGGCACGAGCAGGGCGCGGCGTTTATGGCGGATGTGTACGGGCGGCTTACGGGGCGCGCCGGTGTGTGCTTGGCGACGCTGGGCCCCGGCGCGACCAACCTCATCACGGGCGTTGCGGACGCTACCTCCGACGGTGCCCCCTTAGTAGCCATCACGGGGCAGGTCAGCACCGAGCGAATGCACATCACGGGGCATCAGTACCTTGACCTAGCCAAAATTTTTGAACCCGTCACCAAGCGAACCAAGATGATCGTCCAGCCCGATACCGTGTCCGAGGTGGTGCGGCTTGCCTTTAAGTATGCGCAAAGCGGCAAAAAAGGCGCGACTCACATTGATCTGCCCGTGGATGTTGCCCGCATGCCCGTGCCCCAGGTGGAGCAGCCGCTCCATCACCGCGAGCCGCCTGTGGAGTATGCTGATGTGGAAAGCGTTGCCAAGGCAGCGAAGCTTCTCGCACAGGCGCGGCTTCCTGTGATGCTGGTAGGCGCGGATGCCGCCCGCAGCGGTGCGGCGCAGGCGATTACGGAAGCCGCACACGCGCTTCGCCTACCCGTCGTGAATACCATGATGGCTAAGGGCGTGATCCCCTGCGACGATCCCTACGCCATGTGGACAATCGGCATTCCCCAAAAGGATTACCAAGACCTGCTGCTCCGTAGGGCCGATCTGCTGCTGTGCGCAGGCTATGATCTGGTGGAGCTTGCACCCTCGCGGCTGAACCCGAACCGGGACAAGCACATCATCCATCTCAACACCGTCGCATCCCATGTCAACCGTTTCTATCAGCCGGAGGTGGAGGTGGTCGGTGATATCTGCGATGCCTTGCAGCGGCTGATCCCGCTATGCCGTCGGGAAGCCGAGCCGACCGAAGCGCTTGCGCTCCGTGGGCAGATGGTGCAGGAGCATGAGGCGAGCGGTGCAAGCGAGGCTTTCCCGCTTAAGCCGCAGCGGATTATCACCGACGTGCGCCGTGCGCTGAAAGCAGGGGATGTGCTGCTTAGCGACGTAGGCGCGCACAAGATGTGGATTGCGCGGCATTACAACTGTTACGAGCCCAACTCCTGCGTCGTCTCCAACGGGTTTGCCACCATGGGCATTGCCGTCCCGGGGGCGCTGGCGGCACGGCTGGTGCGCCCCGATAAGCGCGTATTGGCTGTAACGGGCGACGGCGGCTTTATGATGAACATGCAGGAGCTGGAAACGGCGCGGAGGGAGCACCTGCCCTTTGTTACCCTCATTTTCAACGACAGTGCCTACGGGCTAATCTCATGGAAGCAGCAGGATCGTTATGGTCACACAAACGCAACGTCCTTCACCAACCCCGACTTCGCTATGCTGGCGGAGAGCATGGGCTGCAAGGGCTACCGCGTCACCAGCGCGGCGGAGCTGCCGCGCATTTTGGAGGAAGCCTTTGCGCAGGATGTACCTGCGGTCATCGGCTGCCCCGTGGACTATTCGGAGAATCAACGGCTGACCAAGCGGCTGGCGCAGTTGAAGTGACGCGATTGTTCAACTGTTGTTTTTGCAGGAACAAGCCGTTGACAATTCAAAATTCCTGCCGTATACTTTATCCAAGCAAAGGCGCTTCGAGAGCAATCTCGGAGCGCCTTTTGCTGTCCTCATTCGCCCTCACCCGCGCGGCGCCATGAATGAGAGGATGGAAGGACGGAGGGAAAAGAAGTCGATGATCAAACTGGATCATATCAATAAATACTTCGGCGAGCTGCACGTTTTGAAGGATGTATGCCTTGAAGTTGCAGAAGGCGAAAAGCTGGTCATCATCGGCCCGTCAGGCTCGGGCAAGTCCACCACGGTGCGGTGCATGAACTTTTTGGAGGAGCCGACCGGCGGCCACGTTTATATCGACGGCAAGGAGCTGACAAGCCGCAACCGCACACATTTGGTGCGGGACACCACCTCGATGGTCTTTCAGCAATTCAACCTATACCCGCACATGACTGTGCTGCGGAACCTGACCCTCGCGCCGATGAAGCTCCACCACAAGAGCCGCCACGAAGCCGAAGCGTTGGCATACCACTATTTGGACGTGGTTGGGCTGCGAGATAAGGCGCATGTCTATCCAACGACCCTCTCAGGCGGTCAGCAGCAGCGCATCGCGATTGCCCGCGCCTTATGCGCCCAAACCAAGATCATCCTTTTTGACGAGCCGACCTCCGCCCTCGATCCCGAGACCATCCAAGAGGTGCTGGACGTGATGATCCGTTTGGCAAAGGAAAACATCACCATGGTGGTCGTTACCCACGAAATGGGCTTCGCGCGGCAGGTTGCCGACCGCGTGGTGTTCATGGCGGACGGTCAGATCATCGAGGAAGGGACGCCCGAGCATTTCTTCGAGCATCCCGAAAACGAGCGGGTGCGCCAATTCCTTGGCAAGATCATCCGATAAAGCGTCAGTCGGGCTTCGGCCTTTCTGAATACGGGCATTTGCCCGAAACATCACAAACAGAGGAGGATCCTTACATGAAAGCATTGAAACGATTTGCAGCATTGATTCTCACCTTGGCACTGTGCCTGACCTGCGCGGCAGGCATGGCCGAAATGGTCGATCCCGACGTGCAGGCAATCATTGACCGCGGCGTGCTGCGCGTGGGCGTGAAGAACGCCGTGGTCGGCTTTGGCTATCAGGACACGCTGACGGGCGAGTATTCCGGCATGGAGATCGACATTGCCAACGCCATTGCCGAAAAGCTGGGGGTTGATGTGGAGTTCACCGCCGTGACCGCCGCCACCCGCGGCGAGCTGCTGGACAGCGGCGACATCGACTGCGTGCTTGCCACCTTCACCATCACCGACGAGCGCAAGGAAAGCTGGGACTTCTCCACGCCCTACTACACCGATCACGTAAGCGTGCTGGTGGAGGATGCTTCGGGCATTACCGGCTTGGCGGATTTGGTGGGCAAGAAGGTGGGCGTGTCCTCCGGCTCGACCTCCGCGCGCAGCTTGGTTTCCGCCATGATCGACGCGGGTCTGATCGACGGTGCGTCCTTTGACAAGGCGACCTTCGATCCCGCGCTGTGGACGGACGGCGTGTCCTTCCAGCAGTATGACGATTATCCCACCATCTCCATCGCCCTGAGCGCGGACGAGGTCAACGCCTTCTGCGTGGACAAGTCCATCCTTGCCATCTACCACACCGACGGCCGCTCCTACATCTCCGAGGAGTTTGCGCCGCAGGATTACGGCATCGCTACCAAGAAGGGCTCTGGCTTCTCCGCCTACTGCGAGGAGCAGATCACCGCATGGCTGGCCGACGGCACCATTGCAGGCTTTGCCGCAGCCTACGGCTTGAACTGATCCAGCTTCCGTCTGATTCGGGGACTTCGCCCTTTCTTCGGCGGAGTCCCCGATTTTCCATTCTATCATCATAGGAGGCAGCACAATGGCAGAAATTCTTGACGCCGCAGCATGGGCGAAGGTATGGACCTATCGGAGCACCTTCCTGCTGGGGCTTGGAAACACGGTGCTCACGGCGTTGGGCGGACTGCTGCTGTCCTTTATACTGGGCGCGCTGTTTGGGCTGATGGCCACAGGCAAAATCAAAGCGCTGCGAGCGGTAAGCCGTGTGTATGTGGAGCTGATTCAGAACACGCCGCTGCTTTTGCAGCTTTGCTTCCTTTATTACGCCATCGCGTTTTCCGGCGGAAGCCTTGGCATTATCGTCACAGGCATCCTATCGCTGGGAATCTATCACGGTGCATACATGGCGGAGGTCATCCGCGCAGGCATCGAAGCCATCCCTAAAGGACAATTTGAAGCGGCCAACGCGCAGGGCTTTGGCTATGGCGGCACGATGTGGCACATTATTCTGCCCCAGAGCATCAAGATCATTCTGCCGCCCATGGTCAATCAGGTGGTGAACCTCATCAAAAACACCTCCTGCCTGTACATCGTAGGCGGCGCCGATCTCATCTCGCTGACATACAGCTTTGTGACGGGGGCAAGCACGGGCGGCGCATACGCCCCGGCGTACTTGGTCAGCGGCTTGCTGTTCTTTGTGGTTTGCTTCCCCTTATCGACGCTGGCCAGCCGCTGGGAGAACTCGCTGAAGCAGCGTGAGCGCCGCACGCTCCATGTGCCACGCAAGCTGATGTCAAAGGAGGCGGAGAGCTGATGGACACGTTATCTGCCAGCATTTCCATGCTGACCAATCCCGCCATTGTGCAGTACATGCTCAAAGGAGTCGCCTTCACGCTCATCATCTCCGTGGTGGCGGTGCTCGTCGGGCTTGTGCTGGGGTCGCTGCTGGCGCTGGCCCGCAATTACTGCACAAGCCCCCGCACCCGTGTGCTCAAATGGCTTGCCACAGCTTATATTGAGGTGTTCCGCAATACGCCGCTGCTTTTGTGGATCTTTATTTGTTTGGTGTTCTGCCCGCTCCCGCAATTCATGAGCCGCAAGATGCTCGGCTTGTCCTCGGTGGAAACAAAACTGCTGTTCAAGGCGGCAACGGCGCTGATCCTGTTTACCTCGTCGGTCATCGCGGAGATCGTGCGCGGCGGACTGAACGCCGTGGCCCACGGGCAGTTTGAGGCAGGGCGCTCCCAAGGCTTCAGCATGGTGCAGATCATGCGTTATATCGTGCTGCCGCAGGCCTTCCGCAGCATTGTGCCCACGCTGCTCAGTCAGGTTATCACTACCATCAAGGATTCGTCCTATCTGGCGAACGTCGCGGTGATCGAGCTGATGGCGCGCACCAAGCAGCTGCTCAGCGGTGCGGGGCGCTACAACGGAACAGGCACGGTCAATGTAACGGATGTATTCGTGCTGTTCGGCGCGGCATGCCTGTGCTATTTCGTCATCAATTTCACGCTGTCCTGCGTGGTTCGCGGTATGCAGAAGCGGCGCAAGCGCAAGCCTGCCGCAGTTTGACGGAAAGGAGAAGCAGCATGGAGAAGTATGTTATCACCCTGTCGCGGCAATTTGCCAGCATGGGGCGCACCATTGCACAGGAGGCGTCGAAGTGCCTCGGCATCGAATTTTACGATCGGGACATTGTGGAAGCCACGGCACGGCGCATGGGGCAGAGCATTCCGGAAATCAGCCGTGTGGAGGAGAGAGCAGCTTCGGGCTTCGGGCGGCGGCGCTATCCGCTGGGGATTGGCCTGATCAGTATGCAGGAAGAGGTTTTTGAGGTGCAGTCTAACATCATCTGCGACCTCGCCGCAAAGGAAAGCTGCATCATCGTGGGGCGCTGCGCGGATTACCTGCTCAAGGACATGCCGCGGGTGTTGAATGTCTACATTTTTGCCCCGGAGGAAGCACGTCTGCACAATTGTGTGGAAAAGCTGGGCATGGACGAAAAGACGGCGCGAAGGATGCTCCGCGAGGTGGATCGGGCGCGGGAAACGTATCGTCTGCGCTATTGCGACGGCGTGAAAAGCGTACTGGATCATCGGGATCTGCTGATTGACAGCAGCCGTTTCGGGCCGAAGGAGACGGCGAAGCTGTTGTGCGGCATGGCGCGAGAGGTCTTTGGCGAGGAAAGATGAAACAAGCAACCCCGTTCTGTGCCGTTTGCGACAGAACGGGGTTGCTCTATTCTGCGTCACTTTGGAGCATCATCACTGGTTGTCCATGTGGAAGATGGAGTGCATCAGGTGCAGACGCTCCTTGCCGTCCAAGCTCTCCGCTGATACGCCCAGCCGCTTGAAGTTGTTCAGCAGATCGGTTTCGATGCGTTCCAGACGCGGCTTGGCGATTTTCAGGTTCTTTTCCTCAATGCCAAAGGTCAGATATTTCGTTTTCACCAAACCATTGTTGCCCTTGGAAAGCTGATTGCGAAGCATCTCCGCATACTCGGCGCGAACGTCGTTGAAAGCGTCCGCTTTCGGAGGAATGAGAATACTTTCCTCAAAGCTTTCCTCGCTGGCAGCCAGATTCAGAAAAGAAAACTGGAAGTGGATGGAGTTATCAAAGAAATTAAGGAACTCGCACCAACCGTCGAAAATAGCGGTCTTATCCTCGTTTTGGGCAAGCAGATAATTCACATCTTGAAACTGCATGGTTTTGGTGTAGAGCTTGCCATCTGACAGGCAGATACCATCCGGCCAAATGCGATTGTAGGGAATGGTCTCCTGTGCAGTGACGGGGTGCTTGCCCTGCTTTTTGGCTTGCTGCATCACCTCTTTAATTCTTGCTTTTTCCTCGCGGGTGAGCTTTCGCTTTGGGGGATTTTTGGACAATCGTTTGAACCTCCTTCTCCATGTGATTCTGCCGCATGAGCGCGGCGTACAGGTTATCCGTTTGATAGGGGCGCCGCTTAGGACGCAGAAACAAGGTTTCGATTACGTTGCGCAGTACCTGTTCCAGCGGCTGCCCACTTTTCTCGTACAGAGCGAACAGGAAAAACGGCATCATGATGAAGATCATCACCATTGCGGCTCCTGTGCTGCCAATAGGATCGCGGAGTAAAAAGAAAAGCGGAACGCCGAACAGCGCGCCGCCCCCAAAGCAGATGATTTGTCGTTTGGTCAGGTTGAAAATGACCTTGGATTTGACCTTGGTTAAGTCCTTGGGTACGGGGACGTAGGCCAATAAAAACCCTCCTTTATCATATTTTGGACAAGAAAAAAGCGCCTCTTGTTAAGGAGACGCTTCGATTAAGAGCAGAGAATCAGAGCTTTGCTGCGTATTCCTGCAAATCACTAAAGAAACGTTCGATGTAGATGATACCTGCCATATCATCTACCCGATAAATCATGAGATAGCCTCCAATGACAGCCTTTCGATAGTGCGATGATCGCAATAACGGTTGCTGGCATTCCTCATAGAGATGTGGGTTGTTGAGCAATAGGTTGTAATGGCGTTCGACTTCGTCCGCCATGTGCAAGGCAGCCTGCATGTTGCACAGCTCGGTCATGATATAGCCTAGGATATCATCAAGGTCATGTTCAGCCTTGTTGGTGATTTGTAGCTTATAAACCATACTTTGCTCTCAAGCCTTGCAGGGAAGCATGTGCATCTGCAATTCGCCCCTGAGCAATGTCGTCCTCAGCTTCCATTAGCCTTTCATACACACTGTACAAGCGCATCTTGTCATACACCTTCGCGCTCATAATCACCATATCGTCATAACCATTTTTGGTAATCGTAATTGGTTCTCTAGAACGCTGGCATAGCTGTGAAATTTCTGCTGTGTTTTTAAGGTCTCGAATCGGGATACATTGTGGCATACCATCGCCTCCTTACCGTGGCTTTATTGTACCACAAAGAGCATCATTCAACAATAGGGGATCTGTTCCAATCCATCATTCATGCGAGCTGAAAATCCCCTTCGCAACCGAGCCGCTTTTTGAAAAGCGTAAAGCTCAGCAGAACAGTATACCCAATAAAGAAAAACCGCTGACGAGTGGCCAACGGTTTGAGCGCGGCATGAAGGTTATGATAGATACAAGTCAGAAAAAAGCTGCCGGAGTGAGTATTTCGGGTTTTTCTATGCTCAAATCTGCAAAATCCTTGTCTCCTGTAATCAGCACATCCACGTTTTCGAGAATGGCTGTATACAATACGGGATAATCATTCATATCACGAATTTTGAACATATCGCCTTTCATGCGTAGAGGTGTATAAGCTCATTTCTTTCGGTCACAGCCATCAGCTCGTTGACCACAAATGAGGACAGAACAAGCGTATGATGTTTGGAAATTCCCTCAAGTAAACGTTCAAACCTTGCACCGGGAAAGAGAATCATGGAAATGAGCACGTTGGTGTCGAGCATTACTCGCATGAGTATCGCTCACCTCTTTCTGCGCGCACCTCCTTGACCATGTTCACAACATCTTCCTCATTATGAATATTCAGTTCCTGGGCAACTCCTTGAAAAGCCTGCTGAACATCTCGCAGCGCAATCATGGTTGCGTTCATCATAACAATCTTGTTGCCATCGTTTACGAATAGTATTTTATCGCCATCCTTCACGCCCAACTGTTTACGAACAGAGATAGGGATCGTGATTTGTCCTTGCTAAGCTCAATGGGTAATGCAATTACAAACTCCCGTGCAATGCGGCTATCCTTTGACTTTTCGGCTTCCTCTACGGCATTCCATAGCACCGCTCTGTCCTGCCACGATTCTAGAGCCATAGATGTCAGAAACATCTGCTGCCAAACAAGCCCGTGCTTTCGAGTGTAATCGTGCTGCACTCCATTGTAGTCGTTATAGATTTGGCTGCAACTCATGTAAGCCGCCGCTGCTACTGCGGATCGTCCAATTCCGCGGCTGATGACCTTTGCTTTCAAATGGTATATAGCCACCGCTCTTCACCGTCCTTCGTATTTCGTTTTGCCCCGTCGTGCTTCGTCTCGCGTGAGGCTTGTCGTAACAGCCTCGCGCAGGCACAGGAAAAGGCCGGAACAGCACGTTCCGACCTTTTCCTGTGGGCAGAGAATGCGCCCCATGGCGGCGTTGGCTGCTAGGCTTCCGCAGAAGCCGCATCCCTCTCGGAGAGCGCAACAAAACCACCGCCCGCAGGAGGGAGCCCAAAGGGCGACTAGCGTACGAGCGTGCCCCAAAGGTGCAGCACAGGCGCGTAGCCACGCATAAGCCGTAGGCGCAGGGCGTGGCCGAAGAGGGTGGTGAGTAAGTTGCGTCCTTCGGTTCCCTCCGGGAGGAGAATGCCCCTCGAGGGACGGGCAAGCGCCCCGGTTATCCCGAAGCGCCTGCCGTCGTTGCATTTACTTTTGCGTAAGTCCTCGTAAGTAAGTCTCCAGTTCAGCGGCACCCATCGTAGCAGCCTATGGGAATACCTTTTCCAACGTTGTGCCATCCACAATCAACCGATGGTTTCGTGCCTTTCGCTCCTTCACACGATCCCGTGCCTCGGCTTCCTCCAAGCGGTGCTTAGCTTGCATCAGTTCTTTATTTAGTTCGCTCATTTCGTAATCCTTTCTGCTCTTCAAGGGGGCGTTCACACTCCAATGCCATGTTACATTTCGACACTAGTATTCGGTGCGCTTTGATTTCTTTACCAATCGTAGAGTTGTCCTTCCCAATGTTTTTTGCAATAGTGAAAATAGTGAAAAAAGTCGAAAAACCGGAAAAAAACAGTTGACACGAGGAGACAAACATGCTATTATCCCACGTTTGACACTTGTAAGTCTCAAAGCCTTTTCCAGTAAGACTTTGAGGCGTTTCTGTTATTTGCTAATGTGCGTAATGTGTTGAATTAAAAAGGTTTTCTCGTCATTCGTTGAATTGCCTT
>JAQUWD010000007.1 GCA_028693055.1 Eubacteriales bacterium | reverse complement strand
GCACCAGTGCGTTTTTCGGCTCGGTAAGGATGCGAATCAGCTGTTCCTCGTCCAAAAGATCCAGCGTGACTACAATGGGCAAACGACCTACAAATTCGGGAATCAAACCGAATTTGATCAAGTCCTCAGGCCGGAGATTGGACAAAATATCGTTTAGGTTACTTTCCTCTTGAGACTTCAGCTCGCTGCCAAAGCCCAAGGTCTTTTTCCCCACCCGATTTTCGATGATGGGCGCAAGGCCGTCAAACGCGCCGCCGCAGATAAACAGGATGTTGCTGGTGTCAATCTGGATAAACTCCTGATGGGGATGCTTGCGTCCGCCCTGGGGCGGCACGCTGGCAATGGTGCCCTCCAGAATTTTCAGCAGCGTCTGCTGTACGCCCTCGCCGCTTACGTCGCGGGTAATGGAGGGGTTTTCACTCTTGCGGGCTATCTTATCGATTTCGTCAATGTAGATAATACCGCGCTGTGCCACCTGAATATCGTAATCCGCGTTCTGAATCAACCGCAGCAGGATATTTTCCACATCCTCGCCCACGTAGCCCGCCTCGGTCAGGCTGGTTGCGTCGGCAATGGCGAAGGGTACCCGCAGAATTTTCGCCAGCGTCTGAGCCAGAAAGGTTTTACCACAGCCTGTGGGGCCAACCATCAAAATGTTGCTCTTTTGCAGCTCAACGTCCTGCTTGTCGGTAGGCGCGTCGATCCGCTTGTAATGGTTGTAAACCGCTACGGCCAGCGCGCGCTTCGCCGCTTCCTGACCGATCACATACTGATCGAGCACCTCTTTGATTTCTTTGGGGCGCGGAATCTCCGCATCGGCGATGGTAACGCCGGAGGTGAAATCGTCGCTGATGATCTCCTGACACAGGAGGATGCACTCATTGCAAATCTGCACATTAGGGCCTGCCACCATACGGCGCACCTGCTCGCTGGTTTTTCCGCAGAAGCTGCAACGCTTTAATTTAGGAATGCGTGGATTGAAATCATCATCCGCCATGCTTTCACCTCGTTATTTCTGAACGTTTCTGGGCTGGTAGATTTCATCGATAATGCCGTAGCGCAGCGCTTCCTCGGCACTCATGAAATGGTCTCGCTCCACGTCCTGCTTCACTTTTTTCAGATCCTGCCCCGTCATTTCGCTGATTAGACGGTTCATCTTATCCTTGGTCTTCATCAACCACTCGGCGCGGATCGCCACATCGGTAGCCTGACCGCTAGCGCCGCCTAAGGGCTGGTGGATCATAATCTCGCTGTTGGGCAGCGCAAGCCGCTTGCCCTTTGTACCCGCCATCATCAAAAATGCGCCCATGCTGGCAGCCATACCGATGCACACCGTGCGCACATCCGGCTTGATGTAGTTCATCGTATCAAAAATCGCCATACCGGCGGTTACGCTTCCTCCGGGGCTGTTGATATAAAGCGATATATCTGTATCCGGGTTTTCCATTTCCAAAAACAGAAGCTGCGCAACGACCACATTGGCTACATCGTCGTCGATTTCGCCGCCGAGAAAGACGATACGATCCTTCAGCAGTCGGGAATAAATGTCAAAGGAACGCTCGCCGCGATTGGTCTGTTCGATAACCATTGGGATTAAGCTCATGCTGTTCACTCCTTTTTGAGCTATGTTTGCAAACATGCGCACCGCAAGCTATACCTTCAAAGGATATGCATGCGGTGCGCACCTTATGCGCCTTTTTTACGCCTGTACCTCGTCGCTGGTGGAATCGGCTTTCGGCTCATCCTTGATCTCCTCGTCGGTGACCTTGGCGGCAGTCCACATCATATCGACTGCCTTGGTGATCTGAGCGCGATGCTTGAAATAATCAAGCTGTTCGCCGGAGACGGTTTCCTTCAGCTCCGCCACCGTTTTGCCCATGGCGGCGGTATAGCCCTCCAGCAGCTTCTCTACGTCCGCGTCGTCAGCCTCGATGGCCTCTTGCTTGATGATTTCATCAATCACCAGCTCCGTCTTGACGTTCTTGTCCGCCTCGCTACGGTACATTTCACGCATCTGCGCCTCGGTCTGGCCCAGCATCTTCATGTACTGCTCCATGGAGAAGCCCTGCTGCTGCATACGCCAGCCCATTTGCTGCATCATTTCGTCCAGCTTATCCTCCACCATGGGGGCGGGGATGTCGCACTCGGCTGCCTCTACCACCGTATCGATCAGGCTCTGCTTGGCAGCTTCATCAGCCTGTACGTTAGCGGCTTCCTGCATGCTCTTTTGGATATCGGCGCGGTACTCGCTCATGGTGTCGAAATCGCTGACCTCAGCCGCGAAATCATCATCCAGCGCGGGCAGCTCTTCCTTCGTGATGCCCAGCAGCTTCACATGGAAAATCGCGTCCTTGCCTTTCAGCTCCTCGGAATGATACTCATCGGGGAACTTAACGGAGAGGTCTTTTTCCTCGCCGATGGTCATGCCCACCATTTGCTCCTCGAAGCCGGGGATAAAGCTGCCGGAGCCGATCAATAAGGTCTGCTTCTCGGCGGTGCCGCCCTCGAACTTCACGCCGTCCACGCTGCCGCTGTAATCCAGCTCCGCCTTGTCGCCGTTAGCCAGAGGACGATCGGTCACTTCTACGCTGCGAGCCACGCGCTTTTGCTCCTGCTCGATGCGGGTATCAATTTCTTTATCCGTAATCGTACGGATGCTCCGGGTAACCGCCACGTCTTTATAAGCGCCCAGCTTTACCTCGGGCATTACAAAGATCTCGCAGGTGTAGGCCAAATCCTTGCCGGCTTCCATCTCCTGCACATCCAGCTCGGGACGGCTGACGGGCTGCAAATTGTCCTCACGAACGGCGGTTGCGTAAGCTTCCGGGAACAGGATCTCCAGAGCGTCCTCATAGAAAACCGATTTGCCAAACATATTCTCAATCATCCTGCGAGGGGCTTTGCCCTTGCGGAAGCCGGGGACGTTGATCTGTCCACGCATTTTGAGGTAAGCTTTCTGGATCGCATCCTCAAATTCGGTTGCAGTCGCCTTAAAGGAGATTTTAACTTTGTTACCGGCCAGTTTTTCCACCGTATGTTCCATTTATTTTCCTCCCGGGCAGCATGCCAATGCCGCCATATTTATAAAAGCACACCAAAGAGCAGTATACCATTATTTTCTTGCCTGTGCAAGAGGGAACCAAGCTTTTGCGGCACTCTGCCTTACTTTCCCAAAACGATGGTGGCAGGGCCTACGGGGCGAATATCCAGCACGTCGCAGCTATGCTGCCCGAAGACCGCTTCCATCTCGCGCACATAGGAAGCCAGCTGCTTTTGAGGTACGAAGTTCAGGGTGGTTCCTGCAAAGCCGCCGCCATGTACGCGCCACGCACCCTTGCCGGTCAGCTTTTGCTCGCTGAGCATCAAGGCCAGCGCCAGCTCCTGATGTTCGGGCGTTGCAAATACATTCTGTAAATAGCAATAGCTGCTGCGCCCGCTTTCAATAATCAAGCGGAAAAACTCCGGCAGATCATCGTGCTGCAATGCGGAGGTTTCGTCCGCCACCCTGCGGTTTTCCGCGAAGAAATGGGACGCGCGCAGAATCGCCCGCTCCTTGTTGGCAACCTCCAGCTTTTCACGCACCATGGGCAGGCTCAGGGAGAATTGCTCGGGGGAAACCCGGCGAAGGTTTTCCTCGCCGAATACTTTGGCTACCGCACGCATTTCCTGAGGGATCGCCGCGTAGAATTCCGTCAGGTCGTCATGGCTTCCGCCGCTGTTCACGACCACCAACGCATAGCCTTTCGCGCTAAAATCGTAGCTGAGCGCCTTTACAAGAGGGTCGTCCTCCTTGAAGTCTATAAACGCCAAGCCGCCAACGCTGCTTGCCATTTGATCCAGCAATCCGCTGGGCTTGCCGAAATACACATTCTCCGCATATTGGGAAATCTGCGCTCTCAGCTTAGCCGATAGCGTATTGTGGTTATAAAGCTGGTCAAAAATGCTGCAGGTCAACACCTCGAAAGCTGCCGAGCTACTAAGGCCGCTGCCGCCTCTCACCGTAGAGGTGATGACCGCGTCAAAGCCGCCTAGCACATAATCCAGCTCTTTCATTCGAGCCGCCACACCGCGAATCAGGGCGGCGGTGGTTCCCTTCTCCTCCTGACGCATGTTCAGGTCGTCCAAGGAAAGGGAAAACGCGGGGTAACCCTCACTGTATACGTTTACGATTCCATCCTCCCGCGAGGTCACGGCGGCTAGCGTATCCAGATTAACGGCAGCCGCGAGCACCTTGCCGCGGTTGTGATCGGTATGATTACCGCCGATTTCCGTACGTCCGGGAGCGCTGATCATGAAAACCGCGCTCTCGGTATTGACCAGCTCTTCATGCCGCTTCAGCAGCTGCGCGTACCGGGTGGTTTGGGCTACCATCATTCCTTCTCGCTGCCCATACAAAAGGTTTAATTGCTTCATCACATCGGGAGATTTCAGTTGGCGAATCATTTGAGCGTATTGGTTCATAAGCTTCCCATCCTTCTTTCGTGATGTGCGCCCGACCCGGCGGGAAAAATGGATTTACTCATCAGCAATTTTCTGCCAAAACCCGGTCATTTGCTCCGAGCCTCGGTCTAGAAGGCCCTGCTTAAATTCTGCAATGGTTTCATCCGTCATTTCCACCTCGCCCAGCACAAAGCGCGCCAAGCACTCGTCCACATAACGCCCCAGCTCGTTTTGCAATGCTAGAACCTCGGCGTTTTGCTCCTCGGTTAGCGAATAGGTGGGGAAGGGGCTTTTGGTATAGGCGGCAAACGCGGTCAACTCTTCCGTGATACGGCTGACGCTGTCGTCGTTATAGCGGCTGTAAAAATCCTGAGGGAACAGCCACGGCATCTCGCCCGTATCATAAACGCTAAGCTCGGTCAGTTGTGTGGAGGATACGTTTTCCACGCCGCCCTTCCACTGCCACTGGCCGCCGTCGGTGGTGATGTATACATCGCCCTCCTTACCCACCATGGCTTCTACCGCGCCCTCCTCCGTGTAGAGGTAGTCCACCCATTGAAGCAGCGCGCCGGGATCCGTGCAGGCGGAGGTGATGGCAAACGCGCCGCGCGTCACCTGCCCAAGCAGATCGCGGTATACCTGTTTGCCGTCATAAACAAGGGGAGCCATAGCACGATATGCTTCGGCTTGGGTATAGGTCAGCAGGGACAACGCCGTAGGCGCAAAATACATGCCGTAGCACACATCCGCCTTCTCATCGGTCACCTGCCGCAGCACGTCGCTGGTTTGGAAGCCGTTGGGATCCAATAAGCCTTCCTTGTAAAAGCTTCGCAGCGTGCGTACAAGCTCTATAAAGCTGTCCTCTTCCGGCCAGAAACGCACCTTTCCCCCATCGTCCAGATAAACGTTATAATCATTGACCACAACGCCGTAGGCATGGGACAGGAACTTCAACTCCCACGGCCCTAAAAAGCTCATGGGAATTTCATCCTTTTTCCCGTTGCCGTTGGGATCTTGATCCCGAAATGCGATCAGCACCGTTTTTAGCGACTCCAAATCTGTAGGCGCCGTCAGGTTCAGCTTGGTCAGCCAATCTTGGTTGATCCAAATCAAGTTCTGCGTAGGCACCGTCTGGATAGACGGCAGCGCGCCAATCTTGCCGCTGGGTAGCGTTATGGCTTCCAGCCAGTCGGGGTGCTCGTTCAAAAGCGCCCATAGATTCGGTGCGTATTCAGCCAGCAGCGGTTTTAAATCAATCAATTGGCCGCTTTCGGTGTAGCGAATGGTTTCTTCGGTGGTCAACGCAGCCTTGAACAACACGTCCGGCAGCTCGCCGGTCGCAAACATTTGTTCCTTAGCCGTCTGCCAATCCGCGCTTTTGGTGTACTCGGAATAGGTAAAGGTAATTCCCGTGCGTTCTTCCATTCGGGTAAAGAATTCATTGGTGCTCCAATCATGGGTGCTTTCGTTACCGTCATAGCCAGCCATGGAAAAGCTCGCCTCCGCCTGAGAACAAACAGGCGCAAGAAGCAGGCAGATCGTCAGCAGACGGCAGAGTATACGTCGAAACATTGCTTCGCCTCCATATGGTTCGCTACAGGCTGAACCTTTTTCTCAGCCACGCCGCGTCTAAATTCCATTATACCCGATTGCGCGTCCTTTGCAAACCATTTGAGAAAAAATTAACGTTATGGACAAATAACACCTTCGCCGTCTGAAAGGCAAGCCTGTACCTCCTCCGCTCCAAGGGTTTCCAGAGCGAGTAAGCGTTCCGTTAGGCGATTCCACGCACTTTGATAGCGCCGCAGCATCGTCGCCGCCAGCTTCTGCCCCATGCTGAGCCATTGCTGCTGCGCCGCATCCTTTTGAGGCTGAGAAAAGAGAAACACCTCGTCGCTGCCGGGCAGCATTCCCCACTCGCACACCATGCGCTGGGCCAGCGCCGCCGCCTTTTCAATATCGTTGGACGCGCCTGTGGATACCCGGTCGGAGCCGACGTAAAGCCGCTCCGCCTCCCGTCCCGCCAAGGCGACCGCAATATGATGAAGAAGCTCCTGCTTGTGATGAAACAGCCTTTCCGGCGGCACAGCCATGCTGTAGCCAGCCGCGCCCCTACCCGTGGGAATGATGGATACCTTTTGAACGACGCTATCCGGCAAAAGCAGCGCGGTCAATAGCGCATGTCCCGCCTCGTGGGCGGCGGTCAATTCCTTTTCCGTTTGGTAGGCTTCGGCGCCGGGACGCTCCATCCCGAAAAGAATTTCTCCCATAGCGCGGTCAACGTCCTCCCGGGTAATCTGATCGCCGTCCCGCTTCACTGCGTTGATCGCCGCCTCGTTTAGCACGCCCTCCAGCTTCGCGCCGGAAAAGAGCGCCGTTTGCGCCGCCAAATCCTGAAAGGACACATCCTCCGCCATGGGCTTATTTCTGGCATGGGCCTCCAAAATTTTCACGCGCTCCTGTAAGCTTGGCAGAGGAACCTCAATTCTGCGGTCAAACCGCCCGGCGCGTAAAAGAGCCTCGTCCAGGGTGTCAATGCGGTTGGTCGCCGCCACCACCACCACGCCGTCGCTTTCCCGAAAGCCGCTGATTTCCGATAGAAGAGCGTTCAAGGTCTGTTCCCGCTCATCGCTCTGGTTGTTTCTTTTTTTCCCGATGGCGTCAATTTCATCAAAGAAAATAACCGCTTTGCCCGCCTTGCGCGCCTTTTGGAATAAAGCGCGTACCCGGCTCGCGCCTACGCCTACGTACATTTCCACAAAATCAGCGCCGTTAACAGCGAAGAACGGCACGCCCGCTTCTCCTGCCAACGCGCGCGCCATTAAGGTTTTGCCCGTTCCCGGCAAACCGTACAAAAGCACG
This sequence comes from Eubacteriales bacterium, assembly GCA_028693055.1. GTDB lineage: Bacteria > Bacillota > Clostridia > Christensenellales > Aristaeellaceae > Limiplasma. The sequence goes on along the minus strand of JAQUWD010000007.1, from coordinate 87,459 downwards.
CCCCTAGGAATGCGCGCGCCCAGCCGCCCGTATTTTTCAGGCGTGCGAATGAAACTGACCAAATCGCGTAAACTTTTCATGGCTTCCTCGTTTGCCGCAACATCAGAAAAACGGGTATCCGGTATTTGATTTTCGCTTTGGTGACCAATACTGCTCACAAAGCTTTTCGCGCTTCTGGTTTTACCACGGGCGATCATCACGCCGCCCAAAACCAGCGCAAAAAGCAGCAGGAGATACCCCGTGTTGCTTCCAGCCGCATGAACAACCGCCATTGGCTGCTCCACCGTAAGCTCCCGCCTTGAAAAGGTTACAATCACCAGCGTTAGGCACATCGCCGCAATAAGCGCCGCTGCCCAGGAACGGCGTTGAATGGTTGACACGTCATTCCCCTCCTTCATTCAATCAAGCGTCGTTTTGGGACGCAGCTATAGTATACAAAACCTTTGTATATGCTGTAAATGGTACTTATTGCACCTGTTTCCACGGTATCCTCAGCCAAAAATGGCGCATAGTATTCACGAGCGCTCCGTCTATTGAAAAAAGCATTGCGCCACGGAAACGCCGCATGGAGGGAAAACGGATGAAAAAGGCAAAGCATATTCGGGAGCACAAGCGGAAGAAAAGAGGCGTTACAGCCAGACCTGCTCTCGAAATCCGCCAGGATGCGGTGGGCCCGGGCCTTGAAAAGGAGCCGGAATCGCTTCCAGAGAAGGAAACCGACGTTGCGAAGGAAACCGATGCTTTAAAGGAAGTCGCAGCGGAGCAGATCGATGCAACCGACGAGCATCAGAAGCCTTCTGCGTCGGCTTCCAAGGAAGAGGCTCCTGCCGACACGCCGGAACCAGCGGTTGAAATCGTCCCTTCTACCCGTAGGGAACGCCGGGCCAAGCGCAAGGCTCAGCGTAAGTCAGCAATCGCGCTTTCTCGAAACCCCAACATCAAAAACCGTATGGCTACGCAGCTAACCAAAAGCCGCAAAAAAGCCGCAAAAAGGCTGGGAACCCCCGACCGAAACCGCACCGGGCTTCCCGTAAAGCGTCATCCGCTTCGCACCACTTTCGTTGTGCTGTTAAGCCTTGGCTTTGCCGGACTGATCGCCGCCTTTTTTGTCTTTGACGTCCCCCATTGGCAAAGGCTGGATGTGAGCAAGATTACAGCGGCAGCCCAAACCGGGCGTATGTACGACGGCAACGGCGAGCTGTTAATGACCATCAAGGGGACTCAAAACCGGGTGGTAGTCCCGTTAAGTAAAATTCCACCGCAAACTCAGCAGGTTTTTATCGCCGCCGAGGATTTGCGCTTCTACCGCCACCACGGCATCGACTTTGTCCGTTTGTTCGGCGCGGTAGCCGCCAACCTAAAGGAGGGCGGCTATGCTCAGGGCGCGAGCACCATCACCATGCAGCTCATCCGACAGAGCCATTTGAGCACGCAAAAGACCATCGCCCGCAAGCTGGAGGAAATGTATCTTGCCATACAGCTAGAACAAGCCATGTCCAAGGATGAAATCTTGGCCATGTATCTGAACTACATCTACTTTGGCAGCGGAGCCTACGGCATTCAGGCGGCGGCGCAGACCTATTTTGGCGTGGACGCGGACGAATTAACCTTGACCCAAGCTGCGGCGCTGGCGGCAAGCATCAAGGCTCCCAGCTATTATGCGCCTCATGTAAACGAGGAAAACAACCGTTCCAGACGAGCCTATATTTTAAATACAATGCTAGCCGAAGGAATGATTGATCAGGCGGCTCATGACCGTGCAGCCAAGGAAACCCTGACGCTAGCCGAAGCGCCCATAGAGGACGTTCCATACGGTTGGTATGTAGACGCGGTTTTGGACGAGGCCGAAACCATTTTAGGCATGAGCAGCGAGCAGGTGCTTTCAGGGGGCTTCACCATCGACACCGCCTTAAGCCGCACCCACCAAAATCTTCTGGACGAGCAGTTCACCAAGGATCTTTTCCCAGCCAAGGCCAGCGACGGCACCCTCGTTCAGGGCGCAGCCGCCTGTGTCGATATCAAAACCGGCGAGGTGCTGGCCATTGTGGGCGGTCGGAGCTATGACGTGCGCAGGGGCTTTAACCGCGCCACCAAGCTGCGCAGACAGCCAGGATCCTCCTTAAAGCCGCTGGTGGTTTTCGCCCCCGCCATTGACAAATTCGGCTATATGACCGCCAGCGTATTAAAGGATGAGCCAACCAATTTTAACGGCTACAAGCCCCGCAACAGCAGCTACACTTACTATGGCAACGTAAGCATTCGCTCGGCGATTACCAGCAGTCTAAATGTATCCACCGTTTCACTGATGAACGACATCGGCGTTGCCGCTGGCCGGGACTACCTTACAAAGGTGGGCATCCCCCTAGACGTGCGGGACAGCAATTTGGCGCTGGCCTTGGGCTCCATGACCTACGGCGTATCGCCGGTGCAGCTGGCGGCGGCTTACGCACCCTTCGGCAACGGCGGCTCCTATACCGCGCCCCATTTCATCCGCAAAATCACCGACCCCAGCGGACGGGTGCTGTTTCAGGACCGCAGCGCCCCCACCCGCGTCTTAAAGGCGCAATCCGCTTATCTGATGACCAGTATGCTGCAATCCGTTACCTCCAGCGGCACAGGCGCGAAGCTTTCCGGCGCAAATACCCCTGTGGCTGGTAAAACAGGAACGGTGAATCTCACCGGCGGCGGAAACCGGGATATCTGGATGGCTTGCTATAATAGTGAGATTTCATGCGCCTTCTGGATGGGCTTTGATGAGACGGATTCCTCTCACAAGCTGCAAAGCTGGGTAAGCGGCGGCGACAACACCGCCGCCATGGCGCGGGACTACTTTCGGGCGTTGTATCAAAGCCGGGATAAGCCCCAGTTTGTCAAGCCCGGTGGAATCATTTCACTGGAAATCGACAAGCAAGCCATCAAATGGCGCGGCGAACCGATGCTGGCAGTGGATCTAACGCCCAAAACCTACCGCTATACCGAGGTTTTTACAGAGGATAACCATCCCACAAAGAAAAGCGACGTGTGGACGCCGCCCCGCTCCCCCAATCGCTTCACGGTAGGACACAGCGACGCTGGCTACCCCCTGCTGATGATTCAGCCGTCGGATACAGCCATTTACCGCGTCCAGCGGGACACCCAGGGTGAAAGCTTCGTCCTCACCGAGCTGTATGGCTCCGCTGGAGAGACGCTTTACTATACCGATACCAGCGCCAAAGGCGGCGTGGTCTACACCTACCGGGTGATTCCCGTACACGCGGAGCTGCTCAATAACGGCATTCTGTTGGAGGGCGTACAGGCGGTTCAGGTAGCTCAGGCTCATTTAGCGGCTGAACGCACCCTTTGGGACGACGTAAAGGATTTCTTCGGTGGGGCCAAAAAGGACCCCTCTGACGCGGTAGAGAGCATGTCGGAAAACCAGCAATCAATTTTCTGGACCCATTAAAAAAGCACCCCCTCTTCTCTGAATAACCAGAGGAAAGGGGGTGCTCAGCGTGTCAAAAAAGCGCTACGCGCTTTTTCGCCAGTTACGGGTAATGTTTGCGGCTTTGCCGCAAACTGCCCGCCCGACCGGCAAAGCCGATCGATACGAATATAGTCAGGGTAGCCTGCGGGCTCCCCCGACACCCTCTTAAGGGAGTTTTTCGACAGTCTGAAAGCACCCCCTTTTCTCTGAATAACCAGAGGAAAGGGGGTGTTTTATCCATTACTTATTTTCGGATTCTTCCGCTTCCAATGCAGCGCCGACAGCCTCAACGTCTACAGGAACGGCTTCCTCGCTGTTATCCAGCGTAGGCTCTTCCTCAGCGGGAGCGGCTTCAGGCTCCTGCAAAGCGCGGATGCTCAGGCTGATACGCTTGGCTTCAGGATCGATGCTCAGCACCTTCACCTGCACCTCGTCGCCCACATTCACCGCGTCCTCCACCTTATTGATGCGGGTGGTAGCGCATTGGCTGATGTGCACCAAGCCGTCGATGCCCGGCTCAAGCTCCACAAAAGCGCCGAAGGTGGTAATACGAACTACCTTACCAGTGACCACGGAACCCTCCGCGTACTTCTGGGGCGCGTTATCCCAAGGCTTGGGCTGCAATTGCTTCAAGCCCAGCTGAATACGCTCGCGCTCGGGATCGATGGAAAGGATTTTGACTTCCACTTCCTGCTCAGGAGAAACAACCTCGGAGGGATGCTTCACATGAGCCCAGCTCAGGTCGGTTACATGAATCAAACCGTCTACGCCGCCCAGATCGACAAAAGCGCCGAAATCGGTCAGTCTGCGAACGATTCCCTTCACAACCGCGCCCTCTGCCAGACGCGACCAAGCCTCGGCCTTCTTGGCTTCGCTTTCTTCCTTGACCACCGCGCGACGGCTGCAAACGATGCGCTTCTTCTGCTCGTCCATCTCGATGATCTTCAGCTTCAAGGTCTGGCCAACGAATTCGCCGATCTTTTCCACGTAACGGTTGGAGAGCTGAGACGCAGGAACGAAAGCGCGGATGCCGTTGACCATGCAAATCAAGCCGCCCTTGACGACTTCCTTGCCTACGCCTTCGACGTACTCGCCCTTCTCGTTCTTTTCGACAAGCTCCGCGAAGGCCTTGCGGTTCAGGATGTTACGCTGCGACAGCAATACGTTGCCTTCGCCGTCGTTCACCTTAACGACCTCCACTTCGATTTCGTCGCCCAGCTTTACATCCTGTGTTACCAGATCATCGCGCTTGATCAGTCCGTCAGATTTAAAACCGATGTTTACGCAAATCTCGTCCTCGGTGATCTGCACCACGGTTCCGGTTACGGTCTGTCCGGGTCTGATCTTGACCAGAGTGGCTTCCACATCAGCCATAAAGCTGTTCTTTTCCGCCTCCTCGGTGGAAACCTGGTCCAATTGTTCCTTGTCAGTCATGCGTGTGACAACCTCCTTAAGTGACCAATCCGGCGTGCTAGCGCCGGCGGTGATTCCAATTGATTCGGAATGAATATCTGCAAAGCCCGGCGGAATATCCGCCGCACGCTCTACCAAAAGGGTTTGCTGACAGATGCCTTTACAGGTCTCGTACAGCTTGCGGGTATTAGCGCTGGTTTTACCGCCTACCACCAGCATCTTATCCGACTGGCTAGCCAGCCGTCTCGCCTCGTTTTGCCGGAGCACCGTAGCGGTGCAAATGGTATCCTGCACCGTCAGCTCCCGCACATGGCGGTGAAGGACGGGTAAAACGGCTTCCCATCGCTCGTGGGGAAAAGTGGTCTGAGATACAGCCAGTGCGCGCTCCAAAATGGGCAGCGCCTCAGCCTCCTGGGGCGTTGTAACGGTAAAGACCTCTCCCTGTCCATAGCCGATGGTACCTATGACCTCAGGATGATCTCTCTGCCCCAGAAGAATCACCGGGGAACCGTCCGCGCTGTACTGGGCAACCACCTCGTGGAGCCGGGCTACAAAAGGACAGGTCAGGTCGATCACCTTTTTCGCCGTTTCGGCAAGGCCACGTATGACGTTGGGGGCTACCCCATGGCTTCGAATGATGACCGTACGGCCCTCCGCCTGCGAAATATCGTGTATAGCGAAGATTCCCATGGCTTCGAGCTTCTCAATCACCTGCGGATTATGAACCAGCTCGCCAAAGGTAACAATTTCTTCTCCGCTTTGAGCGGCGTGCAGCGCCTCGTCGACAGCCCGGCGCACCCCCATGCAGAATCCCGCATGACGCGCGATTTCGATTGCCACTTCACAGTCCTCCATGCATACAAAGTTTCAAATTCGCCGCTCGTTCAGTTTTTCCTTCTTTTTCGAGATGTTTTTCACAAAAAAACAGCAAAAACTTTTTCCTGTCATTCCATCGGCTTACATTTCTGCGGGAAAGCGTCAACCCTTTTTAACAAGGCTGGGATGCAGCGCAATTATATGACTATAAAAGGCGCGCACCTCCTGTAGCAGCTCGTCGCAGTTTTCCTTTGTAACGCCCTTTGCCGCCAAGGAAGAGGTTAAAATCGGTTGTCCGTAATAAACGTCGATGGGACGGAAAAGACGGGGCTTTCCCGTCATATATACAGGAATCAGTGGTACCTTGCCCATCAGCGCAATCATCGCCACGCCGCTTTCTAGTTCTTCCATGACGCCCGTCTTATGACGGGTTCCCTCGGGAAAAATGCCAAGCACATGCTTTTCCTTCAAGGTTTTCAAGCATTGCCGAATCGCGCTCATATCCATATGATGCCGATCGACAGAAATCATCAGCATTTTACGGAAAAACCAGCGGGCGATGGGATTTTTCACAAGCTCCTTCTTGCCTAAAAAGCGCACGTGATAGCGGTGGCATTTCCACGCTATGACCAACGGGTCCATCATGCAATTATGATTGGCGAGCAGAATATAAGGAGCGTCCCATTGTAGGTTTTCCTCATTGTGATAGCGCACCGGGAAAAAGGTAGAAAAAAGGAAGCCGGCAAGCATCTTCACAAACCGATACATGGGGGTGAACTTTTCTTCTCGCTCGGGCTTCACGCCTTGCTTAAGCCTCACCCGACGAACGATGCTTTCCACTACCTGCTGCTGGGTAAAATCGGAGCTATCTACGATTTGCGCGTCCTGTGCGGGCCGTAGCGGGTCCACCTCTCGGTTCATGTCCTGCTCGTCACGGCGCACCACGTCCTTGAGAACCTCCTCGTAGGGCGTGTCGTCTCCCTTTTTTACCTGTTCTTCAAAGCGACGCTTTGCCCGAACCTCCGAAGAAGCCGTAAGATAAATTTTGATCATCGCGTCCGGAAGCACTCTGGTGCCGATATCCCGACCATCCAACAGCATACTTTGCTGTGCTGCCAGCTGCTGCTGACGCGCCACCATGGCGGCGCGTACAGCCGCCACCTTCGATACATTGCTGGCAGCCATGCTAACCTCCGGCGTGCGGATCAGCCCGGTTACATCGTCGCCGTCGATCAAGGTGCGCTGGGCTCCGTTCTCATAACGCACCTCCGGCATCACCCGCCGGGTCAACGCCTCCAGCGCCGCTTCATTTTCTAAATCCACACCTTCCTGCAACGCCTTCCACGCAAACGCGCGATACATCGCACCGGTGTCTAGATGCAAAATGCCCAGCTCCTTGGCAACGCCGTCCGCCACGGTGCTTTTGCCCGCTCCAACTGGGCCGTCGATCGCAATGGTTATCCGCATTTTGATTCCCTCTTCCTTTGCGTTATGATCAAATCGCACGGTGACCCAGACCAATGCATACCTCGTCCAAATGGCCCAGACCAATGCCGAAGAAAACAGCCACCGCCACATGCTCGCCGCACCGGGCGATGCCGATTTTTCCGCCGACGCTCATCCCCAGTGCCTTGGGCGTTATCTGATTGAGCGCCTCCCGGGCCGCCCCGGCTACGCCGCCTTCCTCCAAATGGCTTTCGCCAATCACCTGCTCGCGCTTTGCAGCGATGACCGCACGCTCCACAATGCGGACAATGCCGCTTAAAAAGTCGCCGCCAAAGTCTGCCGCCGCTCCGGCAATCCCTGCCTGTGCAAGCATTTTACGCCATTGCTGCTCTTCTTCCCTGCTTTGGGTCATACACAGCTGCACCGCCGCACGGGCTACATCCCGGCTGCCTATCGGTTGATTCTCCTGCACAAGCCATCGTTCCCTTCCGTTCCTTGCTGCCGTTTATCTGGGGCTATTATAGCATGGCCTATGTCATTGTGCAAAGGGTATCGGGATTGACAAATCAAAACGAAAGTCGTATGATATGCACAAACGTTTGCACGACCATCAAACACTTTGGTTGCAACGAACCATTCGCTCAAAGACGCTGCGACAGGAGGATTACTTATGCGTAATGTCAATTTAGCCGCGATTCATCATATCCCATGGCTGGAATATCGACACGCACTGCCAAACGGCGACGTGTGCATCCGTCTGCGCACAGCGAAAGACGACTTTCAACAGGTGAGTATCCGCCACTTCTGCTCTTATCGACCCAATCCCTTGGAGCATGTGGAGACGGTTTATATGGAAATTGCCTACCGTGATGATTTATTTGATTACTACGAGGCTGTTTTCTCCCCCTCCGACCCCCGCGTTCGGTATTACTTTGTTCTGGAAGCCGACGAGCTGACAGTATCGCTGGACGCGGCGGGGCTCCATCATGAGCTGCCGGTAAATACGGAGGAATCCTTTGTTTTTGCTTATGTCTACCCGCCCTCGCCCAAGCCAGAATGGGCCAGAGGCGCAGTCGGCTACCAAATTTTCCCCGATCGGTTTCGGCGTTCCGGCGAGCAGACTGCATCCTTGGAACCATGGGATAGCACCCGCTACGAAAGCGCCTACCGCTTTGGAGGAAATCTCCGAGGAATCCGGGAGGCAGTCCCTTACCTTCATGAGTTAGGCGTGGAAATTGTCTATACTACGCCGATTTTTGACAGCGATACCGCTCATCATTATAATACCTTCGACTATTATCGAATCGATCCCCTGTTTGGCGATGAGAACGATTTAAAGGCTCTGTGCGACGAGCTGCACCGCTATGACATGCATCTGGTATTGGACGGTGTGTTCAACCATAGCGGCGTTGGCTTCGCACCCTTTATAGACGTGAAGGAAAACGGAAAAGCAAGCCCATACTACGATTGGTTTTTTATGGACGACGCATGGGAGTGCGGCTATCAAACCTTTAGCTTTGAAAGCTATATGCCCAAGCTAAACCTCAAAAATCCCGATTGTGCAGATTACTTTTTGAAGGTAGGCCGCTATTGGCTGGAAAAATGCGGTATTGACGGCTGGCGGCTGGATGTAAGCCCGGAGGTTTATCCCGATTTCTGGCGGGAGTATCACCGGATGATGCTCTCCGTCAACCCCCAAAGCATCATGATTGCCGAATGCTGGGATGACAGCCGCGAGTGGGTCACCGTGGGCGATATGTTCGACGGTACGATGAATTATGTTTTATCCCGGGCGATCTGGCAGCGAATTGCGCTGCAAAAGGGTTCGGTGCATGCCTTTGACGAAAACATCAATCGCTGCCAGATGCTATACCCCAACGCGGTTCAGGAGATCATGTGGAACTTTCTCGGCTCCCACGATACCGAGCGTTTTCGAACCCGTGCCGGTGGAAAGGAGGAGCTGCTGCGAGCCGCCAGCTTCTTTCAGCTAACCATGCCCGGCGTGCCTTTTATCTACTACGGCGACGAGCTTGGCATGGAGGGTGCTAACGACCCGGACTGCCGCCGTCCTATGCGATGGGATAACGTTGAGGGCAACCCCATGCTGAGCCATTATCAGCGGCTGATCAAGCTGCGTGGCAGCAGTCCAGCCTTACGTTTCGGCGTGTTCCGCACTTTGATTGCGGAAGAGAACGGCTTGTATGCCTTTGAACGGATTGACAAAGCTCAAAAAGCCCTAGTTGCCATTAACACAAGCGATCACTCCTTAACCAGCCGCATTACGCTGCCTACCGGGCTGCAAGCGGCGGAAAGGCTGATCGACGCTGTAACAGGCAAGAAGCTATTCGTTTCTGACGGCCGCATAAGCCTTGATTTGGCGGCGGGAGAGGGTATCATTATTCTTTGGTAGCATTACCAATTCACCTGCCAGCGCTGGCTGTAGCGACCCTCGGTCGCGGATTGCCCTGCTCCCGCCTTGAAGGCGGAACCGGCAGCCCGTTCAGCCAGCAGGCGATCAAATAAAGCGCAATCCATGGGCAATGCAACAGAAACATTTCCTGTCCATTGGGAAAGGTATGCCGCATTGGAAAGCGTCAGCTCATTCAGCCCATCCCGTCCGGGAGACGTCAATGCCTCCCCGTACAGAATAGCATTCGCCCAATTTTGCAAAATGCCCCTGTGTGCGGTGTCCTCTCCCTGATGGAGGAACTCCTGATAATCAAAGGGGATTTGTGCAAAATTCTCATCGGAGGAAAAGCAGACCTCCCGTTCGCTCTGCCGTAGCTTCCACCATTTTAGCATGCCGTTTTCAAGCACCAGCTTGCCTTTGTCCCCGGTGATTTCCAAACGGTTGGTACCGGGGCTTTCCCCTGTTGAGGTAATAAACACACCCGTTGCGCCGTTAGCGTAGCGGGTCAATATGGTAACGTCGTCCTCCACCTCGATGGTATGGTATTTCGCCACATCACAGTAGGCGGTAACGGCGACAGGCATTCCGCAAATCCATTGCCACAGATCCAGATTATGGGGCGCTTGATTCAACAATACGCCTCCGCCCTCCCCTGCCCAAGTAGCGCGCCATGCGCCCGAATCGTAATAGTGCTGGGTGCGGTACCAATTGGTAATGATCCATACGGTACGCTTTAAGCTGCCCAGCTCTCCCCCCTTCACAATGTCGCGGGCTTTGCAAAACAAGGTGTTCGTACGCTGATTGAGCATCAGCGCAAACACCTTGCCGCTTTGCTCTGCCACCTCGCACAAATGCCGTGCCGAGGTTAACGCAATATCGATCGGCTTTTCCACCAGCGTATGCAGGCCAGCTTTCAACGCCTGCTCTGCAACCGCTGCATGGCAGGGATGGGGAGTAGCCACGATCACCGCGTCCACCCCGCCGGCAGCCAACAATTCCTTCACGCTGGAATAGCAGTGAACGCCGGAAAAGCGTTCCCTACAAAAGATCCGACGCTGCTCATTCACATCTGCCAGCGCTGCCAGCGTCAAGCCCTTCACGCGCCCATCGGCTAGGCAGGCGGCATGAGCCGTACCCATGTTGCCCACGCCGATCACAGCTACTCTCACCGTTTCCATTGCTATTCCTTCTCTCCGTGGACGTTTTATTTTGCGGATTGGCTTCCGTAGCTTCCGGAGGTGTCCATCACCACATCCGTATCTTCTTTATGACGGGAGGAAGCACGGCGTTCGTTCAGCATCCGAAGGAATTTCTCCTCATCAATGGGCAAGGTCACATCCTCGCCCGTCCAACCAGAAAGATGAATAGCGTTAGAGAGCATCAAACCGTTGATCCCCTCGCGGCCGTCAGCCACCAGCGGTCCACCGTTTTCAATATGATCCGCAAAGGCGTTCAGCACCGCCACATGCTGTAGGTTCAAGCCATCGGTTTCCACCGCAACCCGCTCGCATTTGGGCTTGTCAAAGCCCTGCTGGCAGGTTACGCACCATTGCCGTTCGTCCATCTCCAGCTTATCAAAAATCAACTGATCGTTTTCGCAGATCACCCGGCCCTTGGTTCCGGTGATTTCCAAACGATTGGTACCGGGAGCGTCGCCAGTCGTGGTGATAAATACGCCCGTAGCGCCGTTGGCAAACTCCAAATAGGCGGTTACATCATCCTCCACCTCAATATCATGCCATTTTCCCTCGTGAATAAAGGCATGCACCTTGGTGGGCAAGCCGCACAGCCATTGAAGCAAATCCAGCTGATGAGGGCATTGATTCAGCAGCACGCCGCCGCCCTCTCCCGCCCAAGTGGCGCGCCACGCGCCGGAATCATAATAGTATTGCGTGCGGTACCAATCGGTTACGATCCAGTTCATGCGCTTGATCTCGCCAAGCTTCCCTGCCGTCAGCATCTGCTTCACCTTGCGGTAAATGCAATTGGTGCGCTGGTTAAACATCATGCCAAAGGTCAGTTCGGGATGAGCGTCTGCGGCGGCGATCATATCACGCACCTGCAAGGTATAAACTCCGGCGGGTTTTTCACACATCACATGAAGGCCATGCTCAAAAGCGTCAATCGCTAACGGGGGGTGTTGATAATGCGGCACAGCCAACAGCACCGCCTCTGCTTTCCCGCTGGCAATCAGCTCCTTACCGTCGGTGAATATTTCCGCGCCCGGAATATTTTCCTTTGCCCACTCCCGGCGGCTAGCCCGATGATCCGCCACGGCGGAAATGGAAACGCCGGGGCAGCACCCCTCCAAAATATTTTTCGCATGGCCGGAGCCCATATTGCCCACGCCCACGATTCCTAATTTCAGCATTTTTATACCCCCGTTTATTTGTTAAAGCGTTGCCAGAATGCCCTTCAAAGCAGAGCAAGCCGCGTGGAAAGCCGTCCGGCTGTCCGGATAGCGCTCATGGTGAACCAGCTGATCATCCTGTAGCGCTTGAAGGCCCTCGAACACCGTCAAATGAGGCTCCACCGTCAGGATCACCTCGTCCGTCCGCTCGGCGTTAAGCTTGGCAAGCAGCTCCGCCACATGACCATCGCCATGACCGGAAGCCACCACAGCGCCATCGGAAAGCAGCGCGTCCTTGATATGCATATAGGTAATACGCTCATGCAGCGCGTCATAAGCCTCCAGCGTATTTACCTTGCACTGAACAAAATTTGCCGGATCAAAGATAAAACCCATCTGATCCCCGAAACGCTCCATCAGCTCCACGCAGCGCTGGGGAATATCGCCGTAGATTTCCTTCTCGTTTTCATGGACTAGCTGTATTCCGGCTTTTTGCGCGAGGGTCAGCATTGTATCCAGCCTTGCGAAAACTTCCTCCCGCCAGTCTGCGGGATCGGCGCCCGTAGGCGAAAAAAAGCTGAACATACGGATACGCTTGCAATCCAGATGCTTACACAGCTCCAAACCATGCCGGAACGAAGCCAAGTGTTCATCAAAGGGTTGATCCAGCGGAGCCTTTCCAAAGGGCGAGCCTAGAGCAGACAGGCGAATCCCCGCCGCGTCCAGCTTGGCCTTTACCCGGTCCGCTTCCTCCAGCGTCAATTGAGCGCAGCTTTTGCCGTCCACTCCTCGCAGCTCAATCAGTGATATTTCCTCTTCCCGAAGCGCATTCAACTGTTCGTCAAGTAGGGGGCTAGCCTCGTCCGCAAAGGCTGAAAGAATAAAACGAGCCATCGATTACTCCTCCTTCTCTATGATCCATCCATAAAACATACGTATCAATCAAATCCTATCATACACGAACCTATCTGCAAAATCAATTAAAAAGCCCGCCTTATCGGCGGGCTTTTATAATAATCGAATTACTCTTTGTCATCCTTCTCTTCTTCAACCTCGATAAAGAAGGGCTGCCCGCACTTCTCACATACGGGGCTTTCGTCGAAGTCAATGTCGGAAGCCTTAACCATAACGGTATGGCCGCAGTTGGGGCAGTCGAAGGATAGCTCCTCGTCCTCGTCCCCATCTTCGTCCTCGTCATCGTCGTCGCCGCAGCAACCGTCGCAGTCGCAGTCGTCCTCTTCTCCGAAAAGCACGTCCTCCATGTCGGACAGATCGTTGTCGATGTCGTCCACATACTCCTGCAATTCTTCAACGTCGGAATCTACGTCGGAAAGCTGATGAGCCATTTCATCCATGACCTCCAGCATCTCCAACAACAGCTTATGTTCGTTTTGTTCCTTGTCCAGCTTCATGCCATCTGCCAGTCCGCGCAGGTAGGCGGTACGATCCGTAATACTTGCCATCTTTTTTCTCCTTGTTTTCCAGCTTGTCCCTTAGCAGCGCTCCATGTATTCGCCGGTGCGGGTATCAATGCGGATATGGTCGCCAGTGTTGATGAACAGGGGAACCTGCACGCTGTAGCCGGTTTCCAACGTGGCGGGCTTATAGGTATTGCTGGCGGTGTCGCCCTTGAAGCCCGGCTCGGTATCGGTTACTTCCAGCTCCACAAAGTTAGGCGCCGCAACGCTGAAGGCGTTACCCTTGAAGAAGCGGACGGTTACGTTGGTGCCTTCCTTCACGTAAGGAATAGCGTCCTCCACCTGATCCTTGTTCAGGGGAATCTGCTCGTAGGTTTCAATATCCATGAAATAGTATAGATCACCATCAGCATATACATACTGCATTTCCTTGGTTTCCACAATCGCACGGGGCATTTTGTCCGTGGGGTTGAAGCTGCGCTCCACCACTGCGCCGTTCATGATATTCTTAATCTTCGTGCGCACAAAGGCAGCGCCCTTGCCGGGCTTCACGTGCTGGAAATCGACGATATTCCACACGCCGCCGTCCCATTCAATGGTAATTCCTTTTCTAAAATCGCCTGCCGTAATCATTGTTCATTCCTCCGCTTTCATATATTCAAGGTTTTGGTAAGGTTGAGGGGGTTACAGGATGATGAGCTCGCAGGAGGGCTTGGTCAGGCTGACACAGCCTTCCTTTTTCACCACCACAGAATTCTCGATACGCACGCCGCCTATGCCGGGTAGGTAAATACCCGGTTCCACGGTGATCACCATGTTTTCCTTGGTGATTGCGTTACACAGCATACTGAACCGAGGATTCTCGTGGATATCAATACCCACGCAATGGCCCAATCCATGGCCGAAACGGCCCTCATAACCATGCTGGTAGATATAATCCCGCGCGATCGCATCGATATCGTGGCAATTTTTGCCTTCCATCACTGCGTCCTGAGCGAGTCTTTGGGCGGCAAGAACCGTCTCGTACACCTTGCGCATCTCGGCGCTAGGTTCCCCCAAGGCGATGGTGCGGGTCATATCGGCGCAGTAGCCGCCGAATTTTGCGCCAAAGTCCATGGTGACCATGTCCCCTTTGCGCAGACGATAGTCGCCGGGCACCGCGTGAGGTAAGGAGCCGTTAGCTCCTGCCGCCACGATGGTGCTGAAGGCGATTCCTGTCGCGCCGTGGCTCAGCATATCAAACTCCAAATTGAGAGCGATTTCCTTTTCCGTCATGCCCTCGCGCAGGGTGGGTAAAATACGCTCAAAGGCTTCCCCGGTCAGCTCGCAGGCCTTTGCCATCAGGGCAATCTCGGTTTCGTCCTTAATCTCACGCTGACGCTGCACCGCGCCGTTCAGGCTTTTCCATTCCACGCCGGCAATCGCCGCCTTGCATTCCTCAAAGGCGCGAACCGTCAAATAATCGTCCTCATAATACAGCGTGTCGATCCCATGCTCCCGGCACAGCTTATTGACAATCGCGTCATGGGTCAGGCTCTTATCCGTCATTTTTACAACGAAATCTGGCGACTGCTTTTCCGCCGCCTCTGTATAGCGGAAATCCGTTACAATCGCCCATACGCCCCGGGCAATCAACACAAGGCCCTCCCCTGTGTAGCCGGAAAGATAAAAAATATTGCTGGGATTATGTACCAGCACGCCCTCGTGCTTGTCCAGCTTCATTGCGTCCATCAGCTTCAATGGTCTTTCGGTCAAAACAAATCCCTCACAAACATCAAACAGCAATTTTCGTACAGAACCATTTTTTATTGTACCATAAACCCAAAAACCGCGCCACATATTTTTTAGTATTTAGCGCGGTTTTTGATATTTTATTCAATTTTGCTCAATATCCCAGTGTTTCTTCCACAAACAGAACCGTCATTTTACGGTTTCTGGGCACTCGATCCACTGCCAGCGTGAGCCGACACATGCTCTCGGCGCAATCCGCGCCGCAATTGCCGGTTCTGGCGCAGGGGGTGTTCAAGCCCAAGCGACGGGCGTTTAACGGGCAAGCCATCTTTTTAATACGCGCCACCGCCGTGTTGATGCCGCCGTCCACCACCTTGGAATGGCTGATGATAAAATAAACCTGAGCCGGGCCGTAGCAGACCGCTCCAACCCGATTGCCTGTGCCGTCTACCAGCACCAGCTTACCCGAGCGGGTCACGGCGTTGGCCGAGCATAGGTAGACCTGAGCGTTCATCGCCTTTGCACAAATAACCGCGCTATCCTCTCGCTTTGCTCCCCAATGGGAGTACACCGTGCAATTTTTCTTTGCCAACGCATCCAGCACGCCTGTGTCCCGCACGCTTACCGAGCCGCCGACGCCAACGGTGGTTTCATCCGCAATCTGCGCGCACAGGTAATCGCAGGCCTCCTTAGCCGTATGCAGCTCAATCACCTCAAAACCATTCGTGCGCATTCCTTCCACAACCTGTTGACACAATGCATCCATATCTACTTCTCTCCTTTGTATGAGATTGTCTCCTGCTTGGCCGCACCACTTGCACTACAGGGAATCAGGCTTAGTTCCGAGCGTTGGATAACCCGTTCCATCAGTCGCCTTGCCTCCTCGCCCATCAAAAGCACCGGTTGATAATTATTGCGCCCGCGAACGCCGCTGACACTGATGGGATAAAGCGTCCATTCCAATGAAACCGGTTCTCCCTTTCTAAAGAGAAATGCTACCCGTAGTAGCAACGCATCTTGATCGCTAGGGTTCAGGTTGCCGCCAAAGCTGCAATTGCCCAAGCTATAAAGCACTGGCACCTTTTCATATAACGCAGCGCCCTGTACCACATGGGGATGATGCCCCACCACCAGCGCCGCCCCGGCTTCCTTAGCGCTCATCGCCACTCTCTTTTGCTGAGCGGAGGGATTTGCCGCATACTCGTCTCCTCCATGCATATTGTGAATCACGATGGAGCAGCCCAGCTCGCGGAGCAGC
This sequence comes from Eubacteriales bacterium, assembly GCA_028693055.1. Taxonomy (GTDB): domain Bacteria; phylum Bacillota; class Clostridia; order Christensenellales; family Aristaeellaceae; genus Limiplasma. The sequence goes on along the minus strand of JAQUWD010000007.1, from coordinate 71,154 downwards.
TGCACCTGCTCCTTCATGAGCTTCTCCCCCCGTCCTGAAAACACCGAGGCGGTCAAGCCGATTCGCACGCCGTCCTTTTCCAGAATGCAGAGATTTTCTTCGCTCACATACCCCACGCCCGCCGCGTCCAAGGCTTTCGTCGTATCCGCGAAGCCCCGCGTTCCATAGTCCATGCTGTGGTTGTTCGCCAGTGTGACGCACTCCACGCTTCCGCTTGTCAGGATATCCGTATAGGCTGTAGCTCCCAAAAAATTGTACGTCTTTCGTACCTTGCCCTCGGCGCTGTCCGACAGCACGCCTTCTAAATTAACGATGGTAAAATCATCGGTAGCGAACAGCTCTTGCAGCTCGGCAAAGGGATAGCTCATCCCTTCCGCCCCAATGACGCTGTCAAAGCTATTGCGGCTGCTTTTCAAAGCATTTTCCCCGCCCAGCGTGCAATCGCCAGCAAACGTCAGGGTGATAACGGTTTCTTCTTGGACTTCATCACTGACCGCCCAACGCAGGCTATCCGAAGCCTCTGAGAAAACATAGATCTCCCCCTTTGCTTCTCCTGCTAAAGCCAGCAGTAGGGCCAGCAAAAACGCACGCCCCTTCATCCGCCTTCCCCCTTGTCCCCCTGAGTATAGCACAGGACAAAAGCGATGGTCAACGTTGCTGCTGCGTAAAAAACGGCACGGAAATCCGAACGTCTACGGCGCTTCTGCCGGTGTTGACCTGCATTCCCGCCGCCAACCCCGCCTCCTGCATCTGCTCCACAATCCCGCGGATCGCATTGAGGTACAGGCGATAGTCCCGCATGAGCGGCTTCATTTTTCTGCCGCCCGCCATAGGCAACGGCATTCGTGCCAGCAAATCGTCGATCAACGTCTCCGTCTCTTTGGCGTTCATTCCTTTTTGAAGCACAAACGTCAACACCTTCATACGTCCCTGCTGGCCCGGCATACGCAGCAGCTCCTCGGCAATACGCTCGCTCATCTGATGCTGCTTAAGCAGCGCACAGACCTCCTCGCCAAGGTTCAGCAGCCTGATTTTTTTCTGTACGGTTTTGACGGAACGCCCGGTGCGCTGCGCTAGCTCCTGCGTCGTCAACCCGTCGCCGCGAATAAAGCCGCGGTATGCCTCCGCTTCCTCTAAATAATGAAGCTTTCCCTTCATCAAATCGCTGACTAGCTGGGAGATTCGCTCGTCCAGCTCCGATGCGGGGCTGATCACCGCGTCCACATAGCAGCGTCCCTGCTCCTTGAGAAGGTCCAGACGGGCGCGTCCGGATAAAAGCAGATAACGTCCGTCGCCCCGCCATGCCAGAAGCACCGTATCTCCTTCCTTTTCCTGCGCGGGTTCCTGTGGCAGTACGATATCCTTAATAGGCACCCAGCCCATTTGATCTGCCGTTGCCTGCATTACGAAGCCCCCTTCCCTTGGATTGAACGCGCCCAAAGGCCCCGCGTGCCCTCCCCCCTAGCACGCGCAGCCCATTGGGCGCGTCCATGCTCTCTCTTTTCAGCGCAAAAGGCGGTTTTCCTGCAAAGCCCATCAAGGTTTCGTACCCCAAAAAGCAACAGGATACGCCCACTTACCGGGCCTATCCTGTCGAATCTATTTTTCTTTGCTCAGCCTTTGTCGACGCTGCCCAGCGGCTTACGCTCGGGAACGCCAGCTTTTCGCGGATACTGTCGAAGGGTTTTTTCTTTCTTAGCAGCGGCTACCACACAGTGCTCCCATTCCGGCTGCCTCGGCAATACTATCGGGTAACGGATCAGCTCTCCTCCGCCTAAAGCCTTGGAAGTCCGCTTTCCGCTCTCCCATTCCTCCCCGGCGGCTGGCCCCTTGTAGCAAAGCGCTTGTCCGCCCGGCTTCACAAAGGGGAGCAGGTATTCCAGCAGCACCGGCAGCGACGCTACCGCCCGCGCCGTGGCAATATCAAATTGCTCCCTCAGGGCGGGGCTTCGCCCGCCGTCCTCCGCCCGTTCATGGCAAAGGGTGACGTTCGTAAGTCCCAGCTCCTTGACCACCGCGTCTAAAAAAAGGAGACGCTTTTGGAGGGAATCCAGCAAGGTCACCTGCAAGTCAAGCCGTGCAATCGCCAGCGGCAGGCCCGGAAATCCCGCGCCCGTTCCCACGTCAATCAGGCTGGCTCCCTCTGGAAAAAGGCCCGGCGTACCGAGGGGCGCTAAGGAATCTAGATAATGCCGATCCAAGGATAAAAGGAAATCCGTATCTCCCATCAGGTTCATATGAGCGTTCCATTCCGTCAGCAGCCGATGATAACGCGCCAACCGTTCCGGCCCGCGAAAGTCGATGGACAGCCCCAGCTCCCCAATAGCTTCTTCCAGCGCGCTTGCCCATTCCTTCTCGCTCATAGGGACAGCCCCAGATACTTGATTCCCCAATACTTCACCCATGCTAAAGCCTCTCGCATATGATTTTTAAGCCAAAAGGACAGCTCGGGACGGCAAAGGCTGCCCAAGCCCTGAGGCTCCAAGCCTAAGTCCCCCATGATTGCCAAAGCCCGCGGCAAATGATAATCGCTGGTGATGACCAACGGGCGGGTACAGCCGCGCTCTTTTAGAATTTCCCATGCGTTTGCAATGTTTTCCTTTGTGTCCGCGCTAAAGGGATCGCTAATCACCCGCGCCGAATCGATCCCTTCCGAAATCAACAGCTCCCGCATCACATCGCCCTCCGGCCTTGGCTCCTGACCGCCCTGACCGCCGGTGACCACGATATCGCAGGGGATCGCTTCATAGGCTTCCTTGGCCTGATCCAGCCGCCAACGCAGCTGCACGGAGGGTTCGCCGTTCGGCAGCACCTGCGCCCCCAGCACAATGATGCTGTCATACTCGGCCGGCTTTGGCACGCTGACCTCCTGATGATAAACCCATGCGATCAGCCCGCCGTAGCACGCAAGGCCTAGGATACACAGCCACAAAATCACAGCTAACACCCTTTTCAGCCTGCCGCCCTTTCCGGCGGCGGGTTTCGTTTGTTTCTCGCTCATATTTCCTCCGTTTTACTTATCCAGCTGGCTGCGAATGCGCAGTTCTCCGGCGGAGCTGGCTACCTTAACTAAAATATCGTTTTCACAGATTTCCTGCCGTATCAGTCCTTGGCCGGACATGCTAAAGGCTTCCCCGTCTGCAACAATCATATGGTCGATCAGCACAACCTCAATGCTTTTTAACAGCATCGCCAGCTTCGCCGTCATATCCATGTCATCCTGCGAAGGATAGGCGTTTCCACCGGGATGATTGTGACATAGTATCACCGAATGAGCATTATGGCGAAGCACCGCGTCTGCCACCACCCGCGGATAGGCGGGCACCTCGCTTAGGGAGCCTCGCGCGATCAGCGCGTCGGCGATTACCTGCATCTGTCCGTTTAAGCAAACCGCGTATAGATGCTCCTGCTTTCGGCCAGTTAGCAACCGAACGCAATACTCCTGCGCCGCTCTGCGGTTTTTCAGCATTACGCGCTCACCGGCACGGCTTTGACTAAGCCGCGTGGAAACTGCCGAAAACAAATGCAGCAGCGTGGCGGCATATTCGCCCACGCCTTCTGTCTTTCGCAGCTCCTCTATAGGTGCGTCCAAAACCGCATGGAGGCTGCCAAACCGCTCCAGCAATGTATGCGCTAAGGGATTCACATTGCGCTGCGGGATCGCATAGAAAAGAAGAAGCTCTAAAACCTCATGCGCTGCAAAGCCATCCAATCCCTGCTTGATAAAGCGCTCCCGCATCCGCGCCCGGTGACCTTCATGTTCTCCCGCCATGTGCATTGTACCCCCTTTCGATGGTTTCAAACCCTTTCATTATACGGGGGAATCCCCCTTGCGTCAAGAAACGCCAAAATTCATACAGAAGGCCCATCTGGCAACAGTTTGCATTTTTATTTACAAAGTATGAAGTAAGTGTTAAAATGGAAAAGTCATTGATTGATCCATGGGAGGTTTTCTTCATGCCTACGGAATTATTATCCCAGCTAAGCTCCGGCCTGTCCGAAGTGCTGATTTATGGCGCTATTGCGGTGGTAACGCTGGTGGGGCTGCTGAAATGCATCTATCCCGTCTTTCGCAACGGCGCGCTGCTGAACCGTGCCATTGCCAAGCTGGAACGCAACGCCGGTTCCGGCGAAAAGCCGGTTTGGCGCGAAGCTCGTTTCCTAGGGCGCTCCCTCCGAGGAGATTGGCAGCGCTTTTTGCTCAATGCCGGTCAGCTTGACCTACGGGGAATGCCCTGCGATTTGCAGGACTACATCAACGAGGACAGCGCGGTGGACAAGCCCGGGCACAGCCAGCTGGCGGAGCTAATCCCCGGTCTATTAACCTCTCTGGGTATTTTGGGCACCTTCGTCGGCTTGATGGAGGGCTTGACCAGCGTGGATTTCAGCAATGCCGAGGGCACCATCGAAAGCATCCCTATGCTTTTAAGCGGAATGCGTTTTGCCTTTGCCACCTCCGTGGCGGGCATTGCCTGTTCTTTGCTTTTTAACATGTTCTATCGCATGGCCGTTGGTCGCGCCTATCGCGCCCTCGACAGCTTTGACGAGGCGTTCTACGAGCTGGCCATGCCCCGCCCCCTATCCCCCGAGGTTCAGCTTATTTGCCAAAAGCAGGACGAGGAGGAGCGGATGGCTCATTTGGCGGAGGCAGTAGGTAACCGGGTAGCCGCGTCGCTAGAGATCGCTTTAGGGCGCGCCATGGCTCCCTTAACCCAATCCTTGGATAGCTTTATTCGCGGTGCTACCCAAGAGCAGATGGAGGGGATCCGGCGTATCGTAGGCCAGTTTGTTCAGCAGCTCAACGCCTCCTTAAGCGGCCAGATGACCTCTCTTGGCGACACCATGGCCTTGGTCAACAAGGAGCAGCTACAAACCCAGCAGAACCTGCGCAATACCCTCAGCGCCGCCCAAGCCATGGCCGACGACGCCCACGTCATGCAGCAATCCAGCGCGGAAATCGCCCAGCTGATGAAGGATTGGAGCGACGAGGTACAGCGCACGCAGGCTCAACGCTTTCAGTCCATGGCGGATATGGAGGACCGGAACCAGGTGCTAAGCATGCAGATTGAAAAGCTCACCCGTTCCTTATCCCAGATGCGGCAAGCGGTAGACCGCTTCAGCAGCGAGCTGGACGGCACGCCCGCGGAACCGTCCGGCGATCCGGGCGCACCCTTGGAAGGCTGAGTACAGGAGGCAGAGCATGACTCGCAGACGAGCAAAACGCACAGGCGGAGGCAAGGCGGACGGCGGCGCCGCATGGATCAGCTATTCGGATATGATGGCGGCGCTGCTGCTTGTTTTTGTGCTGATCCTCTGCTACAGCGTTTATCAATACTTTTTAATGCTGGAAACCAAAACAGCCGAGCTGGATGAAAAGGGTGCGCTGCTAGCCTCCCAAGAGGCGACGCTCACCCAGCAGCAAAGCACGCTGGACGCGCAGCAATCCACATTGGACAAGCAAACGCTGGCGCTAGCCGAGCAGCAGGCGGCGCTATTGCAAAAACAAAACGAGCTGACTAGCGCGCTCACCAATCTGGAAGAAAAGCAAGGCCTATTGGACGATCAAAACCTAACGCTGGAGGAGCAGCAGAAAATCATTCTAGCTGCTCAAGCAGCGCTGCAGCAAAAGGAAGAGGAGCTTAATACCGCCAAAATCGATTTGGAGGGAAAGCAAAAAGAGCTGGCAGACGCCACCATTCTGCTGGGAGCCCAGCAGGAGGCTATGGACACCCAACAGCGCAGGCTGGACGATTTGGTGGGCGTGCGTACTCAGATCATTCGTGAGCTAAGCGACGCGCTTACGAGCGCCAACCTAAAAGCCTCGGTGGATAAAAACACCGGCGACATCATGCTGGAAAGCGCCGTATTTTTTGACGTAGGAAAGAATACCATCAAGCAAAGCGGTCAGGAGCTGCTGAATCAGTTTATTCCCGTTTACCTAGGCGTGCTGCTAGAGCCTGCATACGCAAGCTATCTTGGGGAGATCATTATTGAGGGACATACGGATACCCAAGGCGATTATCTGATGAACCTGAAGCTGTCGCAGGAACGCGCCTTAAGCGTAGCCACCTACTGTCTCCAGCTACCCTCCCTTTCCGAAAGCCAGCTGGAGGTTTTGCGCGGAATCCTCACGGCGAAGGGACGCAGCTTTTCCAATCCGATTTATAACGACGACGGCTCCATCGATATGGACTCGTCCCGCCGGGTGGAATTCAAATTCCGCATGAAGGATTCGGAAATGATTGACGAAATTCGCAACATTCTGAAGGATTCTCCGGAAAGCGAGGTCGCGGCGCAATGAAAGGCTTAAAAATCGGTGCGATTGTCATGGCGTCGCTGCTGGTGGTGATGCTGCTGATGCTTAGCTATCTGTTTCTCACCGCCGAGGTAACCGTAACGAACATATCCTCTCAGGGGATCCCCGCCTCCGATCAGCAGGCGAGCTTTGACAGCATGAAAGCCGCGCTGGATCAGGAAACCTTTATCGGCACGGTTTATCAAAAGCCCCTAGAATGGAAGGAAGCAAGCGATTACGTCTTTCTCAACTATAGCGTGACCGTACACAACGGCTGTCTGGTGCCTATCGATATGATTCAGGTGCAGGTGGTGCCTCAGCCCTCGGATATTGCGCAGCTAGGCGATCTCGCCGTTCATTCGCTGGCTGCCAAGACCGACGGCTCCATTCAAGCCATGATTCTCTCCCCCAAGGATACCCATCCCGTGCGGGAAATCATCGTCACCTATTATGTCTGGGGCGTCAGCTTCCAGATTAAGGCCTTAAGCGGGAATTAGTCCTGCTTAAGGCTTTCCTTTTCCCGCTCAAAGAGCAGCTTGGTTGCCAGATAGGCGTTGGTCAGCAGACCGTCCATATCCTCCTCCGAAAACACGATATAGTTGGTAGCGATCATGCTGGCCATGCCGTGAACATAAATCCACGAATACAAATGAAACCGCCTTGCCTGCTCCTCGGTTAAGCCAAGGCTTTTTTGCAGCGTTTCCAAAATATAGCCGAGGGTATGATCCTCTTGGGTGGTTTCCGGCTCTTTTTCCCGTTCATACATAAACAGCAGCTGAAACAGGCGCGGCTCCTCCTTTGCAAAATGGAGATAGGCCATGCCGGAGGCTTTATAGGGCTTGTCCGTCCCCACCATATGACGAAGGATATATTGCTCGTATACGCCCATGGCCAAGGTACGCACCTCTCCCTTGAGCTGCTCCATGGACTGGAACTCCCGAAAAAGCGGCTGGGTGGAGCAGCCCAGCACCGCTGCGATAGCGCGGGCGTTTACGGCGTCCATCCCATCCTTTCGGGCTATTTGAAGGGCGGCTTTCGTAACCGCTTCTTTGGAAAACTTCACCTTGGGCGGCATAGGCATCACCTCATATTATGACTAATGTCTCGTAACGATTGTTATTATATCTATTTGTCTGTCCGCTGTCAAATGGGGCGTAAAACTGTATATCTTGAGCATTTCTATTGACACGGCCTCAAAAAGAAAATATAATATAACACGTGTTACGAAATAATAGTTATTTAAAGAGGAGGTCTCTTCCATGTCCACCATCATCCTCAAGCCGTCAAAGCGGCCTGTTTGGAAAAAAATCTTGATCGCCGTGCTGATCATCGCGCTCATCGTCGGCGGCTCCATCGGGTTGTATGCCTACGATAATCTTAGCTGGCAAACCCGGCTGATGGATCACGTCTGGCAAGCGGGTTTTGTGGAAAAACAGGCTACGCTGCCCAACGGAACCGTTCTTGCCTATGGAGAGGGCGGCGTTCCCGACGGTGTTCCCCTGTTTTTGATTCATGGGCAGCAGGTGGCTTGGGAGGATTATTCCCGGGTACTGCCCCAGTTGGCTCAAAGCTATCACATTTACGCGGTGGATTGTCACGGTCATGGAAATTCCAGCCACGACCCCGCCCGCTATTCCTGCTCCGCTATGACCGAGGATTTTATCTGGTTTATCCAAAACGTCATTGGCAAGCCTTGTCTTTTGTCCGGCCATTCCTCCGGCGGAGTGCTAGCCACCAACATTGCCGCAACAGCCCCGGAATACGCGCTTGGGCTGCTAATCGAGGACGCTCCCTTCCACTGCTTCCGCCCGGAGGAAATGAAAGCCAACAACGCCTTTGTATGGAGCGACGGTTTTTTGCTCAGCCATAATTTTCTGAATCAATCAGAAGAAAAAAGCTATTATGCCTATTATTTTGAAAACGCCTCCATTTGGAAACTCTTTGGGGAGGGCATGGTAAAAAAGCTGGCAGACGACGGACGCGCCTACACCGCCTCCGGCGTTGACGCTCCCTTCTCCCTTTGGTACATGCCCGCGTCTATGATGAATTCGTTGTATTACAACAATCGGTACGATTTGCTCTTTGGAGAAGCCTTTTATGACGACAGCTGGTTTTCCGGCCTTAACGAGGACGCGATGCTTCAAGCGGTGCAATGCCCCACGGTTTACCTCCATGCCAAGGAGAGCCACATGATGGACGGCGTTATGACCTGCGCCACCTCCGACGAGACGGCACGGCAGGTATCCCTGCTCATTCCTAAGTGCACCAAGGTCGAGCTGCCTTACAGCGATCATGACATTCACTATGTTCACCCCAAGGATTTTCTGGACGGGCTTGAGCAGCTCAACCAGCTTATATAAGGAGGAATCACCATGGATGCGGTATTATCCGTACAGGGTCTTTGCAAGCAATACGAGCATTTTGCCCTTCAAAACGTTGCCTTCACGGTTCAGCCCGGTGAAATTATGGGCTTTATCGGGCGAAACGGCGCAGGAAAAACCACAACGCTAAAATCCATTCTCAACTTTGTACATCCGGACAGCGGAGAGATTCGTTTCTTCGGTCAAACCTTTGCCGAGGCGGAAATGGCGATTAAAAGCAAAATCGGCTTCGTATCCGGCGGCGTGGACTATTACATCCACAAAAAGCTACGCGTCATCACCAGCGTAACGCGGCGTTTTTATCCCGACTGGGACGATGAAGCCTGCACCAACTATATGCAGCAGTTCAGGCTGGACGAAAACAAAACGCCAGCGGAGCTTTCTGCCGGGATGAAGGTCAAATACAATCTGGTTTTAGCTCTTTCCCATCATGCCGAGCTTCTTCTTTTGGACGAACCCACCAGCGGGCTTGACCCCGTCAGCCGGGACGAGCTGCTGGATATCTTCTTGGAGCTGAGCAAGGCGGGAACCAGCATTCTTTTCTCCACCCACATCACCAGCGACTTGGATAAATGCGCAGATCGCATCACTTATATTCATGCTGGCCAAATTGTAGCCAGCGAAGAAATCAATCGTTTTGTCAGCGCCTACCGCGCTGTTGAGCTGCGTGAAGAAGAGCTAACGGAGGCTATGAAGCCTCAGCTGATCGGTTTAAAGCCTGCCAAGCACGGCTACAGCGCCATCGTCAAGGCTGACGACGCGCCCGCCTTCCCCTCCGCCACAGCAACCGATCTTGAAACCGTCATGATACATCTGGAAAAGGAGCATGAAGCATGAAAAACCTTCTCATCAAGGAATGGAAGCTTGCGATTCATCCCACCGTTCTTCTCTTTTTTGGGCTGGCGCTGATGCTTCTCATCCCCAGCTATCCCTTCTACGTCGTATTCTTCTATACGGTACTTGGATTGTTTTTCGTATGTGTTACAGGCCGGGAAAACAAGGATATTGAATACACCTTGACCCTGCCCATCCGGAAACGGGACGCAGTGCGCAGCCGCATTCTATTCGCCATGCTGGTGGAGCTGTGCCAATGCGTTATGGTGGCATTGGTGGTGTTCCTGAGAAACGCGCTGCAAATCGGCCCTAACGAGGCCGGTATGGACGCTAACGTGGCCTTATTCGGTCTGAGCTTGATCATGCTGGGGTTATTTAACCATCTGTTCTTTATCCGCTACTATCGTAATCCCTTAAAGGTAGGCAAAGCCTTTGCCTTCAGCGCCATCATGACCTTTGTTTACATTCTCTTTGCGGAGGCAAGCACCTTTATTTTTCCCTTCTTCCAAAACCGTCTGGACACGCCCGATCCTTTGTTTATGCCGGAGAAGCTCGTCACGCTGGCCGTGGGCCTGCTGCTGTTCCTATTACTGAGCTGGGACGCGTGCCGCAAAGCGGAGCAAAGCTTCGAAGCGCTGGACTTTTAACGGCAGGGGCGTCGCCCCTGCACCCTGACAGGGGCTATGCCCTTGACCCATCTTTGGCGACCCTAAGCAATATAAAAAGCAGAGCCGCATTCCGACACCAAATGGAATGCGGCTCTGTTCTTTATTTTTTATTCTCTTCCTAGCTGATATACGCTGCGCAGTCTAACTTCCTTCGCGCTGCCTCTGAGAATCCGAATCCGTTTTTCGCCGGGATTCATGTCAAAGAAGTTATCGCTTAAGAGCAAATCTGCGTCCTCGCTCTCCACGCACACATGCTTGGCAAAAGCATGGGCGCTTACCACGATTTCATCCTTTTCCACCCGTGCCGACAGCTGGGGATCCATAAAATCAAAATGCTTGAGCGCACAGAACACGGCGGTCCCCGAGCTAATCACCTCGCCATTCACAGCAAAGGCAAAGCACACATAATGGCCGGTAATGCTGGCCTCCTCAAAAACCAGCTTGTCCAGCCACGCAGACGAAAGTGCGGGAACCTCAAGCCATTGACTGCCTTGCCGTATGACGGCTCCGTCGGCGGTGCGCAGCGACCAGCTCACCTCGCCGCTGACCGGCTCTCTGGTTTCATTCGCCACATTCAGCCGCACGCTTCTTTCAATCGGCGCGGGATGATATTCGTTGATCTGCGGGTTTTGGGTCAGTTCTCCTTCCTCCTGAGCAGAGATCATCACAGGAGCGAAAAACCGTTTAGCCAGATAGTGCAGCGCCTTCCAGCGTCCATAGTAATCGATGCTGGACCAAGACGCCACCGGCCAGCAATCGTTCAGCTGCCAGATAATCGCCCCCATACAGCAGCCCCGGTTGCGACGCCAATGCTCCACGCCGTAACGAATCGCGTCCGCCTGCAACAGCTGAGAAGCGTAAAGCAGATCGTCAAAGCTATTGGGATAGCGATAGGTCTGGGACAGATAGGCAAGGATCTTGCCATTGGCTGCCTTGTTGCGCTGATGACGCTCCATGATCCGGGAGAAAATGTTACGATCCTCCGGCACGGTAAAGCTCTCCACCGTTTTCAGGCAGGGGAAGGATTGAAAGCCGAACTCCGATACATAACGGAAGGCAAACTTGCGGTACTCGGTAAAGGGCTTTTCGCCATGCCACACATCCCAATAATGTACGTCGCCCCTGCTGGGGTCTTGCGGCGCTTCAAAATTGCCGCCGGAGGAGGGAGAGGACGGCCACCAGAAGGTCTGCGGCGCATGCTCCTTACAAATTGCCGGGAGAATGTACTCATACATCTTGATATAATCGGCATAATGGCTGTGACGCTTCGGGCCAAAGGCTTCCATATCTCCCTGTACATGGGTGATGATGGCGGACTGCACAAACTGTTCCATCTCGTTGTTGCCGCAGAGAATCGCCAGCGACGGATGGCTGCGCAAGCGCTTTACATTCTGCTCCGTCTCCACGCGGATATTGGCTTCAAAATCCGGCAGCAGATCGTAAAGGGCACAGGCATACATCAAATCCTGCCACACCATCAAGCCCAGCTCATCGCAGATATCATAGAAAAAATCGTCGGGGTAGTAGCCGCCGCCCCAAACCCGAATCGTGTTGAAATGGGCAAGCTTTGCGTCCTCCAGCAATCTGCGGGTGCGTTCCGGCGTAACACGGCTTAACAGGTTATCCTCAGGAATATAATCGCCGCCCATGGCGAAAACCTTCACGCCGTTGACGATATGGCAGAATTCTTCGCCCCATTGATCCTTTTCCCTGCTGACGCTCATGGTGCGCAGTCCGATACGCTTTTCCCATACGTCCTGCTCTTTGCCGTCCGCGCTCAGGGTCACCTTCACGGCGTACAGCGGCTGGCTGCCGTAACCGGCAGGCCACCATAGCTTGGGCGTTTCAATGACAATCGCCGCCTCGCTTTTCCCCACAACCGGCGCTTCTGTCCCATAGACCATTCCATCCGGACCGGTGACGGTTGCCGTCCATTGGCAACGTTCGACGTTTCCCGCAATTTCCGGGCGTAGGCGCAGCGTCACGCGTTTTTCCTCATGCTCCTGCAATACCAGCACGCTGTCCAGCTGCGCCTCATCCACCATGCGCAGCTCAATATTGCGCCAAATGCCCGCATCCGGCAGGCGCGGGCCCCAATCCCAGCCATACATGCAATGCGCCTTGCGCAAATGAGAATAGCCGGGAATAGCGTCCGTGGAGCACCAGCAGGGGCGTTTTTCATACTCGGCAAGGGCGTACTCAATGGGGGAATCAAACAAGACGGTGATTCGGTTATCCCCGACATGAAACAGCTCCTTGACCTCCCATTCCCAGCTCCTGTGCATGTTATTGGCAAAGCCAACCGTCTGCCCGTTAATCGCCACATGAGCCAGCGTATCCAACCCGTCGCAATGCAGCAGCACATGCTTTGCGCCCAGCATCTCTTCCGTTACCACAAAATCGCGGCAGTATTCATAATTCTTGCGCAGCAGCTCAAAGGCTTCCCTTTCGTTTTCTCGATAAAAGGGATCGGGAATCGTTCCATCCCGCAGATAATCAGCGTAGACCGAGCCGGGAACCATCGCGTCGTGCCATTGCTCCGCGCTTTGCTCCCGCATGCGCCATTGTCCGTTCAATGTCATCCTATCCATGCAAATCAACCGCTTTCCTACGTACTTTACATTCAATCTGACGTATCCTGATCAGCAACCTGTCAAAGAAGGTTTCTTCATGACCCTAGACATGCTCCAAGGCAGACCGCTCCGACTGCTGTTACAATTCGCGCTGCCATTGAGGCTTTCCTCTTTATTGCAGCAGCTTTATAGGCTGTGCGGCAGCAGGAGCGTCAGCCGTCTGCTGGGCGTGAACGCCCACTGCCGTCATCGGTTCCTCTTCCTATATCAACTGGTTTCAGCTGAGCACGATCTGCTGATGAGCTGTTACAATTTCATAAGGCTCCTGCGCGCAGACGGGCTTTTCAGCAGCAACCGCTAATTCTTTACGAAAAAAGGCCGTTCGGTCTTGTTCTCCTCCAACCGAACGGCCTCCCATGATCCTTATTAAGCGCGATTGATCGCGTCCACCATTGCCTGTAGCTGTTCGTAGCTGAGCCGACCGCCTGCAAAGCTCAGCATGCCGTGCAGTGGCATGTACATGATCATAGCGCGGGTCATATCCTCGCTGATGGCGCTGGCAGCCGCGTCGGTCTCCCCGCCGCCAAACGTGCTCTTCATCTGGTTCAGCAGCGGCTCCAGAACGGCCATGGCCTTGGGATCCTTCATTAAATCCGCGAAAATCGAATTCATGGTATAGGTCACGGGAACCGCCACTGTGCTTTCTACCATCACCTTCGCCGATAATGCGATCTCCCGGCTGGAATAGCCGATTTCAACGTTAAATTCGCCGCTCTCCACATGCCAGTCATGGAGCTGCGTATTCCAATAGGCAAACGCACGCTTATCCAGCGTGAAGGTCACCGTTTTGGTTTCTCCGGGTTGGAGCAGTAGCTTTTCAAAGCCCTTTAGCTCTCGCACTGGACGGAATACGGTACTTTCCACATCGCCCACATAAAGCTGAACCGCATCCTTGCCCGGCAGCTTGCCCGTGTTGGTCACGTCCACGCTTACGGTCATCGTGTCGGTATCCTTTATTTGATCAGCGCTCAGCTTTAGATTGGAATATTGGAAGCTGGTGTAGCTCAACCCATAGCCAAAGGGGAAGAGAACCTCCATCTTCTTTTTGTCATAGTAACGGTAGCCAACAAACACGCCCTCGGTATAAGGGGCATAATCTCCCTCGCCGCCATAGGTCAGGTAGCAGGGCGTATCCTCCAGCTTCAGCGGGAAGGTTTCCGGCAGATGACCGCAGGGGTTCACAATGCCAAAGAGCACATCCATCGTGGCACCGCCTACCGCCTGACCGCCCAAATAAGCCTCGATGACCGCCTTTACCTTTGGCAACCACGGCATTTCGATGGGCGAGCCGTTATACAGCACCACTACCGTGTTGGGATTGGCTTCGGCTACCTTCTCGATCAGCTCAATCTGGCATTGGGGCATCCGCAGATGGGTACGATCATACCCCTCGCTTTCAAATGCGTCGGGCAGCCCCGCCACAATCACAGCCACCTTGGCCGCTTTAGCGGCGGCTACCGCCTCGGCGATCATCTGATGATCCGGCTCTTCGCTTACGGTATCATAGCCTTGGGCGTAGGTCACGCCGCTTTGGCCTTCCAAAGCGTCCATCAAGCTGGTCACCTTAAAGCTGTTGATATGAGAGCTGCCGCCGCCCTGATAGCGCGGCTCCTTGGCAAACTTACCGATAACAGCGATGCTGTCTCCCTTTTGGAGCGGCAGCAGCCCGCCGTCGTTTTTCAATAGCACCATGCACTCGGCGGCAGCCTTCCGCGCCAGCTCATGCTGGGCTTCCATATCCCACGGCGTTTCCGGCTTCGCATTTTGCAAATACCGCTCGCTCACGGTGAGGATGCACTCTACCGCGTGATCTACATCCTTTTCGTCCAGCTCTCCAGCCCGTACCGCGTCAACAATTCGCTTATCGTTGGCTCCACCGGAGGCGGGCATTTCCAGATCCAAGCCCGCTGCGATACCGGCTACCCGATCGCTCACTGCGCCCCAATCGCTCATGACATAGCCGTCAAAGCCCCATTCGCCCCGCAGAATATCCGTCAGGTATTCCTTGTTTTCCGAAGCAAAAACGCCGTTGATGCGGTTGTAGGAGCACATGACCGTCCACGCCTTCGCCCGTTTCACAGCCATTTCAAAGGCAGGCAGATAGATTTCGCGCATCGTGCGTTCATCCACCACGGAATTTGACGACATCCGACGGTTTTCCTGACTATTGGCGGCAAAATGCTTTACGCTCACGCCCACGTTGCGGCTCTGCACACCCTTGATATGCCCAACCGCCATTTCAGAAGCCAGATAGGGATCCTCGCTGAAATATTCAAAGTTACGGCCGCACAGGGGCGAACGCTTAATATTTACAGCCGGGCCCAGCACCACGCTTACCTTTTCATGCTGGCAGGTATCGCCCACATTTTCACCGATGGTTTGGATTAGCTCCCGGTCAAACCCGGCGGCAGTCGCACAGGCGGGCGGGAAGCACACCGCCTTGATGCTGTCGTTAATGCCCAGATGGTCGCCTTCCTCGTCCTGCTTGCGAAGACCGTGAGGGCCGTCGCTGACCATGACGGAGGGAATGTTCAACCGCTCCACTGGCTTGGTATGCCAAAAATCTAGGCCGGAGCATAAGGAGGCTTTTTCCTCCAAGGTCATTTGAGCAATCGTCTTTTTAATATCCATCACTGTCACCTCACTGAGCCACGGTGTTCAAATCCCACGGCTCGTAAATCTTCGGTACGTCGCTAATCAGCCGCTTGGTATACGCAGCCTTCGGGTTCAGGATCACATCGTCCGCAGAGCCGCTCTCCACAAATTTACCGTGCTCCATGATGTACACGCTGTCCGAGATATAGTAAGCCAAGCCGATATCGTGGGTAATGAAGATAATCGTCATGCCTACCTCGTCGCGCAGCTGCAGAAGCATATCCAGTATGGTAGCACGGGAGCACGCGTCGATCATGGAGGTCGGCTCGTCAGCCAGCAAAATCTTGGGTTTTAGCAGGAAGATACGGGCGATCATCAACCGCTGCATTTGTCCGCCGGAAAGCTCGAAGGGATACTTGTTGGTCAGCTCCGCAAATTTCAGGTTTACAAAGCTGCACGCCTCGGTCATCATTTCGATTTTCTTTTCCATGGGCAGACGCTTGCCGCCCCGCATATTGATGCAGTCCAGCAGCACGGTGTCGATCTTATTAAAGACGTTGAAGGAGGAGAAGGGGTCTTGAAAAATAGCCTGTATGCCGCGCCAGTATTCCCTGCGCTTATGCATATTGGAAATGTCCCTCGGCTGACCTTGAAATAAGATTTCACCTTCGGTAATGTTCAAAAGGCCCAAAAGCATTTTGGACAGCGTGGTTTTTCCGCTTCCGCTTTCCCCAACGATGGAGATCAGCTCGCCCTCATGGAACTCAAAGTCTACGTGATCCACGGCCACGGTACGGGTCTTTCCCGTTGTAAAAATCTTGGTGACTCCCCTGCCGCTCAAGCACAGCGGGCGACTGGAAATATCCTCATTCCTCATGCTGATACACCTCCCTCAAATGCTGTACGGAATGCCCGCAGCGATAGCCCCGCTCACCCTCGAACTCGATCATCGGCAGGCTGTTGAAGCGGCAGCTGGGTACGGCATACTTGCAGCGCTCTGCGAAGCGGCAGCCCTGCGGGGGCTTTTTCAGGTTTGGCGGCGTGCCGGGAATCGCCGCCAGCTTGTGCTCGCGCATGCCCTCCTCTGGCACCAGAATGGATTTCATCAAGCCTCTGGAATAGGGGTGAATGGGATCGAACACCATTTCCTTAGCAGAGCCGCGTTCCACAATCTGCCCGGCGTACATAACCATGATGTTATCCGTCACGTTGTACAATAGGGGCAGCTCGTGGGTAATGAAGATCATGGATTTGATAAAGCCGCGATCCATCATATCCCGCAGCATTTTGATAACCATCTTTTGGCTGGTTACGTCCAAGGCGGAGCTAGGCTCGTCGGCGATGAGCACCTTGGGCTTCAAAATGGTTGAAATGGCGATAACCACACGCTGCTTCATACCGCCCGACAGCTCTACCGCGTGCTTATCCAGCGAGTCCAGCGGCAGACCCAGCTCGGTAAAACGGCTCTTAGCCATTTCTAGGATTGTCTTTTCATCCTGCTTGGGGTCATGAGCCTTTACCACGTCCTCGATAAACTTATAAATCTTCCGGGTGGGATTCAGCGCGTTCATAGCCGCCTGCGGAATGTAAGCGATTTCTGTTCCCAGCACGTTTTTGCGCACATCGTCCGGCTTCATGCCGGAAATGTTTTTACCATCGATGATAATGTCGCCGCTCTGATAATGCAGCGGCGGGAAATAGTAGCCCATCAGGGAAAGCGCCAACGTGGACTTACCGCAGCCGCTCTCGCCCGCGATGCCGAGGCTTTTGCCTTCCTCAATTTTTAGAGACACATGATCCACCGCATATACATCCTCGTGAAAACGGGTGATGTATTTGGTGGTTAAGCCCTTGACTTCCAACATTGTTTTGCTCATAGCTCTATGCCTCCTAATCTCTCAGGGTGGGGTTAAACACCTGATCCAGACCCGTATTCATCAGGTTCATGGAGAACGAGATGCCAGCGATGGTCAAGATCACGGGGAAATAAGCCCACCAAGAGCCGTTCAGGTGCGCGGAGTACAGCATGGCCCAGTTCATCATCAAGCCCAAGGTAGGAACCTCGGTGGTCTTGGGGCCAAGGCCCAGCAGGCTTAGCTGCGCTTCTGCCAGTATACCGGAGCTGACCTGCAAAATGAAGGCCATTACCACATAGCTGGCGATGTAGGGCAGGATATCCGTCATGATAATCCGCATCAGGCTATGACCCGACAGCTTGGATAGATTAACGTGGTCGCGGTTACGCAGGCTGATTACCTGTGAACGAACCGAACGGGTGGTCCAAACCCATGAGGTTAAGCCAATGACGATAGCCACAGTGGTAGCGCCCCGCTGATCCTGCCCCAGCGAATAGGAGATCAAAATCAGCAGTACAAAGCTTGGAATAACGGTAAAAATATTCGTGATAAACATGATAATATCGTCGGCCACGCCGCCCAGATAGCCAGCCAGCAAGCCCAGCAGCAGCCCAATAAAGGTCGCCACCAAGCCGGCGATTAAGCCGATCATGATGGAGGTTCCGCAGGCAGATACCAGCTCCTTCAAAACGTCCCGACCAAAGTTATCCGTGCCCAGCGGGAGGGTTTTGGTATTGGCTACGTCACCTACGTTGACATAATCGGTTTTCTGAATTTTCGTTTTTTCAACGACTTCGTTCGTATCAGGATCCACGTCCGTTACCGTCAGCGTGTCGGCCTTGCTGGCGTTGTTCAGGCTGTTGTTCAGCCGTACGTAGTAATTACGCTGAGCCTTGGTCATACCCTTTAAGCGGATAGAATCGTCATAATTAGCGTGCCACAGGTCTAGCAGCTTCTCGGTGTCGTTCATGCTCACGCCGGTCAGGTCAACCTCCGCCTGCGTTAGCCATTCCACCATGCTGACCCGGTCGGAGTCGCTTAGGATTTTGGCAAGGCGCTTGTCATCCGCGTCCGCCAGCTTAAAGGTTTCCGTTTCCGTATCCACGGTGTCGTATAAAGACACATAAGTGCCCGGCTTGGCGAAGGTACCCACGCCGATACGCTCCAACGGATTGCCGGGGTTAATCAGCGGATAAATAATCATCATCAGCAGAATAAAAGCAAAGATGCAAAATCCAGCTACGAATTTGCCCGAATGAAAGACCTGTCTTAATGTATTCTTCATATTCTTCCGCCTCCCCTCAATCAAACTGTGCAGCCTTCACACGCGGATCAATCAAAGCGTATACCAGATCCAGCAGGAAGGTAACAATCAAAACCATAATGGTAATAATAAGCGTCGTAGCCGAAATCAGGGGGTAGTCCGCAGCGGTTACAGCGGAGTACATAACGGAGCCTAGACCGGGGTAGCTAAAGATAATTTCAGCAACCAACGCACCGCCGATCATGGTGCCGATGGAGAGCGCCAAGCCCGTTACCTGCGGCAGCATGGCGTTGCGGAATACATAGCCTACGATTTTACGGTCCTTAATTCCAAGGAAGCGGGCATATTTCACATAGTCGGCGTTCAATTCGTAGATCGACATGGAGCGCATGCCCACAGCCTGCCCGCCGATGGAGATCAACACGATCGACCAGAAGGGCAGCTGATAATGCGAAATGACCGAACCGATAAATTTCCAACTCAGGTTTGGTATCATATCAAAGCCATATGCGCCTGATACCGGGGCAACTTTTAAATTGACGGCGAAAAATACCAGCAGGATTACCGCCATACCGAATGCAGGAATACTGCTTAAAAAGAGGCTTAAGGGCATCAGCACCTTATCGAAGCCCTTCCGAATGTACGCAGCCAGCGCACCCAGCAAGTTACCGATTAGCCAGCCTACAATAATCGCCGGCAGCTGCAGACAAATGGTCCACCAGATGGCGGAAGAAATAATTTCATTAACAGAACGAGGATATTGACTAAAGGATGTACCCATATTGCCGCTGAAAAGATTCTTAATATAAATCCAGAACTGTTCCAGCATGGGCTTATTGGTTCCAAACTCTTCTTGGTAATGCTCGTATACCTTGGCCGCGGCAGTCGCGTCCGAGGAACCGCTCACCAACCTACCGGTGATTGCTGCAACCGGGTCAGCCGGCATTAGCCGCGGCAGGATAAAATTCAATGCAAGGGCGACTACAAAGGTAATCGCAAACCATATGACTTTTTTGGTAAAATACTTTCGGTAGCCTTTCATATGCCGTTCCCCTCCTCCGATGTGAGTTGATTCGCACCTACTTGCGTAATCATGACGGAAAGGAAAGGGCCAAACTTCGGGGAAGCCCGAAGTTTGGCCGCATTCATCCTATGCTGTTACGGATTGACAAGCTCCAGTTCGTACAGAGCGGCAATGCCATAACCGTCGGTGCAGTCCGCGGGCGGAATGTTCCGGCCATCGGTCGCGTCGGGATAGTTGGTCCATACGCTCTCGTTGACTTCGTGGAACACGGCGGGACGATACATCAGGGAGAAGCTGGGAACCTCGGTCAGGTAGATTTCAACAGCCTCGGTGTACAGAGCCTTCAGCTCGGCTTCGTCGGTGGTTACGGGGATAGCGGCAAGGATTTCATCAGCGCGAGCGTTGGTGTACTGTCCCCAGTTACCGGTCCAGTTGTTCTCTACGCCAACCAGGTCGCCGCCCATGAACTGACGAATACGTCCCCAAGGCTGAGCAGGGCCAGCCCCATCGGGAGAGTACATGAAGATCGCGTATTCGGTCTGAGAGGGATTGGTGAACACGGTCTGATATACGGACCATTCGGGATACAAGGTGGTGATGTCAACGCCGATGTTCTTGCCAGCGTCGGCAACGATTTCCATGGAAGCCTGCCAGTCGGTCCAGCCGTTGGGGCAGCAAGCGTTCAAAGTGATCTTCTCGCCGTCCAGCTCGCGCCAGCCGTCTCCGTCGGTATCAACGATGCCGGCTTCGTCCAGCAGCTTGATAGCGCCTTCGATGTCGTTGCCAGCCCATTGGAGATCTTTCACAGCGTCGTGATCATAGAGAGCCTGCTCGCCTTCGGTGGGGTTCATCAAAGAGCGGGGCACATCGGTGAAGGTGGGGCTCTGGTTGGTCATAGCGTTGGCGATGATGGAATCATAATCCACAGCCAAGGCGATGGCTTTACGCAGAGTCACGTTTTGGCAAGCCGCGATGTTCTGGTTGAAGAACGCGGTGGGCATGGTCAAGCAAACCTGATAGGGAGCTTCTTCCATGTAGGTGGAAATCGGCAGGCCATCCTTGAGCCACAGGTCCTGAATGTTGCCGATGAACTGCTGGCAAACGTCAATTTCGCCGGCCTTCAGGGCAGTTTCGCCAGCGGCGTTGTCTGCAAAGATGGTATGCACGATGTACTTCGGCACAGGCAGCTTGCCCCACATAGAGGCGTCCTGGCCCCAGTAGTTGTCGTCGCGGATCAACACAACCTGCTGGTCGTTGGAGATGTACTTGGTGTAGGGGCCGGACCAAACAACATCGTCAGCCTTATCGTTCAAGATAGCGGTGGCGTCGTCGTTGTTACGGGCGGCTACAGTCTCGATCCAAGCCTTCTGCACGATGAAGGCGTTGCCGAGGAATTCCACAACCTTCAAGGGGTTCACGGGAGCACCGGCTTCGGTCAAGGCGGACTTGATCAAAATGGTGTTGTCGTCAACGGCCTCGATGGCGCTGATGAAAGCAGCGTAGTTGGTGGCGGTGCCATTGCCAATTTTGTTGGCGATGTCCCAAGTAGCCACAACGTCGGCAGAGGTGATCGCGGTGCCGTCAGACCACTTAGCAGCCTTGTTCAGCTTCACGGTCATTTCGGTCATGCCATCGTTCCATGCATAGTCGCCATCCGCCAGCAAGGGCGTCATGGAGCCATCCATGAAGTTGTACATGTACAGGGTTTCAAACATGAGGGTACGGCTGCCGATTGCCTGAGCCGTGCACGCCATGGCGTTGTTCTGGTTTACGCCGATGGGATTCCACGTGGCGACGGCGCCCCATTGTTGGCCGGCGAAATACAATGATTCGTTGCGAGGGAGTTCCGTTACGGTCTCAGCGCTTGCGCTGAGGCACATGGTCATGACCATGGCTAGTGCGATAACCAGAGATACTAGTTTGCGAGTGTTCATAAAGTCCTTCTCCTCCATTTTATTTATTTTCCACAGGCCCTTTGTCAGGGTCTGTCAGGAACGTAGGTAAGGGGCTGCTCAATCCAAAGAGCGTATGGTTTCGCCCCTGATCAGCTGACCGGGCAGCACCAAGTGCCGCGGGACGAAATTACGGGGCTTCTCCATGGCGCTCAGCAGCATCTTCGCCGCTTCTCTGCCAATGCCCACATTATCTTGGCGGAAGGTTGTCAGGCGAGGACTGACGATATCGGCGATGCGGATGCCGTCATATCCCGCTACGCTCACGTTCTCGGGAAGCATAAAGCCCTTCTCCTTCAAATAATTGATACAGCCAAGATAGGAGTAGTCATCCTGATAGAGGATGCAGGTGGGCTTCTGCGGCAGCGAAAGCAGCTGGATCGTCGCCTCGGCCGCCGATAGCGGATCGTGATAATAGCCTGAACGAATGTACTCCTCCCGAACCGGCAAGCCCAGCTCCCGGAGCGCTTCCTTGTAGCTTTCTTGGCGGGTTCTGCTAACGGAGGTGTCCTCGCCGTGGATGCACGCAATCCGGCGATGGCCCATCATGTAGGCGTAACGTGTCAGCTCGCCGGTGCCCTGCGTATTATCGGACAGCACCGAGCTTCGGTTGGGACAGTCGTAATCGATCGTAACCAACGGGATTTCACCCTGCTCAAGGTCGGTAAGCTCCGCCTCGTCAAAACCGGCGCTCATGAGGATCACGCCGTCATAGCCACGGTGGCGGCAGTAGTTGAGATGATTGCCCTCTAACCCCGAGCGGTTGCAGTTGATGGGCGTAATGTCGTACCCGTTTTGCTCCATCACATCCTGAATGCTGGCTGCAATCTGCGAGAAGTAATCGTGGGTCCATACGTTTTCCTGCCGCAGGAACATCAGCATGCCTACCATTCGGGAACGATTGGTCTTCAATGTCCTTGCGGCGGCGTTAGGCATATAGCCCATCTCAGCAGCTACGCTGCAGATATGTGACGTCGTCGCCTCGCTGATATCCGGCATGCCGTTGAGGGCCTTGCTCACCGTAGCAACCGAGCACCCGCACTTTTCCGATATCTCTCTCAGCGTTACCATCTCATCAGCACCACCGCATCCTCATTGCTTAACTTAATCGTTTACGGAATTATAACACCCATCGAATACATCTGTCAATAGGCAAGCGAAAATATTTCGCACATTTTCTGGAAGCGTTGATTTTAATAGGTTTTATGCCCAATGCTATCCATTTATGTTATCATTTTATAGGTAATGATTGACGCTGAGACTTGAATGCCATATAATGAAAACGGATACCAAATTATTGGTTTTTCGCAAAAATACTTGACGAAAGTGCCTTAAAGCGCATACAATATAAATAGCAAAAAAAGAATCGTCAAAGGCAAGGCGTTGATCTCATAACAGCCCAGCCTTTTCAACGGTTTCCCGATAGAGGGATGTTGTCTTTGCTTCATAGCTGCGTTTCCTGATTACCGCGATAAATAACTCCAGCCCGGTGCCCGTGCACACCCGGCGCCTTTCCAAGGACGTTTGGACGACGAAAGGAGGGGACACATGTTTGAGTATTCTCCGTGCGTAAATGCACATGGTTTCCATAGGCTTCGTTAGACTCATTAAGAAAACTTGAAGGAGTGAACCCTTCCATGATGAACAAAAAGCAATGTGTTGCAATGCTGTTAGCCGGCGGACAAGGCAGTCGGCTGGGCATCCTAACCTCCGATATGGCAAAGCCAGCCATTCCCTATGGCGGTAAATACCGCATTATCGACTTTCCCCTAAGCAACTGCACCAACAGCGGCATCGACGTGGTAGGCGTACTGACGCAGTATCAGCCGCAGGTTCTGAACGCCTATATCGGCAGCGGTTCTCCCTGGGACCTTGACCTTGCCCACGGCGGCGTTTATGTATTGCCGCCTTACGTTAAGGGCAAGTCCGGCGAATGGTATTCCGGCACCGCTAACGCCATTTATCAAAATCTGCAATTCATCGAGCAATTTAACACCGATTATGTGTTGATTCTAAGCGGTGATCATATCTATAAAATGGACTATAACAGAATGCTTCAGTTCCATATCCAAAACAACGCTGACTGCACCATCGCAGTGCGGGAGGTGCCGTGGGACGAAGCCAGCCGTTTTGGCATCATGAATACCGCTGAGGACAACAGCATTTCAGAATTTGAAGAAAAGCCCGCTAAGCCCAAGAGCAACAAGGCCAGCATGGGCGTGTACATCTTCACTTGGGAAAAGCTGCGCCAATACCTGATGGCCGACGCGCAGGATCCTAGCAGCGCCAACGATTTCGGCAAAAACATCATTCCCGCTATGCTGGGAGACAGCCAGCGGATGTTCGCCTACGACTTTGAAGGCTATTGGAAGGACGTCGGCACCATCGAAAGTCTTTGGGAAGCTAACATGGATCTGCTGTCGCTGCCTATGCCCATTGATCTGTACGACAAAAAGTGGCGGATCTACGGACGAAATCCCGGCATGGCCCCTCACTTTATCGCCGAGGGCGGCAGCGCCAAAAACAGCCTGATCACCGAAGGCTGCGAGGTTTATGGCCGTGTAGATCACAGCGTGCTATTCGCCGGCGTTGTGGTAAAGGAAGGCGCAAGCGTTATCGACAGCGTGCTCATGCCCGGCGCGGTGGTAGAGCGGGGCGCTCAGGTAAGGCGCGCTATCATTGCGGAGGAAGCCGTCATCGGAGCCGGTTCCGTAATCGGCGGCGAAACAGGCAATATCGCCGTGGTAGGCCAAAACGTCGTTCTTCCCGCCGGTAGCGTTGTAAAGCCCGGCGAGCAATGCAGCGGCAAGTAAATATTGATAACGAAGTGAGGAATACGCCATGAAGGACGTTATGGGTATCATTTATACCGGCGAAAAGGACAGCTTTTTACGGGAGCTGACATTGCTGCGAGCCATCGCGGCGCTGCCCGTTGCCGGTCGCTATCGCGTGATCGATTTTCTGGTCAGCGATATGGTAAACAGCGGCATTCGCAACGTGGGCGTTATCATGCAAAAGAATTATCACAGCCTGATGGATCATCTGGGCAGCGGTAAGGAATGGGATCTTCACGGCAAAAACGACGGTCTATATATTTTGCCACCCTTCCTGACGCGGGAAAACGTCGGCGTGTATACCGGTTCTCTGGACGCGCTCCATTCCAACATGAGCTATCTGCGCCGCAGCCGTCAGGAGTATGTGCTGTTTTGCAACAGCCTGATCGTCTACAACGCGAATTTCAACGCCATTATGGACGTTTACGCTCAGGGAGACTGCGACGCGGTTATGATGTATACCAAGGATCCCGGCATGCAGCGGCCCGAATACGGCAGTTATCTGGACGTGGACAAGGACGGCATGATTCGCGATGTGGAAATCGATCCCACCAAGCCCCGGTACGAGAACACGAGTATGGATGCAATTTTGATTTCCAAATCTCTGCTCATGGAGCTGGTGGATCGCGGCGTAGCCCACGGCTATCACGACCTGATGCGGGATGTAATCCAAAGAATGATCCGGGATGCGGGTCTGAAAGTAAAGGGCTACGAATATAAAGACCTGTGCTACCGCATGGACAGCGTACAGGGGTACTTCAATTTCAATCTGGACACGCTGAACATCGACGTTCGCCATCATCTGTTCCCCGAAGATCGCCCCGTCTATACCAAAGTGCGGGACGAGCTGCCCGCCCGGTATTTGGACGATGCAAAAGTGGTCAATTCCATGGTTGCGGACGGCTGCATCATCGACGGCACTTTGGAGCACAGCGTGCTGTTCCGTGGCGTGCATATTGCTAAGGGTGCAACCGTTAAAAACTGCATCATCATGCAGGATAGCCACGTAGAAGAAGGCGCTTATCTGGAAAATTGTATTTTGGACAAGCAGGCCCGCGTAAAACGGGACGGACGGCTGATCGGGCCAAAGGCCTACCCCATTGTGATCTCCAAGAACATGGTGATTTAAAGGCTCGGCGCTTATCCTTCCCACAACAGAAAAGGAGCGGATCTTATGAAAATTCTCTTTACCGCAAGCGAATGCGTACCCTTTGTTAAAACCGGCGGTCTGGCCGACGTAGCGGGAGCCCTCGCCCCCGTGCTAGCCAAGCTGGGGCACGACGTTCGGGTGGTTGTGCCTATGTATACGGCTATTGATTCCAAATGGCAGCACCAAATGGAGTTTCAGCTGCATTTCGACGTGCAGCTGGGCTGGCGCAGACAGTATTGCGGCGTGCAGATGCTGCGTAAAGACGGCGTAACCTATTATTTTCTGGATAACAAGTATTACTTTGGCCGCCCCTATGTCTACGGACTGGGCGGAGATGAGTACGAGCGCTACAGCTTCTTCTGCCGCGCGGTGCTGGACGCGCTGCCGCTGCTGGATTTCAAACCGGACGTCATCCATGCTCATGATTGGCAGAGCGGCATGGTACCCGCACTATTGAAAATTCAATACGCCCATCTCCCCTTCTATTCTAAAATCCGCACGGTGTTTACCATTCACAATCTGCAATATCAAGGCATTTTCGGCATCAAAGAGGTGCAGGACGTGCTGGGGCTGGGCGACGGATTGTGGAGCAGCGACAAGCTGGAATGCTTTGGCTGCGCAAACTTTATGAAAGCCGGCTTGGTGTATAGCGACGCCATTACCACCGTCAGCCCAAGCTATGCGGAGGAAATCACCACCGCCTATTACGGCGAGCGCTTGGACGGCCTGATCCGTGCGCGGAAGGATTCCCTGTTTGGCGTGCTGAACGGCATCGACATTGGCGAATACAACCCCGAAACCGATCCGCTCATCTATGCCAACTACAGCCAGAAGGACATGACCAACAAGGCGAAAAACAAAGCCATGCTGCAGCATGATTTGGGCTTAAAGGAAGACCCGGACGTGCCCCTGATCGCCATGGTTGGCCGTCTCACCAACCAAAAGGGACTGGATTTGGTGGACTGTGTGCTGGGCGATGTCATGAAGGAAAACGTCCAGATGGCGGTGCTGGGCATGGGCGACGCGCAATATACCAACCTGTTTAGCTGGGCCGAGCAGCAATACCGCGGCAAGCTAGCCGCTCGCTTTGCCATGGATCACGGACTGGCTCACAAGCTATATGCGGGCGCAGATTTCTTCCTCATGCCCTCCCTCTTCGAGCCTTGCGGCTTAAGCCAGATGATTTCTCTGCGCTACGGCACGGTACCTATCGTGCGGGAAACCGGCGGTTTGCGGGATACGGTGCTTAGCTATAACGATTACGACCAGACGGGCAACGGCTTTACCTTCCTCAACTATAACGCCCACGACATGCTCAGCGTCATCCAGCGTGCGCTGGTCTACTATACCGAGCAGCGGGATGTGATCCACACGCTGCAAGCCCGCGGTATGAGCGGCGATTACAGCTGGACCCACAGCGCCGCGGAATATGTGAAAATCTACGAAAAGCTGTAAGCCGATTGTATTTTGATTGTATTCCCATGGAAAAAAACGGGCTGAAAGGTTGACAGCCGCAAGAAGCCATGGTATCATGCCAACAACCCAGTAAGATGGCAACACCGTAAGCAAGGAGGAGTCGCTCGTGACGAACCTATGTGCCATGCGAATGAACATGATGTGCGCGTGCGATTGCTCGTGTTCTTTGTGTTGCGTCGCTTAAAGGGAAAAATGTTTTTAAGCCCGCTTCGCAAGTATGCGAGGCGGGTTTTTCTATGGAAAGATTGCAAAGGATGTGAACGGAATGGAGACGGAACTGCATGTTCCGCAAATCGAGCTGCGCGGCTTGTGTAAGGTGTACCAAATTCCCGGCGGCGAGGTACAGGCGCTGAACAGCATCAGCCTGACCATCGAAAAGGGGGATATATACGGCATCATCGGCATGAGCGGCGCGGGAAAAAGCACCTTAATCCGCTGCCTGAACCGTCTGGATACGCCTACCGACGGACAGGTGCTTATTGACGGACAGAACATCTTAACCATGAACAAGCAGGATTTGCGCAACACCCGCCGTCGCATGGCTATGATCTTTCAGCAGTTCAATCTGTTGATGCAGAAGAACGTTGCCCGCAACGTTCGTTATCCGCTAGAAATTGCGGGTGTGCCCAAGAAAAAAGCCAACGAGCGGGTTATGGAGCTGCTAAAAATCGTGGGGCTGGAGGAAAAAGCGGACGCGTTCCCCGGTCAGCTCTCCGGCGGTCAGAAGCAGCGGGTAGCCATCGCTAGAGCCTTGGCAGGCGATCCAGAAATGCTCCTGTGCGACGAAGCCACCAGCGCCCTTGACCCCATGACCACCCAGAGTATCCTAGCGCTGCTGCAAAAAATCAATTCCGAGCTTGGGATTACCGTCGTGCTGATCACCCATGAAATGGCTGTCATCCGGCAGATTTGCAACAAGGTCGCCATTCTGGACGGCGGCAAGCTGGCGGAAAAGGGCACTGTGGACGAGGTATTCATGCACACCAAATCCGCCGCGGGAAAGCGTCTATTCGGCATTTTGCCGGAGCAGGAGGACGCGCTGCCTACACAACCCGCCCTGCGCATCGTCTTTAACGGCGAAACAAGCGGTCAGCCCATCATCAGCCGATTGGTGAAGGACTGCAACATGGATGTGAACATTCTCTCGGCGGATATCCGTCAGCTAAACCAAAAGGTATTCGGTCAGATGATGATTCAACGCCCCGAGGAGCCTGAGGAGCTGAAGCTGGTCAAAGGCTATCTTGAAAAGGCAGGACTAACGGTAGAGGAGGTAAGCGGACAATGACTGATTTAGCGCCCCTGCTGTGGCAGGGAATGCTGGAAACCCTATACATGACTTTGTGGAGCAGCGTAATCGCTTATCTGCTGGGGTTGCCGCTGGGTGTGCTGCTGGTAGTCACTAGGAAGGGCGGCATCATGGCCAGCCCCGGCTTTAACTCCGTACTAGGCGTTGTCGTCAATTTTTTACGCTCCATTCCCTTTATCATCATGCTGGCGATGCTGTTTCCCGTCACTCGGGCGGTGATGGGAACTGCCATCGGCACTACGGCTATCATTTTCCCGCTGGTTATCAGCGCCTTCCCCTATGTAGCCCGAATGGTGGAAAGCTCGTTGGAGGAAGTGGATCACGGCATTATCGAAGCCGCACAATCCATGGGCTCCAGCAATATGCAAATCATTTTCAAGGTGCTCCTGCCCGAGGCCATTCCATCTTTGATCAACGGCGCAGCCATCAGCATCACCACCATCCTAAGCTATACCGCCTTTGCTAGCGCGGCGGGCGGCGGTGGCTTAGGGTCGCTAGCCATTGTGAAGGGTCTGAACATTCGCAAGTTCGACGTTCTGTATACCGCCAGTCTGCTATTGGTTGCACTGGTGCAAATCATTACCGTCTTCGGCACGCGCTTAACGCACGGCCTAGACCATAAAAGACGCTAAATTTGAAAGGAGAAACCCAATCATGAAGAAATTCCTTGCCGTACTCCTGACGCTGGTTCTCACCCTTTCCCTGACCTCCGCCTTTGCTGGCGAAAAGATCACCGTTATCGCCACGCCTAACCCCCATGCCGAAATTCTTGAGCTCATCAAGGACGATCTGGCTGCGCTGGGCTACGATTTGGAAATCACCATCGTAAGCGACTACACCCAAGAAAACCCCGCCACCTCCGCCGGTGACATGATGGCGAACTTCTTCCAGCATGTGCCCTATCTGGCCCAGTACAACGAAAGCGTCAGCGACGCTGAAAAGCTGGAAGGCGTTATCTTCACTCACTTCGAGCCCATGGCGCTCTATGCTGGCACCAAAACCAGCCTAGACGACATTGCCGACGGCGACGCCATTGCAGTGCCCAACGACCCGGTCAACGAGAACCGCGCGCTGCTGCTTTTGCAGGATGCTGGCCTGATCACGCTGCCCGAGGGCACCACGCTGGAAAGCACCTGCACCGCTAACGACGTTGTCGAAAACCCCCACAATCTGGTGATCAACGAAGTCAACGCCGAGCTGATTCCCGGCCTGCGGGAGGATGTTGCCTATGCGATTATCAACGGCAACAATGCCACGCTGATCGATCTGGTTCCCTATGTAGACGGCCTCTACGCCGAGCAAGCTGGCAGCGCCGCCGCCGAAGCATATGTGAATCTGGTCGCCGTGAAGCCTGAAAACGCCGATAGCGACTGGGTAAAGGCCTTGGAGCAGGTTATCTATACCCAAAAGGTATATGATCTGATCGTTGAATCCGGCTTTGCCCCCACCTTTACCCCCGCCGCGTAAGAAAATCACCCCGCATTCTCTTACGATCCCCTATCTCGTCGGTATCCCTTCAACGCCAATTCATCTCGTCTGTTCGGGATGGATTGGCGTTTTTGTTTCGGGTGGAGCCGGATTATCGGCTTCACCGCTTCGGCATGTTGTCGCTCTGATCCAACTCCTCCAAGCGCCGCGCCGTTTGCACCATTGACCTTGGAATTGCGCGAATTACGTTGCAAACCATCTATTGGATGAGGTATACTGTAAACGACAATACCAGCGTTTCGCATACCGCTACGAGCGCCCAAGCAAGCTCCATATCGTGGCAGAAGGCGAAGCCCAAGAAAGAAGGAATGCATGCTTGAAAAATGGCGCTATCTATTCAAAAACCTTGAAATTCTCCCTGCTGCGACTGCTCATCGGGGTACTTGGCATTGCAGCCGCCGCGTTGATTACGTATGTCGGCTACCTATGCGGCAAAAGCCTTGACGATACCACTCATTTATTGGTAACCGGTATTTGTTTAGTCGTTGGAATGGTTGTTTTTGGACTGATCGTTCACTATCTGGGGTATATGCTCAAGGCAGGCCAAATCGCTATGATTACGCGAGGCGTAACAGAGGGAACGCTGCCGGAGGATGTAGTGGCAGAAGGAAAAGCAGCCGTAAAAAAGCGCTTTGTTACCGCCAACGTTTACTTTCTCATTGAAAGCGGCATCAAAGCCATCACCTCCCAGATTACCAGCGGACTGAACACCCTGACCTCCGCCGCCAGCGGCAACGATAAAGGCGTTTTGGGAACCATCGCCTCTTTGGTCATGATGTTTATCAACATCGTGTTGGAATACGTTAATTACTGCTGTCTGGGCTGGGTATTCTATCATCCGGAGCAGAACGCCTTCAAGAGCACCTGCGACGGCGCGGTACTATATTTTCAAAATTGGAAAACGCTGCTTAAAAACGCTGGGAAGGTGATGGCTTTCACCCTAGCAGCCGTGTTGATTTTCTTCGCCGTTTTCTGCGCGCTGAATATCATTGTGCTGGAAGCCGCTCTTCCGGATAACGGCTCCCTAGACATGGTGCTTTTTACCATGGATGACGGCTCGGAGCTCACGCTTCGCGGTATGCTTTATATAGGTGCTGTTCTGGTGGCGTTCTTGTTTGCAATGCTGCTGCACTCGACCTTTGTAAAGCCCTATCTACTGATTATGGTTATGCGCAACTACATGGACGCAGCGCAGGGAAGCACGCCCGGCTTTGACGTATATGAGAAGCTTTGCGGCTTGTCCAAGCGATTCAAGAAGATGTTTGAAAAATCGGAGCTGCCGGAAACCGCCATGTAAGAAGCACGGCGCTAGAATGGTTAACAGCATTTCGAAAGGACAGTGACCAATGATGAAAAAATGGATTTCCTGGATCCTGACAATCCTGATGGTGTGCACCGTTTGCCTATCCGCCTGTGGAGAGGAACGTGCAACCGCATGGGACTTGACGGATCTTTACGCCGATGATGCAGCCGTTGAGGCTGCCTTTACCGAGCTTCAAGCGCTTGTTGATCAAATCCCCGAATTCCGCGGCACGCTGAACACGGTGGAAGGCGTGACGGCGTTTTATACCTTTGATAATCATTATGCTATGCTTTTCGACAGGCTTAGCGCCTATATAGCGCTGAAAACAAGCTTGAATGCGGGTGACAGCGCGGCTCAAGCTCTTTCTGGGCGTTTGGATAATCTATCATACACCGCCAGTGAAAACGCAGCCTTTGCCAACATAGAGCTGTTTTCACAAAGCGATGCATTTTTAGACAGTCTGGAGCAGGACGAGCGTATGGCGAACAACCTGCTGGATTTTCAGCGCGCGCGGGAGCAAAGCTCCCATCTGCTACCGGAAGAGCAAGAGAATCTTTTGCTTCCACTATACCGGCTGATTAGCGGTGCAGGCGAATTGTATCATTCCTTGAGCGATTTGGAATTGCCCCGACAGGAAATTGAGTTTCCCGACGGCGTAACCCGTTCGGCAGACGAGAACAACTACGGGCTGGCCTTGTACGGCGGCTTTACGCAGGAGTTTCGAAAGGCTTATTCAATCGCCATGATGGGCGCTTATGGGGCCTTCCGCACCACCTATGCTCAAAACTTTCAAAACTACCTGACCGGCATCAGTGAGGACGCAAGAATTCACGGCTATTCCTCCGCGCTGGAAGCGGCGCTGATCGGAGACGCCGTGGAGCCCGCCCTCTACCAAGCCATCATTGACGCTTCTCTTTCCAACAGTGGGCTGATTGGGCGTTATATGGAGCTGATGAAAAAAGAGCTGGGGCTAGATGTTCTTTACAGCTTTGACACAAACCTGCCGATCGCGCCCGATCCGGGCATCAGCTACACCTATGACGAAGCGTGCGAGCTGGTTTTGAACGCCCTTGAGCCCCTTGGCGAAACCTATGTGACAGACGCGCGCACAGCGCTGTATGGCGGCTGGGTAGACGTCTACTCTGCCGACGGTAAAACCAGCGGTGCGTACTCCATGGGCGTTTCAGGCGTACACCCCTATATGCTGCTAAACTTTGACGGCACCTATGAAAATGTGTCCACCCTTGCCCACGAGCTGGGGCACACCATGAACCAATGGTATTCGCAGCAGTCGCAGCCTACGGTGTATCTTGCAACTCCGGGTACGATCATAACCGAAGTCACCTCCACGCTGAACGAGCTTTTGCTGAATGACTATATGGTGAAAAACGCACAAACGGATATGGAACGTAAGTATTATCTTGCGCAGGAGATGAGCACGCTCTATTCCACCTTCTTTATTCAGGCAGAGTTTGCACGCTTTCAGCAGATCAGCATGGAAGCCTTGGAAAGCGGCGAAACCTTGACCGCCGACCTACTGGATCAGCTTTGGGCAGAGAATGTTGAATTATACAGTGGCGGCGCGTTAGAATCTTTGGAAACCAGCGGCAGCTGGGCGCGCATTCCACATTTTTACCAAGGCTATTATGTATACCAGTACGCCGCCGCCATTGCAGCCTCCTGCAATATTGCGCAGCGCATTACCAACGGCGAGGACGGCTCCGTAGAGAGCTATTTAACCTATATCGCCTCCGGAGATCCCGCTTCCACCGCTGAAACGCTGCTCATCGCCGGAGTCGACCTATCCGACGATCAGTTCATCAACGGTTTGATGACGCGATTTGAAGCTCTGATGGATGAGTATCAGGCTATTGAGGGACAATAACGAAGCCTGTGGCTTCCCCCCTTGAAAGCTCTGATTACCCATATATTAAACGGAAAAAGGAGAAAACACCATGAGAAAAATGCTGGCGCTCTTACTCGGTTTGTCCCTCCTCTTTACCTGTTCCGCTTTCGCTGAGGAAAGCACCGCTGCGCTGCCGACGAAGGATATCGTCGTGCTGTTCACCAGCGACGCGCACTGCGGCGTAACCAAAGGCTTTGGTTACACCGGCGTAGCGGCGGTCCGCGACCAATTGGTGAAAAGTGGATGCTATGTAACCTTAGTAGATAACGGTGACGCCATCCAAGGAGAGCCCATCGGCACGCTTTCCACCGGCGAAGCCATTATCGACCTCATGAATACCGTTGGCTACGATCTCGCCATCCCCGGAAATCATGAGTTTGACTACGGCATGGATCGTTTCTTGGAGCTGGTCTCCAAGGCGAATTTCCCCTACCTTTCCTGCAACTTTACCAAGAACGATGAGCTTGTCTTCGACGCTTACCGGATCATGGACTACGACGGCGTGAAAATCGCTTATGTAGGTATCACCACACCCAAAACCATAACCTCCTCCACCCCCACCTACTTCCAGGATGAAAACGGCAACTATATTTACAGCTTCATGCAGGGCACTACGGGCGACACGCTTTACGCCAGCGTGCAGCAAGCCGTCGACGCAGCCCGCGCTGAGGGTGCGGACTACGTGGTCGCCATGGCTCACTTGGGTATCGCTGAGGAAACCTCTCCTTGGATGAGCACCGAGGTCATCGCCAACACCACCGGCATTGACGCTTTGTTGGACGGTCACAGCCATTCCGAGCTGGAGCAGGAAAAGGTGCTGAACAAAGATGGTAATGAAGTGCTTCTGGCGGCCTGCGGCACGAAACTAGCCAATATCGGCGTGCTGCGTCTGAGCACCGACGGTACGCTATCGACCGAGCTGTACAAATGGGGCAGCTCCGTAAACGCAGCCGATCTATTCGGCTTAACTGGACCGGTACAGGATGCGGTTCTTGCCGCCAGCGATGCTCTGTCTGCGGAACTGGATACGGTTGTAGCCAAGACCGACGTGGACTTAATCATGAAGGAGCCCGGAACAGATATTCAGCTCGTTCGGGCTGCCGAAACTAACCTTGGCGACCTGTGCGCCGATGCATACCGCGCCATGTCCGGCGCTGACGTTGCTTTTGTCAACGGCGGCGGCATCCGCACCAACATTGAAGCGGGCGATATCACCTATGGTGAGATTCTAAGCGTGCATCCCTTCGGCAACGCCCTATGCACGGTAGAAGCCACCGGACAGCAGATTCTAGATGCATTGGAAATGGGAAGCCGCAAGACTCCCGGCGTAAACGGCGGTTTCCTTCAGGTTTCTGGCCTGACCTATGAAATCCATACCTATTTGCCCTCTACCGTACAGCTGGATGAAAACGGCTTGTTTAAGAGCGTAGACGGCGAGTATCGTGTGAAAAACGTAATGGTCGGCGACGAGAGCCTTGACTTGGAGAAGACCTATATTGTTGCCTCCCACAACTACATGCTCAAAAGCGGCGGCGACGGTCTGAACATGTTCATCAATGACCCCATTGTGCTGGACGAGGTCATGCTGGACAATCAGACGCTCATCAAGTACATCACCGAAGTACTGGGCGGCGTTGTCGGCGCCGAATACTCTGACATTTATGGACAAGGACGCATCGTTGCGGTGGATGAAGCGCCTGCGAAATAACGGTATTGATCTAGCGTGGTTTTTCGCTTTGTGCGATCCTTGACCGCCTTTGGTTGAAAAGGATCAGGGAATGATCGAGTAGGAGGCTAGGGCTTGCTGCCCTAGCCCACCTTTCACACCGCCGTGCGTACCGTTCGGTACACGGCGGTCGGGTCCCATATGTGTAGTTTTCTTAGTCGCTCGTACTGCATGGATATTTCGTAATATCCAGCAGCTACGAGCCTTTCGTTTGTAATGGAACGCTGCCATATCGGACTGTGCGCCAGTATCCAAGTCGCGTATTGCCCCACTCATAGTCTTGTTCGTTAGCTCGGGTCTTTGGCTTCCTTCTATTCCGCCTCACGACGGACGCCCTTGCCTTTGGCTAGCGGTTCCTACTGCCAGGTTCTCAGGGGTCTTTCACCCCTCAACGATCGCCTTTGCCGGACGCACCAATAAAAAAACCTTGGCTTGTAATCAACGTAAGCCAAGGTTCAACCATACTTTTTTCGGATACCGTCCTCGTCCGTAACGATTAAACGTTTTCCACTTTTGGGTCCACAGGGAAGGTAAGCACCACGGTGGTTCCCACGTCCATCTCGCTGCTCATCGAAATTTGAGCATGATGGTATTCCGCGCCATGCTTCACGATGCTAAGGCCAAGACCCGTGCCGCCGATTTGCTTGCTGCGGCTCTTATCCACGCGGTAGAACCGTTCAAAAACCCGTCCCATATGCTCGGCGGGAATGCCGATGCCTGTATCCTCCACCGTAACGCGCACAGTCTTCCCTTCGTTCTCGATACGAACCCACACCTGCCCGTCTGGCTTGTTATACTTCACGCCGTTTTCCAAAAGATTTCGCAGCATCTCGTCCAGCAGCACTGGGTCGCCCTGCACGCTGGCTTCATCGCCGGAGATATGAAGCGCTACGTTCCGTTCCTTTGCCAGCGGCTCCATTTCCTCCCCTACCTGCATCACCAACCCCAATAGCTCAACCGCTTCCTGCCGTCCGGCTACATAGCCCTCATCCAGCTTGCTCAGATGCATGATGTCCTCAATCAGCTTTAACAGCCTACGGCTTTCCTCGTATATTTTACGGGCGAAAACCGGCACGTCCTGAGACTGCATCATGCCGTTCTGCATCAGCTCCGCGTAGCCGCTAATCGTGGTCAGCGGCGTGCGCAGCTCATGGCTGACGTTGGCGCTAAACCGTTTGCGGCTTTGCTCCGCGGCGTTTTGCTCCGTTACGTCCTGCAAAAGCAGAACCATGGCCTCCTCGCCCTTGACCCGGCTGACGGTCAACAGATAATCCCGACCGGAGGCCTTTAGCTCCACATGGGCATTTCCCTTTTCTTCTGTTGTATCCACAGCGCTCAATAGCGTATGAGAACGATTATAAACGGACAGCAGCGTGGCTCCGTCCACCGGCTTATCTGCGTGGAGAATCGTCTTGGCGCTTTCGTTCATCATCAGCACATGACGGTCTGCATCCAGAAAGACCAGCCCTTCCTCCATATGCCCTAAGATCGCGTCCAGCTCGTGATTGCGCCGGGACAGCTCCTGCCACTGGCTGTCCAGCTTGCGATTCTGTGCCGCCATACGCCGAAGCATGGGGCTTAGCTCATCATAGACGGTATTGTTGAGCGGGTTTTCCAAATCCAGCTCGTTAATAGGCTTCACCAGCCGAGCCGTCCACCCCTTAGACAGTAAAGCCGCCAGCAAGCCGATCAGCCCAGCGCCAAAAACCATCACCCATACCATGCGGTTTAAATAGCCTACCGCAGACCTCTGCGCAGCCGCCACCCGCAGATAGCCGCCTTCCTCCAGCTTAACCGCGCAGTACAGCTGCTCCTCCAGCAAGGTATCCGAATAGCGTTTGGAAACCCCAAAGCCTGTCTCCTTGGCTGCGACGATTTCCTCCCGTTCCAGATGGTTCTCCATGGATCCCGCCAAGCTTTGACTATCATAAACCACCGTACCGTCGTCCAGAATCCAAGTCAGGCGGTTGGTGCTCTTTAGCCCCTCCAAGGTTTGCAAAAAAGCGGCTTCGTCGGTCTGCGCCCGTAGGGACGCCACCATGACCGCCTCCTGACGCAGGCTTGTCTCCGTCTGCTCCTCCGCCATGCGATAACCCGCCAACGCCGCCAGCGCCCCCATGAGCACGGCAGCCACTATGGAAAGGAAAAGCGCGCCTCTAAATATTCTCTTTCCCATCAAATTCCTCCATGCGATACCCTACGCCGCGTACTGTTTGCAGATAGCCGCACAGCGCGCCAAGCTTCACGCGCAAAGCGCGCACATGCACGTCTACCGTTCGGGTATCGCCTACATAATCCATCCCCCATACTGCGTCCAGCAATCGCTCCCGGCTCAGGGCCATACCGCGATTTAGCATTAAAAAATGCAAAAGCTCATATTCCATATAGGTGAGCGATATTTCATGATTTTCGACCAGCACCTTGCGTCGGCTGTCATCCAGCCTTAAGCCGCCGATACACAGCTCCTCTGTCTCTTGCTTGCCAGCCGAACGTCGAAGCACCGCCTTGACCCGGCTCAACAGCTCCATCACGCCAAAGGGCTTCACAACGTAATCGTCCGCGCCGCCGTCCAAGCCGCGCACCTTGTCCATTTCCATGTCCTTTGCGGTGACCATCAGCACAGGGATATCCATGAAGCGGCTGTTTTCTTTCAGCTTTTTTAAAATAGCAAAGCCGTCGTCCCCCGGCAGCATCACATCCAACAGCACCAGTCGGGGCAGCTTCTTTTCCAACGCCGCAAAAAAGGAAGCGCCCTCCTCAAAGCTGTCCACCTCATAGCCAGCCTGTCTGAGGGCATAGCTTTCCAGCTCTCGGATACCCTGATCATCCTCCACCACATAGATCACTGCAGCTCTTCTCCCTTATACATACCCGTTACGGAGAACTCGACCCATTCGCCGATATTGACGGCATGGTCGCCGATGCGTTCATAGTACTTAGCGATCATCAGAAGATCCAGCGCCTGTTGTCCCAAGGATGCATCGCGGCTTAAATGCTGGATTAGCTCCTGCTTGATCTGCGTAAACAGGTCATCCACCACATCGTCGGTGGCCATGACCTCCCGTGCCAAGTCTACATCATCCGCCACATACGCGTCAATAGCGCTGTGCACCATCTTAGCCGTTTCCTGCGCCATGCGCTGCATCAGTTGTTTTGAAAGCACCGCATTCATACCGCTTTGCATGGTTACGATTTCCGAAATATCCGCCGCCTGATCGCCGACGCGCTCCATATCCGTAATCATTTTCAGCGCCGAGGATACCTTGCGCAAATCGTTGGCGATGGGCTGCTGCTT
Source organism: Eubacteriales bacterium (assembly GCA_028693055.1). Taxonomy (GTDB): domain Bacteria; phylum Bacillota; class Clostridia; order Christensenellales; family Aristaeellaceae; genus Limiplasma. Next base: position 33,168 of record JAQUWD010000007.1, on the reverse strand, counting down.
CAAAAGAAGGCGCAGGCACATGCCCTCGATTTCCCGCTCCTTTTGGTCCACAGCCACGTCCTTTTCCATAACGGAACGGGCCAGCTCCGTATTGTCGTCCAATAGCGCCTGACAAGCCTTGTCGATGGCCTCCTCAATCATGGAGCCCATGGCGATCATGGTTTGCTCCAGCTCCTCCAGCTGTTTGTCAAATACCCGTCTCATGATTAGCCGAACCTCCCTGTAATGTATTCCTCGGTGCGTTTGTCCCGGGGTTTTGAAAACAACCGTTCCGTTTCCCCGGTCTCCACAATCTCGCCCAAGAGGAAAAAGGAAGTCTGGTCAGAAATGCGCAGCGCCTGCTGCATGTTATGGGTCACCATCACAATGGTATACTTCTCTTTCAGGGTCATGGCCAGCTCCTCGATCTTTGCGGTGGAGATAGGATCCAGCGCGGAGGTCGGCTCGTCCATCAGCAATACCTCCGGCTGCACCGCCAGCGCCCTTGCTATACACAGCCGTTGCTGCTGCCCGCCGGAAAGCGACATGGCGCTTTTGTTCAGCCGATCCTTTAGTTCCTCCCAGATAGCGGCATTTCGCAGCGAGGTTTCCACCAGCTCGTCCAGCCTTGCTCGTCCCCGTACGCCATGGGTGCGCGGGCCGTAGCAGATGTTATCGTAGATGCTCATGGGAAAGGGATTCGGCTTTTGAAACACCATACCCACCCGCTTACGCAGCAGATTTACGTCGGTATCGGGAGCCAGAATATTTTCCCCGTCCAGCTTGACCTCCCCAGTGATTTTGCAGCCGGGGATCAAATCGTTCATGCGATTAAGCGTTTTCAGCAGCGTGCTTTTTCCGCAGCCCGAGGGGCCGATAAACGCGGCGATGGCGTTGCGCTGAATGGTGAGGTTCACATCCTTCAAGGCATGAAACTGCTCATAGTATAAATCCAGATGGTCTATCTTGAGTTTGTCCATAGCTTAGCCTTTCGTCAATTTTTTGGCGACGGCGGCGCTCAAGGCGTTCATGCCAGCCACAATCACCAGCAGCACCACCGCAGTGGCGGAGGCTTCCTTAACATGCAAGCCCTCGCCGGACAGCACATACATGTGCACCGCCAACGTCCTACCGGAGGACATCAGGCTGTCCGGCAGATTGCCCACCGTACCCGCCGTATAGATGAGGGCTGCCGTCTCTCCCACCACGCGGCCGATGGCCAGAATAATCCCCGCCAAAATGCCGGAGCCTGCGGGAGGAAGCACGATTTTCATCACCGTGCGAAGCCGCCCCGCGCCCAAACCGAAGCTGCCCTCCCGATAGCTGTCCGGGATGGAAAGCAGCGCCTCCTCGGTGGTACGCAGTATGAGGGGCAAAATCATGATCGCCAGCGTCATGCCGCCAGCCAGCAGCGAATAGCTCCATTTCAGGCTGGTCACAAAGAACATCATCCCGAAAAGGCCATACAGAATAGACGGAATGCCGGACAAGGTTTCGGCGGTCAGCCTAACAGCCTTGACCAGCTTGCTGCCCCGATTGGCGTATTCCGCCAGATAAATCGCTCCGCCAATTCCCAGCGGCGCGGCGATAAGCAGGCTTAACCCCGTCATCAAGAGCGTATTCACCAGCGCCGGGAAAAGACTGACGTTGTCGCTGTTATACTCCAAGCTGAACAGGCTCCACTTAAGCTCCGGCACGCCGGTAATCAGAATATATCCCACCAGCAAGAGGAAGGTTCCAGCCACAAGCCCCATAGAAACCGTACAGATCAGGTGCAGCAGCCCGGAGCCAGGATAGCGCCGGAAGTTTTGGATATATCGCCTCATTGAGTCTGCCTCCTGTTCAAAACGGAGAAAAGGGCGTTGATCAGCAGAATAAACACGAACAGCACCACGCCTGTGGCAATGAGCGCCTCCCGATGGAGGTCGGCGGCATAGCCCATTTCCATAACGATATTCACGGTCATGGTACGCACGCCCTTGAGGATTCCCGCAGGCATTCTCGCCTGATTTCCAGCCACCATCATCACCGCCATGGTTTCGCCCACAGCGCGGCCTACGCCCAGAATAATCGCTGCCAGAATGCCCGACCTGGAGGCGGGAAGCACAGCCCGAAACACGCTGCTCTCCCTTGTGGCTCCCAATGCAAGGCTACCCTCGTAATAGCTTTCGGGCACCGAGCGAATCGCGGATTCCGCCACCTGAATAATGGTGGGCAGAATCATCATCGCCAGCAGAATGCACGCCGTCAGCATGCTATTCCCATTCCCGCCGAAGGTCTCCTTCACAAAGGGAACCAGCGCGCTCAATCCGAAAAAGCCGTACACCACCGAGGGGATTCCCGCCAGCAGCGCCACACAGGGCTTAAGCACGCGATACAACCGTTTAGGACAGAACCGAACCATGTACACAGCGGTCAGTATGGCTAAGGGAGCGCCCAATACCAGCGCCCCGCCGGTGACATAAAGGCTGCCTAATATCATGGGCAAAATACCGAACACGCCGTTGGTGGGTTTCCATTTCTCCCCGGTCAGGAAGCTGAGCGCGTCCACCTTGCCAAAGAAAGGCAAGCCGTTTGCGAAGAGAAACAGACAGATCAACAAAACAGCGATGATACAGGCGCATGCGGCTGCGCAAAATACGCACCGCATGGCCTTTTCTTTGAACTGCTTCCCCATGTTACTTATTGAAGCTTTCCCAAGTGGTGGTTTCGCCTACGAAGATCTGCTCGATCTCGTCCACGCTCATGGTTTCCACCGGGTTTGCGGTGTTCACGATGATGGCAATGCCGTCTTGGGCGATGGTGATACCGGTAAGACCCGCTTCGGTCTCGCTATCTTTCAGCGCACGGCTGGCCATGCCAATATCGCACACACCGTCGATAGCGCTCTGCATGCCGGTGGTGGAATCGCTCTGTTGAATCTCAATCTCAGCATTGGGGTTCAAAGCGGCATAAGCTTCCTTAAGCTTTTCCATGACGGGCGTTACGGAGGAGGAACCAGCCACGATCACCTTGCCGCTTACCTGAGAGCCTGCATAAGCTTCGGCGGTTTCCAGCGGGATGTAGCCGTTATCAGACACCACAGCCTGACCCTCGGCGCTCAAAATATAGGCGATGAAATCAGCGGCAGCTCCTTGAACGTCACCCTTGGTGGCAATGTTGAAGGGGCGAGCGACCGTATAGGTTCCAGCCTGAATGTTCGCAACCGTAGCGTCAACGCCGTCCACTTGCAGCGCCTTTACGGTGTCGTTGAGGGAGCCCATGCTGGAATATCCGATGGCAGCCTCGTTGCCGGCTACGGTGGTCATCATCACATTGGTGTTGTTGGTGATAACGGCTTCCTCGGTGGTGTAATCAACCTTCGTGCCGTTCTCATCCTTCTTTTCTACGCCCAGCAGCTCTACGAAAGCGCCGCGGGTTCCGCTGCCCTCTTCCCGGCTGACCACCGTGATCTCCTGTGCGTAGTCAAACTCCGCAACCGCGCCTGAAACCAAACCCAAGCCCAAAACCATGCTCAACAAAATTCCCATAGTCCTCTTCATTCTTCTTTACTTCCTTTCTTCTTGGTACGGGTATAAGAATACCAGTCCATTGTTAAGGGAAGAAGCATGGGAATGTTAAGATCGTGTAAAGGGGGAGGACTGTCGAATACATACGGCTATGGTTCTATCGCACAGAGAGTGAATACTCCCTTCCCCAAAGCCAGCCACAACCGTCTTGACACGATCCTGCAGGGGCGCTATCCAACGGGCGTCCAGCTTGTCGTATCCGACCGCTGCTCCAACAATGCTGCCTGCTGTACCTGCATTACAGTCCGTATCCGTTCCACACATTACCGCTGTTTCAATCGTGCGCGCATGATCCAAGCGCCCCTCCAGCAGTGCCAGCACAGTCAGCGAAAGGTTGTTGATCGTGCCGCCAAATGGTAAATGCCCGTAAACCTTTTCAATCTGATCACATACCTGCGTCCATTCTTTACATCCGTTATACCAGTCTCGTACCCGCGTTATCGCTTCATACAACCGACTTTGACATGGTATTACGCTAAGACCACCGTCCAGTATTTGCTCTATGCTAGGGTTTGGGGTTAACGCAGAGGCAATGCAACCAGCAACAAACATCGCGCCATAGACGCCGTTCTTCACAAGCGAAAAGCTGGCAGCCCGGTGCGCAAGCATCGCCGCTTTGGCTGGTGATCCCGGTTGAATATATCCCCAGAAATCTGCGCTAATCTGTCCATCGATGCATTCGCGAAAGGGGTTCATAAAAAGCTTCAGAGAATCCAAGCGCTCCTTGAGTTCGGGAACTTCACTCATTTTCACAAGATGATAATACATTTGACGGGAGGAGCACCACAGCCAATGATAGGGCACATTATTGAGAAGGTTTTCCCCTACATCCATAGCTGTAAAGTCAAGGCCCTTCTGCTCTGCGAGAAGCAGGGCTAAGACCGTATAGTGAATATCATCATCACTCTGAGCGTAAGCTACATGCCCATGCGTTGATGGAATACAGTCCTCTCGAAGCTTAAAATCCATTGACTTTGAGTATTCGGCAACCCAATCATGCAAGGGATAGTTATTGGTACTACGCAGATATTTCTCAATTTTGCGGCGGTTCAACCCCATCTCCAACGGTTTTCCTAATACAATCCCACTGATGCGTCCAAACCAAGCCCCGTAAATACGCTTCTCGTATTCCTCCTTCGATAATTTGGGAAAGGTCATGGGACAGGCACTTTTCCAAATTTCCTCTAGGGCGTCCGGCTCTTGGTACGGATAGTCCGAACGTATCCCCTTCTCGCGGATTTTCCATAGCTTCTCATAGCTTTCTTTCCACAGAAGGTCGGTTTGCGCATCATCCGATACAGCAACGCTTGACGCTATCGGTAAATAGCGTTCATCCTTTTCAGGTGAAGCCGAATTTCCAACTGGGTATCCCTCTTCCTGTAACTGTTGATACTCTTCCAAATAGAGATGTTTCCAATCCGTGCATCCCGGCATGCCCTTTACCTCTTCTCGTCATTGTAGGACAAATTGCTTTGTCCTCTTTTACATTTCTGCCCAATGAAAACAGTATAGCACGGGCAAACAGTTAGCTACTGGTAAAAAGCAAGCCATTATGTGTATTTTCTTGATGTGTTTCTTAGGTAAGCTTGTCCACATCATTTCCTTTAGTATAATAAGATAAAGGAGAGTGTTACCATGATGGATTTAAAGAGTAAACTGTATGACTATGTCCGACGTTTCAGCGAGGAGGATGCGTTCGCAGAGCCCAAAGATACTATGCATTCGATTGAATGGATGGCAGAAAACATTCCGCTGTTTGAATGCGCCGACAAAGAAATTGAAGAAATTTACTATTTCCGCTGGTGGATCTTACAAAAGCACATAAAGCATACGCCGGAAGGGTATATCATTACCGAATTTCAGCCCGATGTGCCATGGGCTGGGGCCTATAATTCAATCAATTGCGCACTTGGCTTTCATGTTCGGGAAGCACGTTGGCTGCGTAACAGGCATCGGTATCTTCCGGATGAACTGCGTTTTTGGCTTGGCGGTAGCGGCGATGTTCAGTCCTACAGCTGCTGGATTGGCCAAAGCGTATTAGATGCCTGCGCTGCAACCTTAGACCGTGCTCTTGCCGTGGAATTGCTATCGCCTCTTGTGGCTTTCTATGAGCAGCGTGAAAAAACGCATCTGCATTCCAGCGGTCTTTTCTGGTCCTGCGACGACCGGGATGCGATGGAGTATTCGATTAGCGGAGACGGGCTTCGCCCAACGCTTAACAGTTATATGTATGCCAATGCGAAAAGCATCTCCATCATTGCAAGATGGGCGCACATGGATGCACTGTCAAATTTGTATGAAGCAAAGGCAAAGTCTCTTCAAGGCACAATGCGGCGTATGTTATGGGATGAGCAAGACGGTTTTTATAAAGCGCTCCCTTTGCGCTCTGCCCGCGAGCCGCTTTTATACCACAAACCCTGCGAAGTTCCAAAAGAACACAATGTGATGGAAGAAATCGGCTTTATCCCATGGTGTTTTGACATTCCTACAGCGGCGCAAAGCATCGCATTTAACCGTTTAAAAGAAAGCGCCTGTTTTCAAGCGCCCTACGGACCGACGACAGCGGATCAAAGCCATCCCCGCTATCAATACCCAGCAGATCACGAATGCCTTTGGAATGGGCCCTCCTGGCCTTTTGCAACATCGCAGACCTTACTGGCGGCAGAACATCTTTTACATCGCTATTCGCCTTGCGATTTTAACCAACAGGATTATATGAAGCTGCTAAAGACATATGCTCATTCCCATCATCGAACGCTTCCAGATGGGCGCGTCGTATGTTGGATTGACGAAAATCTGGATCCGATGACAGGAGAATGGCTAAGCCGTAGAATTCTGGAATCTCAGGGGTGGCCAAAAGAAATCGGCGGCTTTGAGCGCGGAAAGGACTACAATCATTCCGGCTATTGTGATATGATTATAACCGGTCTGTGTGGTGTGCGCTTGGATAAGGAAGACTTGTTATCTGTTCAGCCGCTTGCGGACGGGTTACCCTTTTTTCGACTGGAGGGTTTACCCGTTGGTGAGCATCTTCTGTCTGTGCAATATGACGCGGATGGAACTCAATATGATCAGGTAGGTCTTTGCGTTAAGCTGGATGGCCGTTCTGTCCCAGCGGATAAAGTACTGCTCAGTTAAAAGGAAGGAGCAGAATTATGAAAAAAAGGAACAGTTTATCGATACGGGTTCTGGCAATTGCAGTCATTGCTGCTTTGGCTTTTCTCGCGCTTGCCAGTTTTTCAGTCGCCAAGTATTTATATCAAAACGAGCGCAACTCGCAAATCGAGACGGAACTTGCCCTTATGAAAAAAGATGCTGACAACGTAAATTACTATCTTCAGGAGTTGTCTTCATTATGTGCGGCTATCTTTTTGGATGATAAGCTCTGTTCCAATATATTATTTAATCGCAACAGCGCCACAGCGCAAGATTATATTGAAGGCCTCTTACGTTTAATGACGTCGGGCCATAATGAAATCCAACAAATTTATCTCTACATTCCCGGTAATGGATATCTGTACTCCATTCCGCGTGTTTTGGTAAGCACCATAATGATTAACCGAAAGGTAGAAAACGCAGAGTGGTATCAACAGGCATTGTATTCGGAAGGTCTCGTTAGCATAGGAAAGGTGGCGCCTAGAATTGATTTTTCATTAGGTACTGGGCAGGTTAAACTGGACCATGTTTTTACGTTCAATCGCGTAATGCGAAATGTTGGCGGTACGGTATGCCAAGCCATCATCAGTTTACAAATCGCGCCTGAGCGTTTGGTCAGCTTGTTAAGCGTGAGCAACCAAAACGACGTCGCCATTCTTTTAAAGGATGGAGATACGCTTTATTCGTCCGCCTCCGCGCTCTTTTCCCGGTTGCAAATGGATGCTCCCGAGCCGATGGAAAGCTATGGTTATGGAGAAGCGGATGGAAAGAAATACCTTATTTTTAGTCAAACCATCTTTAACGGATTAACCATTCGGCGTGTGATTGATATGCATACCATCGAAGCTTCTGTAGTACATGCGGTTTGGATAAACATTGTTTGTATGATTGGCGTATCCGTTATTTTAGCCGGCATTTTAGTTATTCTTCTAAACCGAGAGGTCATCCGTCCGGTCGTTAATGTTTCCGATGCGATTTCCGTAATGAAAAACGGCGAACGTTTCCCTCATATCAAATATCATCGTAATGATGAAATTGGCAGACTAGCCGATAAGTTTAACGAAATGTCAGACAGCATCGACCATTTAATCAACTCTGATTTTTCCAACCGATTATTGGCCAAGAATGCCCAAATCGTAGCGCTCCGCGCTCAGATCAACCCACATTTTATGAACAACTTACTTCAATCCATTGGTAACCTTGCATTGGAAAAAGACAATATGGATGTATACAACGCCATCACCGTATTGGCAGATTTGATGCATTACAGCTATCGTGCGGATCTTCAACGAGTCCCCCTGGGTACAGAGATAGAAAATCTTAAAAACTACATTTATTTACAACAAATTCGTTATGGAGAGAAACTGCAATTCTCTGTTTCCGTAGCCCCCGCCCTGCTGAAAACCGAAATCCCCAATTTAATTCTACAGCCGCTTGTAGAAAATTCCATTGAACATGGGCTGCGCAGCGGGACAGATCAACTAAGCGTAGTGATCAACATCCAAATGGAGGAACAGACGCTAACGCTAATCGTACGGGACAACGGCACGGGAATGTCGACAGAACGACTGGACAAGGTTCGCAGCTGGTTAAGAGATGCTCAAACCATGGAAAGCATCAGCGAGCATGTGGGAATTAGTAACGTATATCTACGGCTATATCTTATCTTTGAAGACAAAATGAAATTTGAGATACGAAGTGAGGAAGGCGTTGGAACAGCGATAAAAATTCAAATTGATATGGCAAAGGAGGCTCACGAGTATGTACACCGTATTACTGGTAGATGATGAACGTCCATCCCGAATGGTACTCAAAAAGCTGGGAGATTGGGATCAATTGAACATGGGAACGATATTGGAAGCGGATTCATCCGCTATGGCATTGGATATAATTAAAAATCACGCCATTGACGTGATTATCACCGATATGAACATGCCAGAAATTGACGGAGTCGCCTTTTTAAAAGAACTATCCACCATGTCCTGCGAGCCATATATATTGGTCGTTAGCGGTCATACCGATTTTGAGTATACACACCAAGCCATTATATCGCGCGTACAAAACTATCTTCTAAAGCCCGTTAAACGCGAGGAACTCAACCGAAATCTATTGGAAATTTACAACGCGTTGGAAAGCCGCGGAGATAACGAGGAGCTCACGGATGCCGGGACGGATGCCGGGACGGAAGCCGGCAGCGGCAAGTTAATCCAAGATATTAAAAAGTACATTGATCACAACTATGCGCTGGCGCTTACACTTGAGCAGATAGCAAGTCTTTTCTTTGTGTCCAAAGAGCACGTTTCAAGGCTATTTAGAAAAAAGTATGGCATGAAGCTTTTTGATTATATCAACGAAATGCGGCTGGATCATGTATGCGAGCTATTGCATGCGACGGGACTTAGTATAGATGAAATCAGCGTACGATCAGGCTTTAGCTGCGGCAACTACCTCAGCAAAGCCTTTAAAAAGCGATATAATGTTACGCCAGGTGAATATCGCCGGTATCATGACGTTTCCGATCGATAAGCTGCATCGCCGTCCACGGAGCCCGATTGGAGCCTGCTCCATCGTTTAAAGCATGATACGGTCAATATTTCGCCGGATTTGATCAATTATTCCCATAGCGATACCTATGTACATTCACTATAATGAATTCATCAACTAAATAAGGAGGTTTCCCCATGCTAAAGCGTATCTCTCTTTTTCTGGTCGCTGTCCTGATTTGCGGTATCATTGGTACAAGCGCAATTGCTGACGAGTCCAAAGATGTCGCTTGGATGCAATTTCAAATCGAGGCAGCCGAGGCTGTATCGCAGCTTACAGAGCTGTACATGGAACAGCATCCTGACGTCAAGATTACCGCCGAGGTCAACGGCACCAATCTGACAGAGGTTCTCAAGGCTATGTTTACAGCGGGTGATGTGCCTGAGATTTTCATGACCGAAGGCTATAACAACATGAAAACATATGCTGATTATCTAACCGATCTGTCTGATCAGCCCTTCGTGGATCAACTGGTGGATGCTTCGCTCAACTGCATTACGCTTGATGGCAAGATCGTCGGCTTGCCTGTAACGTTTCAGTCGGAAGGCATTCTTTACAACAAGGCGATTTTTGAGCAGTATGGTTTAACCGAACCGACTACCTTAACCGAGCTGAAGGCCGTCTGCGAAGCCTTGAAAGCCCAAGGCGTCACCCCTTTTGTGAACGAGTTTAAAGATGATTGGCTGTTGGGGCAGTTCCTTGCCTGCGGCGGTTACGCAACAATTCCCGACACTGCGTCTTTCACCGACGGTTTATATGCCGGTACTGCAACCTTTGCCGGTAACGAGCAAATGCTTCGCAGCTTTGAAATTCTCGATTTGATGTTGCAGTATGGTCAGGATGATCCGCTAAGCTATGGCTGGAACGAGGCTTGCACAGCCTTTGCCTTAGGGGAAGGCGCTATGATGTTCGAAGGCGATTGGGTATGGGATACCCTCAAAAGCATTGATCCCGAGCTACAACTTGGCATGATTGGCACGATTGTTAGCGACGACGTAAGCGAAAACCGCATGGCGGTTGATGTGAACGGCGTATGGCATGTGGGCAAGGGAAGCGCCAATGCAGATATCGCCATTGACATTCTAAACTGGCTTGCCACCGATGAAGGCGCGAAGGAAATCTTACTTAACACCTATAAAGTAATCCCTGTATTCAAGGGCTGGGAGTACGATGGCAGTTCCAATCCGCTGTGTATTGCTCCCTATGCGGCAATGCAGGATGGAAATGTTTTTTCTTGGCCTTGGCCCACCTGGCCGGACGGTTTCCGCGGCGAAGCAGGCAAGCTGTATCAGGAATATATCTTGGGTAATCTGACGGCTGCCGATGTACTCGCTCAAATGGATACCATCTGGGCTGATCTCACCAAATAACGGTTCCGAGCCGTCCATCCGGAATCTTAGGCAACTGAGATTCCGGATTTTTTCGAAAAACTCCAAATTGGTTAATGTAGCTGTCCAAACGCGGAGAATATGCATTAACAATAATTGGGAAAGGACGTAACCATGAAAGAAAAAAAATACGTCTATTGGGTATTTGTCTTACCTGTATTGGCGTTATATATCATATATTTTATCATTCCCGTGGGCATGTGCGCCTACTACTCGCTGCTTGATTGGAATGGCGTGAATAAAAGCCCCACATTCATAGGTATAAACAACTATATTCGATTGTTTCAAGATAAAGACTATTTTCAAGCTATGTGGTTCAGCGCACGGTATGCCATTTTCAGCGTCATTCTAGGCAATGTGTTAGCCATCTTCGTGGCGTTATGGGTCAATAGCAAGTTGCGTGTACGCAACATGATGCGCACCTGCTTTTTTCTACCCAACATCATCAGCGGCATCGTAGTTGGCTTTGTTTGGGTGTTTATTTTCAATCAAGGTACGAAAGCTTTATATAGTGCAATTCCCATCGGTTTGTTTCAAATCAAATGGCTATCAGATCCGACAAACGCCTTCTATGCTATCTTGATGGTGAGTCTCTGGCAAAGCGTAGGTTACTATATGCTTATTTATCTTTCAGGACTAAACAGCATTGACGCCGCCTATCAAGAAGCTGCAGCCATTGATGGAGCCAACGGATTAGCCCGGTTTCGCTATATAACGCTACCGCTTTTGATGCCATCGATCACCATTAATCTATTTATGTCCACAGCCAATGCATTCCGCCTGTTTGATATGAATGTATCGCTCACAAACGGTGGCCCAGGTAAGTCTACCGTTGCATTAGCATTGGATGTTTATACAGAGCTGTTTTCCAACAGTAAAATGGGTTATGGATCAGCAAAGGCTATGATTCTACTACTAATCGTAATGATCATCACTTTGTTTCAGGTAGGATATACGAAAAAGCGGGAGGTTGATCTATAATGCGTAGCAAGACCCAAAAATGGATTCGGCATATCCTGTTAGAGCTATTGGGATTGCTCGCCGCCTTGTTAATGATTATGCCCGTTTACGTCGTGGTCATTAACGCATTTAAGCCATTCAAAAAAATTCTAACAAATACCTTCGCCTTTCCTGATTCCTTTTATTTAGACAGCCTATTATACGTCTGGGATTCCATGAACTATCTTACCATCCTAAAGAACACAATCCTTTCCGCCATTGTCGTGGTTGTTGTAGCAGTTGTGCTAAGCGCCATGTGCGGCTATAAGCTATCACGAGTGGATGACCGCAAGAGCAAAGTATTCATCGTTTGTCTGCTAGCATCCATGATCATCCCTTTTCAAAGCATTATGCTGCCCGTCTATCAGGTGGTACATCGGCTTGGACAATCGGACAATCTACTGGGGTATATGATTACGCTTGTCCCGCTCTATGCTCCCTTCGCAGTTTTCGTATACCACGGCTTTGTAAAGACCGTTCCTCGGGCGTTGGAAGAATCGGCTATTATTGATGGTTGCGGCCCGTTTCGCGTCTTTTTTCAGATCGTCTTTCCCCTGATGAGCAGCACGACTGCGAGCATCGTTGTCTTGTTCACGCTCTGGGTATGGAACGACTATACGCTGCCCAGCCTGCTACTGCGTTCTGCCCAAAACAAAACCCTGACTACAGCCGTATATTCATTCTTTTCCTCGTATTATACTCGCTGGGATTATGGAATTGCTTCTTTGACCCTCGCAATTATGCCGATCACGCTTTTCTTTATCTTTATGCAGAAATACTTTGTGTCAGGTATGGTTGCCGGAGCGATTAAGGGCTGAACATGAAGTTCCGCGTGTTTTCTTCTTACAGCAAAAAAAGTTTAATTGCTTACAGGCAAAATAAATACAGAATAGCCGTGAAGGTTATCACAGCCATTCTGTATTTATTTTGTAACAATGATCACAAAACCCTTGGCAAATCGAACCATATGAACTATAATGAGTTTGTATAATTGTAAATTATCGTGCGTCTCACCACTGCATGGTTTCCAAGAAAAGGGAGGTATTTTCATGTCACGCGCTAAATGGCTAAAGCTTTTTGCCTTTCTAATGGTTAGCATTCTTACCTTATCTGTTCTTGCTACGGCTTTTGCCTATAGTACCATTCCCTATGGTCAGCAAAGCGACGCTGTGCGCCAAATGCAAAAAGCGTTGAAGAATAAAGGCTTTTATAGCGGTGATATTGACGGAAAATTTGGGCCGAGCACCAAAGCGGCCGTTAAGAATTTTCAATCCTCCATGGGCTTGAAAAGCGATGGCAGACCTGGCAACAAAACCCTTACCGCGCTTTATGAAGGCACGACCAAAACCTTGAATTCCACCAGCAACACCGCCCTCAAGCAAACAACGACCACCAATCCCCGCTCCCTGCGCTACGGCAATTCCGGCTCCAGAGTAACCGACCTGCAAAAGGCCTTAAAGGCAGCGGGCTATTTTAACGGAACGATTGACGGCGTATACGGCGACCTAACCTTTAAGGCCGTCAAAAGTTTCCAGCGCGACAACAAGCTATATGCCGACGGAATCGCCGGTACCAAAACGCTGGCTAAGCTGAATAGCGCCCAAAGCAGTACTCAAGTTTCAAAAAGTATGCTGCTAGCCAAGGGTAGCACCGGCGAAGAGGTCAAGCACATGCAGCAATTCCTAGACAGTTTAGGCTATACCAATACGGACGCAGCCGGTACCTTCGGCGCCTCCACTGAAACAGCCTTGAAGAACTGGCAGTCAGCGACCGGCAAGGCTGTCACCGGCACCTTTAGCGAAAGCGACTACAATACCTATATCGTCAAATAATCATTCTCTTTTCTCCTCTACCCGCCCTTTATCAGGGCGGGTTTTTGTTTATCCATCAACGCACACCTAACGCTCCAAAACTTGCTCCAAAACGACGCACTATAATAATGAAGCAATTTGCATTCAAGCTGTAAAAATGGTATAATAGATTGGTTGCCTAAGGTGTGTATAAGCTAAGAAAAATCACATGCCAATGGTCAGCCCCCATAAATGAAAACAGGCGTGAACGCCAAGAGGGAGTGTACCAATTTGACCGACCAAACCCCTGAGATGAACGAAGGCATTCTGCCCGACGCGGAAATGCAAAACGACCAAACGGAGGCCCATGCCTCTGCCACCTCCGTCACCGCCGTTGAGGAAAACGTCTATGACGAAACTCAAATTCAGGTGCTGGAGGGCTTGGAGGCCGTGCGGAAGCGTCCCGGCATGTACATAGGCAGCACCGATTTTCGCGGTCTACATCACTGCGTATACGAAATCGTAGATAATGCCATTGATGAAGCCTTGGCAGGCTACTGTACGGACATTAATATCTTTTTGCACAAGGACGGCTCCTGCGAGGTACGCGACAACGGCCGCGGTTTCCCCGTGGGCATTCATCCCAAGCTAGGTCGCCCCGCCGTTGAGGTTTGCCTAACGGTGCTGCATGCCGGCGGCAAATTCGGGGGAGAAGGCTACAAGGTATCCGGCGGTCTTCACGGGGTAGGCGCCAGCGTTGTCAACGCCCTCAGCCGTCATTTTATGGTCACTGTTTATCAGGATGGAAAAATTTATCAGCAGGAGTACCAGCGCGGTAAAATTCTCTACGATCTCAAAGTGATCGGCGAGACCGACCGCACCGGCACTACCATCCAATTTTGGCCGGATACTCGTTGCGAAGAAAACCCCGACGGCATTTTTGAAACGGGTGATTTTCAGTTCAACATCTTAAAAGCCCGTATTCGGGAAATGGCCTTTTTAAACAAAGGTATTCGCATCACTTTGACTGACGAGCGCACCGAGCCAGCCACCGAGCGTATCTACCACTACGAGGGCGGCATTATTGAGTTTGTCAAATACCTAAACAAAAACAAAGAGGTTCTTTTTGAGGAACCTATCTATGTGGAAGGCGTTGTAAAGGGTACCACCGTGGAGGTTGCCCTACAGTACAACGATACCTATCAGGAAAACATCTACACCTTTGCCAACAACATCCACACCCCGGAGGGCGGCACGCACCTGACCGGCTTTTCCACCGCGCTGACCCGCGCCATCAACGAATATGGCCGTCAATTTGGTTTCCTCAAAGCAGCGGACACCAACCTAAAGAGCGAGGATGTGCGCGAAAGCCTAGCTGCCGTCATCAGCGTCAAGCTAATGGAGCCGCAGTTTGAAGGCCAGACCAAGTCCAAGCTTGGCAACAGCGAGGTGCGCGGCATTGTAGACTCCATTGTTTACGACAAGCTATCCACCTATTTAGGCGAGAATCCCACCATCGGCAAAATGATTCTGGAGCGCTGTGTAGGAGCCGCCCGCGCCCGGGAAGCCGCCCGCAAGGCGCGAGAGCTCACCCGCCGCAAGACCGTTCTAGAATCCGCGGCTCTGCCCGGCAAGCTAGCCGACTGCACCGAGCGGGATCCAGAAAAATGTGAAATCTTTATCGTTGAGGGCGACAGTGCCGGTGGAAGCGCCAAAACGGGCCGCGACCGCATGTTTCAGGCCATCCTTCCCCTTCGCGGCAAGATTCTTAACGTTGAGAAGGTTCGGATTGACCGCGCCCTATCCAACAACGAAATCAAGGCCATGATCACCGCCTTTGGCTGCGGCTACGGCGACGAGTTTAATCTGGAAAAGCTTCGTTACCACCGTATCGTCTGCATGACCGATGCCGATGTGGACGGAGCGCACATCCGTATTTTAATGCTCACCTTCTTCTACCGCTACATGCGGCCCCTCATTGAAAAGGGCTATGTTTACGCCGCCATGCCCCCTCTATACAAGGTTACCAAGGGCAAGAAGGAATACTACGTCTACAACGACGACGAGCTTGAAAAGCTCATGAACGAGATCGGCCGCGATCCCAAGCCAGACATCCAGCGTTACAAAGGCTTAGGAGAAATGAGCTCCGAGCAGCTCTGGCAAACCACCATGAACCCTGACACCCGCACCATGATGCAGATCACCGTAGACGACGCAATGGCCGCCGACGAGATCATGAGCCTCCTCATGGGCGAAAAAGTGGAACCCCGCAAAGAATTCATTGAAGAAAACGCCAAGCTAGTTACCGACCTCGACTTCTAGCAGGGGCTGTGCCCCTGCACCCCGGACTGCGCGGCGCTGCCGCGCAGAGGTTGGGTAGTTTGTTTGGTGGGTGCAGCCAAGGCCGCCATGGGGCGAGAGGCCCCACGGCTCGCGTTTATTCACGGAGTACTGTCGCAGGGGCTGTGCCCTTGCACCCCGGACTGCGCGGTGCGGCCGCGTAGAGGGTGGGTAGTTTGTTTGGTGGGTGTTGCCAAGGCCGCCATGGGGCGACAGGCCCCACGGCTCGCGTTTATTGACCGAATGCTGTCGCAGGGGCTGTGACCTTACACTCCGGATTGCGCGGCGCGGCCGCGCAGAGGGTGGGTAGTTTTGTTCAGTGGGCGCAGCCAAGGCCGCCATGGGGCGACAGGCCCCACGGCTCGCGTTTATTCACGGAGTACTGTCGCAGGGGCTGTGCCCCTGCACCCCGGACTGCGCGGCGCGGCCGCGCAGAGGGTGGGTAGTTTGTTTGGTGGGTGCAGCCAAGGCCGCCATGGGGCGACAGGCCCCACGGCTCGCGTTTATTCACGGAGTACTGTCGCAGGGGCTGTGCCCCTGCACCCCGGACTGCGCGGCGCTGCCGCGCAGAGGGTGGGTAGTTTGTTTGGTGGGCGCAGCCAAGGCCGCCATGGGGCGACAGGCCCCATGGCTCGCGTTTATTCACGGAGTACTGTCGCAGGGGCTGTGACCTTACATTCCGGATTGCGCGGCGCGGCCGCGCAGAGGGTGGGTAGTTTTGTTTGGTGGGTGTTGCCAAGGCCCCACGGCTCGCGTTTGTTGACAGAATGCTATTTTTGCCGGTTTTTACGTATTTCTCTTTTTCGCAATCTAATAAGGAGTTGATTCCTACTCATGCCATCCACGATTAACGATAAGCTGATCCCAACCGATCTGGAACACGAGCTGAAAAAGTCCTTTATCAGCTATGCCATGGCGGTTATCATTACCCGTGCCTTGCCGGATGTTCGCGACGGGCTAAAGCCGGTTCACAGGCGTATTCTTTATGCCATGAACGAGTTGGGCATGACCCCCGATAAGCCCTTCCGTAAAAGCGCCCGTATCGTCGGCGACGTTTTGGGTAAATACCATCCTCACGGCGACAGCAGCGTTTACGACGCTATGGTACGTCTGGCGCAGGACTTTAATATCCGCTATCTGCTCGTGGAAGGGCAGGGCAACTTTGGTTCTGTGGACGGTGACGGCGCAGCTGCCATGCGTTATACGGAAGCAAGAATGTCCAAGCTTACCATGAACCTGATCGGCGAGATCGACAAGGACACGGTAGACTTCTACCCCAACTTTGACGAAACGCTTCTGCAGCCCTCCGTACTGCCCAGCCGCTTTCCCAACCTACTGGTGAACGGCTCCAGCGGTATTGCTGTGGGCATGGCCACCAACATTCCGCCTCATAATCTGCGAGAGGTGGTGGATGCGTGCATCCATATGATCGATCATCCCGATTGCACGGTTGACGACCTTATGCAGTTCATCAAGGGACCGGATTTCCCCACGGGGGGTATTATTCTGGGCCACGCGGGCGTTCGGGCTGCTTACCACACCGGGCGCGGGCGGATTTTAGTACGCGCCCGTACCGAGATCGAGGCGATGCCTAACAATCGCAACCGCATCGTAGTTACGGAAATCCCCTACATGGTCAACAAGGCCAAGCTGGTGGAGCGTATTGCCGAGCTGGTGCACGAAAAGCGGCTGGACGGCATTTCCGACATTCGGGACGAGAGCGACCGTAACGGCATGCGTATCGCCATCGAGCTTAAGCGGGACGTTCATCCCACCATCGTGCTCAACTATTTATACAAGCACACCTCCATGCAGGAAACCTTCGGCGCTAACATGCTAGCGTTGGTGGACGGAGAGCCTAAGGTTCTCACCTTGCGGGAAATGATCTACCATTACCTCCGCCACCAAAAGGAGGTTGTCACCCGCCGCACCCAGTACGACTTGGGAAAAGCGGAAGCCCGCGCTCACATTTTAGAAGGTCTGCTCAAAGCGCTGGACCATATCGACGAAATCGTTGACATCATCAAGAAGAGCCCGGACGTGAACACCGCCCGTACTCGCTTGATCGAAACCTTCGAATTTAGCGACAAGCAGGCTCAGGCCATTCTGGATATGCGTCTGGCTCGCTTGACCGGCTTAGAGCGGGAGCGCTTGGAGGAAGAATACGCGGAGCTGGAAAAGACCATCGCTTATCTGCGTAGCCTTCTAGAAAACGAAGCGCTGCTTATGGGCGTTATCAAGGAAGAAATGGGAGCCATCCGAGACAAGTTCGGCGACGACCGTCGTACCGAGCTAACCCATATGGAGGGCGAAATCGACATCGAGGACTTGATTCAGTCCGACGATATGGCTGTCACCATGACTCACTTCGGCTATGTGAAGCGTCTGCCCAAGAGCACCTATCGGGCGCAGCATCGCGGCGGCAAGGGCGTTAGCGGCATGACCACCCGGGAAGAGGACTTCGTGGAGCGGTTAATAATTGTAAATACCCACGAGGACATCATGTTCTTTACGAACCGCGGACGGGTCTATACACTGAAATGCTACCAGATTCCTGAGGCGGGGCGTACAGCCAGAGGCATGGCCATTGTAAACCTGCTGCAGATCGCCGGGGATGAAAAGGTCACCGCGATGATTCCCGTGCCAAAGGACGCCAAGGAGCATTATTTGGTCATGATGACCCGCAAGGGCATGATGAAGCGCACGCCCTACAGCGAGTTTGCCAATCTGCGCAAGGCGGGGCTGATCGCCATCACCCTCAAGGAGGATGACGAGCTGGTTTCCGTCAACCTGACCGATGGTACCATGTCCATGATCATCGCAAGCCGTCTGGGCCGTGCCCTCCGCTTTAACGAAAGCGCCGTGCGCATCATCGGCCGTACCGGCATGGGCGTACACGCCATGCGGCTGCGAGAGGACGACGAGATCATCGACATGTCTATGCTGCTAGAGGGCCAGCAGGTGCTTGCCATTACCACCAATGGCTACGGCAAACGCACCGATCCCGACGAATACCGGGAGCAGGGCCGCAACGGCATGGGCATCAAGGCCATGAACCTCACCGACAAAACCGGTGTGCTAGCCGCTCAGCTAGCTGTCAACCTTGACGAGGATATCCTGCTGATCACCGATGATGGCACCATCATCCGCATGTCGGTGGATAGCATCCGGGAGAGCGGCCGCTCCACCCAAGGCGTGCGTCTGATGCGCATCGCCGAGGGCGCACAGATAGTCGCCGTAGCCCGGGCCGAGCAGGAGCAGGAAGAGGACGCCGAGGAAGCCGAATACGAAGAAGCCATCGAAGCCATGACGGACAACGACGAATCCGTTATCGACGGCAGCCAAGACGGCGACACGGATATTTAATGTAGTACCTAAAGGGGCTGTTCGGCATGAGGCGTACAGCCCCTTTTGCTACACTTCCTTGGCTGATTCTGTACATGAGGAAGGGCAGGTGAACCCCATGACGTTTTCCTTTGCCAAAAGAAGCGGTTTAACCCGCTGGCTGGTTGCCCTATTTTTTGTGCTAACGCTGATATTAGGCTTTCTCACCGTGCCGGATTACGGCTCCCCTTGGGACGAAAACGACGAAACTGATATTCTGCGCATGAACCTATGGGAATACACCCTTCGCTTGGGGTTGGACGATTCGCTCTTTGAAAAGTGGACGGCGCGCGAAAGCGAAACCATTTCTACGCTGACCCCCATCAGCCAAAGCATCGAGCAGGATCACGGGGTTTCCGCCTTCTACCCTTTAGCAGGCGTGGTGCTGGACACAGCCATCACCGAGCACTCCCGAACGCTTCTCTGGCATCTATATTGCTGGGCCCTGTTCACCTTAGGCTTATTCGCCTTGTACGCCTGCGGGCGACAGCTGGAGCTACCGCGATGGATTTGCCTTTGCGGCTCTTTGTTTCTGCTGCTATCCCCCCGTTTTTTTGCGGAAGGGCATTACAATAACAAGGATATCGTTCTTTTGTCTCTTTCCCTATGCGTACTGTGGCAGGGGCTTCGCCTGATGAAGAAGCCTACCTTTTGCAGAGCGCTTCTGTTTGCGCTGGTCGGAGCCTTCGCCGCCAACACCAAGGTGGTCGGGCTTGCCCTTTGGCTTCTTTGCGCATTATTTGTGCTCATCCGGCAAATCATCCGGCGCAATCTGAATAGACGCGTCCTAACAATCGGGGTAACGACGCTGGTTTGCTTCTGCTTTTTTTACGCCTTGCTTACTCCCGCTCTTTGGCAAAATCC
Source organism: Eubacteriales bacterium (assembly GCA_028693055.1). Taxonomy (GTDB): domain Bacteria; phylum Bacillota; class Clostridia; order Christensenellales; family Aristaeellaceae; genus Limiplasma. The sequence goes on along the minus strand of JAQUWD010000007.1, from coordinate 13,155 downwards.
AGCGGCCTTTTTATCCTATTTGGTGGAAAACGCTCTGTCCTTCACGCGATGGCGCAACTTTCTTCTTTTCCGTAACACGGTCTTTGATTTGACCACTGATCAACTGCCATGGTACTACCTACCCTATATGATCATCGCCACCACTCCCCTATGGGTGCTGTTTCTCGTTGGGCTGGGGCTTGTTCTTTTCGTTTGCAGGCTTTGCAAAAACAGTAAAGCGGGTCCAATCGGCGATTCTACGCTGGGGATGCTGCTGACTACGCTGCTATGGCTGCTGCCCTTATGCTTTGCCATTCTTACCCGTACCACCGTCTATAACGGCTGGCGGCATTTTTACTTTCTTTATGGCTTCATGATTCTCCAAGGCGCTTACGGGCTATCTCACGGCTTCCGTCTGCTAAGGGAAAAGCCCGTCCTTCGGCGGATTGCCGCCGGGCTGCTGTCCCTGTGCGTGCTATTGACCGGGGTAGGAGTTGTCACCCAACACCCTTATCAATTTGCCTATTATCAGCCTTTGATTCAGCTGTGTTATGACGATAACGCCTTTGAGCTGGACTATTGGAACCTCAGCGTCATGAACATTCTGACAAAGCTAGCCCAGCAATGCTCTGCCCCTATCCGCATCGGCTATGGAGATTTATGGGCCTGTGCCGGGCTGAAACGCACCTTACCCTCCATGGAGCCGCAGCTTAAAGAACGCTTTATACTCGTTGAGGAAGCCAACCAAGCGGACTATGTGCTAGTGAATCCAACCTATGCCTGTTTCAGCCACTACAGCCCGTTAGACGGCGCTCGAGAGTTGATTACGCTGTACTCCTATAGCCGTCCCATCATGCACATTTATGAGAACCCTACGCGCACCAATGAACGGGAGGAATGGACATGACTTTCTGCTCCAGGCTAACGCAGCACGGCAAGCGATGGGTCTGCGTATTTTTCATTCTGATCGTGCTGCTTGGCCTTTTGACGGTCATGGATTATGGCCGCAATTGGGATGAGCTTGGCGAAATGCGCATCTTCCGCATGGCGATCATGGAATACGGAGAGGCGCTGCCCTTTGAAGCTCCGTTTCACCAAAGCTTATCCGAAATGGGAATCATCCCGCTATCCGAAAGCATCGAAATGGATCACAATTTTTCCTTTTACTACCCCATCGCATGGGCAGCCTGCAACCAGCAGCTGACAGACCGCCAGTTCACCATGATTTGGCGGGGCTACACATGGCTGGTTTTCACACTGGGGCTGATTTCTCTGTATGCCGTCTGCCGCCGAATGAAGCTCAACCGTCTGCTCTGCTGCATCGGAGTGCTTCTATTGCTGCTATCGCCCCGCTTCTTTGCAGACGGGCATTATAACAACAAGGATATTGCCCTCATGGCAGCCACCGGGCTTGTGCTTTGGCAGAGCCTTCGGCTGGCAGAGAAGCCGTGTGTCTCCAGAGCGCTGCTTTTTGCTTTAGCGGCGGGCATTTGCGTCAACACGCGTATCATCGGCGCAGCAGTCTGCGGTCTTTGCGGTCTGATGATTGTGCTTCGCCTTGTGAAGGAGCGTCGCTGTAACCGGCATGCCATCGGCATAGGAGCGATCGCCGTGGTAGGCTCCATACTGTGCTACGCGCTACTGACCCCGGCGCTATTGAATGATCCTATCGGCTATTTGAACTATGTGATTCGCAACTCCTACAATTTTACCCGTTGGAATGGTACGCTTCTCTTCATGGGGCAGGAAATCTCCTTAGCATCGTCAAAGCCGCCGTTTTACTATCTGCCCATGACCATCCTCATCACAACGCCCCTTTTGCAGCTCTCGCTGACGCTGGCGGGGACGCTTTGCCTTGGCGCTGGACTTGTGCGCAAGCGGCTTCCAAAGGAGGAAGCGCAATGGGCGGCGCTGCTAGCAACGCTTCTATGGCTACTGCCTCTGCTGGGCTGCATGGTCATGAAGGTACGGGTTTACAATGGCTGGCGGCATCTGTATTTTATTTACATTCCAATGGTGGTGACGGCTGTTTACGGCTTAAACGCCTTATGGCAACGACTCCGCAGTCGCGCTTTGCCGCGTCGAATCAGCGCCGGGCTTTTGAGCCTACTGCTGCTTACGCAAACTATGCTTCTTTGCTTCAATCATCCCTATCAATACGCCTACTATAATCCCTTAGTCGCCAGAACTACCCTATCCCAGCGCTACGAGCTGGACTACTGGAACCTAAGCCTTTACCAAGCGGTAAAGGAGCTACTAGCGCTGGAGCCCAACGCAGCTGTGATACGAGTAGCCTGCACGGATGAGCGCACCCGCAGCGGCTATGCGTTTGCCACCACTTTTTTACAGCCGGAGGAGGACGCGCGGCTGGAGCTGGTGGAGGATATGGCGGACTGTTACCTCATTGCCAACACCAGCTACCAGCTTATGGCGGGCTATGAAATCCCACAAACCATGGAGCCGGTCCTAACGATCCAATCTTACGGAGCCGTTCTTTGTACTGTCTACCATGCAAAGGAGGACGCGCTGCCATGATGCGAATCTGCACTACGAAAAGGACAAAGCTAGTCATAGCGTTGCTTTTTATCCTTCTTACCGGGATTGGCCTATTGACCGCCGACGATTACGGCGTATACTGCGATCAACTTTCCGAGCAAGTCATTCTTCGTGAAAACATGAAGGAATACGCTCTTCTTACAAGAGATAACGGCGCTATTGCCTACTATGACGCGCTACAGGTGCAGCCCATCAGTGAAAGCCTGGAAATCGATCATGGTCAATGCGCCTATTACCCCTTTGTGCCGATCCTAAGCATGCTCGAGATCGATTCCAGCCGCTTATCCGAGCTATGGCATCAATATACTTGGCTCCTTTTTATGCTGGGGGTTGGCGCATTATACGCTCTCCTACGCGAGCTGGGTCTAAGCCGCCCTCTCGCTATGGTCGGCATGCTGCTGCTTTATCTCAGCCCGCGATTTTTTGCCGAGGGGCATTATAACAATAAAGACATTGTGCTGCTAACGCTCTGCTTATGGATTTTTTTACTTGGGCTTCGGCTGATGAAGAAGCCTACGGCACTGCAGGGAATCGCCTTTTCGCTAGCCGGAGCCATGGCAGCCAACACCAAAATTGTGGGTATTGCCGTTTGGGGACTCTTTAGTTTAAGCGCCGTTGGTTTATTAACAGCAGAGCGTAGCTGGAACAAAAAAACCGTCAATGCAGCTCTTGCGACCTTTTTTTCCTTCGCTGCGTTTTATACTTTGCTGACCCCAGCCATGTGGAAAAATCCGATTGAGTATTTCTCCTATCTGCTTACCAACGCATCCGGTTTCACCCGCTGGCCCGGGGTGGTTCTCTTTCGCGGCATGGTCTTTGAGCATAAAATCAATCCGCTGCCACGCTACTATTTACCCTACCTAATGCTGACCACGGTACCGTTGTACTTCTTCCCTCTCTGCGCTATTGGGCAGATATCGCTGCTAAAGCGCTGTGCAAAGCAAAAAAGCAAGCTGCTATGCGACCCGATTTCGCTTTGCTTACTTTGCGCGACCTTCTTATGGGTTATGTTTATCGGCTATGTGGTACTCACACGACCGTTAATCTATAACGGTTGGCGGCATTTCTACTTTGTCTACGCGGGCTTGGTGATTCTAGCGGCTTGGGGGCTGAAGAGCCTTTGGACGCATCTCCCAGGCAAGTCTTGGAAGCGCGCGGGGGCAACGGTATGCGGTATATGTCTTGTGGCGACTGCTACAGCGATGGCGGTCAATCATCCCTATCAGTATGTTTATTACAACCCTTTGGTTTCCAAGCATGCGGAGGAGGCTATGGAGCTTGACTATTGGGACGTCAGCACCGTCAATGCGGTTCGGCAATTGCTGCATGCCGACCGCGACCAAAGCTTACCGCTGGTTCTGGGCGCTCGAGACGACATGAGCTGGTTCGGGCTACATACGGGCCGAGCAGCGCTCACGCCTGAGGAGCGGGAACAACTTTCTCTGGTAGAGGATCAAAACGCGCCCTATTTATGGGTTAACACCACCTATGGCTTCATCTACGGCGTGGAACCGCCGGAAGGGTATCATCCGCTTTTTACGCTGACAGGTTATGGCAACGCACTTTGTACCGTTTATGAGAAAGACGGTGGCGAAGCGAAATAGCCAGAAATCTACGTAATTTGACCCAGCGTCTTAATTATGCTATAATATTTTGCCGAAACAGATTGATTGGGTCGGTCAAGGCCGCGGGTCTTGCCAAATGACATTGAACAAAGAAAGGCTGATACGATGTCCGGACATAGCAAATGGCATAATATTCAAATGAAAAAGGGCAAGACTGACGCAATTCGCGGCAAGATTTTTACCAAGATAGGCCGTGAAATCGCCATTGCAGTGCGCGAGGGCGGCGCCAATCCCGAAAGCAACTCCAAGCTACGCGACGTAATCGCCAAAGCGAAGAGCAACAACATGCCCAACGATAATATTACCCGCTCCATTAAAAAGGCCTCCGGTGAGCTGGGCAATGTGGATTATGAAGAGATCAACTACGAGGGCTATGCCCCCGGCGGAATTGCCGTGATCGTGGAAACCATCACCGACAACCGCAACCGCACCGCCAGCGACATCCGTCACTGCTTTGCCAAAAACGACGGTTCTTTAGGTGTGACTGGCAGCGTCGGCTTCATGTTCGACAAAAAGGGTGTGCTGGTCATTGAACGCACCGCCGACAGCGACGAGGACGAGATGATGATGACCGTCCTAGACGCGGGCGCTGAGGACATGCAGACGCTGGACGACGCCTTCGAGGTGACCACCGATCCCAACGAGTTCTCTGTCGTACGTGAAAAGCTGGAAGCGCAAGGCATCAGCTTCTTAAGCGCTGAGGTGCAGATGATTCCTCAAAACACTGTTGCTCCCGCCGACGACGACGTCCTCGACAAGGTGCAAAAGCTACTGGAAATGCTAGAGGACAACGACGACGTCCAAAACGTATGGCACAACGCTGAGCTACCTGAGGAAGAGGAAGAAGAGTAATTCTGACCACCACAGAGACTGTAGGCAAGGCAGGGGTTTCACCCCTGCACCCTGACAAGGGCTATAGCCCTTGACCCATCATTGGTTGAGTGTAAGTGATGGGGCCAAGAGCTACAGTCTCTTTTTTTAACCTATCCTATTTTATACCTGATTCCTTTATACTAAAACCCATGCCGCGACTTGCGACATGGGTTTTAGCATGATACTTATCTTCGTTAAAACAGCGAACTGTTTGGGGAAATTTTGATTGATGCAGACGATGGGACAAAAATATTCCTAGATTAAGTTGTTTTCATGCAAGATTAGTATTACTTCATTGTCCTTTTCAGCTCGGTTATCAGGCTGTCTGCACGTTGCGTGATTAGCTCTGCCTGCGCCAAGTCGCCTACTTTGCACCAAGGCACTCGTTGCTCTGTGATAGCGCCTTCGCCCGTGCATCCATATTCCGCAAAAGAGGCTGTTTGATGGTTTTCTACGTTATCCCAGTCGTCCCAGCCGGAGAGAATAATATGTTTCCCAAGCTGGCAGCGAATTAGCGTGGTCTTGCCATAGGCGCGCCACGGCCTACCTAAATACACCGTACCGGGCTCTGCGTCGGAAACCATTCGACAATTCCGAAACACGAAACCGAGGCCGTCCTTTCGCCCGGAAGGAGCTGTGATATATCCATTTACCGCCTTCCCGCGATCTCGTGAGCGAATCATGCAGTCATCAAACACCGCGTCCGCGCCGCCAAAAATGAAATCAATATCGCCTGTGATCTGACACCGATGATAATACTGCCGGGACAGCCTTCTTGGGGCAAGCATGCGCGGCCCCAAAAAGCCGTTCGGCAGACGGACCTGATCGGGCAGCGGTCCACAAAACAGCGTGTCCTGACAGCCCACCAACCTGACGTCCTCCATCCATACGCGGTCTGCGTCTGCATATACCGCCAGTGCCTGCCCCGCCTGCTCGCCGTCCCCGGCGGTATTGGCGATGGTCAAACCGCTCACCTTGCAATCTTCGCCACCTAAAAACAGCGTATAGCTACGAAAGGTACCCATCTTTCGACCATCCGGATGGAGACGGTATCCGCTGTCGTCCCATTCCAAACGGGTAGTTTCGCTTCCTGCGCCCATGAGATGTATACGGCGTTTCTCGCAGAATACCTTTTCCCGATATACGCCGCCGCTGATCTTGATCAGCACGTCTTGATCGTAGGGGGAGGCCTGTACCGCCTCTGCTACAGTGGCGTAGTCTCCGTTACCCTGTTGATCTACCACGATCGTCAGCTGTTCCATCGGCAACATCCTTTCCAAAGGTCTGAAAATCTGCTCTGTTAAAACGGCTCGAGCCGTGCTATAATTTGGATACCCAAAATAAACAATACAAAGGAGAATGATTCGATGATACCAACCCTTTATATGCGCTATCCCGGCGGTAAAGCCCGGGCTCTTACCTTGAGCTACGACGACGGTGTGGAGCAGGATATCCCTTTGCTGGAAATCATGGCACGTCACGGCTTAAAGGGAACCTTTAACCTCAACAGTGATTTATTTGCCCCCGAGGGAGCCGTTTATCCCGCAGGGCAAATCCATCGGCGGATGTCATTAGCCGCAGCAAAAGGGTTATATCTGCAAAGCGGGCAAGAAATCGGCTTTCATGGCATGAGCCATCCCTATATGGAAGATCTCACGCCCAACCGGCAGCTTTGGGAGCTGATGGGTGACCGTGAGCGCTTAGAGAACGAATTTGGCATGCTGGTTCGCGGCGGAGCCTATCCCTTTGGCACCTACAGCGACGAGCTTGTCAACGGGCTTCGGGCAGGAGGTACGGCTTACTGCCGCACAGTGCGTTCTACCCGCACCTTCGAGATTCCCCGGGATTGGCTGCGCTTAAACCCCACCTGCCACCATAATGATCCCGAGCTAATGGGGCTGGGCGAACGCTTTTTAAACGATCCTGTGGAAAGAAAGCCTTTGTTTTTCTATCTTTGGGGCCACAGCTATGAGTTCGAGCAAAAAAACAACTGGGCCGTCATCGAGAATTTTGCCGCGTTGGTAGGCAACCGGGACGATGTCTATTACGCTACCAACATTGAGCTATATGATTATGTGGAAGCCTTCCGTGGCCTTCGGTTCAGCTGCAACGGCTCCTTTGTAGAAAACCCCTGGGCGATTCCCGTGTGGTTTACCTGCAACGGCGAGCCTCGCAAGCTGGAGGCTGGCCAGCAAATGCAGCTGATATAAGGGCTTGCTCACTTCGCGGCAGGCTTTACCTTCTGACCAATCTTATTCTCCGTTCCGTTCTTTAAGCGCTGGAGATTAGTACGATGTCGCCACATACACATCACGAACAGCGCGACCGTAAACAGGCTAACCATCCACTGTCCCCACAGGGCAATATTCATCAGCACCATATAGCAAAGCAGCATGGTCATACTACCTAGACTGATGTATTTTGTCAGGGCAATCACCCCGATGCAGATTACGATGGAGATTGCACCCCATAATGGATTGACAAAAAAAATAACCGCCACGGAGCACGCCACGCCTTTGCCGCCTTTAAAATGGTAGAACAGCGGCCAGTTGTGACCGACGATTACAAACAGCCCCGCCAGCATCATACCGTAGCCAGCCGCGCCAAAGGTGCTCCCCGGAAGAAGTAAACTGCCAATCCAACATGCCAGCGTAGCCTTGACAAAATCACCGATAAAGGTAACCAACCCGGATTTGAGACCCATTACCCGCAGCACGTTGCTAGCTCCGGTATTTTTACTGCCCTCGTTTCGGATATTGACCCCTTTGGCGTTGGATACGATGGTACCTGTAGAAAAACTACCTAATAGATAGGATATCGCGGCAATCAGAATGGAAAGCAATATCTCTTTCATGGGGAAAGCCCTCCTGTTTTGCGAAAACACCTTCGCTCATTTCGTCTGCCATTATACCATAGAACCTATAAAAAGAAAACTGACGTAAAACTGAACTCTCAAATGGGAAACGGCATGGCTTTCGCCATGCCGTCAGCGTGTCAAAAAAGCGCTACGCGCTTTTTCGCCAGTTACGGGTACTGTTTGCGGCAGAGCCGCAAACTGCCCGTCCGCCCGGCAAAGCTGGGCGATACGAATACAGTCAGGGTAGCCTTTGGGCTCCCCCGACACCCCAATTTCTAAGCAGTCTAAACGGCATGGCTTTCGCCATGCCGTTTCTGTTTTTGTTTTGAGCTTTATGAGTAGCGCGTATGCGATTACTTCGTTGTAGTGCCCGAAGAGGTCAGCATTTGCAGCGTGCTAGCCGGAAGCTTGCCCATCAGGGTATACAGCACTTGCATCGCGCTAGTTTGCAGCTCCTGGAGAGCCTTGGTCTGTTCTTCCCCGCTTAGCTTCAGCAGCTGGGTGGAGCTTTCCAGCGTAGCCTCATTGACGGCAGACAGAACAGCTTCGTCGGCGTTGCCATCAGCGATAACATGGAAGGTAATGATAGGACGATCGGAAGCGGACAATTCAATCACAGAAGCCGCATCGTCACGGGTATAAATCGACAGGTCAAATGCGGCGCTGTTTTCCTCCGTCTTACCGGTAAACCCGAAGGTGATCTGAGACTTATCTGCCACCAAACCCAGCCAGCCATCCACAGCCTTGTCGGCAGTGTTTAGCGCGCCGCGCATTTGAAGCGTCTCGGGCTTGTCGTCGTCAATGACCGTCATCTCGCCCGTCAGCGTATATCCGCCCTTGCCGTCTCCCACAACCGCTGCGTTGCCCTTCATTTTTTCCTCGTCCTCATCCTTGGCGGAGAAGGACAATCCATGCTGAATACCCGCATCTCCGCTCAACCGGGTATATTCCATATCCATGGTGAAATCAATGTCCTCGGTATCAGCCTTTCCGTCCTCATCCGTGGTATTGATGGTGCCCTTCATCGTCGCCGTTACTTCCATACCGACGATGGTATTGCCTTCGTCGGCAGTATAGACGGTGATGGGAGCGTTGTAATCAAGCGCCTCAAGCATGGTTTTCAGCTTTGCGGCGGCTTCCTCGTTGGTAAGGGTCTTTCCATCTTCCTTAGAGGCGGAGATCAAAAAGCCCTGAACCATCGTGCTATCAGCTAGCTTGATCAAATCCTCACTAGTAACGGTGAGGTCGATCTTCTGCGTGGCGGGATCCCGATTCTCAGCAGTATAATCACCGTCGGTCACCTGAACCTTATCAATAATGCCGGTGATATAGCTTTGCAGCGCCTTATCCTCGGAGAAGGCTTGCAGCATCTCGTTCAGCTTTTCATTGCTGACGGTCTCGTCAACGGCTTCGCTTGCGGAAGCCGTAGCTTGCTCGCCTTTGCTCATAAGATCAAAATAAGCGAAGGCCTGATCAATGCTCTGCCGAATGACCGCTATGTTCTCTTCATCCATGTCGGCGTTCTGCTTTGCCGCGGAAACGGCGAAGTCAGTAAGCTCCTCCTTGGAAAAATAGAGGGGCTTAGCGCCTAAAGCAGCGCTTTCCACATATACGCCCTCGCCGTCTGCCTTCACAGCCAGCGTGAGCAGTTCCTCCTTCTCCATGGAAAGCCCAAGCAGTCCGCTGCTCTCCCCTTTTAAAAGGCGCAAGGAAAGTGCGTCAAACAAATCCTTCAGCCCAGCCTCTGCACCCAATGCGTCTCCCAGCGTTACACTAAATGAAACCTCCGTAGCGGCCATAGCGCTCAAAGGCAGTGCCAAAGCCAATAGCAGGCACAGCAACGTTGTGAATACCTTACGAATCATCAATTGTTCCTCCTTCATGTATTTCATTTCCTACGGCATGCCTTTGTTATATGCATCGTACGAAAAATAGTATACAGCAACTGCGGCTGTTTGTCAGTCTTTTTCCACAAAAAGCATCTTTTCGCGTTTTAAGCGTCCATTTTACTGTCTAACGCTTCAACCAAACCGTCTGGTTTACGATCGGCGTATAGCTTTGTATTAGCTTTACCACCTTAGCCCCCACGTTTGTGTCCTCGTAGTCCAGCGGCATCGCCCGGGGCTCCTTCGCCTCCTGCATGGCGATAGCCAGCTCCGCCGCCTGCTGCACGCTGTCCTCAGTAATACCGCCGATCACCACCGTACCCTTATCCAGCACCTCCGGCCGTTCGGTGGATGTACGAATCAGCACACCGCAGAAGCCCAGCATTGCGCTTTCCTCACTGAGGGTGCCGCTGTCGCTTAACACTAGCAAGCTATTCATCTGTAAATGATTATAATCAAAGAAGCCAAAAGGCGGCAGGCTTCGCACCAGCGGATGGAAGGTAAAATTGCGCTGCTTAATAAATTTCATGCTTCGAGGGTGGGTTGAATAAATGACAGGCACGCGATAGGTTTCCGCCATGTGGTTGATCGCCTGCATCAAAGACAGGAAATTAGCCTCCAAATCAATGTTCTCCTCCCGGTGAGCAGAAACCAGAATATATTTACCCTTTTCCAGCTGGAGACGGGTAAGCACGTCGCTTTGTTCAATCTGCGGCATGGCGCGGTTTAGCACCTCCCGCATGGGGGAGCCTGTTACAAAAATGGTTTTGCCGTCAACCCCCTCGCTAAGCAGGTAGCGGCGGCTGTTTTCCGTGTAAGGCATGTTGATATCAGAGATATGATCAACGATTTTTCGATTGATCATCTCACTGACATTCCAATCCCAGCAACGGTTTCCAGCCTCCATGTGGAAAATAGGAACCTTTAGGCGTTTTGCCGATATCGCCGCCAAGGCCGAATTGGTATCGCCCAGCACCAACAGCGCGTCCGGCTTTTCATCCCGGATGACCTCATAGCTTTTGGAGATAATATTGCCCATGGTTTGGCCTAGATGCTCTCCCACCGCGTCCAGATAGTAATCGGGCGCGCGAAGCTCAAGCTCGCGAAAGAACACATCATTCAGCGTTGGGTCGTAATTCTGACCGGTATGAACCAAAACATGGTCAAAATAACAATCCGCTGTACGGATGACCGCGGACAGGCGAATAATCTCCGGGCGCGTACCCAGAACCGTCATCAGCTTCAGTTTTTTCATATTCTTCACTCCTTCTCTGCATCGACCGCTAGACGCAGCGTATCAGGATGCGCCGGGTCGAAGCTTTCGTTCGCCCACATCAAAGTAAGCATGTCCGTATCTCCCAGATTTTCGATGTTATGAGTATATCCCGGCGGGATATCAACGACAGTGCGCGTCTCCCCGGAGACCCGATAGCTAATGACCGTGCTATCGCTTGGTTTTCGGAAACGGATCACGCCCACCCCTGCGATCACAATAAACTTTTCGTGCTTGGTATGATGCCAGTGTTCGCCCTTCACAACATGGGGTTTAGAGACGTTCAGGCTCACCTGACCGTGTCCCTGCATATGAAGCAGCTCCGTAAAGGAGCCGCGCTCGTCGCTATGAATGACCGGAGTACGGCTAAAATCCTTTGGAGGTAGAAAGCTCAAATAGGTGGCATGGAGCTTTTTTATCAATGGATCCGATTGGTCGGGCACAGTCAGACTGTTTCGCATATCCGCAAAGGAATGGAGTAGCTCCACCAGCTTTCCCAGCTTGATTTCGTGCACAGGGCGCACCGCGCAGAAATCGCCCTCTCGATTGGGCTTGCCCTCCATGGCGCGAAGAAACTCCGCAACGATATCATCGATGTATACCAGCTTCAACAGCGTTTCCGGGTCGTTCACGGTAATGGGCAATTCTCGGGCGATATTATGGCAGAAGGTGGCCACCGCGCTGTTATAATTGGGACGGCTCCACTTGCCAAAGGCATTAGGCAAGCGATAGCAGTAAACGGGCGTGTGATTGCGCTGCCCATAATCGCACACCGCCTGCTCGGCAGCCAGCTTGCTCTCACCATAGGGATTTTGAAGGGCGGCTTGGATGGAACCGCTCAACAGCACCGGCGGCTTTTTTTCGTTCTCCAGCATCGAAAGCAGCTGCGCCGTAAAATCGCTATTGCCTCGTTTGAAATCCTCGGGATTTTGGGGGCGGTTCACCCCAGCTAGATGGAATACAAAATCAGCCTCGTGGCAGGCCGTCGCTAACTCTTCCTTCGTATTCTGAATATCGATGGGAAACAGGGTATGGTCGGTTTGCTTCAATGCCGCTAACAGGTTCCGGCCCATAAACCCATAAGCGCCCGTAATGAGTAGGTTCATGAAATTACCTCCCAAAACATCATGGATGGATACCTTTTCCATAGTAGCAGGACAGATGAGGACTGTCAATATTTTGTAGCGACTGCAAAAAAGCCGCGCTGGTTGCTGCTCCATTCATTCAGAGAAATTATTGTAATTTGTAGAATAGAGGGTTCATTCCGATGATTACGTGGTATAATAAAAATGCACCACATATTGTATAACATATCACGTTTCAAAGGAGAGATATACTATGGCTTGTACCGTCAGCGTTACCAATGGATCCCTTGAGCAGCAGGAAATTCAGGCTTATATCGACCGAGCCGCCAAGAAGTATGGAGTGGAGCCTCGACATATTGACATCAATGTCTGCGGCGACGAGGTCGAGCTGGATTACGACTTGGGCGCGCGTCCTTTTCACCGCATCCGTCGCATTACCGGCTATCTGGTAGGAACGCTGGACCGTTTTAACAACGCCAAGCGAGCCGAGGAACGTGATCGGGTAAAGCATAGCCTTAATTAGTCCTTGCCTTTCCCTCAAAAAGCGCGTATAATACGGCCATGGCAGAGATCGTGAAAGTCGAAGCCCCCACGTTTTCAAGAGAGCAGCCGGATGGTGCGAGGTTGCAGCGCGGGCTTCCATTCCGTCACGGGAGTCAGTGGGCGACGAACCCATCGGGCGCGCCCGATACAGCGCAAAAAAGTGAAGGCTGAACCGATTGAGCGGTTCAATCTTAAGTCGGGTGGCACCGCGGAGCACGCTTCTCTCCGTCCCTGAAATCGCAAGTCGATTTTAAGGGGCGGTTTTTCATTAAATCGGGAGGTAAGAAAACATGCTGGACATTCGCAGGATTCGACAAAATCCACAGGAACTAATTGACGCCCTAAAGGCGCGGAATAAGGACATCTCCTTGGATGATTTTCTGGCTAAGGATACTATTGCAAGTACACAAAATGAACCTGTTGCAATAATTGAACAAACTACAACAAATGAAGATTTAAATAAATCTGAAATAGTTGA
>JAQUWD010000052.1 GCA_028693055.1 Eubacteriales bacterium | reverse complement strand
GAAGAAGGATGAAAAAGGCGGAAAGGGCGGGTTCCTCCCCCGGGACATAGCCTGTCCCGGCCATCTTCTGCTGCTGATGCCCAACAACCGCTTTATCGGCGTCAGCAAGCGCGTCACGGAGGAGCTGGAACGCAGCAAGGCGAGAGCCATCGGCGAAAAGCTGTCTCAGGGGCGTTTTGGCTTGATTGTTCGTCATGCGGCGCTGTACGCAACCCAGCAGGAAATGGAGGACGAGCTACGTCTGCTGCTGGACAAATGGGAACGCACAGTCAAAGCGGTTGAGTGCCAAAAAGCGCCTGTCATGCTGGACTACCCTGCATCAACGGCGCAAACGCTGGCAAACGATTATGCGGCGCGCCACGAAATAGAGCTGGAGTGCGACGCGGATTTTGACCGGACGCTTCCGCCTAGCGTACGGTTTCAGCTTCTTTCGCCCTTGGAGCTGGAGGCGAAATGGAATGCTAGCCATGTGGAGCGTCAGGTGAACGAGGCGTTGAAACGCCTTGTGCCGTTACAAGGCGGCGGCAGCCTGATCATTGACGAGCGGGAAGCGCTGCAAACCGTGGATGTAAACAGCGGCTCGGCAGTAACGACCAAGGACGGGCTTTCCCTACCGCTCCAGCAGAATGTACTGGCGGTGCCGGAGATTGCTCGACAGCTGCGGCTTCGAAATTTGTGCGGCATTGTGCTGGTGGATTTTATTGATATGCAAACCGAGGAGGAGCGTGCGCAGGTGCGCGCAGCCATGGAGGAAGCCGTGGCGGACGACCGGGTAAAAACCGTGATCCACGGCTTTACCAATCTCGGCCTTTTGGAATTGACCAGACAGCGCACCAGAGACAGCTTGCGGGACGCGTTGATGGTAGGCTGTAAGGCTTGCGGAGAAACGGGTCGGATCAGGAACGGCTAGTAAATGCCTTCGTCGGATGGAAAGGAAACGATTAGAAGCGTGGAACATCAACCAATTTATGTGACTCCCGAGGAACAGGAGAAGGAGCGGCAGGCGATCGAGGAAATCAAAGGCCTGTCGCAGCGTCCCCAAAGCTATTTCATCGTCACCTATGGCTGCCAAATGAATGCCCATGACAGTGAAAAGCTAGCGGGCTTATTGAACGCAATGGGAATGACCGAAGCAGAGGACAGGCTGAAAGCGGATTTTGTTCTTTTTAATACCTGCTGCGTGCGCGAAAATGCGGAGCGCCGCGCTTTGGGCAACGTCAATTGGCTCAAGGAGCTGCGAAAGGATAAGCCGGATTTGCTCATTGGCGTTTGCGGCTGCATGGTGCAGCAGCCCCTCATGGCGGAGCGGATCTTGAAGCAGTACCGCTTCATTGATTTGGCTTTTGGCACCCACAATCTACACCGCTTGCCCGAAATGCTTCTTTCCTTGCTGCTAAATCGCAAACGAGTGGTAGAGATCGACCGGCAGGAAAACCTGATCGCCGAGGGTCTGCCAGTGAAGCGCTTGCATTCATGGCATGCTTTTATCACCATCATGTATGGCTGCGATAATTTTTGTTCCTATTGCGTCGTGCCTTATGTGCGCGGGCGAGAACGCTCCCGGCGTATGGAGGATATCCTGCGGGAGGCGCAGGAGCTTCGGCAGACCGGCGTTCAGGAAATTATGCTGCTTGGGCAGAATGTGAACAGCTACGGCAACGGCAACGAAAACGGGGAAAGCTTTCCCAAATTGCTTCGGGAACTGGATAAGCTGGATATCCCCAGAATTCGTTTCATGACCTCCCATCCCAAGGATTTAAGCGACGAGCTTATCGAAGTGATGGCGACGGGAAAGCATATCTGCAACCATCTGCATCTCCCGGTACAAAGCGGCAACGATGAAATCCTGCGGCTGATGAACCGACGGTACACCCGGGAAAGCTACCTGCGCAAGGTGGAAAAGCTGCGTCAGGCTATACCCGATATCGGGTTGACCACCGACCTGATTGTGGGCTTCCCCGGTGAAACGGAGGCGCAGTTTGAGGATAGCCTTTCCTTGGTGAGGGAGGTTGGCTTTGATTCTGCCTTCACCTTTATCTATTCGCCCAGAGAAGGCACCCAAGCGGCGAAGATGGAGGGAAGGATCCCCGAAGAAGAAAGCTCCCGCCGCATCGGACTGTTGATTCAGGAGGTAGAAGCGGCAACCGCCCGGGCCAACGAAAGCATGGTAGGCAAAACCGAACAGGTTTTGGTGGAGAGCCTATCCAAGCGCGATAATACAAAGGTTTCCGGCAAGGGAACCAGAAGCGTCACCGTCACCTTGGAGGGTACGGAACAGGATATCGGTAAGATCATCCCCGTAAAAATCACCTCCGCAGCAACCAACACGCTGCGTGGGGAAAGAACAGAAAGGTAAGGAAGCAAAGATGGAAAAGGTATTAAATCAAGCGGAGCTTTTGGCTGAGGCAATTTTGGAGAGCGAAGAGTATATCACCATGCGCTTATGCGAACAGGCGGTGATGAAGGATGAGGAAGCCACCTTGCTGGTGTCCAACTATAGCGAAAAGCGCACGCACATTGAAAACCTGCTGGCGGACTCCAATATGGATCACGGCGCGCTGGCGGCGGCAGGTACGGAGCTGGAGCAAGCCGAGCATATGATGGATGAAAATAAGCTGCTCCAGAAAATGCGGGAAAGCAACGAGGCGTTCACGACCATGATGAAGCAGGTCAACAAAATCATCAAGATGGTGGTAACCGGCGAGCCTGAGGAGGAGGAATCCGGCTGTACCGGCTCCTGCTCTACCTGTGGCGGCTGCGGTCATAGTCACTAAAAAACCTCTACGTGGTGATTTTTTTCCCCGATACGAAAGGAAGGGTGAACCTTGGCTGGCGTAACCCCAATGATGCAGCAATATCTGGATGTGAAACGACGGCATCAGGACTGCGTTCTCTTTTTCCGATTAGGCGATTTTTACGAGATGTTCTACGAGGACGCACAGCTGGCCTCCAAGGAGCTGGAGCTGGTGCT
The DNA here is from genome assembly GCA_028693055.1 of Eubacteriales bacterium. GTDB lineage: Bacteria > Bacillota > Clostridia > Christensenellales > Aristaeellaceae > Limiplasma. Next base: position 22,673 of record JAQUWD010000052.1, on the reverse strand, counting down.
GACGGGCAAGGACTGCGGCTTAAGCGAGCGCGCCCCTATGTGCGGCGTACCCTTTCACTCAGCAGCGTCCTATATCACACGCCTGATTGAGAAGGGCCATAAAGTCGCCATCTGCGAGCAGCTAACCGACCCGGCGCTTAGCAAGGGCTTGGTGGAGCGGGATGTTATCCGCATCATTACGCCCGGCACGGTGGTGGACCCCTCCATGCTGGATGAAAAAAGCGCCAGCTACGTACTTTGTGCTGCATTTAGCGGCAAAGCGGTTTCGTTGGCCTACGCGGACGTAAGCACGGGAGAGATGATCGCCCACCTTCTGGTGGAGGGGGACAAAACCCTGACGGACGAGATTCAACGGATTGCCCCTCACGAGGTGCTTTCCAATGATTTGGAACGGTTGGAGGGGCTTTTACCCTACGAGCTTTCTGTAACCACTTTGCCGGACGGCGCTTTTCAGAAAAAAAACGCTGAGAACGAGCTGCTTGCCCATTTTAAGGTGCAGAATCTGTCGGCCTTAGGGCTTGAGGACAAGGACAAGCGCGTCATCGCCGCCGGGGCGCTGCTGCGGTATTTAAACGATACCCAGAAAAACGCGTTGGAGCATGTTACCCACCTGACCATTTATCAGGGCGCTGAAACCATGTTTCTGGATCGCCACACCCGGCGAAACCTAGAGCTGACGGAAAGCCTGCGTAGCGGCGAGCGTAAGGGCTCCTTGCTGTGGCTTTTGGATCAGACCCATACGGCGATGGGCGCGCGGCTGCTCCGTTCGTGGGTGGAGGGGCCGCTCATCAGCCGCGACCGTATCGAGGCGCGCTTGGGCGCTGTGGAGGCCTTGAAGGAGGACTTCATGACCGCCGACGATCTGGGAGAAGCGCTGGAAAAGGTGTCGGACATGGAAAGGCTGCTGGGAAAGATTAGCTACAACAGCCTGACGGCGCGGGATTGCTTGGCGCTGCTACGCTCCTTAAGCAGCGTAGAGCCGGTTAAGAATCTGCTTTCGGGCTTCGAAGCCGTGTCTTTGCAGGCCTTGGCCCATACCATGGCCCCGTTGCAGGGCCTATGCGATTTGCTGGAACGCGCTATCGATCTCGACGCGCCCTTAACGCTGGCAGAAGGCGGCTTTATTCGCGCCGGGTACAACCAGCAGCTGGACGAATACCGCAGCGCGTCCACCAACGGCAAGCAATGGGTGCTGGATATGGAAACCGCCGAGCGTACCGAAACGGGCATCAAGAATTTAAAGATACAGTACAACAAGGTATTCGGCTATTATATCGAGGTAACCAAGAGCTACCTTGATTTGGTGCCGCTACGGTATACCCGCAAGCAGACCTTGGCAAACTGCGAGCGTTATATAACGCCGGAGCTTCAAGAGATCGAAAAGAAAATCGTCAACGCCCAGCAGCTGGGCATGGCGCTAGAGCTTAGCCTGTTTGCCGAGGTTCGGGAGGCAATTGCGAGAGAAATCGGGGCGATCCAGCAAAACGCGCTGGCACTGAAAACCGTGGACGCGCTGTGCTCCTTGGCAAAGGTGGCTCGGGATTACGGCTATGTAAGGCCAACGCTGAACGAGACGGGAGAGCTTACCATCAAGGAGGGCCGCCATCCCATCGTGGAGCGGATGGTACTGGACGCGCCCTTTGTACCCAACGATACGATTCTTGATACCGACGAAAACCGTATGCTCATCATCACCGGGCCTAATATGGCTGGTAAGAGCACCTATATGCGCCAGACGGCCTTGATCACTGTCATGGCGCATATCGGCAGCTTTGTGCCTGCCGCCGAAGCCAACATCAGCCTATGCGACCGTATCTTTACCCGTATCGGCGCGTCGGATGATCTCTCCTCCGGCCAGAGCACCTTTATGGTGGAAATGAGTGAAACGGCTGGTATCCTAAGGAACGCCACCTCCAAATCTTTAATCATACTGGACGAGATCGGTAGGGGAACAAGCACCTTTGACGGCCTTGCAATCGCGTGGGCAGTGGTGGAGTATTTGCTGGACAAGAAAAAGGTGGGAGCCAAAACCCTGTTCGCCACTCATTATCATGAACTAAGCGAGCTGGAAGGGCGTTTTCCGGGGGTTAAAAACTACTGTATTACGGTGATGGAGCATGGCGAGGACGTTATTTTTCTGCGCAAGATCATCCCCGGCGGCGCAGATAAGAGCTACGGCGTGCATGTCGCCCGCCTTGCGGGTATCCCCGCACCGGTAGTGGCAAGGGCCCACGAAATACAGGCGCGCTTGGAGGTTAGCGACATCAATCAGGAGACGATCTCCCAAAATATATTAGAGAAGAAAAAGAAGGAAAGCAAGCAGACGGATCTATTTCATCTTCCTCAAGATGACCTCATTGAGGAAATGAAGGAGCTGGACGTTTTATCCGTCACGCCCATGGACGCGCTGAACATCCTTTACCGCTGGCGTGAAAAGGCCAGAAGGCTGTAGAGGAGGAATGATGATGGCCGCAATTCAAAAGCTATCCCCGGAGATTATCGGGCAAATCGCAGCGGGCGAGGTAGTGGAGCGTCCCGCATCCGTGGTGAAGGAGCTGGTGGAAAACGCGATTGACGCGGGTGCAACCCATGTAACCGTTGAGCTGCGCGGCGGGGGAATCGAGTATATCCGCATCAGCGATAACGGCAAGGGCATTCCTGCCGAGCAGATTCGCTTGGCCTTTGAGCGGCACGCAACCAGCAAGCTGCAACGGGCGGAGCAGCTCTTTGACGTACACACGCTCGGCTTTCGCGGCGAAGCGCTGGCTTCGGTGGCGGCGGTAGCCAAGGTAAGCTGCACCACCAAGACTCAGGAGGCTGCCTTTGGCGTGCGCTGCACGGTGGAGGGCGGAGAATTCACGGATATTCGTCAGGCCGCCTCACCCGTAGGCACCACCTTCGTGGTGGAGGACCTATTCTTCAACACCCCGGTACGGCGAAAATTTCTTAAAAAGCCGGCGCTGGAAGCGGCGATGGTATCCGATTATATGCTTCGGCTGATTCTATCTCAGCCAAAAATCGCCTTCCGCTTTGTCAGTCAGGGCAAAACCGTTTATCACAGCATGGGGGACGGCAAGCTGGAATCCGCCCTATTCTGCCTTTATGGTAAGGAAGCTTTGCAGCAGATGCTGCCCGTTCAGGGAACGATGAATGGAATCATCCTTCACGGCTATGTGGGCGTGGGGGAACTGTCCCGCGGCAACCGCCAACAGCAGTCTTTTTTTGTCAACGGTCGTTACTTTCGCAGCGGTATACTAAGCCGCGCCTTGGAGGCAGGCTGTGAAGGCAGGGTGATGATCGGTAAATTTCCCATGTGCGCCTTGTATTTGGAAGTGTCCTATCAAAGCGTGGACGTGAACGTCCATCCCAATAAGCTGGAGGTTCGCTTTCAAAACGAAGCGGCGGTGGGGGAAGCGATACAGGCTTTGGTATCCGATGCTATGCACGCAAAAAAGCTGGGAGAAAGCCTCGTTGATAAACCTACGGTTCCCAGCATTCAACCTACTTCTCTCCAAAGCGGCTTTACGGTGCTAGAGCTGAATCAAAAAGAAGAAGAAAAGCCGCAACCGATTGAGAAGCCGCCTGTAGAGAAGGAAGAAAAGCAAGTAGAACCACAGCCGGAGTTTAGCGAGATTCCACCTGATGAGCGTCCTGTTTTACAGCCCATCGTTCTGCCTGCAAACGAAACGGGCAGAGCGGTGCTTCATGAAACGCCCCTGCCCGCCTATGCCGCGCGGAGACAGATTGAAAATAAGCTTCAACAATATACGACGCAAATGGAGGAGAGAAAGCCGGAGCCCGTGGCAGCGCCCCCCGAAAAGCAAGAGGAGCCATTAGAGCAAACCACGCTGCTTGAGGAGCAAACGACCGAAGCCGCGCCCCGCTTTGTGGGTATCGTTTTTGACACCTACTGGATTTTCGAAGCGGAGAATCGCCTGTTGCTGCTAGATCAGCACGCGGCCCACGAGCGGATTCTCTTTGATCGGCTGATGAAGCAAATGGAGGGCGATCAGATTTCACAGCGGCTGTTATCGCCGCAGCTGGTTCGCTTGTCGGCCGGTGATATGGCGCTGGCGTTGGAGCTTAAGGAGCTTTTCTGGGATGCGGGCTTCCAATTGGAGCCTTTTGACGATGAAAACATCGCTATCCATGCGATTCCTACGCTGTTCGGTCATAACGACGACCCCAAGGCATTGTTTTTGGAAGCGCTGGACGATTGGCAGTCTGGCAGAGGACAGCTGACCAAGGAACGGATGCACCGTCAAATCGCCCAAATGGCCTGTAAGCATGCCATCAAGGGCGGCGATCAGCTCAATCAACGTCAAATTGACGGCTTTTTGAAGGAAATGCTGCAAAGCGAGTCCATGCCCACCTGCCCCCACGGAAGGCCCATCGTTATAGAAGTTAGCCGAAACGCTCTGGAAAAGCGTTTTAAGCGCATTCAGTAGAGGAACGTATTTGATGAGTAAGCCCAAGGTTATAGCGGTGACGGGCTGCACCGCCACCGGAAAGAGCGCTTTGGCGCTTAAGCTTGCGCAGACGTTGAACGGTGAGATCATCTGCATGGACAGCATGCAGGTTTATTGCCGCATGGATGTGGGCACCGCCAAGCCTACGCGGCAGGAGCAGCAGTTGGTTCCCCATCATTTGTTGGATATTTTGGAGCCTACCGAGCCCTTTGCGGTATCGGATTATGTGCCGCTGGCTGAGAAAGCGATTATGGAAATCAGCGCGCGGAATCGCGTCGCGTTGCTGGTGGGCGGGACCGGGCTTTATTTAAAGAGCTTGACCCATGGAATGACGCTGGGAATCGCTGACAGCGATGCGGCTTTACGTGCGAAATACAACGCAATGGCTGAGGAACCAGACGGAAAGCAAAAGCTCCACGAACTGCTGTCTGCCGTTGATCCCGAGGCTGCCAACCGTTTGCATCCCAACGATCTCCGCCGGGTGATTCGGGCTTTGGAGATTTTCGAACGGACCGGCGCTCCCATGAGCAAGCAAAAACAGCAGGAGCCGGAACGCCCCTACGAAATATTAACGCTGGGGCTGCAAATGCCCCGTGCCTTGCTTTTTGAGCGCATTGAAAAGCGAATTGACGCGATGCTGGCACAGGGACTTTTGCAGGAGGTCGATAAGCTGCTGCAAAGCGGCGTATCTCCGGAAGCTCAGTCCATGCAGGGCATCGGTTACAAGGAGCTGGTCCCTGTGGCGCAGGGGCATCTGCCCTTGGAGGCAGCCCGACAGCAGCTGATTTTGAATACCCGGCATTTTGCCAAGCGGCAGGAGACATGGTTTAAAAGGGAAGAAGCCATTCAGTGGTCGACCGCTGGACAGGACGCTTTTTCCGCGGTATTGTCCCATTGCCAAACATTTTTAAAGAAGGAAGCATAGTAAATGAACGCCCATCAACTGGTTGACCAAGCCGAAAAACGCTGTGAAAGCGCCTTTCGTCGCATCGATGAAATCGCCCTTTTCAATACGGAAAAGGTGCTGAACGCCTTCCAAAAGCATGAGATTGCTAGCCGCCATTTTGCACCCACCACTGGTTATGGCTATGACGATATCGGACGGGATACGCTGGAAAGGCTATTTGCCGATCTTTTTGAAGCAGACGCAGCTATTGTGAGACCGCAAATCGCCTCTGGCACCCATGCCCTTTCTATGTGCCTTTTCGGTTTGCTGCGGCCGGGAGACGAGCTGATGTACGCTTCCGGCGGCCCTTATGATACGTTGGAGGACGTAATTGGCGTTCGCGGCTGCCCTGTAGGCTCCCTCAAGGAAATGGGCGTGAGCTACACCCAAGTAGAGATGAACCCACAGGGGGAGCTTGAGCTTGCAGCCATACGCGCCGCCATGAAGCCGAATACCAGAGTGGTGGCAGTGCAACGCAGTCGTGGCTATTCCTCTCGTAAAAGTCTCATGCCGCAGGATATCGCGCCCTTGGCGGAAATGCTTCACCGCGACTTCCCCAATGCTTGCCTGATGGTGGATAACTGCTACGGTGAATTCGTCTGTGATATGGAGCCGACCCAGTACGGCGCGGATGTGTGCGTCGGCAGCCTCATTAAGAACCCCGGCGGCGGGCTGGCCCCTACCGGCGGCTATATCGTCGGGCGGCAGGAGCTGGTGGAGCGGATCAGCTATCGTCTGACCGCGCCGGGAATCGGCCGGGAGGTGGGCAGCTACGCAGGTAGCTATCAGCCGTTTTATCAGGGCTTGTTCATGGCTCCCCATGTGGTGGCGCAGGCGGTTAAAACCGCTGTTTTGGCTTCCGCCATTTTTGAAGGCCTAGGGATGAACACCACCCCGGCGGTGGACGCGGTGCGCACCGATATTATTCAGGCGCTTGAGCTTCAAACCCCTGAAAGGCTGATCGCCTTCTGTCAGGGCATCCAATCCGCATCGCCCATTGACAGCATGGCCTTGCCGGAGCCTTGGGATATGCCGGGCTATCAGCATCAGGTCATTATGGCGGCGGGAACCTTTGTCAGCGGCGCATCCATCGAGCTAAGCGCGGACGCGCCTATGCGGGAGCCCTATACTGCTTTTTTGCAGGGCGGGCTTACCTATAGCCATGGCAAGCTGGCGCTGATAAAGACCATCGAGTTTATGAGCAAGAAAGGCTGCTTGAGCTGAAGAGCAAGCCGAGCTGACATTCGCGTGTTTTTCGTATTATTCCCCTCCCGTCGGGCATATGATTCCGTACGGGGAGGGGATTTTTTTGGATGGACAGACGAAAGTAAAACAAATACAGGTGCGCAATCCGGCGTTTAAGAGCGTTACTCTTGAAAAAAGCAATGCTGAATGGATCGATTGCTCGAAAAAAAGTAAGGGGCTTTTCACTTTACAGGCCGATCGGTTGATTCGCAATCTAGCGGTGGCTGGCGGTTTGCTGCTGGTGGTAGTGGCAGTGAAAAACGCGGGTGTGCCGGAGGCGCAGAGCGTGTTTTCCGCCCTTCAAACCAGCGTGAACACGGAATGGGATGAAAGCGTTGGCAAGCTGAGCTTTGTTAACGGCTTGGTGCCGGAGGCTTTGCAGGAGGTATGGAGCGAAAAAGAAAGCCTAAGCGTTTACGCGCCCATCAGCGGCGAAACGGTGCATAGCTGGACCCAGAGCGAACCCTATCTAGAGGTGATGGGAATCGTATCCGAGGTGCGCGCCGTAGCGCCCGGCGAAATCATGAGCATTGCCCATGGATTGGATGAAGAAAGAATCATCCGCATCCGTCATGACGACGGTACGGAGTCCGTATACGGCAATCTGGAAGAGTGCTTTTTGGAGGTAGGCGACCGGGTTTATGCGGGAGATGTGATCGCCGAGGTGCTGGCGGGTAAACCGCTGGCCTTTGAGCTTCGTCGGGACGGGCGCTCTATTAACCCTGACGGTCTGATGACAGAGCAGCCCGAATGAAAAACCGCAAAAAAATGAAGCTGGCTCTTCGAGCTTATCCGGCGGCGATTGTTATTTTTGTCGCCGCCTTTCTTTGGCTGCCTATCCCGCTGGTGCTTTCAGCAATGGCTGCGCTGGCGCTGCACGAAGCCGCGCACATAATTGTGATGTCGCTATGCGGCGTTCAGTGCTGTGTGGTGGAGCTGACGCCCTTTGGCGGTGTGGCGGACGCGCCGGATTATGAAACACTGCCGTCGCTTAAGCAAATCTTGATCGCCTTGTCCGGGGTGGCTGCAAGCGCGTTATCGGCTGCGCTTTGCTGGTGGCTTGCACCGACGGGAGCGTTTTGGAGCGCTTTTTATCAAGTGAATCTAAGCTTCGCCCTGCTCAACTTACTGCCCATTTGGCCCCTTGATGGCGCACGAGCCGTCAAGGCTTTTTGCCGCCGATTAGGCTGGGAACAGCCAGCCGTCAAGGGTATGCTTTGGCTTTCTAACCTGTTCGCTATCGGGCTGGTAGCGTTGGGCCTTTACGGCGCGTGGCTTGGATATGTAAATCTCTCTTTGTTTTTCATGGGGCCTTATCTTGCCTATGCCGCTCATGAAAGCGCGGTGGGAAGCCGCATCCGTGGGATCGATCGTTTAAGCACGCTAAAGCAAAGCGTCAGGGAAGGGAAAGCCATTCCTGCGCGGGTCTATGCATGCTATGGAGAGCCGGACGCGCTGTGCCTCATGCGTCTGCTCAAACGCCGAGAGGAAGAAAAAACGAGCGTCGTACATATCCTTGATGAACGCACCGGCATAAGTACAGGGATCCTTTCCGAAATGGAAATGGCGGAAAGATTATTGACCCCTCAAAAGAAGGATTGATTTACCTGCTTGGTTTTATAGACAAAATACGACAGATATGATACAATTTGAATAGTTACGAAAGTATTACGATGAAATGGGAGGCTGCTACTTCATGCAAAAGCATGCTGATTACCAAATACAAAAGATAGCTGCCGCATTTCTTGCCATCTTGTTTTTTTTCCAAGCGCTTCCTGTAGGCTTGGCGGCAAGCGTTGAGAATGTGCAAGTGACAGCCGCGTCCTTAACCTCCAACGCTTCGGCGATGAACGGTATGGTTCGTGTATATTTGTCGTCCATGGGTAGCCCGACAACGCTGAACCTGACCATTGCGGGCAGCTACAGCATCAATGGCGATACCAGTCAGAGCCTTGCAAGCGGCAGCACGGCTACAGTGGAGTTCAGCTCTTCAACCGGCGCGATTACACTGACGGCTAACGGCAGCAGAACCAATATGGGTACCTATTTTGCGCTGCGCCGCCACAGCACCTCCGGCTCTAACGGCATTCAAATTGATCAGGCAAAGGTAAGCGCCAATCCATACCCCGGCGATCTTTCCTTTCAAGCTGTGCGCCAATCCAGCGGAAGCTACAAGCTATATACCGTCGCCCATATTTACATCGAAAATTACCTCTATGGGGTTTTGCCCTATGAAATGGGTAACTCAAGCAATATCGAGGCATTAAAGGCGCAAGCCGTAGCTGCCCGCACCTATACGGTCCGCATGATGCAAAGCCGTTCCTCGGGCTATTATGACGTGGTGGATACCACCAGCGATCAGGTTTACCGCGGAACCCCCAGCGGCAATGCCAACTGTGTGGCCGCCGTGGATGCAACCAAGGGAATCGTGCTGAAAAACGGCTCGTCCTATACCATGACCTACTATTCCGCAAGCAATGGCGGCCAGACCGAATCGGTTAAAAATGCATGGGGAACCTCCGGCTATGATTACCTAACCGTTAAGGATGATCCCTTTGATTATGCCAATACCAGCTCCACCGTTAAATCCAAAACCGTTTACATGGACTTAACCAGCGCGTCCAACCCATCCGGTTTACTTAGCTTGCTCAAAACAAAAGCGGTTAACGTTTTGCGCTCCTCAGGCTACAACGCCGACGCATCCAATGTTACCCTGAAAACCTTGAACAGCGTTACGCCGCATACGCCTAAATACGCTTCTCCCAGCAAGCTGTATACAAAGATGGATTTTGCTATGACTGCGCAGACGCTGTCTGCCGCCGGCGCGGTGACGACAGCCTCCGTTACCGTTACCTGCGATATTTTCAGCGAGCTGGAAAGCCTGCTGTCCATGAGCATTCAATCCTCTCAAAACGAGCTTTGGAGCGTCAAAAAGAACAGCTCAAGCTTTACGCTGCAGGCTCGCCGCTATGGTCACGGCCTTGGGATGAGCCAACGGGGCGCAATGTACATGGGCAAGCTTGGTTATACTTACGACGAAATTTTGGGCTTTTACTACAATAATTGTCAGCGTGTCCGTCAAAGCTTTACCAACACCATACTAAGCGCGGGCTCCAGCAATGAAGAAACAACCATAGAAGACGCGGCGGAGCTTCCCCAAGAATCCGGCAGCGCTTGTAAGGGAACGGTAAAGCTGGTTTCCTCCGGCACCTCCTTAGCCATACGCACCGCGAAATCCACCACTGCCGGAATGATCGGCGCGTTAAGCAACGGCGCGATCGTGAACGTGCTGCAGACGGATGGCACTTGGTGCTATATCCAGTACGGCGCTTTGAAGGGCTATGTTCCAGCCAATGCGCTGTCTATTTCCGGTACGCCCAGCGGCACAGAGGGAGAGGCTACCGCCATCATCGGCTTTGTTACCGTAACGGCTGGCGATTATGTGAATTTGCGACAGTCGGCCAGCATGAGCGCTGCGGTTTTATCGACCGCGCCAAACGGAGCCGTGCTCAGCGTCTTTTCCACAGCGGACGGTTGGGCGCAGGTGCAGTATTGCGCTACAACCGCTTATGCTAATATGAGCTATCTTTCCACCGTTACTACAACCTACCCGTCTACGATCGCCTCCACGGGCAGCGCCACGGCTGTGATCAAAGCTGAAGTAGGAACGGTCAATTTGCGATCAACCGCCTCTACGGAGGGAGCAGTGCTTTTACAGCTTCCAAGCGGCGCAGAGGTGACCGTCACTTCCGACGACGGCTCTTGGGCGACTGTGGTTTATAACGGCCAGAGCGGCTATGTGATGTCCTCCTATCTGAATTATAGCGGAGATTCATTGGAAAACAACGCCGGTGGAAATACGACCGGCGATACTGGCGGAGGAACTGCCGAAACCGTTTATGCCACCGTAAGCGCGGAGCTTTCCTATCTACGGGAACAGCCCAGCGCAGAAGCTGCGTCCCGCATCATGCTTGCCAAAGGAGACAGCGTGCAGGTAACGGACAAAGGCAGCGACTGGTGCGCGGCGGTTTATGAACAGGTTAGCGGCTACATCCCCACGGCATATTTGTCGTTTTCCGGCGGCGAAGCAGCGTCGGTAGGCAAGGCAGTTGTTACAACCGTTTCCGGCTCGTTGAACCTGCGCGCCCAAGCCACGGCGGGCAGCCAGGTGCTAACCACGATTCCCAGAAATACCGAAATCGATGTAACCTCCATCGGCGGAGTATGGTGCGGCGTACGGTATAATGGGATCAACGGCTATGTCATGTCCAGCTTTTTAACCTTCACCCAAGGCAGTGCAAGCGGCGGTACAGCAGGCAGCGATACCGGCAGCAGCAGTACCGGCGAGACAACCGCCGTTGTGACGACCCAAAGCGGTTCTCTGAACCTGCGCGCAGAAGCCAGAAGCGGCAGTACGATTTTACGAACCATTCCTCAATACGCGACGGTGCAGGTTCACAGCAGAGCGAGTGATTGGTGCAGCGTAACCTATCTGGATACCACGGGCTATGTGATGACGGTATTTTTAACCTTTGCTGAGGACAGCGCAGGCAGCGTGACGCCCACGCCGTCACCTACGCCCGACCCCAACGCAACGCCGTCGCCTACGCCCGACCCCAACGCAACATTATCGCCTACGCCCGATGCAAGCGCAACGGTAACGCCGTCGCCCGCGCCGACCAATGGCGCTGTATACGCTGTGGTGAGCACCGCTTCAGGTTCCCTCAATATGCGGATGGATGCGTTTCCGGGCAGCCCGGTGCTTACCCGTATTCCACGAGGGGAAACGATTCTGGTCACCCAGCGTCTATCCGCATGGAGCCAAACCGTCTATAACGGACAGACTGGCTATGTCATGAACACCTATCTACGCTTTGCGCAAGATCAGCCCGCCGCGTCCGGTAGCGGTAGCGCTACGGTAACGACGCAGTCCGGCTCCTTGAATCTTCGCGCTCAGCCTAGCGCCGGCGCAGAGGTTATTGCCCAGCTACCGCAATACGCGATAGTCACGGTTCGGGAGCAGGGCAGCGAATGGTGCTCCGTTACCTATGGCAGTCTAAACGGCTATGTCATGTCCCGCTTTCTGACCTTCTCTGCAACGACCACACCTTCCGCAACGCCTTCGGCTTCGCCGGAAAGTGGAACGCCGTCGCCCAGCCCGACCCCTACGGCTGGCCCTCAAACGGCAACGGTGGTTACGCAGTCCGGCTCGCTGAATCTGCGGGAATATGCAAAGGCTGGAAGCCAAGTGTTAGCAGTGATCCCGCGTCATGCGATCGTTACGGTGCTGACGGCGGCTAGTGATTGGTGTCAGGTAACCTACAACGGAATAACCGGCTATGTGATGAGCCAATATCTTTCCTTTTCAACCGTTGCTAGCACGGTGACGGCGACCCCTACCGCCACCCCTGTGTCAGTCGGTGCGGGCAGTATTGCATGGGTGATGACCAACTCCGGCTCGTTAAACCTTCGGCAATCCCCCGACGAAAACGCGCAGGTTTTAGCGGCAATTCCTCAGCTGTCACAGGTAATTGTTCTTGAGCACAGTGATGCGTGGAGCAGCGTATGCTATGGCGCCTATACCGGCTATGTGCAATCCGTCTATCTGACCAGTCAAGATCCCTCCGGTAGCATAACGGGTACCGCAACGCCCAACGCTACCGCTACCCCTAGTGCAACCCCGACACCCACCCCCGCAAGTGTGCCAGCGACTCAGCCTGTGCTCGATTCTACCCTGAGAGCACCGGAAAGAGAAACCTATGCGTTTATTGATCCGAGGGAGGATCAGGAAATGCTGATGCTGTGGCCGGAGTGCGTGGAGGGTGGAACCGGCGTGATAAGCTTGCTGCGGGGCATAGAAGTCCAAGTGCTAATGCTAGGGGATACTTGGTGTCAGGTACAGTATCAGGAGCACATTGCTTACGCTCTTACCAATTTTTTGAGTATACAGGTGAAATGATGGAACCATTCCTAAAGCCGGGAGAGCAAATTGATGATTTACAGCGCGGCGGCCTTCACATTATTCAATCCAAGGAAGGCTTTCGCTTTGGAATGGACGCCGTGCTTCTGTGCGATTTTACGCAAGTCCGTCCCGGAGACCGCGTTGCCGATATGGGTACGGGTACGGGAATCATACCGCTACTATTGAGCCAAAATCAAAACCGTTGTACGATTGCTGCCTTTGAAATACAGCCGGAGATGGGGGAGATGGCTCGCCGTTCCGTAGAAATGAACGGATTGAATCATCGCATTGAAATCCATGTGACGGACATGCGCAACGCAAAGGATATTCTCGGCTATGAAACCGTAAACGCGGTTACCTGTAATCCACCTTATTTTAAGCAAGGCGCGGCTTTGCCCAGTCAAAAGGAGAGCATGCTGGTATCCAAGCATGAGCGGGACATATCCCTCCAAGAAATCGTGAACGCCTGCAGCGCTATACTCAAAAATCAGGGACGGCTTACCATGGTTTTTCCAGCTTCGCGAATGCTTGAGCTTTTTGACGCGCTGCGTACAAGACGCTTGGAGCCTAAGCGGCTGCGGATGGTGCACACGAAAGTAGAGCGCGCCCCCTATTTAGTGCTGGTTGAAGCCGTGAAGAACGCAAGGCCGGGTTTGCTTCTACTGCCGCCCTTGATTGTTTATGACCATGAAGGAAAAGTAACCTCGGAAATCAATCGAATTTATCATCGCTGATAAGTGCGCAGTTCCCTTCGCCGCCAGATCACGATGAAAAAATTCCATACAATGCTGGCGATTTGGCCGATTTCCTGCGCTAAAATCGCTCCATGTAGGCGCATTTCTGGACGGACGGTTAAAATCCACGTCAAGCCTAATGTGAGGGCTGATATGGGAATTGCGCCGTATAAAGTGCGCTTCTGCTGGCCCAAGGCCGTAACAACTCCGCCGCTTACATGGGAAAATGCAAATAAGAAAGCTAAAAAAGCGGAACGACGAAAAAGATCGCCAAGCTCTGCCATTCGGTAAACCTGATTTGCCAAAAGGGGCGCGGCACTATAGATGAGCAGCCAGCTTGCCAGCGCAACCGGGGCGCAGGCATATAAGCAGCGCAGCAAAATGCGTTTCAGCTCCGTGGGTTCTTCTTCTGCCTGGGCCAGCTTGGGAAGCATCACCATCGTAAGTGCGCTGGTAAAAATACAGGGCAGCATCACAATCGGCATGACCATGCCGTTGAACATGCCTAAGCGGGCGGTGGCCTCCGGGACGCTAAGGCCGGAGGCTTGCAGGCGCAGGGGAATCAGCATAGCGGCCATGGAACGAAGCAGCGTATTGATCACCCGCGTAAGCGTCGTGGGCGCGGCTAAACGGAATACCGGCTTGCGCCAGCTTTTTCCCCAAGAAATTTCGTTTTCAGGCAGACGCAGAACGATCAGGACAAAAGCCAGTCCAACGACTTCTGCAATCATGGTTGAAAAAACGGGGATCGCGGCTAGCCACGGCGCGGTCAGCTTGGGAAGCAGCGTTAGAAGCGCAATCGTTAATCCAAACCTTGATATTTGCTCCACCAGCTCCGACAAGGCTGGTACACGGCTTTGCTCCATGCCATAGCAGTAGCCGTTATAAACGGCTGAGTAACCTAAAATAAGAATGCAGGGTGCACTGCACCACAGGGAGGGCAGCACACGGACGTCTCCCATGAGCTTGGCTAGCAGCGGGGAAAGCAGCAGCAATGCGGGAATCATCACTACGGAGGCCGCGCGCACTAACCAAATGCCTGCCAGCATCGGCCTGAAGCGATTTTGCTCCTTAGCCTTGGCAGTCATGCGGCTAATCGCCATTGGCAGACCGGATGTTAAGGGAGTTATGGCCAGCATGTGCACGCTTTGGGCGAGCTCCGCAATACCCATGATCTCCGCGCCTAAAGATCGCGATAGCAACACGCGCAGAAAGAGCCCCAACGCTCGCACGACCCCGTTAATCGCCGTTAGAAATAGTGTTTGTCGCTTTGCTCCACCCTTCATGCTTTCCCCTCCACGGGAAAGCCTATGTGGGTGGAGTAGCGATCATAACCGTTTTACTGTGCGTCTAGTAAGAGGGCGGAATATACCTCTCCCGTCAATGCGTCCAGCGAAAGGATGGCGACGGGCGCGGCTAACACGGTGGTAATTAACGCCTTGTAGGCTTCGGTTGGGTGCGCCTGAGACCCTACGTCATAATGCATAACACCGACGGTAAACAAGCCGTTGGAAAAACGCTTCATCATTTTCGGCTGATTTTCTACATAAGCCTTTGCGATATCATAGACGCGCTGCTCCGAAAGGGCGCGTGACGACGGCAAAGTCCAAACGCCGGGAAGCAGAGCAGCTTTCTGCTCCAGCGTGTCGAAATAGCTTAATGCTCCCAAGGAAGCCGTAGCCGTTTGCGAATGTGCGCAAACCGGGCAGAAGCCGAACTTGGAAAGAGACGCGCTATCATCCGCGCCTACGGTGCCTTTTAAAGGCAGATATGCTTTTGATACGGAAGCACAGTTTGGATCCACGTGGAGCAGCTTTCCGCCATCCGGATTGTAGTAGTAAACGAGGGAGTCGGCAGCCTCCATGCTTGGATACAGAGTACAGCATTTTTGGCAGGGCAGGTAACCCTCCGGGGCGGCGTAAAGCTCTTCAAAGGTGTTAAAAAGAACAGTTTCCGGACTGCTTTGAAGGATGGCCCAGCTCTCGCATAATGGATCGCGGTGAAGGGTCGGCCCGCCTTTTTCGATAAAGTATAAATCTGCGGATGCAGCTGAGACGGTTGAGACAAGTATCAAACAGATCAGTAAACGAGAAATGCGATATTTCATTGGAGGTACAGCTCCTTTCGGGATGAAAAGCAGAGAAAACGAATATCAATCATTTTCTAGTACAGGTAATAAACGGCTCACGATTGAAAAAACATCCCAAATGGATGAAAATACCATCAAAGGTCGTTTTATTCTTGTCCATTAGCAATGCTTACTTTCCAAAAGGGAGGCAACATTATGAAACGACTCGCTCTCTGCTTATTGCTTCTTTGCCTACTATCTAGCATACTCAATAGCGCTTGCGCGGATCAGATCACCGTTGCAACGGACGGTTCCATTCGCTTTGGAGGCAGCTCAAGCTACGTATATCCGTATCCCACGCTGGAGCTAAAGGATGGCAGACTATTGATTGCGCTACTCAGCAAGGGTGGTGTCGACGACGGCACGGACAGCCTCATAACGAAAACATGGCTTATTTGTTTGAACCAAAAGGGCTCGGCGGATTGGTATACGGACATTACCGAGGATATGCGAACGATGGTTGCTTCCATGGCAGAGCAGCCAGACGGAACGGTGCTGGTGACTACGCATGCTGGGAAATATGAATATCGTCGGCAAAGCGCCTATTCTCTGCGGGATGGTGCGCTGCTATGGCAAAGCAATGCCTTTCCAGTGATTAGCGACGATTTGTTGAATGATGAAAACATAGGTATTTCCTATACTACCGTGGGAGGACGCTACCTACGAGAGGAAATCCATGATCAATCCGCAACAACAAGACCTCGATATTTTCAATTGGAGGAAGCAAACGGGGAAGTGCTGTGGCGGCTTAATGAGAATGAAATCGGCGGAGGACACACCTACCATGCCATTGCTGTTTCCACAGGTACGCTGTGCTTTGGGGGCTGTTTTGTTGACGACCAGATCAAACCCGGCGCTCAGTTGGTGAGCAACGAGGGAGATGTCCAGTGGTGCTTTCGGCTGGAGGACACAACGGTGCACTGGAATAGCGCTATGGAAACATCGGAGGGGATGCTTGTGATGGCCGGCGAGTCCGGCGGTGTGGGAGAAGAAGAACTACGGGTTGTGGTCTGCCTCGACCCTGCCAAGGAAGGTAAGCTACTATGGCAAAGCGCTTCCCCGGTTCAAGAGGATAGAGCGCTATGCACGGACTGTGTGCTGGAAACGGAGCAAGGCTACCTCCTGTCGGGCGCTAATCGGGGCTATCATGGCAGCGCCTTTCTTTTGCTAGATCAACAAGGGAAGGAACTGGCATATTGGGAGGATGCTCACTGGGAAAACGAGGTTTACCAGTCCCATCTGTTTAAATGGCGCGGTCAAGCATGGACCTGCGTCGTGATGAGCGGAGCGGACAGCGAGCGTATCACTG
Source organism: Eubacteriales bacterium (assembly GCA_028693055.1). Taxonomy (GTDB): domain Bacteria; phylum Bacillota; class Clostridia; order Christensenellales; family Aristaeellaceae; genus Limiplasma. The sequence continues at coordinate 5,880 of JAQUWD010000052.1, read as the reverse complement.
CCTTATCGCCGGTTATCTACCCGTAACAGCATAAAAATCTTCCGTTTGCCTATCCGCTTTTTCTGTGTTATGATGCGGAAAAGAAACGGAGGACGCGGTCTATGGATAAATGGGATCATCGCTTTATGAAAATGGCTTATCTGATTTCCGAATGGTCCAGCTGCTTTGTGGAAGGGCGCAGCATCGGGGCAGTGATCGTAAAGGATAAACGGATCATGACCACCGGCTATAACGGCGCTCCGGCGGGCTTAAAGACCTGTAAGGAAAGAGGGGAGTGCCTGCGCCGTAAAATGGGCATTCCCTCCGGTACCCGGGCAGAGATTTGCTATGCCATTCATGCGGAGCAAAACGCTATTCTACAGGCTGCTAAGCTGGGGCTTTCCATCGATGGAGCCACGCTGTACTGCACGCATCAGCCCTGCTCGGTTTGCGCAAAAATGATTATTAACGCGGGCATCCGTCGGGTGGTCTATGAGCAAGGCTATCCCGACGATTTTTCCATTGAGTTTTTCCGGGAAGCCGGGGTTGCTTTGGAGCATTATGAATTAGACGAATCCTCTTTGGATTGAATACATAATCCTCTTAAACGGTTAATGGTTCTCTCCAATGCGTTGCGGCTGTTGCCCCAAGGCTTCGCCTGATTGCGATAGTCAAATTTCAAGGTGAACCATTCCAAATCCTTTTCATCCGCGCTCAGGCTTTCCCGTATGCTGTGAAGAATGGATTTTGTAAACTGCTTTAGATTGTCTCCGCTTAGCTCCCTTTGCGCCATGGTAAGCAACGCCGCCCCGTGGGGCATGCAAACGCCCTTGGAGCTTTCCCATTTGGCGCGAAAGGCTTTATCCGTTTTCCATAAATGGATGAAGGTGAATAAATAGCGCTTCATATGGCTATCAATGGCTTCGCAGACGACGCAGCCGTCGGATGCTTTTTGCAACGCCTCCACCAGCTCCTGACCGTTCGAGCTTTTTCCGAATAATCCCCGTCCGCCAATGGAATCTGCTTGCTTTTCCCATTTGTCCAGCTTTTTAAGCAGCTCCTTGGTATGGGAATCCGTCAGCAGGGCGTGACCTAGACGATTTTGAAGCATGAAAAGCTGCTGATGATGCTTTGCGCAAATTCCTGTCTCGTTTACCTTGATGCGCGTATCGGGCTCCATGACGCTGCCGCCCAAGCTGCGCTCCACCTCTTCGGCCTCTATTTTGCGGTATAAATAGCATAGCGGGCATCCGCTTTCCTGCTCCATAGCCTCCCAAACGGGAATTGTGTCCAGATGATATTGCATCTTGCGCCTCCGTCAAGTATAATACTTAGGACATGGTAACAGAAATACCGCCGTTTCGCAACTGATTTACATAAGCCCGGCTTGCGGCGCATATCGTTTCTCCGCGCAGGAAACGGGAGGCGATATGCATATGCAGGAGCACAAACGGGTTTATCCCAGCCAACGAAAACCAGCCAAATGGTTGAGCTACCTTTTACTATTTCTATCGGCGGTTGTGATTTTTTCGGGCGTCGCCAACCGAGGCGGCTCACAACCGGTCATTCAGGCTATCCCAACGGCTACGCCCATTCCCCTAAACGAAGCCTTTGACGAAACCATGGAATCTCGCGAGCTTACCTTGGAGGGCGGCATTTGGTACGGGCTACAGCTTGGCGCTTTTGAGAACGAAGCCGCCGCGCAGGAGCTGGCGGAGCAGTACCGCCATCGCGGTGCGGCGGGTTATGTCTGGCAGGAGGGACGCTATCATACGCTGGCGGCGATTTATCCGTCGCGAGAGGATGCGCAGAACGTGCGCCAGCAGTTATCCGCCAATCATTCCATCGAAAGCTACCTGTACGAAATTCCATTGCAGACGCTTCAGCTTCGCATGAGCGGGATGAAGGGGCAGATCGACGTGCTTCAAGCCGCTTTTGTTCATGCCAACGATTTGATTGCTCAGCTACAGCGCCTTAGCGTTCAAATGGATCGGCAGGAGCTAACGGTAGAGGAGACGGTTGCTTCCTTGGATGCGTTGAATGAGCAGGTCTCGTTGGTAAGGCTTCGGCTTGAGCAGCGCTTTCCGTCTCCCCGCAATGCCGCCGTCAATGGACTGATCGGCGTATTTTCCGATTACAGCCTGTTTCTTTCAGCTCTGGATCAAAACCAGAGCGCTGTGGAAATGGGGCGAAACGTCAAATATCAGGCGATCCAATCCCTTAGGCTTACCAAGGAAATCATCGATACGCTGAGCAATACATAGGAGGCTTCTACATGACCATACGAGACCTGATTCCCATTCTGGATGCAAAGGTGCTTTGCGGTGAAACGGATCTTGACCAAGAGGTGCGCTCGGCCTGCGGCAGCGACTTGATGAGCGACGTGCTGGCCTTTGTGAAGGACAAGGCCATTCTGATCACCGGGCTAACCAACGTGCACGTGATGCGCACGGCTGAAATGCTGGATATTCACTGCGTTATTTTTGCCCGCGGCAAGATTCCCCCGGAGGACGTGCTGGAGGAAGCCAGAGAAATCGGTATTGTGGTGCTTGCCACGGAATATACGAATTACACGACCTGCGGTTTGTTGTACGAGGCGGGCATTCGCGGCTCCAGCCTCCGCAGCGGCGCGTAAGCGTTATACGAAAGAGGGATATCATGCAGGAGCAACTTTTGAAGGATAGCTATTCCGTATGCGCGGGCGAGTATCAAACAGCGGGAGACGCGTCCGCCAGCATCAAGCGCAAATTAAAGCAGCTAGGAATCGACAGCACCATATTGCGCCGAATCGCCGTGGCAAGCTACGAGGCCGAGCTGAACCTGATCATACACAGCCAAGGCGGCGAGCTTATGATGGAAATGACGCCCGTGCAAATCAAGCTCATTTCTAAGGATGTTGGCCCGGGCATCGCCGATGTAAGCCAGGCGCTGAAAGAGGGCTTTTCAACCGCTAGCGAGGAAGCCCGCGATTTAGGCTTTGGCGCGGGCATGGGCTTGCCAAATATGAAAAGGAATGCGGATAGCTTCGATATTCAAAGTGAGCTGGGGGTTGGAACCACCATAGAGATGGGCTTCCAATTGAAATAAGCAAGAGAAAGCAATTTTCCTTGCCTTTCGGAGGGCGTCGAAATGAACGAGAGCAGATTTCACTCGGTGCGGCTAGATAAGGATAAATGCGTTGGCTGCACCAATTGCCTAAAACGCTGCCCAACCGAAGCCATAAGGGTTCGGGGCGGCAGAGCGCATATTATTGACGAGCGCTGCATTGATTGCGGCGAGTGCATCCGCGTATGCGATCACCACGCTAAATATGCGCAGACAGACCCATTATCCGACATTGAACGCTTCAAGTACCGAATCGCGCTGCCTGCGCCGTCGCTGTACGGGCAGTTTAAGCATTTAGCTAATCGGTCGCTGATTTTAGACGGCTTGATCAAGATCGGATTCAATGAGGTGTTTGAGGTGGCGGAGGGGGCGGATATCGTTACCCGGGCGATTCGCGAGCGGATGCGTAATGCCACGCCGGAGCACTATCCATTTATCTCCTCGGCTTGTCCAGCTATTGTACGCTTAATCAGAGTGCGCTTCCCGGAGCTGATTTCCCATATTGTGGATATTCGGCAGCCCATGGAGGTGGCGGCTATGGTGGCTCGTCGGGAATTCTGCAAGAAGAACGAGGTTGCCCCGGAGAATGTGGGCTGTTTTTTTATCACCCCCTGCGCGGCAAAGATGACGGCTATCAAAAACCCATTGGCCCAAAGCAAATCGGAGCTGGACGGCGCTATCTCCATGATTGAGATTTATGGGCTGCTAGCCAGCAATATGAAGAATTTTTCGTTGCATACGGAACGGGCGACGGCAACTGCCTACGGCGTGGGATGGGCGAATAGCGGCGGCGAAGCGATGGCTGTCAGCCCCGAACATAGCATGGCGGTGGACGGTATCGAAAACGTCATCCGGGTGCTGGAGGAAATCGAAAACAACAAGCTTCGGGATTTAGTGTTTTTTGAGGGCGCGGCTTGTACGGGAGGCTGTGTGGGCGGCCCGCTCACCTTTGAAAACTGCTATGTGGCTAAAAGCGCTGTGCAGGCGCTCATCAGCGGGAGCGATCGGGTTCACCCTGACGAAGCGGTGAAGGCTTCTTATCTGACCAAGTATAACCTGCAGGCGGACAGGCCCATCACGCCCAACAGCATCATGCGGCTGGATGATGATATTGTTGAAGCCATGCGCAAAATGGAGGAAATGGAATCGATTGTGCGCAGCCTTCCGGGCTACGACTGCGGCAGCTGCGGCAGTCCTACCTGCCGTACCTTTGCAGAGGATATCGTACGGGGCTATTGCAATAAAATGGATTGCATTCATATTTTGAAGGATCAACTGAAAATCATGGCGCAAAAAATGGTGGAGCTTGCGAAAACCACCCGTGAATAAAGGAGGCGCAACCATGCGCGTTGAGGAACTAAAGGAATTGCTAAATGCGGTTAATCTAAATGAAGGCGCGGCGCTTGATGGAGAAATAACCTGCGGCTACAGCTGCGATTTGTTAAGCTGGGTGCTTGCCCACGGTAAGCAAGGGATGGCTTGGTGCACGGTGCAGACCCATGTGAATGTGATAGCGGTATCCGTATTGATGGAAATGGCTTGTGTGATCATGGTGGAAGGCGTACAGCCGGAGGAGGCTTCTCTGAAAAAGGCGATGGAGGAGGGCATGCCCATTCTATCAACCTCTAAAACCGCATATGAGGTTTGCGGCTTGATGAGTAAAGCAGGCGTTGGCGTGCCTGTAGAATGATATGGATGTCTTCTACGATCTTCATCTTCATAGCTGCTTAAGCCCATGCGGAGACGATGAAATGACCCCTTGGAATCTAGTGGGCATGGCGAAGGTGCTGGGGTTTGATCTCATCGCCTTGACCGACCATAATTGCGCCTTCAATCTCCCGGACGCTATGGCGGCTGCAAAAGAATACCAGGTGGAGCTTCTTCCGGGAATGGAAATTTCCAGCAAGGAGGACGTGCACATTCTGGGCTATTTTCCGTCCTTAGAAACTGCGATGGATGCGGGGCAAGAGGTATATGCCCATCTACCGGACGTCAAAAATAATCCTTCTTTGTTTGGCAATCAGCTGATTATGGAAAATGGCGATCAGCAGAGCGGAATCGTAGAGAAGCTTTTAATCAACGCTACTGATTTATCCGTGGATGAGGTTTGCGCCTTAATCCATCGCTATGGCGGCGTTGCAATACCCGCGCATATCAATCGCGGCAGCAACGGAATGATCGGAGCTTTAGGCTTGATGCCTTTTTTACCGGAATATCCCGTTGTGGAGGTCTATCCGGATATCGATTGTCCCGCTTATGCGGTAAAAGGTCGGTTTCAGCTGCATTCCAGCGACGCGCACCGTTTGGATGCCATGCGGGAGCCGCGATTTTCATTGCCGCTAGAGGAAAAAACAGCAAAGGCAGCCTTCGACTTTTTGCAGTCAAGGGAGCAAATGTCCTAATTGGAAAAAACATCTCCGTATCCTTGTTCCATTTATCTGAAAGCACCCTTTATCTTCTGTTGATAAAATATAAATTTGGTGAAGTGCAAATGTAACTTCCAGAGTAGAAAGCGATAGAAAGGGAACGGAAAGAAGTCTTACAGAATGAGCGTGATAAGGGATTAAACGGAGCCCATTGGAAAACAGTAATGCAGAATATGGACTCAGCACAGGAAAAAACAGCAGTAAATAATAAAAAAGTGTAAGGCAAACAAGCAGAAACGATAGCTTTTTCGCATGGGAGAAAGACTCATTTCCACTTAGAGAGTGCTAACTTTAGAGGGATAAATAGTAAAATAATGGCTACTTTCTAAGCCGTTTGAGAAGTGTTGGCTTGAGTATAATTTGGTCCTTA
>JAQUWD010000051.1 GCA_028693055.1 Eubacteriales bacterium | reverse complement strand
ATTCAACGAATGACGAGAAAACCTTTTTAATTCAACACATTACGCACATTAGCAAATAACAGAAACGCCTCAAAGTCTTACTGGAAAAGGCTTTGAGACTTACAAGTGTCAAACGTGGGATTATAACCGAAGCAGAGATAAAATGCAAGTTAAAATTTAAATTCTGTATATCAATAACCGTCAATAACCGTCGCTATCGAGATGAATGCTTATCCCTTTCATTTGGACATTTAAGCAGCTGCTTTAGGGTGATCATTCCTCCTGCGCAGCTCAACAGGAGCAGTTCCAGCCAAAGCAGTGGAGAGTCGGGGTCGCCAGTCTGCGGTGGAATGGGATGATCCAACACGTGCAATACGGCTGTTCGACTATCCTGCTGCTGTCCGGCACTGTCGATTATGCGGCAGAAATATCGGTACCCATTCTGAGCCGGAGTGAGCACGGAGGTTTCATAGCGGCTGTCTACCGCCCAGTTCAATTTCTGCCACAGTTGCCCGTCATTTCTATCTACATACCATTGATAACGCAGATCCACGCCTGAAGCCGTTAAAGTGAACAAGGCTGTCTCTCCGGTCAAGGCAGTCTGATCCGTCGGCTCGGTAAGTATGCTGATAACTGTTTCAAAAATGGCGGCAAGGGTGATGTCGTCGTAGGATTTTTCTTCCAATGGATTATATGTGCTGTATTCGCCCCAGTCTTCATGGGTTTTAGGGTTAAGCTCCCTCCACTGGACAAACCGATAGTCGGGGTTTGGATAGGCGGTAAATAGTAATGGGGTGTCCTCTGGGTAAACGCCGCCGCCCGTTACCTGTCCCCCCTCTTGTGGAACAGCCAGTAGAGTGATCGTATATTTAGGCGGGCCGACAGTCAGCGTCATCTCCTTTACCGCATCCGGCCCAATACCGTTGCTGACCATTACGGTAAAATAAAATCTGCCTAGCTCTTTGGGGACGCCGCTGATCGTTCCGTTAGCAAACGTCAGTCCATTGGGCAGCTTTCCGCCCACGATGGACCAGACCTGCGACCCGCCGCCTGAAGCGGACAGGTCCGTTTCGTAGTACTCGTCAATCGACGCGTCAGGCAATGCATCCTCCAGCAGAACGGGCGCGGATTCCGCACGGGTTACCCGGAGAGACAAGGTTACGAACGCGTCCGGCTTTACGCCGTTGCTCGCGTTGAGGGTGAAGGTGAACAGACCAGCCTCCGTAGGAATACCGCTGATCCCTTCATGGATCAGGAGCAGCCCATTGGGCAGCCTACCGCCGGTCACTGACCATAGACATTCGTCATTGCCTTGCGTCACAAGTTCCTCGTTATAAGCCATGCCTAAAATCGCGTCCGGCAGAGAATCGGTTACAATAACGGGAGGGTCTGGCGTTTCCTGAATGACAATGGATAGCTCGTCCTCGGTGACGCCCACGCTGTTGGAAACGCGCAGGGCAAAGCTGTATGTACCTACGCGGGTAGGCGTGCCAGAGACTAGGCCATCTGTCAAAGTCAGTCCGTCCGGCAGCGAGCCATCACGAATCTCCCAGTGGAGGGGTCTACCGCCGACCACGTTTATCTGCTCATGATATGGGAGGCTCGCATAGCCGCTGGGCAGCTCAGAATCCTGAATAATCGGTTCGCCTCCGTCCGTCACGGTCAGCGTCAGCTCTTGGACAGCGTTAGGGCTGACGCCGTTGCTAACCTCTACCGTAAACGTGGCTGTGCAGGCAATGATGGGTATGCCGTCCAGAGAATCGCCGCGCAGGGTGATGCCGTCCGGCAGGCTGCCGTGAAGGATGCTCCAGGTGTATGATCCGCCACCCGTTGCGCTTAGCGGCTCGCTGTAGTATTCACCAACGGTTCCCTCGGATAGCGTCTGGCTCAGAATAACCGGGGGCCGTGCGGCTGCCGCGTAAAGGGTCAGCGTTTTGAAGTCGTCAGGCGTCATGCCGTTGCTTGCGCACAGGGTGACGGTGTAGCTTCCCGCTGAAAGAACCGTGCCGCTGATGCACCCGTTTTCAAGGCTCAAGCCATCGGGCAGACGGCCGGAACGAAGACTCCAGATAACGGGCAAATCACTCTGAGCCGTGAGCGTCACGCTGTAGCTGTCGCCGATCACCGTGTCTGGCAAGACGTTGGTGGTAATAATCGGTCCAGACGGTTGAAAGTTAAGTAGGACGGATACATTCATCTCCGCTGTGGATACACCAAAAAATTCCAGCTTGATGTTTGTACTCAGCAGTATACTTTTGGAGCGGCTGAAATAATTGCCGCCCCAAAAGGGTTGCCGCTGATCGCTATCATAAAAAAGGGGCATAATGGCGTATTGATCCTCATGGGAGTTCAGTTCATTGCTACTCCAGTACATTTGAATAGCGTCATGATCAACGCGCCAAATCACAATGCCGCCCCCTGTGGTGGACGTGCCGTTATAGCTTTGCATAAGCGCTTTGTCAAAGTCCCTAAACTGACGGTTTTCCAGCAGGTAATAAATGTCAGGCTCTTCCGTGTCAATACGCAGCGTATTGTAACCGCCGGGCGAATTGCCAGTCCTCAAGGGATAAACCCCGCTTTGGGTAACGGTCTGAGCGGTAGCAAAGTTTAAAAATAGCTTACTGTAAGAATCAAGATAGGTAGGGCAGGAGCCGCTTTCATCCGATGGAGCAGCCTTGCCCCAGCCGCCGTTGCCCATTAGACTAAGGCTATTTACGTTCAATGGCAAAATAGAATCTGACAAATTGTAAAGATCCATCAACCCTAGGTCATGCCCCAGTTCATGACAGGCAATGCCAAACTGCATCTGGCGGGCGTTTTTCCAAGCCGGTTTCTCTCCTAGACGGGCCTCCCCCGCTGCCACCTCGCCCATCAAAACATATTTAAACAGCTTAACACCGTTCAGCTCCACAGCCATGGTCTGGCCAGAGGCAGGCAGCGTTTCCGTCGCCTTCAAAGCGTCGTTGGCACACCAGCTGTGCCCCCACACGGCGGGCTGATTCATAAACGTCTGGGAACCGTTGCTTGAGGCCTCAAAGCCTGTGCAGACCATGAGAATGCCTATTTCTGTTGGTGCAATGAAGCCGTCGTTATTCCGGTCAAAGGCGGTGAGATCAGGAAGATAGTCAGCTGCAGCCAGCATGCCATAAACAAATAAGGATGATTCGTTGAAAATGCAGTAGCTTTTACCGTTAGAGCCTGTGTGCAGACCTGCCATAATGCCGTTGTTGGTATTCCGATTGCCCACTGCGTTTCTCGCCCAAAGTGGCGCGTCAAGGGGTAGCGTGACGGTGATTACGCCATCGTTTGCCGTGCCGTAGGATTCCTGGATTGGCGTGTAGGTATAGTCGCCGTTTGAGACCGACAAGTAATACTGGGATACGCCGTCCTCAAAAATCCGTTTGTGCCAAGCTGCATCGTCAAACGCGCCCGTCAGGTTGTCATACTGAATATGCAGTACCAGTAGCGGACACGTGCTTTCCTTGGGAGGAGAAGTGATACTCATGGTATCATTGTATATCACTCGACCATAGGCCGCGTCCTGTGGGCTGGTGGTCATACTGTACCCAGCCGGAATGGGGAGTACCTCATTGCTCAGTGTGACGGCATATGCGTCTGGCAGGCTCAATTGCAGGGCGGTCAGCTTTTCCTTTAGCTCCTCGGCTGCCGCTGCCTGAACGCGGGATTCGGCGCCGTCCTGTTCCCCGCCTGTCACCCGCGCCCCGATATCATACGCTCCATCCGTTTCGTTTACATACCAAAAATAACCGCCCGCAGACACGATAACATAGTCGCTTGCATCGGTCATATAGTCGAAAAACTCATCGCCACCGTGATAGACAGTGACCGAAATACCGGTGGAAGGCTCTTTCACCGTAAAGGGGCCTGGATAGGCGGGTCCGGCCTGCGCTGCCCAAGGTAGCAGGCAAACAAGCATCGCTAGCAGAAGCAATGCGGTTAAGGGGCGAAGTCGAGCCGGCATGTTCCATCCTCCCGTCAAAAAAGGCCTTTGTGAATAAAAGTCGGTTACGACATGAAAGCCCATAGCAGCGTTGTGCTAATAGGCATATCCCAGTGAGGCACGCCTTGCCTACAGGGCGATACCGCTAACATCGGAAGGGACGGTCTGCCGCGTCAGGCTATAAAGCGAGTTATGAACAAATCGGAGCTTATTAGCCTTGCACAATGGTTTCGCGCGGTGTATCAATCGTGAATGGGGGGAATCTGCTGCTGCGCCCGTTTGCTGCTCCATATCATAAATATCCGTTGCCGCCAAGCATTGTAATTTCGCTAATTCAGGTATGAAATAATGCCGTCCGGTTTCGGTCCGTGTTTTCGTCTGTGCGGCGCTTTTGCAGTTCAAGTATGGCATAACCGTTTTCTGGCAGAAAATGATTAGCGTAACACTCTCTTGTATACATAAAACTAATACTTACTTTACCATACTTTCCATTTCTTTTCAATATAACGTGGATTGATTCTTTTGGAAAAGCGGTGAAGGTGAAAAAGCTGCGGCACAGTGTTATCATTTATCATGACAAAAAGCTCGGGAAGTTGACTCTTGCGAGCAGTTACTATGATAGCTTTCAATCGTCTTTGTGATGCTTCCTCACCTTACAATCAAAAACCTCATCGCAAAACCGCATACAAAAACCCCTCTTTCCTCCTGCTTTTGCAGTTGGAAAGAGGGGTAAACGTCTATCGAACCTAGCAAACCCACTTTCGTGTAAGCCTACGGGGGTAGTTCAACATTTTATCTACTGACAAGTTTCATCTCATCAGTCAAAGCACTTCAAAGCCTTACGCTAGGCTCAGCCCAGCTCGGCGAAGTACTTGATGGTGCGAACCATCTGGCTGGTGTAGCTGTTCTCGTTGTCGTACCAAGACACAACCTGCACCTGATAGGTGTCGTCATCAATCTTAGCGGCCATGGTCTGGGTGGAATCGAACAAAGAGCCATAACGGATGCCAATCACGTCAGAGGATACAATCTCGTCAGTGTTGTAGCCAAAGGACTCGGAAGCAGCGGCCTTCATGGCGGCGTTGATGGAATCCTTGGTTACGTCCTTGCCCTTGACAACAGCCACCAGAATGGTGGTGGAGCCGGTGCAGACAGGTACGCGCTGAGCAGAGCCGATCAGCTTGCCGTTGAGCTCGGGAATAACCAGACCGATAGCCTTTGCGGCGCCGGTGGAGTTAGGAACGATGTTCTGCGCACCAGCACGGGCACGACGGAGATCGCCCTTCCGATGGGGGCCGTCCAGGATCATTTGGTCGCCGGTGTAAGCATGCACGGTGGTCATGATACCGCTGACGATAGGATAGGTATCGTTCAAAGCCTTGGTCATGGGAGCCAAGCAGTTGGTGGTGCAGGAAGCGGCGGAGATGATCTTGTCTTCCTTGGTCAAGGTGTTCTCGTTAACAGAGTACACGATGGTGGGCAGATCGTTGCCGGCGGGAGCGGAAATAACAACCTTCTTGGCGCCAGCATCTAGATGGGCCTGAGCCTTGGCTTTGCTGGTATAGAAGCCGGTGCACTCCAGCACAACGTCTACGTCCAACTTGCCCCAGGGCAGATCCTGAGCCTTCGGGCAGGCATAAATGGTGATTTCTTTGCCCTTCACAGTGATGGAGCCGGGTACCTTCACGGTTTTGCCGTCTTCTTCCATAACGGCTTCCTTGTAGGATACCTCATCTTTATACTCGTAGCGACCCTGAGCGGTGTCGTACTTGAGCAGATGAGCCAGCATCTTGGGGCTGGTCAAGTCGTTAATGGCAACAACCTCGTAGCCATCTGCGCCGAACATCTGACGGAACGCCAAACGGCCGATACGTCCAAAACCGTTAATCGCAACTTTTACCATAAAAATCGTACCTCCCAAAAAAGTGTTTTTTTCCACCTATGATTGTACCAAAAACCCAATAGCTTTTGCAATACCAAAAAACAAAGTTTGTGAAAAAATTTGCAAAGATTTGTCCTACTTTGTCTTTTGAATTTCAGTATCACGAATAAAAATGTAGTTTTGACAAGCTCTCCTTTAATCTGTTACAATAAGCTGCTATCAAAGCGCGAGGATGATGTACTTGGCTTTTCAAACTTTTTCCTATTTTTTATTCTTGACGCTGGTTTTCGTTGTGTACTATCTCTTACCAGACCGTTTCCGTTGGGCGTTTTTACTAGCAGCCAGCTATTTTTTCTATTCCTGCTGGAATACCGCTTACGCACTGCTCATGCTGCTTTCCACAGCCATTACCTACCTTTCAGGCTTACGGATTGGCAAAGCGGATTCACTGGAGGATGCAGCACGGCGTAAGAAAGTAAAAAAAGGCTGGGTTGCGTTGAGCTTTGCGTTCAATCTGTTGATTTTATTTGCTTTTAAATATGCCAATATGTTCTTTCATTCTTTAGGTTCCTTAACAGAGGCGCTTGGCGTCCCCATCGCTTTTCCAGAGGTTCCTTGGTTATTGCCTGTAGGCATTTCCTTTTATACTTTTCAGGCGCTTGGTTATACGGTGGATGTTTACCGCGGCGACGTCAAAGCCGTCAGGCATTTTGGAAAATACGCTTTGTTTGTCAGCTTTTTTCCTCAGCTTGTCGCCGGACCCATCGAACGCTCCTCCCGATTAATCGCTCAATTTGACGAAATTCACCGTCCGGATTTTATAATGATGCGCGACGGTGCGTTTACCATCTTGCTAGGGCTTTGCAAGAAGCTGTTGATTGCCGATCGTGTCGCCGTATTGGTAAATTTGGTTTACAATCGTCCGGGAGAATATGGCGCTCCCGCCATTGCGCTTGCGACGGTGTGCTTTGCTTTTCAAATTTACTGCGATTTCTCCGGGTATTCCGATATTGCGGTAGGCAGCGCCAAGCTTTTGGGCTTTCGGCTGATGAAAAATTTCGACGCGCCCTATCTTTCGCATTCCATTGCCGAGTTTTGGCGCCGGTGGCATATTTCCTTGTCCTCTTGGTTTCGGGACTATTTGTACATCCCGTTGGGCGGCAGCAGAGTGGGACTGTCTCGTTGGATCTTGAATACCGTGATCGTTTTTACTGCCAGCGGCTTATGGCATGGCGCGGATTGGACATTTGTGTGTTGGGGCGCATTGAACGGACTGTATATTGTACTTGGACGATTAACGTCTCCTCTCCGTGATCGTCTGCTTCATGGAGCAAAGAATTCAGTTCGCAGTTTATGGACGATTATCGCTACCTTCTTTTTTACCTGCTTTGCTTGGATGTTTTTTCGAGCCAACACAATGGCGGAGCTGCTTCAAATTTTGAGTCGGCTATGCTCGGTATGGGAATTGAATTCCCTGGGAACGCTGATTTATCAGGTGAACGGCAGAGAATGCCTATTGATGGCAGTGTTATTGCTATTTCTGCTATTAACGGAGATCATTGGCAAGCGCGTTAATCTGCGCGAAAAACTCTATCAGTGTCCATTACTACTTCGATGGTCTGTTTACTTGGGCTTGCTGTTTATACTCATCTTGTTTGGTAAATATAACGAATCTCCGGCTTTTATTTATTTTCAGTTTTAGCTTAGGGAGGCGTGGAGATGAACGATGACACGCAACGGAGAAGTCGCTTCGGTATTCGTCAATGGACTAGTATTTTGAGTTTTACGCTGGTATTTTGTCTGTTATTTGGGCTGGTGGAACGCCTATTTTTTGACGAGAGCATCTCCTCTACCACATGGAAGACCATACGCGAAAAGCAAACGGTACCAGAAATCCTCATCATGGGAAACTCGCATGCCTACTGTTCTTTTATTCCCGATTTACTAAACGGCGCCTTAGCTGTGGATTCGGCGGTTTTAGCGGTTACTGGTCAGGACGCTATGGGGATTACGGATAATTGGGAGGCTGTGCTGGAGGTAGGCAAGCCCAAGCTGGTAATCGCTGAGTTGAATGCGTTTTATTTTGAACCCGGCATCATGGCTAAGGATAACAAAGCGGCAGCGCTGGATAATTTAAACGCCATGCCAAGCCTTGGAAAACGAGTGCAATCTGCCTTTCGTGAGCTTGGGCTGGAGGACGTTCCTCAAGGAGCCTTTCAGCTTCTACGGGCAGATCATATTTGGTCCCGATGGAACCGCTTGTTTGAGGCTGAGTACGTAAATCGTTATGAGCATGAGGATGTGCTGGGATATCATCAGCTGGATTATTTTGCGCAGGGTACTTATCAAAGCGCTGCTATTCCTGTCACTTTCGACGCGGAACGGGCTATTTCCGATGATAATACCGAAGCATGGCGGCAGCTGCGCCGATTTTTAACGCTGGCACGGGAAAACAACGTTGAGGTCTGGTTGGTTAAATCTCCTGTGGCTTCTCGCTGGGTAGGGCATCCCAACGGTTCGGATGTAGCGCGAAAAATTGCGGAAGACTTTGAAGACGTTGTTGCCTATTGCTATGATTTTGGCGATAATCTCCCGGAGCTTGCCTATACCGCTGCTGATTTCTATGATGGCGGACATTTAAACCGCCGGGGTGCAGTCAAATTCACCCGTCTATTCGGCGAGGTGATGGCTCAACGCTTGGGCATAGAGCCGGACTGGACGAAGCCCTTCGGTTATAGAGATGAGCAAATAAGCGCCATATCAGCAGATCAATGGCGCTATGTGATGGAAGCCAGCGGCCACGAGGTTCTCTATCGTTTTGAGGTGGAGGACGAAGCTGGCGGCAAGGCGCTGTTACAGGACTGGTCAGAGGAAAACTCCGTCTTATGTAATATACCGCCGGAAGAAGCTAATCGTGTGGTTGTAACGATCTGCCCCAAGGAACTGCTCGAAAATCAAGAAACAAACGCCATGACGCTACGCTTTATGGTTGCAAACGAATGTGTGCTGGATCTGTAATCATAGCGTCACCGCAGATCAGCCACGGATTGCCGATAGATTAGTTTGCATGGAAGCAATATTTCTTTAGCATTGTCCTGTCCTGCTTGGAGCATCGCAACGATCATCCCTGCCGCCTGAACGCCGATTTCTTTGGTGGGCAAATCAGCGGTTGTCAACGGAGGGCGTACATAGCAGGAGCACTCCCGATTATCAAAGCCTACAATAGAAATATCCTCCGGTACGCGTAAGCCCGCGTCTTGGAGGGCGTGGACACAGCCAATTGCCATCAAATCATTCATGGCGAAAACAGCGGTTGGGCGCTCGTTTAAGCTCAGAAAGCCGGCTGCTTCCTTCTCGCCGGACTCATAGCTCCAATCACCATAGCGTAGATATTCCGGCGGACAAGGCAGCTGATGAGCCTCCATAGCCTGCCGGAACCCCTTGAGTCGCATTTGCGTTGGGTAAGAATGAGGGTGTCCCGCCAACACAGCAATTCTTGTATGGCCGTTTTCTATAAGATATTCCGTAAGCTGAGCCGCGCTATCAAGATTAGAATAGGTGACAAAGGCTTCCTTGGTAGAGCCGTGGGAATAGGCGAAAACCAGCGGGCGTTGAATGGGATCAAAC
The DNA here is from genome assembly GCA_028693055.1 of Eubacteriales bacterium. GTDB lineage: Bacteria > Bacillota > Clostridia > Christensenellales > Aristaeellaceae > Limiplasma. Next base: position 17,066 of record JAQUWD010000051.1, on the reverse strand, counting down.
AGGCCGTCCAAATGGCGGTCGTGCATCCCCACGTAAATAATGCCGTCCACATGGGATTGCAGCAGTACTGCAATCCCGCGATTGATTTTCTCTCGGTATGCGCCAATTTGCTCATATTGATTATACAACTTGTCCAACAAATGAAGGTCATAGAGAAGCATACTGTAGCCGGTAGGCTCCAACGTTTCACTAATCCCATTGACGATTCCAGCTACCGGCAGTCCACGGATATCCTCCACCAATACGCCAATGGTTTTGGAGCTACCGCTACGAAGCGATTTCGCCACGGCATTGGGGATGTAATTGGCTTTTTGAATGGCGGCATAAACGCGCTTTTTCGTTTCCTCCGAGATATTCTTGGTATTGTTCATCACATGAGAAACGGTTGCGGTAGACACCTGTGCGATTTGTGCGACTTCTTTTATGGTAGCCATTCCATCCACTTCCTGTCCAATCATCTGGTAAATCGATTTATTATTTGCATTATAAGCGTTAGCTGCGATGCTGTCAAGGGATGAGAAAGGCCTGCCGCAGATGGGCAGGCCGGGAGAGGCATTATTCGGTTACCTGCGGCAGCCGCAGCCACAACCGCAATTTCCGGTGTTGCAGGCGGCGTTGGAGATGCTGACCTCATCGTTGTTACAAAGCGATGCGGGCGGGAATAGAGGGAGACTGAAAAACTCATCGCATACGTTTTCCGCAAATTCTTCGCAAGGCGGAATCGGGCAGAAGCCGTAGGAGGGAATCAAGATTTCCACTTGCGCCAGTACCTTGAGGATCACCGTTACACAAACGGTCAACTTGAAGCGATTGTTGCCCTCATAGGTTCCGGCTACGCAAATAGCGCTAACCATGCTTTCTAAGCAATAGGGCACAATCGATTCGTCAGGGATGGATAGGAGGACGTCCTTGCCCCCCCTTACGTAACAGCAACGCCGCCCACACCCCCTATGTATCCAACGCGCTTTCCCCTGTCTGCCCGACGCAACCCTAGAACAACGCATCCGAAAATCCCGAATATCCCGCCACTTCTCCGGCGAGCAATTCGTTTCCTTCATGACGATCAATAAGGACTATTATTGGCATATCGAGCAGAAAGCGGATCGCATCAGTATATACCACCTTTTCCAAATCGCTTGTGCCACAGGCGTATCCCTCGCTTACTTAGCGCATGGCCCCGACGCATCCGATCCTGTCGTCACTCTTTCTGCCCCTACCCTTAGTCGATGGCTGCTCCTTTTATGAGTCTCGAGCGCAGCGTTTCAAATAAAACGACATTTTGTACCCGTTCGCTCGAAGCAGCATTTTACGCCCAATTACCTATACATTCAATCTCTTCTGTGGTAAGATGTCATGGCGGTATGTTGATAGGTCTTCCGCGCGTGCTGTACACTTTAAAAGCCTGTCCATATATCATGCTTTGTCATTTGTGAACCTGCTGACAAACGTTGCGTGCCGTAGAGGTTATGGTGGATTGGCAGGATGACAAGCCGACGTCCGAGGTGATCCGATGCAGATTCCCGTCATGGTCGAGCCTGCCTTTATGCATTCGTTTTGGTGCCAACAGACGCTGAACGGCATTTACGCCGAAGCCAAGCAGAAGAAATATTTATTAAAATTTATCGATGGCAGCCCGTCTGGTTTAACCGAAGAAAAATATCAGACAGAGGATACGGCGCAGTTTATGGTGATCGTGGGGACTAGCCTTTCCTGGATTCCTCAAGTGCTCAAGTTTCTGGAGCAGAGAGACATTCGAGCTATTTTGATCAATTTTGATTCCTTTGCTCGGCCATCCTGTCACAGCGTTGTACGCATGGACTATGTGGACGCCATGCAGCAATTAATGGGTTACTTTTATCATTATGGCAGGAACCGCATCGCCCTGTTCGGCATCAACGCAAACTCTTCGGCCGATCGATTGAAGGAACAGTATTTCTGCTCCGCGCTGCGCGATCGGGGCATTACCGATCCACAATCTATGATTTATCGCAATCATGGGCAGATATCTGCCTGCTTCAGTCAGCTATTCCCCGACCTTGATCAATATGACGCTGTTATCTGCGCCAACGATATCGTTGCTGTAGCCGCCCTGCAGAAGCTGTCAGCCAAGGGTGTGTCGGTTCCACAGCGGATCCAGTTAGCAGGCTTCGGGGAATCGTCTCTTTCGGATAACGTTCACCCTTCCATTACCTGCGCCACCCTCGACCATGAGAAAATGGGCCGTCAAGCCGTCATGCTTTACGCTTACCTGAAACGTCAGGACTCCCCTGTCACAGTTTCCGTACGCGTGAAAACACAGCTTATCGTCAGACAATCCACCGCCTGCCTGCCGAATGTGAGCGATCCTTACGGGGGCGAAACCATCAGCCCGCTTGAGCCGATTGACTTTTACGGAGATGACACCATCCGTGAGCTGCTGCTACTGGATGATTTCTATGGACAGTGCGATGATTTAGATCTTCATATTCTTCATGATCTTGCCGGACGGATTTCGTTGGAACAAATCGCGGAACGATGCCACTCGACGATTTCTACCATCGGATATCGCTTGCGCAACATGCAGCAGCGCACAGGGACATCCTCCCGGGGAGAGCTGATCCAAAAAACGATTAACCCGCTTGACTGCATGAGAAACACGGAAGAATTGCCTTAAGGCAATACCGTGCAAAGCGCTAATTTCGCAGGTTTACTGGTTCGTAAATCAAGAGCAGGACCGCACAAAGCATGCACGCGCTAGCGAGAGTAACTTGTTATGGATGCGAAGCGCAGATTCTGCGGATTTATTGGCTTGTAGGTCGAGGAATCTGAAAAAGCAGACGGAATCAATGCATCCGCCAGTGCGCGCGAAAACATGCGGGTTGCTTTAAGATTGAGTTGTTTCAGGGCACGACGATCCCAACGGAATGCTGATGCAAACCGTCAGGTATTCACCTTCCGTGCTGTCAATCGTCATTTTTCCCTCTTCGCCATAGATGAGCTTCAGTCGGCAGCTGATATTGGCTAAACCGATATGTTTTTCGCCGGGGAGATCAGTTCGGCTGATTCGCTCCTGGATCGCGCTCAACTGCGTTGGAGACAAGCCTGCGCCGTTGTCTGTTACCCGCACGCACAAGCGGTCGCCTTCCCTCTGGATGGAAATCTCGATTCGTCCGTCCTTCTTATTTCGTATGCCGTGGGAAATCGCGTTTTCCAGCAGAGGTTGCAAACTCAGGCAGAGAATGGGGCAGTACAGCAGTGCAGGATCCACATGCCAGATGATTTCAATCGGGTACTCTTGTCGAATATGCTGGATTTCCAGGTAGAGGCGAGCGTGCTCTGTTTCCTTTCGCACGGTGGTTTGCGGCGAGGTGCTTTGGAGACTGATGCGCAGCAGCTGCGACAGTTTACAGATCACGGCGGACACCTTATTATCCGCGCCGATAATGCCCACAGACATCCAGTGAATGCTGTCCAGTGTGTTAAATAGAAAGTGCGGGTCCATTTGCGCCAGAAGCATGGCGTTTTGCGCTTCCGAGAGCATCTGTTCTTTTTCCTTCAGCTCATTTCGGGCAGCCATGTACTGATAGTTTTTTTGATGAATCAAGGTAAAAATCATGCCCAGGTTATCCATCGTCCGATACCGTTTGTTATACTGTTCGTTTGACAAACGCGCTGGGGCGTCCAGCAGATGGAGGATGGCTTGGTAGGGTCTGCAAAGCGATACAGCGGAAATATAAACCAAGAGAATCATTACGCCCAGGATCAAAACGGTCACAGACAGGAGAAAAATAAGGGTATTGCGATATTGATCATTCAGCTGCGTCTGCGGGGCGATCAGAAATAACCGTCCGCCTGTGATCTCACATTCTGAAATGCTCAGGGTAGTGGACACATGATCGGCAGTAATCAGTTGAATCGATTCCTGTCGATCATACCGAAAGCATTGTTCCATAGCCTGCCCTGTCAGGCTCCCAAGAGAGTCGGCTAGAATAATGTCCTGTTCGTTCACAAGGAGCATACGGTGCTGCGCATCCGGCAAAATGCCAGCCATCGCAGCCTGCAGATTTGTTTGATTAACCCGAGCCAGTATGCTTCCAGAGAGGATATTCTTGATCAGCACCGGGTAAAAATAAAAGCAGTCGCCATTCATAAGATACCAGCCAGCCTCGGCTTCAGCGGTTTCCAGAGAGCGCAGCGTAGTCTCCTCCATGGCATTTGCAGCGGATTCCTTCTGCAAATATGCGCTGGATTGAAATACGTAATAATTGACGCTCGCAGCATGAATCGCCACCGTACTGACAAACGGGTGCTGCAGCATCGTGACTGTGATTTGCTGCTGAATCGCACTGATGCGGTTAATCCAACTGGTAGATAGCGTAAAGGTCTTTGTTTCGAGCAAGGCCCGTATATCGCTATTATATGCCATTAGCTCCACAGAGGAAGCCAGTTTGCTCATGTTCCCATTAAACCGCTGAACGGCTCTTTCCGTCGCGGCAACTTCCTGATTGATGACAATATTGCGGTCCAATTCGTTGCGCGCGTTGAGTAAAAACAGTAGAAGCACGATGCAGGGCACGAGGAAAATCCACAGGCTCTTGATATTGTGGATAAAAATCCGTCGGAGCGGGCCTTTAGCCAGGCTTTCTTTATGCGCCAAGGGTTCTCACTCCTTCCAGATCATGCGGCGGCGATACATAGACGGAGAAACGCTGTTGCTTTTTTTGAAGGAATGCGCAAAATACCGTGAGTCTCCAAAACCCGTTGCTCTTGCAATTTCAGCGATAGACACCGACGTATTCTTGAGCAGACCACGGGCTTTTTCCATCCGATATTGAAGTAGATAGTCTGAAAAGCTCATACCACTCCAAACCTTGAACATACGGCAGAAATAGCTGACGCTGTAATTAAATTTCTTTGCCACATCCTTCAGTAGAATTTTGTTGGACAAATTCTCTTGAAGGTAAGCATCCACCACTGATATATAACGATTTCCGTCCTGTGTCATGTCTGGAGCAGACGAGGAAGCCATCCATGATAAGAACGGCTGTGCAGCCGTAAATGATAAAGCTTCTGATTCATTCGTCCCATACATTTGAATCGCAGCAAGTCGTTTTATTTCCTCCACATAAGCCTGCTGGCACGGATACATCCAGGCAAACCCATCCGCCGTCTGCCTTGCAATGCCGGGGAAGTATCGCGTCTGCTCGATAGAATACAGGCTAGGGGCGTTCCTTTGATCTCCTAATGAAGCCGCTTTGATGGTGACACACAGCACTGCCATATTCCCCCACAGCTTTTCCGCATTCTCCTGGTCTGCTAGCACCTGCCGCAGACAAGCTAGCTTCATCTCATTTTCTTGACGGGCCACCGCATCACGGTTATTTAGCCATTGGGCTAACTGACTAAATACCTGCTGTATTTCGGGAATAGGAGTGGGTTTATTGAGCAAATATCGCACAGCGCCACAGGCTACAGCCCTGCGCGCAGCCTCGTAATCCGAAAAGCCAGTCAACAGTATGACTGGTACGTTACGCCGATGTTGATTGACCCATTCAGCCAATTCCAGTCCCGATCCATCATGCATGCGAATATCCGTCAGAACAGCGTCAACGGTGTTGTCCTGCAAAAATCGGATCGCATCGTTGCCGCAGGAGAATACCCCTGCCACAGAGAAATTCAAGCTAGCCCAGTCCATACTGCTTTTCAGGCCGCTGCGGATGATCACTTCATCATCAACAATGATCAGTGTATACACGGATACTTCTCCTCATTTTGGATTATCACACATTGGGATTATAACACAGGATTCTCTTTGGTGGAACACCTGTTGTGAGTTTTGATGTATTGTATGGTAAACAAATCAATATTTCATACAGTATCGCAAGATGTCGCACCTTCCTTTGCAAAAAATGATTTGTTTTTGCACATTCATGACAAGATACTCTGTTGTCCCTCTCAATTGGACTCGCTACAATAAAAAAAGAAAAGGAGATGGAGCGAAATGATTTGTCAATCCACCGTGAAACGAAACCGGACATTGTGCCGTATGAAGGACTACCGCTGGATCTATCTGATACTGATGGTGCCCATAGCAAATATGCTTCTGTTTCGCTATTATCCCATGCTGGTACAGCTGCTGTTGTCGTTCAAAAACTACACCATCAAGGGCGGCATATGGGGCAGTGTGTGGGTGGGCCTAGAAAATTTTCAGAAGCTGTTCGCCTCCGGTCAGTTTGGCACTCTGCTGGTAAACACGCTGAGGATCAGTCTGCTGCAGATCGTTATCAACTTCGTTCCCTCCGTCCTTCTAGCAATTTTTCTGTTTGATCTTGCATATTCGAAGATGCGTTCCATTGCACAAAGCATTCTCTATATCCCCCATTTCTTTTCCTGGGTTGTGGTATACAACATCGTCAGCGTGATTTTCTCTAACACTGGGTACATCAATCTGATCCGGGAAAGTGTGGGCCTGCCAAGCGTCAGCTATATGATGGACAGCAGCTTCTTTCTTCCGCTGCTGGTAGGCTCCAACCTATGGAAGAGCATCGGTTGGGGAACGATTTTGTACCTGGCGGCGTTAACCTCCATTGACACAGAACTTTTCGATGTGGCGAAAATCGACGGAGCTGGGCCGCTCCAGCGCATCCGTTATATCACGCTACCAGGTATTCTGCCCGTGATGGTTTTTACTATGACCATGTCTCTTGGACGCGTTTTCTCCGCAGCCAATACGGAACAGATTCTTTTGTTCTATGGCCCCGCAAACTACTCGGTCAGCGATGTCATAGGCACATGGGTATATCGTCAGGGCTTAGGTCAGCTGCAGTACAGTCTGGGCGCCGCCGTTTCTCTGTTTGAATCGGCTATCGGACTTTGCTTGGTTGTGCTGTCCAATAAGGCTGCCAACAAATTCGCGCATGTCGGCATATGGTAAGGGGGAAACAAAATATGAAATTAAGAGGCTCCGAGTTAGTTTATCAGGTATTTATCTTCATCTTTGTTCTTCTGCTAGTGGTGGTATGTTTCTTTCCTCTGCTGTATGTCGTTTGCGTTTCCCTAACCAGCGAGGCCGAATGGATCGAACGGGGAAAGCTGATGCTGATTCCCCTGAAGCCGACGCTGTCCGCCTATAAAAAAATTTTTACGGTTAATGCCTCCCTGATTGGCTCTCTGGGGATCAGCGCGATTCGCACAATCATCGGCACCTCGTTTTCCCTTTCCAGCACACTGTTTCTGGGTTACGCCGTGTCAAGACGAGACATGCCGGGTACCAAGCCGCTCATGTTTCTCGTGCTGTTCACCGTCTTGTTCAACGGCGGTTTGATCCCTACCTTCCTTGTGGTCAAGGAAGCTGGAATGTATAATACCTTTTGGTCCATGGTGATCCCAAACATGGTCAACGGCTGGAATATTCTGGTGTGCAGGCAGTTCTTCTCCAACCTCCCCTATGATGTGGAGGAAGCCGCGCAAATCGATGGCGTGGGAAAGCTAGGCATGTTCTTCAGGATCATTCTTCCCATGAGCTTAGCAGTCATCGCTTCCTTGGGTCTGTTCACCGCAGTCAATCACTGGAACGCCTGGTTTGACGCGATGGTTTACATCAAAACGGAAACACTCAAGCCGCTGCAGCTAGTGTTATATCAAATGCATAAGGACGCGAACCTGTCGGCAGCCGCCAATGACTTCGAGAGTTTAACCGACTCAGTGGCGCGTTCGTCCTCCCGATCTTTGAGAATGGCGCTTACAGTGATTGGTACCGTTCCGATCTTGTGCGTTTACCCATTCCTACAAAAGTACTTTGTCAAAGGCGTTTATACCGGCGCTGTGAAAGGCTGATTCTGGCTTGCATATTCCATGTTTCGCAGCGCGCGGCGATATGGAGTATCGGCAATACATGGCACGCACGGAGGCCTCATGACCCTCCGTACGAGCAAAGAAATTACTGCACGACTGATTTAATCAATTGGAAGGAGAACCACTATGAAAAGGACGCTCTCTCTGCTGATCGCTCTGCTACTTGTCATTGGTCTCATGCCTCTGCCCGGCGCATTAGCCGAAAACGATGAAAAAGTGGTCATTGAATTTTTCTATGCTCCCTGGGCTTCCGCGCCCTACGCCGGAGATGATCCTTATGAAGCCTATGCTGAGGAGAAATACGGCGCTGATTTCGTTCTGTCGCCCGCTACCGACTTCGACACGCAGATTCTGATGCGGGCGGCAGCCGATGACATGCCCGACGTGATGATTCTTACCAACACACAGCTGAATCGTCTGCTGGAGCAGGGCGTTGTGCTGGACGACTGGACACCATATTTGGAAAGCATGCCCACTATCAATTCCTATCTGACAGATACCCAGAAAGCATTCCTGACCCGGGATGGAAAATTCGTAGCCTGCCCTTGCATCGCCACCAGCTCCCCAAAAGCGTTCATGATCCGTCAGGATTGGCTGGATAAGCTTGGTCTGAGTATGCCCACCAATGTGGCCGAGCTGATTGATGTCATGCGTGCATTCACCTTTGACGATCCCGATGGCAACGGAATCGACGACACTTGGGGCTTCACCTGTGCCGGCGCTAATAAGGGAACAGGGAACCTGCGCGGCTTCATGAACCTGTTCGACCGGGACGGCGTGAACTTCTACGTGGATCAGGATGGCAAAACCAATCATCCTATTCTGGATGGTTCTTTCCTAGATTACCTGAAGGTATGCAACACCATCATTTCGGAAGGCCTGATTTATCCCGACTGGTATACGCAGGGCGACGAGGATCAGTTTGTGGAGATTTACAACGGCAAGATCGGCGTTGTATACTACACACCCAGCAATATCATTATCAAAACGGACAATGCGCGTAATTATGACGGCTCCGTAGTGGGTGAATGGGCGTACGCTCCTAACTTCAGCGGTTATGAATCTTCCATGAACTCCATCGGCGTGCTGCGCACCGTTTCTGCCAAAGCTGCCGCCGACCCCAAGAAAATGGAAATTATTTGCCGCTATCTGAATGAGGGCTCCTATCCTAACGAGGACTACTTTGCTCTTCGCGCCGGATATAAGTGCGACGGTTACGACATTCTGGAGAAAATGGACAACGGCTTCTGGTTCTTAGGTAAATCCTCTAAAGAGAACGTGACCGTACGTCAGCAGGGCAGCATCCTGTTTGGCTGGGGACAGATGGTGCAGGCTGAATTGCCCTTCTACATTCAGTCCCAGGAATCCTCCATGACTGCCGTCGATAAGTACAGGCAGGACATGATAGCTGCCGTCTATAATGCGAAGCATTATCCTGGCACCTATCAGATGATCAACGCGGACGCGACGCTGACCACAGACTCCGATAACTGCATCAGCGAGTTCGAAATCGCCTATATTCTGGGCAACAAAAAAGAAAGTGATTATGACGCTTTCGTATCTCAGTGGAAATCCGTGGCAGGCGATCAGCTCTATGCCGCTGCTGAAGAAGCCTTCATTCAGTATGGACTGACAAAGTAAACCTGCCGAATGCAGCAATATGCGGGAAAACCGCGAGGCTTTGTTCCGAATCGGTTTTCCCGCCTTTTGCTCCCATACGCTTCATGGCAACCATACACGCTGTCTTGCCACATCAGCTTTGGCAGCAAGACACGTTTGAGGAGGAATCACATACATGCCATCCATCCATTGTATGAATTTAACTTTTACCATTGATGAAAATGCGGGAGCCGCATGTTTTTGCGGCATGGGCTATCAGCAGTCTCCCGGCGCTTCCTTTTGGCGTATGCTGCTGGACGATGGATTTTATATCGAAATGCCTGCGCTGTCTCTGGAACAGATAGGACATGCATCGATGCACGGGGATGAAATGGTCATTGCATATGACCACATTGAAGCTCGGGGCAAGTCTCTGGATATCCGCTTGACCATCCGCGTTCAATGCATATCAAACCTCCTGTCGTTCACCGCAGAGATCACGAATCACGAGAAAAACATCCGCGTCAACGAGTTTGCCTGCCCATTCATTCAGGTATCCGAACTGAACGGATCCCGGGAGAATGACCGTCTCTACCTGCCCGACGGACTGGGCTTGCGGGTTCCCGATCCGTGGAACAACCTGCGCACTTGGCATTCGCAATACATGGACGGGGATGAAACCGAGGTGGTTCGGTCCATGTATTACCCCGAAGCGAGCATGGCGTGGATGGCAGTGGAAAGCGGAGATCAGGTGCTGTATATTGGTCGGCATGACCCACAAATTCATGGAACGGTCATGCAAGCCGGTTGCTCGTCCTACGGCAAAGATCCGCATCTTTCCCTCAGATTCGTGCATCTGCCTATGGCGCTGGAGGGTGAAACGGTATCCATCCCGCCCGTATGCGTTGGGCTGCTGCCCGGCAATTGGATGACGGCGTCTCGCATCTACCGTGAGTGGGCTGATAAGGCCTTCTTTACGCCTGCCAAGACCCAGAAATGGATTCGCTACATGAACGGCTGGCAGCGTCTCATCATGCGTTCTCAGTATGGTGATGATTATTACCGACCGGAAGATTTACCCGCTTTATATGAGGAAGGTGCGCGTCACGGCATCAACAACCTGTTCTTGTTCGGCTGGTGGGATACTGGCATGGACAACAGCTATCCAGAATATCCTATTTCGGAATCTCGCGCTAAGGCGTTGAAGGAAAACATCGCAAAGGTTCGCGCCATGGGTGGGCATGTCATTCTCGTGTGCAACGCCAACTTTATTGACGCAGATACGGAATACGGGCGCAAGTATGGTCAAAGCCGCACCCAGCTGGATCGACGCGGTCACGCGCGTTTCCGCAAGTGCTGCTACTCCCCAATTAGCGCCACCCGCTCGATGAAAATGTTCAGCGATTCACCTTTTTTCCTATATCCTTGCAGCGGCTCAGCCCAATGGCGGAAAACGCTGATTTCCCAATGCGATATGCTGAAAGCCTACGAGCCAGACTGCATTTTCTACGACTGCTATGGCATTGAGCCCAACGGCTTTTGCTTTAACCCCGATCATGAGCATGGGAATCGGGTGGATCAGGAATGGCTGTATAAACGCGGCGTTCTGCAAGCCGTGAAGGATTCCTGCGGCCAGGATTATGTCTTTGCTACCGAACAGGTAACGGATATCGCAGCCGCATACACGCAGTTCATTCATGGCTGCCGCGGCTCCTTTGAGCCTGGTTCTCCCTATCTATTCCCGCACATGTTCCGCCAGACTTTCCCCGAGGTGATCACTACGAATCGCGGTGCGCGGGATTCGCGCCCTGGATTTGAGCGCAACCTCCGCTTCTCCTTCGTTATGGGTTTGCGCTACGACGTGGAAATTTTCCGTTGTCGCCGTGGCGTGGAAAGCGAACCCTCTTATGCCGAGGAGATCGGCAATCTCAACGCCCTGCGCCAAAAGTATGCCGACTATATGATTGAAGGGCAATTTGACGTATCCGACATGCCTTCTCTGCCTGATCAGGTCTATGGCGCCCAATACCTGAGCGCTGACCGCCGGCGTAAACTGACCGTATTGTGGAATGGTGCTCTGCAAGCCGTAAACGTTCTTGGAAGAGTTATACCGGCCAATGGCATAGACTTTTCCGAAGTGCCCGTCTAATCGCTGCACCATTGGGAAAGGCGATCTATGGCATCCGCCATGGATCGTCTTTTATCCTATTCACCACAAAGCGGAGGAAAAGATATGAGAAATGGCATTCATCTGCGCGCCTATGGCTTTGAGGCGGAGGTTTTGGGGGAAAGAGGGGCAAATCTTATCAGTTTCGCCTGTCCCGCACTTGAAGCGGAAGCGTTGCGAACCCCGCCGACTGAGAACGCTTTTCAAACGTCGAATCCCTATCTGTTCGGCATTCCAATTCTCTTTCTGCCAAATCGGATATCGGGCGGGCGTTTTACGTTCGAGGGTAGAGTGTATGTGTTTCCGATCAACGAGGCGAAAACCGGGAATTATCTGCATGGGACATTGCATGAAACGCCCATGCAATGCGTCATGAGATCGGAGGAACAGGCAGTCTTTGAATACCGTGCCACCCGGGATCGGCCCTATCTTACCTTTCCTCATGCATTTTCCATGCGCGTTTCATACACACTTTCCCGGGGCGGCATAACCCAGCAGATTCGGATCGAAAATCAATCTGAACAGAATATGCCTGTAGCCTTGGGCTTTCACACCACGTTTTCCCTGCCGTTTGTTTCTGGAGGAACTGCGGACGATATTCGGCTTATGCTGGATGCGGACAAGGAATACCTGCGTGACCCAAAAACCTATCTTCCCACGGGCGAAGTGGATGCGTCCTTTGACATAAAGCACCCTCTATTGGAGGGTTCCTTCTCGCCATGCGCACTGAATATCAGCCGTCATTTCTCCATGGGTTCGCAAAGAAACATGGTGCTGACCGATATGCGTAAAAAAATCAGCCTTCGTTATTCAGCCGATGAAAACTACGGATTCTGGATTGTTTACAACGGAGGACGGCAGGATCTGATCTGCGTAGAGCCGCAAACCTGGGTGAACAATTGTCCCAACGCACCTTTTGATCGGCAAGAAACAGGCTTCTCTTATTTATCGCCGGGGGAAGCACGCACGTACCGTACGTATTTGACGATCGAAAAAGCGTGAGCCTCGGCGCGCAGTAAGCGATGCCGTTTCATGTAGTGAAACAACGCCGTACCACCTAAAAAGGCTGGCTCAGAATGCTTGTCGCAAGCCATTCTGAACCAGCCTTTTGGTTACGCCTAAAGGCGTTTTTACATCGGATCTGTGCTGTCCAATTCCTCCATCAGCAGTTTAGCGAAGAGATTAGCCGGGTCAGGCGGCGTTTGCGCGAGTATCTTACGCGCTCCAGCCGCATCGCCCAGCGCCTGCAGCCCCTGAGCGGCACGAGCGGCACAGGCGCGTCTGCGGCATAGCTTTGCATCCTCCACATAGGAAATGAAGAACGGCGTTGACGCGAAGAATCCCGCGTCTATAGTTACCACATCCTTCCTAGCAGCCTGTACGAATCGGATTAGTATTTCTCGCGCACAGGCGTCATGCCCCAGACGAAGATGGCTCAGGCCTTGGTAGCAGGGTAGCTCAGGCAGGTGCATATCGGAAAAGTATTCTTTCTTGAGGCTGCAAATAGAAGTGTAGATCGCTTTCGCTTCCTGATGCTTGCCCAGCAGGTCAAGACAGACGGCCTCATAGTACTGATGAGGAACCAGTTTCACCTCATTCCACAGCCCTGCGCCCAGGTTCTGTGGCAACACCTGTGCTCGGCGGAAGCCGTCCAGCGCTTCCTGCCACGCGCCTTGGCTCATTTTCCGGCGCGCCAGAGCATGATGCGCAAACATGTACTGATCGGCTACGGCATGCTCGCCGCCCTCGCATGGGACAAACGTACGCTCGGTCATCAGCTTCAGCGTGTTCTCATACTGACCCGCCAGATTATATGCCTGTGCAAGGTCGATAGCTACATCGTCGCGCATGTGACCGTGCACATGACTCGTAATCAGATCAATTTTCTCCTGTGGAGCAACCCCGAGGCGCGTCATAACATAACCGATCTCATACAGCAGCTGCTGATCCTCTGGACAGATCGACAGTGCCTTCCGCAGCAACGCAAGAGCCTCTTCCTGCTGTCCCGCATGAGAAAAGTAACATACAGCGAGGCAGCGCGCATATATAGCGTTATTGGCGTCCCTCGAATGTGCTTGCTCAAAAGCGGTTTGCGCTTCGCGATAGCGGCGTTTTCCATACAACAGGCAGCCAAGGCCAAACCATGCCTTCGCGTTCTTCTCGTCTCGCAGGACGGTCTGCCGGAGCGTGTTCTCCTCAGCCTGCCTGTACGGATACGCCGCGCCATAATTGAGCGCATCCGCTTTTTGAAGCGCAGCCTTTGTAAATCCCGACAGTTCAGCCATGAGCAGCGCCGTCATGACGGTGTGCGTTTTCAACGATTGCAACAGTTTCAGCGCCCACCTTTTTTCGCCCATGCCGATCAAATCGTTTGCCACGTCCAGCGCGGTCTGCGCCTGGTCACAGCGGACAGTCCGCCCAAAGCCGACCGTCTCGTTGGTTTCAAACAATTCCTTCAATACGTTCAGAAGATAATCCAGCTTGTCCCACCGAAGGCCGTCCTCCAGCGTATGAAGCGCTTGCGTTTCTTTTCCTAAGCGATACTGAGCCGTTGCCAGCAGTGCAAGCGCCAGGTTGTTCTGAACGTTGTGTCGCAGCGCTGCCGACGCCTCTGCCTCCATGCGTTCATAATTTCCCCGCTGCCCGTCAATGCGTGCGATTCGCGTCAGCGCCTTGGCTCGGCAGTCCTCGTTCCAGCAGGCGCTCTGATAATGGTCATATGCGGCATCAAGCTCAAAGAGCGCTTCATGACATAGACCCGTCAGATACTCTGCTTCGCCTGTTTCCATGTGGTAGTTCCACCGGGTCGCCGTATGGATGGCGCGCTGCGTCAGCGACAGGGCTTCGCTTATTTCACCCATTTGATAGCGGTAGCGGCCAAGCGCGATTAGGGAAGGAATATGGTGAGGGTCGAGCTTAAGGGCCTGCTCAAAGTATGCATCCGGTCGAATGACGGGATCGCGGTACTGCTCCACATGCACGCCGCAGAGGTAGCAGTCCTGGGCGGTCAGGAGCGCGTCAAGCCCCGGAAGCGATGGCAGACGTTCGGGTAAAAGCAGCGTGTCAGGCTGTTTCAGTCGATAACTTAGGAGCGTATGACCTTCCTGATCCTTTAGCACAATGTCGCTTTGCGTACTGCAGGCGATGAAAACAGGAATGCAGGGTAGTGTGTTCACACAAAAGGAAAGTCCGTCCACCGTCAGCACCGCGTCCTTTTGCTCAGCCGTGGTTTGGAGCATGATGCCGTTTTTCTTGATGCACACAGCCGCATCATATGTCGCGCAATCAGGCACACCCATGGCGCCGATAGGATACCAGCTCTGGGTAAAGGTCTTCGTTTCGTAAGGATTCAGCCAGGCGAAATCCGGCTGATTGGAGGAATAGCTGCTAGCCATTAGCTCTGCATAGGCGCCGTCGGTGTCGGTCAGCGCATTCTCCCAGCTCCGGGATAGCTGATTATAAGCCCAAGTAAACATTTTTTTACCGACGGACGTATATCGATCCGCCACATGGACAACGCCGCGCTCCAGACCCTCGTCATAGCCGCCAAAGAAGTCCTCTTTTGTTTCCCCGCAAAAATAGGACGTAGGTTGGCGCGTATTCTTATGCATGCGAATATCCACGCTATTTTCACGCATGTCAATGCCGTTATAAATTCCCGAAGCCAAAGGATAGGTCGTGACGTCCTTACGATAATGAAACTGAACGTAGCGAACGTCGTGAGGAAAGAATATACGGTACTTCTCATTGACGGGCACCGCTGCATTTTCCCACCAGAGGAAGGAGCGGCGCGTATCTGTGCGGTTATACAGGCGCATACGAGTCTGAAATACCGCCGCGCCGGGCGCTAGGTAAACGCCAACCATGCCCTTCATCCGATCCAGTGGTTCATGTTCGCTCATCCATACGGTCACCGCGCCATCCTCATACCGTTCGATCTCGTAATCCGTTGGCATAAAGGTTGACGGGCGATGATGGCACGGCCAGTTAAACTCCACTCCGCCCGATACCCAGGAACCAAGCATACCGATCAACGCCGGCTTAATCACGTGCTGACGATAGAAGAAATCATACTGGTTCACCTTATCGTAGGCGGAATAGATGCGTCCCCCCAACTCTGGCAGGAGAATGATCCGCAGATATTCATTTTCCAAGCGGATAGCCTCATACTCCTTTTCTCTCGGCGCGTCCCTGTTCACATCAAGCACAATGCGGTTGGGATAGGGATTTCCCGTTGAACGCTGGTGTACGCGATTCTCCGCAAACATCGGCATTTGCTCCGCCGAAGGTTCGGCGTAGGTCGGTAGGATAAGCTTTTCTTTTTGGACGGATACTTGCAGCATCCTGTTCATCCCCCTGTCTTTCTAGGTCGCTGTGATATGCAGACCTCATTATCAGGGCCATTATAGCATCAGCGTAAAAAGGCAGCCAGTTTATTTGTCCAGAAAAATTCCACTTGTTTTAAGCACTGCCCTTGTCAAACGCGCGCAGCAGCGATAAAAAGCACAGATAGTATCAAGGTTGAATCCATTTTGAAACACTAAAAATCATACAGCTAGCAGATTCCCAAAAAGCATTCTTTTTCCCACAAGCTCTCGGTTGGAAGTATCGTATATTGTTTCTCCGAGCAAACACTGGATCCGTCTTCCCGGACCGCGTCGTAGCTGTAAATCCGCTGAAGAGAAGCTCTCGGAAAGCAAGCAAATTAATCAGGATGGCTGTGACCGAATCACCCAAGCGTGGCACAGGCGATTGCATGACCCCGTCGGCAGGTTTCCAAAAAGCAAAGAACCAGCTCTGCTTTGTGCATCAGATTCAAAACAGCTACAAATTCGTACCGTCTAAGGACAGAAAGATGGTCAGTGCCGACCTTAAAAGATTTACGGCGTGATCAATCTCGACGATGCGGAATATGCAAAAGAGGAATTCCGCGAGACATGGGTAAAAAAAACCCAAATCCTGAAATCTAGGGACAGAAACTGGGCAGAGCTTACAACCTTCTTCCAATACCCTGAAGATATCCGTAACCTGATCTATACAACAAATGCGGTTGAAAGCTATCATAGGGCAGTTTGTAAGTTTACTAAATCCAAGATGATTTTCCCCACCGACGATTCCATCCGCAAGGTAATTTATATGTACATTTCAGAAATCGCAAAGAAATGGACGATGCCGGTGCATGGCTGGGGCTTAGCCTATCCGCAATTTGCAATCTGGTTTGAGGACAGAATAGTGGCTTGACGGTTTTCATGAAACTCGGGAACTCTGTCCCCGAACCCCTGAGGTTTATCCGCTTTAGGATATCCGGTGAAAGGAAAAAGCAGCGATTCTTGCCGCTGCCCAGCGTGTCAAAAAAGCGCTACGCGCTTTTTCGCCAGTTACGGGTAATGTTTGCGGCTTTGCCGCAAACTGCCCGCCCGACCGGCAAAGCCGGTCGATACGAATATAGTCAGGGTAGCCTGCGGGC
>JAQUWD010000050.1 GCA_028693055.1 Eubacteriales bacterium | reverse complement strand
CGCCGCCATCGCAAAAATGGGCGCCGACATCATCTGCATCAAGGCTATGGCAAATCTGCTTTTGCCCTCTGACGCTTATAAGCTCATTAAACGGCTAAAAGCGGAAACCAATCTGCCCATCGTGCTCCATACCCACGACACCACCGGCACCGGCGCTATGACCTTGCTCAAGGCAGTAGAAGCCGGGGTTGATGTGATCGATACCGCTTTGTCTCCTTTAGGCAACGGCACGTCTCAGCCCACCACCGAATCCATGGTTGCCACCTTGCAGGGCACCGAGTATGATACCGGCTTGGATCTAAAGCTGCTAACCGAGATCGCCGCCTATTTCCGCAAGGTAGCGGCTGAGCTGACCCAGGAAGGCTGGCGCGATCCTGCCCGCGTACTGTCCACGGATGCAAACACTCTGCTCTATCAGGTTCCCGGCGGCATGCTGTCCAACCTGATCGGCCAGCTGAAAAAAGCTAACGCCATGGACAAGTACTATGAAGTGCTGGCGGAAGTACCGCGGGTACGCAAGGACTTCGGTCTGCCCCCTCTGGTAACGCCTACCAGCCAAATCGTAGGCACGCAGGCTGTAATGAACATTATCAGCGGCGAACGCTATAAGATGGTTCCCAAGGAGTCCAAGGGGCTGCTGCGCGGCGAATATGGCCGTCTACCCGCCAAGGTAAACGAAGAGGTTCGCAAGAAGTGCATTGGCGACGACAAGGTTATCACCCACCGCCCCGCCGACGATATCCCGCCGGAGCTGGATAAGTACCGTGAGGAAATCCGCGATTACTATCAGCAGGAAGAGGACGTACTGAGCTATGCGCTGTTCCCGCAGGTAGCCCTCAAGTACTTCCAATACCGTCAAGCAAAGCAGCTTGGCGTTGACAGCACCATGCTGGACAAAGAGCAAAAGACCATGCCCGTGTAACGAGCATAAAAAAGCAGCGACCCTGAAAAGGCGTCGCTGCTTTTTTTACGCTCGTATCGGAAAAATCGCTTCGTGAATTCGACCATCGTCCAGTAAGATCAGCCTTCCATCCCTCAGCTGTTCTCCATCCGCTACCGGGAATGGGCAATCCCTAGCCGCACGCAGATGGTAGGTTGCGGATCCGTAGCGGTAGCTTAGGCGCACTCCGTCCCATTCCGGCGGCAGGATGGGACGAAACTTTAAGGTGTTCCCCACCTTTTGAAAACCCATAAGCTGTTCCAGCATCACATATTGATACCAGCTGGCGCTGCCCGTATACCAAGTCCAGCCCCCTCGACCGCGCTGCTGGGGATTAGCATAAATATCAGCTGCAAGTACATAAGGCTCCACCCGATAGCGGGCAGCCTGCTGACGTGTCATCGAATGACGTATGGGCAGCATCTGCAGGGCCAGCTCCCATGCGCGGTCATCCTGACCTAGTTGATGAAAGGCTGCGATTGCCCATGGCACGGCGTGGGTGTATTGCCCGCCGTTTTCTCGCACTCCTGGGAGGTAACCGGCAATATACCCCGGTGCTTCCTCTCCGTCAAAGGGGGGCGTGAACAGCTTCAAAATCCCGATATCCCGCTCGTACAATGTACGCCACACATGATCCATCGCCAAAGTGCTTCGCTCGCGGGATACACCGGAGAGCACTGCCCAGCTTTGGGGCAGTACATCGATGCGGCATTCCTCAGAGCTGGCCGAGCCGAGCTTGTCTCCCTGATGATACCAGCCCCGCAGGTACCAGTTTCCATCCCAGCCGTGCTTATCCAGCATTTGGAGGAGAGTAAGCCTCACATCGTGAAAACGTCTGGCGGTGACCGGTTCGCATAGCGGAATAAAGCGTCGCAATACCTCGCAAAGGAACATCCCAAGCCATACGCTTTCTCCATTTTCACCGCCCACGCGGTTCATGCCGTCATTCCAGTCTCCTCCGCCCATCAAGGGCAGGCCTCGAGCGCCCAGCTGAACAGCGTCGATAGCTCTGACGCAATGCTGCCACAGCGTTTCCTCCACCGGGGATACCTCCGGCGTAGACAGGCGTTCTCGTTCCTCCTCGCGTAAGGGACGGTCGTGAAGATAGGGTATTACCTCGTTCAGCACGCCGCTATCCGCTGTGACCTGCACATAAATGGCCGTCACAAAGGGTAGAAAAAGCAAATCGTCGCTGATGCGGGTTCGCACACCGTACCGAGCCGGGTGCCACCAATGCTGAACATCCCCTTCCTCAAATTGATGAGCCGCACAGCGTAACAAGTGCTCCCGTACGATCAGCGGCTCGGTATGCACCAACGACAGCATATCCTGCAATTGATCGCGAAAGCCGTACGCTCCCCCCGCTTGATAGAATCCGGCTCGCATCATCAGCCGGGAGGCTCGTACCTGATAAGGCAGCCAACGGTTCAGCAGCAGGCATAAGGTGGGGTCAGGCAGGTCGTACCGTAAACCGCTCAATCGATACTCCCAGCTTTGCCTTACCTGATGAAGACGCAAGGTGGCACCGTCGCTGCGAAGGCTTTCCAGCGCTCGCTCCAGCTTTTCACGGCTTTTGTCAAAGCCCAGCACCGAGGTAATCACTCGGCTTTCGCCGGGCTTTAGCTGTACGGCGTAGCATAGTACCGCCACATTGCCTGAGTCGCTGGGTAACGGCTCCGCCATGCACAGGGCGCTAGGACTTACGCCCCAAAGGCCTTCAAAAACGCCGGCGCTCATGGTTGTGGACAGCGCGGGCTCCGGGTCGGCGCCCCAGAGACATGCCACGCCGTCCATCTCCGGGTTCAGCACAACAATACCGCCGGGAATCCGTTGCAAGGAGGAAAGCTGCACGCCTGACGCGCTATGGGTAGGTGTAAAAATACAGGAATGACAGACGGTTAAGATGCGCTCCTGCTTATCCTCATTTTTCAGGTGAATCACTCGTATGCCCAGCGCGTCCTCTAGGTCTGTGAAGCATTGAAGCTTGCTGACAATGCCATAACCGGCTGCCTCGTATACCGTCTCCCCCGGACTATGAGTAATCCGTACCGGCAGACCATAGCCTAGCGGGGTGCGGGTAGGCGACCAAATGATCTTATGGGCATTGTCTTTAATAAAGAAATTTTCTTCTCCTTTGGGCGCAACGCTGTCGTTAGGCCAGCGGGTCAACCTGCCGGAGTGACTGTTCTCCGCATAGCTAAACACCAGCCCACTCTCCCCCGCCAAGGTTCCGAAATGCTCGGAGCATAGCGGATTGCACCATGGAGCCGGGGTTTGTCTGCCCGGCGGCAGCGCAATGACATAGTTGCCAAGGCTATTAAAACCGCCAAAGCCGTTAAAGTAAAGAAGCTCCTCTCCTTGTGGCAAAGACGTTTTCCAAGCGGCGGAAGGCTTGCATAAATAAGCAGGACGGGTGGCCTCCGGGCTTTTTAAGGCATTCAGCTGCTCCTCCAGCTCCCCGTCAGCCGTGCTCAGGCGAAGCCGCGCTGCAGCGCAGAGCAGCGAATAGTGCTCCTGATCAAGGCTTTCCCGGTCAATCAGATGAATCCCGCCCTCCTTCCCTACCCATTCATGGCTATGGCTGTTCTGTGCCAGCTCCGCTAGGGCATTGCGCAGCGGACGTTCATAACCGGCAGGTTGATCACAGAGCAAAATCAAATCCACCCACAAGCCGCTCATTCGATCATAAGCATGCGCCTTGAGCAGCAGCTTTACCAAAGAAAGGTCTCCGCCCTCCACACATTCCAGCAGCAGAATCGGCAAATCCCCGCTAATCCCCATTCCCCAAAGCTCCCGAAGGGGCAGACTGTTCTGCGGCGCATAGCGGAATTGGGCGGGCTGACCCGTATAGCACAGGCATCCGATCATTCGGGATACCAGATTCTGTTCATCGGGGGTAAGGCTTAAATAGCGAGCGGTAACCTCCCCCTGCGTAACGGCGGGTCCATAGCATCGCAGGGCGCTTTCCGGACGGTCATAGCGTTCCGAAAAGGCAGCGGACGTATCTTGACGAGTAGGCATCAGCGTAGCAAAAACAAGCTGCGCTTTTCCATTGGCTGGAAGTACGAACTGTGCTCGTAAGCTGACGCAAGGCTCAATCCGATCCCCCAGCGTATCGGCAAGACCGCTAATTGGCTGTTCTAGCTCTCTGGGTGCATAAACGCTTCGTCCACGTCCAATAAACGCGGTACGGTCCGTTTGGATATGGAATACCGTATAGGGTACATCGGCGGTTAAAAGCTGCCAAAGGAAGATGGGCTCTGCGCCATCCTCTCTAGGCCTTCGCAGAACCTCTACACCGTATTTTTGCAACCGCTGTGTACGGATGAACAGGTTTTGAAAGGCTGGATGGGCTGCGTGCTCCTTTTGGGAGCAAAGGGCCGGTTCCAGATAACTGCACACCTCCATCATACGCTCTGAAGGGTCTAGGTTTTCAACCGTCAGGCAATGGAGCACCGTACCATCCAAGGGGTTCACGAAAATGCGTAAAGTGGCCTGGGTTTGAAGTCGTTTGCATTGGTAAACAGTTTGGGCCGTTTCAAAGGTACCCTGCGTCCCAAGATTCGGGTCAGCGACATTCCAATAGGATCCGCTCTCGGAATCCCGCAGAAAGACGCGCATTCCACTGGGAAGATGGCAACTTTCCTGAAAGCTGGTGATCATCACGCCGTTCCGGCTGAGATATCCCCCACCCTGCGCGTCCGTTAGCACCGTAGAGCCGCCGCCATGAAGCAAATGTGCATCCACCGGAAAGGCCAGGGGTACGGCGCTTCGTTCGCTATGCAGCGGCGAAGGAGCGGCTTCCTTAAAATGGTTGCGCAAAGGTCGCCGAATGGTTTTGCATCGTTTTCCCGCCTTTTCCTCCAGCAGTAATCGATAGGCTTGCGCTCTAGGCAAATTGCTAAACAAGTCGGCAATATACCCACCCGTCAATAGGTTGCATATGCTTACCATAATCATCCCCTGATGGTGGCTCATATGGCTGCGTATGATTTCGAAGGGTTTACCGTCCCCAATGCGACGCTTGCAAAAATCCGCCGCTTCAAAATACCCCAGCGGCCCTTCCATGCCTAAGGTTTGCAGCTTCAACAGATTGGCAAAGGAACGCTTTAAATCCACCGTTAAGCTAAGAGCCGTAGAATAGGGTGAAATGACGTTATCCGTTTTACCGGGGTCCAACGCCAGCGCCGGAAGTCCAAAGGCTTTATACTGATAATAAAGATTGGGGTCAAAAGCATAATAGCCGCTTTCGCTTACGCCGAAAACACCGCCAAGCTTATGAGCGGCTTGCTCTCGAAAGGCTCCCTTTAGCGCCACATCCAGCAGCGTTCCTCGTACGGGGCAATGAAACAGCAGCGGCATCATGTATTCAAACATAGTTCCGCTATAGCTGATTAAAACGCGACCGCCCCGGGAACGGGCGCGCCCCAGCCTGAACCAATGCTGAACAGGAATCTGTCCGAGCATAATGCTTACAAAGCTCAAAAGCCGCGCTTCGCTGGCAAGCAAATCATAATGAGCCGGCGCTTCATTGGGTAAATCCGGATGAATGCCGATATAGAATAGCTCCGCGTCGCCGTCAAAAAGCGGCTGGAAATCCATGGCGCTTACCAGAGCGTCCAAGCGTGCCGAAAGCTCCTGATAACGCGCCGGAAGAACAGGCATCAGCACACGTATTCCTTGGGCGCAGGTTAGCAGGCTAACCGCATAGTTACCGCTATCTACCGAGGATACAAACAATGGCTGCATCGGCGCCAGCGTCCGGGTGTCATACCAGTTATACAGATGTCCTCGCCATTTGGGCAGGGCTTCAAGGGTTTCCACCGTTGCCTCGATGCGCTGCGCCGTTTCCTCCGACGGCAGCATCCGCAGCTTTTCCGCTGCAAGCAGAGACGTTAGATACAAGCCGATATTGGTGGGCGAGGTTCGATGAGAAATCCCCTTGTTAGGATCAATCTGTACATTATCCGGGGGCAAGGCGTGATCCTCGTCGCTTAGCGCGGTCTCAAAATACAGTAGGGTTCCGGTGGCAATTCGTTTCAGTACCTCTTCCATAAAAGAGGTGGGACGAGGATAGACATCGCGGGCATGCTCCAGTGAGGGCAGCACGAAAGGCAGCCCAATCCAGCCAACCGCTAAAACGACGCCCGGAACGAACCAGAAGCTTGGCAGCAAGCTAAAGCCAGCCATCGCAGCGCTAAAGCCAACGCTTAAATAGAAAAAAAGCATGAGCGGCTTATCGCTGTGCTTGCCCGTCTGGGCAGCAGTAGTCCACTCCAATAAATGCCGTCTGGATACAAACAGCCGGTAAAGGGTTCGGCAAATAGCGTCAGCCCTCATTGCCGCTGAAAGGGGAAGCACTGCCAAGCGTGCCGCCACCGCTGCCAGCGTGTCAAAGCTAAGCGGCAGTAAAGCGGTTAGCTCCGGAAGCAGCAGCACTGCGAAGAATAACCAACCCCGACCTGTAGCGCCGCTATAAAGCAATAGCAGGACGCGCATGATATCCGCAAGGCTACGGAGCAGGTTTTGCCAGATTTTATGTTTTCCAATTGGGTCAAGCGTATGCTCCGGGGCTCTGCGTCCAGCCGGAAATACCGGCAGCACATAGGGCAGCAGCTGCCAATCCCCCCGCGTCCATCGATGGAGACGGAACAGGAAACCCTTCAGGCTTTGCGGATGCCCATCATACAAGGTGATATCCGATGCAAACCCACACCCAGCCAGCTGCCCCTCCAGTAAATCATGGCTAAGAATAGAACCGGGAATCATTCGGCCCTCGGTTGCGTCCAAAAAAGGCAGCGGGTCAATCAGCCCTTTACCTACAAAGGAACCATTGCCGCACAAGTCGCCATAGTAATCGCAGATCAGCGTATTATAGGGATCAGTTCCGCCTTGTCCGCCCAATAGACGAGCGATAGGCGTTTCGACCGTATGAGCCGCCACCTCCATGCGAGGCTGCAGGATGCTCACGCCTCTCCAGCCCTCAGAGGTTTTACGCCGCTGCTGAAGCGGATGCAAAATCGCGCCGACCATTCGAAGCGCGCTTCCCGGCGGAAGCATGGTATCGCTGTCCAGCGTAATCACATAACGGTAGCGTCCCTTCAGCTTTTCCGGCGGACAGGAGGCATAGGTGAAATGATCCTCCACCGGCTGTCCGGCTATGAGCTTTAAAAGGGTTTCCAGCCCGCCTCGCTTGCGTTCCCGGCTCATGTGCACATGGTCGGCCATGTGATGAACCCTTTCCCGCTGCATATATAAAAAAGGATGCCCCGTATCCTCACGCAAGGCGCGTATAGCCGCTACGGCTGTATCCACAATTTCCTCATCGCTAGCCAGCGTGCCCGTCAAGCTGTCCTGAAAGTCTCCCAAAAGCATAAAATGCAAATGAGGGTCTGGATTGGCGCTATGGAGTATGGACAGATGCTTCACCATGGAAAGGGCATGCTCCTTCGTAAGCAGCATGGTAGGACAGACCACCAATGTCTGCAGGCCCTCGTCCAGTTCCTCCACCTGCAGTCGGGGAATCATCCGCGGCCTGCTCCGTCTGTCATACAGCCACAAGGCCAGCTGTTGCCCCGTCACTACAAAGGCTAGGGCAAAGGGTAGCCACAGGGCCCAAGAGATACCTGTCAGAGCGGCCAATGCGATCAGTAGGGCAAACAACGCCCAAGAACCCATGCGAAAAAAGCCAAGCCCATGAGCGCTCAGTATTGGCAAAGCGCCGCCGGCTTGCAGGTACCGAAGCAGCGCCAGCCTTCCATCGTCCAGTAAATAATAGCCTACATGGGAACGCACCTCATCCCCCTCGGCAGAGCGGCATAGGGAAAACGCACCGTCACAAACGGAAAGCTCCGGCTTGTGGGCCAACGCACTGATCACACCTACCTGTGCCCGATAATAGGCGCGGCTTTCCATGTCCATGGCGGGATAGGTACGGTCCTTCACCAAGGCTGCGTGTACGGCGCTCCATTCTTCCAAAAGGCGGCTCCAAGGCGCGCGGGTCAGCGTGCGCAAGGAGGTAATCGCGTTGCTAATCCATAGGCAATGGTCCGTTTGATGGGCATGCTCGTTACTTGCCAATTTATCAGCGGAAAGATGGTGCTGATTAAAATAGCGTTCCAGCCAAAGGGTCTGCTCGCTGCCCTCCTGCTTGCGGAACTCGTTCAGGAGTCGCTCCAAATACGTAGGGCTGTGGCGATGAACGGAAAACAGACGCAGTGCTTGCCGTTCATTCCCTTCCCGCAATGCGCGAGCCGTCTGCACCGCCTTGCTTTGGGAGCGTTGCTCCGCCGCGCACTGACGGGCTAATTCGTTAAGTAGCGCTAGTAAAGACGCGCGAAGAGCCTGCGGCAGCAATTCTGTTTCTGCAACGGTAAAGGGTTGTGCTTTTTGCCATGCCTGAAAAGCCTCCCCCAGCTTGTGAAGCCTTAGATCGGCAGTGGAATGCCCCAATAGCTCTCTTGAAAAGCATAAGATGCGCGCCTCGCCATCCGCCATGGCAGGCAGGCCTTTGACTCCCTTAAGCCCTAGCGAAAGCGATACCGTCTCCTCCTGTAGAAAGCGGCCGTTATCGCATAGCCATTTTGCAGCAGGTAAAAGCTCTTCCACCGGCAGACCGTTTAAGTATCGGATGGATTTTGCCAGTCCGAGCAAAAGACCACGGGGCGCACGCAGACGCGCCCGCTCCCGTCCGCCGGGCTGCCCCGCCAATAGGCTGAGATGTGCGTTCAGCTCATCCTCCAAGGGGGCGTCTCGGTAGGCGGGCGCAGTCGGTCTATGTGCGCCCCATGCCAGAAACGATAATAGAACCAGCCCAATCACCGAAATGATCCATTGCATTGCGCAAACCTCCGCTATTGTATGGAGGTATTGTGTGCAAGGGCGGCCCATTCCATGTATAAAATAATTACGCCATCCGCTCGCTGAGCTTCTCGCCGCCCAGCACGTGGAAATGGAGGTGCTTCACGCTTTGGCAGGCGTTATCACCGCAATTGTTCACAATGCGGAAGCCGTCCTTCGCGACGCCAAGCTGATCAGCCACCTTGGCGCAGGTGCGCAGGCAGGCAGCCAGCTCATGATCGTTCATTTCGCCGTTATGGGCAACGTCCGGCGTATGCTTTTTGCTCACCACCAGTACATGAACGGGAGCCTGAGGATTGATATCATAAAAAGCATAAGTATCCTCGTCCTCATAAACCTTCTTTGAAGGAATTTCACCGGCAATGATTTTACAAAATAGGCAGTCCTTCATGGGAATCCTTCCTTTCATTTTGGGAATGCTTCGTTATTCTACCGTAACGCCACGCATTCCTTCTTTGGTCAACGCAGTCAGACGCACGTTCACCACTTGGCCGTTTTCTCCGTCGGGTACGGTCACGTGGACGTATTCCGGGGTGTAGCCGATTCTTTCGCCGGTTGCAAGCCGCTCTTCCAGCAATACAGGACGAACTGAACCCAGCAAAGTTTCCCGATAGGCTAGCGCTAGCTCGTCCCCTACATTGATCAATAGGCGCACCCGACGTTCCTTTTCATTTTCCGCTATCTGCTCCGGCATATCGGCGGCAGGGGTTCCTTCCCGCCTGCTGTAGGGAAATACATGCAGCTTTGCAAAACCAACTGCCTTGCAAAACGCAATGGTTTGCTGAAAATCCTCCTCCGTCTCTCCGGGAAAGCCCACAATAACATCCGTGGTAAAGGCTGCGTTAGGATATGCGCTTCGTAAGCGTTTAACCGCCTCCATAAACTGCGCGGTGTTATAGCGCCGCTTCATCAGGCGCAGCACCCGATCGCTGCCGCTTTGCAACGCCAGATGAAATTGCGGACACAGCTCCGGCAAGGCGGTTATGGCTTCCACAAAATCCTCGCTGGCAACGCTGGGCTCCAAAGAACCAAGCCGTACCCGGCTGATTTCTTCCGGGCGGCACGCCTCTGCAATGGCTTGCGCTAGCGACGGTTTGTCCGCTAAATCTCGGCCATAGCTAGTCAGGTGAATGCCGGTAAGCACTAGCTCGCAAAAGCCCGACCGGCTTAGGGCTTCGGCTTCCTCCCGTATGCCGCTAAGGGTCCGGGAACGAATATGCCCCCGCACTGACGGAATAATGCAGTAGGTGCAATGATTGTCGCAGCCTTCTTGAATTTTCATCACGGCGCGGGTATGGTCTTCATGGCTATGAATCATCAACGGCTCATAGGGCGCGGTTTCCAAGCCGTCCACAGCCACCAGCTGAACATTCTCAGCTATGGCCTTTTCCAGCAGTTCAACCACCTGAGCCCGATGCTGGGTTCCTAAAATCAATCTCGCGCCCGTGCCTCTCAGATCTTCGCCCATACGCTGGGCGAGACAGCCGGTCAGCACCAGCTCGGCCTGTGGATTACGACGGCTAACCCGACGAGCTAATTGCAGACTTTTTTTATCTCCAGTGCCAGTTACTGTGCAGGTGTTCACCACATACACGTCAGCCGGCTCGTTGCCGGAAAGCACCCGATAGCCATGCCGTTCGAATTGCTCCAGCATGGCTTGGGTATCGTACTGGTTTACCTTACAGCCAAGGGTCGTAAAGGATACAGTCTTTTGCATGGTCGTCCCCCACTCGATTACATTTCGCCAAGCGCTGTCCACAGCACCGATAAAGCGCAAAGCCCGGCGGTCTCCGTACGCAGAATGCGTCTGCCTAAGGTGACGCTGACAGCGCCTTTGCTTGCCAGCAGAGCCTTTTCCTCCTCGGAAATGCCGCCCTCCGGCCCGATCACAATGAGTACCCTCGTGGGCTTTCCATGGCGCTTGCAGTAGTCCCCCACCGCTTGGCTCAAGGGAAGCGCGTGCTCCTCCTCCCAAGCCACCAGTGTTAAGTCAAATGCTTCCAGCGCATTCAGTGCAGATTGAAAGCTTCTAACGGAAGACACATCCGGTACTCGCGCGCGTCCGCTTTGCTTTGCCGCTTCCAGTGCGATTCGGCGATAACGCTCTGCCTTTTTCTCATCCTTACCGCCGCCTTTTGCGATGCTGCGACTCATCTCCACCGGCCAAATTTCCTGTGCGCCCAGCTCTGTAGCCTTTTGCACAATCCATTCCAGCTTGTCCGCCTTGGGCAGCCCTTGCCATAGCGCCGCCCAAGCGG
Organism: Eubacteriales bacterium; assembly: GCA_028693055.1. GTDB lineage: Bacteria > Bacillota > Clostridia > Christensenellales > Aristaeellaceae > Limiplasma. Next base: position 15,494 of record JAQUWD010000050.1, on the reverse strand, counting down.
GAGCCTCCGGGGATAGGCAGCAAGCGACGGCTTGCGCCGTCACCTCGTGCTCGTTCACAAGAGTCAGCGTCGCGTCATACAGGTTTTCACCGTCCAAAAGCTGCACCTTTTCCCCCGGCTTTAAACGGAGCACACGGGTGGCATGCTCGCTTTCCTCCCGGGAAAGCGTGACCGTTGCGCCTACGCCATCAATCTTTGGGGATACGAAGCGGTGCATCAGGCGGCCTCATTTCTCAGGCAAAGCGCCACCCACTCGCCCTTTTCAATCCGATCGACTACGGTATAACCGGCTGCCTTTGTCGCATCCAACACATCCTGCTCCCGTTCCCGGATGATGCCGGAGCAGATGAGCAGCCCGTTGTGCAAAAGATGCCGCGTCATAGGCCCAGCCAGCATGCAAATCGCATCTGCCACAATATTGGCTACCGCCAGCTCGCAGGGCATGGCCTCGCTCTTAACCAAATCTCCTACCACCACGCGCACCTGCTCGCCTACCCGGTTGAGGGTCACGTTTTCCTTGGCAACCTTCACAGCGTCCGGGTCAATATCGATGGCTAGGATATCCTTCGCCCCCAGCTTGGCGGCTGCAATCGCTAATATACCGCTGCCCGTGCCTACGTCCATTACCCGCACGCCGTCGGTGAGATGCTTTTCCAGCAGCTGCATGCACATATTCGTCGTCTCATGGGTGCCGGTGCCAAAGGCCATACCCGGATCCAGCTCGATGACCAAATCGCCCTCACGGGCGCTATAGGCTTCCCAAGTGGGCTTTACCACCAAATGACTGCCGATACGGAAGGGCTTGTAATACTTTTTCCAGTTTTCCGCCCAGTCCTCGTCCTTTACATTCTCCATATCCATGGAAAGCGTGCCGAAATCCAGACCATAATCCGCTTGTTTCAGCTCTTGAAGGGTTTGCCGAACGCGGCTTAAAACGTCATGGGTGTGCTGATTTTGCTCAAACCACGCCTTTACCAGCACATCCTCCGGCATTTGCTCCAGCATTTTCTTATCATATAGTTCCCAGTACACGCCGGGTTGGTCGGGATCGGGCACGTCGTTGCGGTCTACAATCTCCGTTCCCGTCGCCCCCAGCTGCATCAATTGATCGCTTACAAGATCCGAGCCTTCCGTAGTGGTGTGGATAATCGCCTCGCACCATTCCATATTCGTTCCTCCGTATTGAAACAGGTTAAGGCGTGCGCGTTAAGCATCGCACGCCTTAACCTGCTATTAGTTATTGAACAAGTCCCTTAGCTTTTCGCCAAAGGTTTTATTGCCCTCGTATTCCTTGCCGGTCATGCTCTGATCCAGCTGCCGTAAAAGCTCCTTTTGCTTCTCGCTGAGCTTTCTAGGCGTTTCCACCGTTACCGTCAGAATCAGATCGCCCTTTACGCCCGTTTTCAACGAGGCGATGCCTTGCCCCTTTAAGCGGAACTGTGCGCCGGTCTGCGTTCCTTCGGGGATACGGTGCTTGACGGGCTTTTCCAGCGTAGGCACGTCGATTTCCGCACCCAGTGCCGCTTGCGTAAAGCTGATAGGCATTTCCAGCAGCAAATCGTTGCCGTCGCGTTTGAACAGCTTGTGGGGTCTTACCGCTATGGTGATATAAAGGTCGCCTGCCGGGCCGCCGCGCAAACCGGGCTCGCCCTCGCCCCGCTTGACCAAGCTTACGCCGTCTTGAATACCGGCGGGAATACGCAAGGTCAGCGTACGCTTCTTACGGACATGGCCGGTACCGTTACAGGTTTGGCATTTATCCTTTACGATTTTGCCTTCGCCATGGCAGGTAGGGCAGGTGCGCACTGTTACCATGAACCCGCCGCCGGTGCGTACTTGGCCGGAGCCCTTACAGGTGGGACAGGTTTGCGGCTGGGTTCCCGGCTTTGCGCCGGAGCCACCGCAGGTAACGCAGCTTTCACTGCGGAAGAACTCAACCGTTTTCTCGCAACCAAAGGCCGCCTCTTCAAAGGAGATGGTCAGGCGCTGCTGCAAGTCGTTGCCCTGAACGGGCCCGTTGCGTCGACCTGAACCGCCCATACCGCCGCCGAAAAAGGTATCAAAAATGCTCTCAAAGCCGCCCGAGCCGCCAAAGCCGCTGAAATCGAAGCCGCCCGCTCCACCGCCGCCCATCTGGGGCCCGTCAAAACCAAACTGATCGTATCTCGCACGTTTCTCGGAGTCGCTCAGTACCTCGTTAGCCTCGTTCAATTCCTTGAAGCGTTCCTCGGCGGTCTTATCGTTGGGATGCAGATCGGGGTGGCACTCCTTGGCTTTTTTGCGATATGCACTTTTAATCTCGGCGTCGGTCGCGTTTTTTCCAACGCCCAGCACCTCATAATAATCGCGCTTTGCCAAAAGCTCACCTACTTATTGAATAGATTCTCCCAAACCCGCCTTTGGCCGCGCTTTCGCGCGGCCAATCGGGATAGGACTTTGCTTAGTTTACTTTACTTCCGCGTCCGCGTCAATGGTTCCGTCATCATTTACCTGCGGGCCCTGCTCGCCGCCCATGCCGCCGTCGGGGCCGGGCTGGCCGCCTTCCTGCTGGTAGAGCTTGCCAAAGATGGCGTATACCTTCTGGGTCATTGCTTCCATGGCGGTCTTGATCGCCTCGCTGTCGCCGCCCTCCTTGACCTTCTTGAACTCGTCGATCTCGTGCTGGACGGTTTCCTTATCCTCGGCGCTCAGCTTATCGCCATTCTCGCGCAGCTGCTTTTCCAGCTCATAGATCAGCGTATCAGCGCGGTTGGTGGTTTCAATCTGCTCCTTTTGCTTCTTGTCCTGCTCCGCAAACTGCTCGGCTTCCTTCACACGCTGGTTGATCTCATCCTCGGTCATGTTGGTGGAGGCCGTGATGGTGATCTTCTGCTCGTTACCGGTGCCCTTATCCTTTGCGGATACGTTCACGATGCCGTTACGGTCAATATTGAAGGTAACCTCGATCTGAGGTACGCCGCGGGGTGCGGCGGGGATGCCGGTCAGCTGGAAGCGACCGAGGGTCTTGTTGTCATAAGCCATGGGACGCTCGCCTTGGAGCACATGGATTTCAACAGCGGTCTGGCCGTCGGCGGCAGTGGAGAACACCTGAGATTTGCTGGTGGGGATGGTGGTGTTACGCTCAATCAGCTTGGTGAAGATATGACCTTCGGTTTCCAAGCCCAAGCTCAAGGGCGTTACGTCCAGAAGCAGAACGTCCTTCACCTCGCCGCCCAGCACGCCAGCCTGAATGGCAGCGCCCACGGCAACGCACTCGTCGGGGTTGATGCCCTTGAACGGGTCTTTATCGGTGATCTTCTTAACAGCAGCCTGCACGGCGGGGATACGGGTAGAACCGCCCACCAAAATGACTTTATCAATCTGGGAAGCAGTCAAGCCAGCGTCTTTCAAAGCCAGATTTACAGGATCGATGGTCTTTTCCACCAAATCGGCGGTCAGCTCGTCGAACTTTGCACGGGTCAGGGTTACGTCCAAGTGCTTGGGGCCGTTGGCGTCGCTGGTGATGAAGGGTAGATTTACATTGGTGGACATCACGCCGGACAGGTCGATTTTCGCCTTCTCAGCTGCTTCCTTCAAGCGCTGATACGCCATTTTATCCTGCAATAGGTCGATACCGCTGTCCTTCTTAAACTCTGCGGCAATGTAGTTGATAACGCGCTCGTCGAAGTCGTCGCCGCCCAGATGGGTGTTACCGTTGGTGGCTAGCACTTCAAATACGCCGTCGCCGATTTCCAGAATGGACACATCGAAGGTGCCGCCGCCCAGATCGTATACCAGAATCTTTTGGCTGCCTTCTTTATCAAGGCCGTAGGCCAAAGACGCGGCGGTAGGCTCGTTGATAATACGCAGCACTTCCAGACCAGCGATTCGGCCAGCGTCCTTGGTAGCCTGCCGTTGGCTGTCGCTGAAATAAGCAGGAACGGTGATAACAGCCTGAGTGACGGTCTCGCCCAGATAGGCTTCTGCGTCAGCCTTTAGCTTTTGCAGAATCATAGCGCTGATTTCCTGCGGCGTATAATCCTTGCCATCAATGCTTACCTTGTGCGAGGTACCCATTTCACGCTTAATGGAAATCACGGTACGGTCGGGATTGGTAACCGCCTGACGCTTTGCAATTTGACCGACCAGACGTTCGCCGTCCTTGGTAAAGGCCAGTACAGAGGGAGTGGTGCGCGCGCCTTCCGCGTTGGGGATGACGACGGACTCTCCGCCTTCCATAACGGCTACGCAGCTATTGGTTGTGCCAAGGTCAATACCGATAATTTTAGACATAATATTTTCCTCCTCATTTTGCGGCTATTTTTTATGTAATCAGCGGAAATATTCCGCAGGATACGCTTTAATTTTCCGGGACGACCTTCACCATTGCATGGCGAAGGACGACGTTTTCCATTTGATAACCCTTCTGCAATACCTCACAAACCGTACCGGGATCGCCGTCATCGGACGTGCCCTGCATGACTGCGTTTTCCAGATTGGGGTCAAAGGGCTGATGCAGACATTCGATTTCGGTGATGCCCCGCTTGCTAAACGCATCGATCAGCTGTCGGCACACCATTTCCACGCCTTCCTTTAACGAAGCGTCGGAGCTGTTCTGCGCCGCCGTAATGGCGCGTTCCAAATTGTCCAGCACCGGCAGCAGCGTAACGCCAAAGGCTCTCGCGCCATCGTCAAAGGCTTCCTTGCGCAGGTTCTGGTTACGGCGGCGATAGTTATCAAAATCCGCCTGTACCCGCTGAGCCATGGTCAGGTATTCCTCTTGTTTGGCTAGCGCAGCCGCCAACGCATCGGCGGTTTCCGTATTCTCGACCTTTTGAGGCTCCGTCTCAGCCGTCTGCGCAGCTTCCGTAGTCGCTTCGTCGCCGTTCATCGCTTCCAGCTCTGCGTCTTGTTCCTTGATCGTCTCTTCCCCATTCAAGGGCGTTGTGACTTCATCCTGCATTTTATTCACTCCAGGTTTTCTCTTTTTTCTTGACAAGCCTGTCACTCCTTATCCTGTCCCAGCAAATCGCTCAGCTGTCGCCCCATGGCGTTCAGCACGCTGAGCACATGTCCGTACTGCATTCGGGTGGGACCGATCACACCCAGCGTGCCGTGGGTATGATCGCCCAGACGATAAGTAGCCGTTACCAGCGAACAGTCGTTTAATTCAGGAATCCCTGTTTCCGGCCCGATGCGAACAGTGAAGGCCATTTCGCTATGGTTTTCCAGAAGCTGCACCAGCTTTTCCTTGGTTTCCAGCACGCTTAAAAAGCTCTTAGCCTTTTCCACGTCGTTGTACTCCGGAAAATTCAAAATATTGCTAGTGCCGCCCAAGGCAAGCTTTGCCTTGTTGCCCTTGCCCTCCGTATCGTTGACGAAGTGAAGAATGCCGTCCAGCAGCTCCCGGTTTTCTCGCAAACCCTGCTCCGCATCCCTGAGCAGCGTCTGCGCCTCGCTAAGGGTGTGTCCGTTCAGCCTTTCGGTTAGCATTCGGCTGATGTTGTAAAGAGCATCCGCGTCTAAATCCGCCCCAACGCTGACCACTGTATCTCGTACAATCCCACCGTCGGTGACGATGACGACCAGCGCCGAATTGCTGCTAACGGGTACCAGCTGCAAATTACGGATATGCAGCTCACCGCCCTTGGGCGTCATCACCAGCGAAGTGTAATGGGTCAAGCCGGATAGAACCTGCGCCGCGTGGTTGATTACGTCCTCGATTTGGCGGGTTCGGTTGCCAAAATAGCTTCGCACGCTTTCCTGATCGTCGGAGGCGATGATGCCCTTGCCAAGGAGCTGATCAACATACAACCGATAGGCTTTTGCGCTGGGGATCCGTCCTGCGCTGACATGGGGCTGATCCAGATAGCCAAGCTCCTCCAGATCGCTCATTTCGTTGCGAATGGTGGCGGAGCTTAAGCCCATTTCATATTTCTTAGAAATGGTGCGGCTGCCAACAGGGATGGCGGTCAAAATGTAGTCGTCGATAATTGCCTGTAGAATGCGAAACTTCCGTGCGTCCATCATCGTGTCCACCGCCTCCTGTCTTTCATAGTCTCTGGGTTTGTTAGCACTCGTTGATGTTGAGTGCTAACATATGCATATCATATTCCACCTCTGGTTTTTTGTCAATAGGTTTTCGCATTTTTGAATTGAATTCAAGAATTGTTCATATTGTCCATCAAGCGAAGCAGGGCTTCGTTTTGAACCATCAGCCCATGAGGTGTGAGGGCAAATCCGCCGTTCCCATTCCATTGTCCCAACCCATCTTTAACTAAGGAATCGAGCTGTTCTCCAAAGGCGTTTTGTAAAGAAACCCCAAAGAGGCTCTGAAAGGCGACGTTGCTTACGCCTTCATTCATCCGAAGGCCCGTCATCATGGCTTCGAACATCGCCTCTTTTCGATCGATCCATTGCCGGTCTCGGGGCGGAGTCTCCCCTTCCTCAATGGCATTCATGTAGCTTTTTACATCGTTTTGATTGGCGCGTCTCAAGCGCACCGCGCCTTTTTCTGCCTCTTCTTTTCCCGGCGGCAGCATGCTGTGGGCGCTGACCCCAAGGCCTAAATACCATGCTCCTTGCCAATAGCCGGCATTATGGCGGCAAGTAAAACCAGCCTGTGCAAAATTGCTGATTTCATATTGATGGTAGCCCTGTTCCCGCAATTTCTCTAATCCAAGCAAGTAAAAGTCAGCCGCCTCATCGTCGTCCGGCACCGTAACTGCGCCGCTTTCCACATTCTTTTGCAGGGGTGTGCCGTCCTCCACAATAAGGCTGTAGGCGGATAGATGCTTGGGCTCCAGCTCACAAACCTTATCGATGGTTTCCTTGTACATATCAAGGGTTTGGCCCGGAAGCGCAAACATCATATCCACACTCAAATTGGAAATGCCCGCATTTTTCACCATGGAGGCTGCCTGACGCGCTTCCTGAAAGGTGTGGATTCTACCCAACCTACGAAGCAATTCATCCTGCGCGGCTTGAACTCCTAAGGAGAGTCGATTCATGCCATAGCGCTTCATCAGCTCAAGCCATGATTCCTTTAGCGTGCCCGGGTTGGCCTCGGAGGTAAACTCAACTGCGTGGGAAAACGAGAAGGACTCGCGCAGCGCGTCCAAAACACCCACCATGGCCTTCGGCGGCACAATAGACGGAGTGCCGCCGCCAAAAAAGACCGTATTAACCTGCGCTTCCGGCCAAAGCGCACCTTCCATACGGATTTCCTTTTCCAGCGCAGCGCAGTATGCGTCAATCTCCTCTTCACAGCCGGGTGCGGAGCAAAAATCACAATAAAAACATTTCCTTTTACAAAACGGAAAATGTAGGTATAATTGAAGCTGCATGACCATCCTCCTCGGAGGTCATTATATCATGTTTTCAAGAGCCGGGCCATGGCTTTCCCGGACTTGAAGCATATTGATTAAAGGAGAGAATCGCGTATGGTGCATGTACTGGAAACTGGTTTTTCGGATTTGGTGCGAATTTGTATTTTACTGATTGAGCTATCAGGTATTGTGGTCATCGTCGTCAGTATGATTCGAGGTCTGATCGGTTTTATTAAGAAGGATGAATCCACCCGTATTCAACTAGCCCAAGGCATTATGCTGGGGCTGGAATTTAAGATTGGTAGCGAGGTACTCCGTTCCGTTATTGTCAGCGGCTGGAATGAGCTGGGCACATTAGGCGCCGTTATCCTTCTTCGCAGCCTTTTAACACTGCTGCTTCATTGGGAAATCGGCGTTGAGGAAAAACGCCAGAAGGAAAAGGAAGAGGCGGCGGCGGCCTTACGGACCGTTTCCCCTGTGCAAGCAACCCAGACGGAGGACAGCAACTCTTGAAGCGCATCGAACGGATTCTGATCGGAATCGTAGCTTTCTTTCTTGCACTTCTGTTCCTGTATCTTTTTGGCTATGGTCTGCTGAAAACCAGCGTTATCGCAGAAAAAGGATATATTTCCGAACCCATTGTGGAACGCGCCGACAATCTGCTGGAAAGCATCGGCATGTTTCTGTGCGGGCTTTTCATCCTTTGGTTTTTCGGCAAAATTGAAAAACAGCTGCCCTTGCGAGCAACGATTGGCATCGCATTGACGTTGACGCTTGTCGTGGGGATTTTCTGGGTATGCGCCGCACGCACTTATCCCCGGGCAGACGCAAACAGCATCGCCGTCGCTGCCCAGCGGATCATATCCAACAATTTTTCGGAGCTGCGCCGCGCCGGAGGATATTTTAATCAGCACCCCTATCAAGTGGGCTTTCTATCCATTTCTGAAATACTGCAACGAATTTTTGGCTCTGCCAATTATTTAGCGTTGCAAATCTTCAACGTTGTCTGTTTGACGCTAGCCTATGGCGGCGTGCTGCGTCTGACTTGGCTTATGAGCGACAGCCAGCGAGCAACGCGGTATGCGGCGCTTTTTCTACTGTTGTGCATCCAGCCCGTTTTGTACTGCACCTTCTTATATGGGAATATTCTCAGTATTGCTTGCTCCCTCTGGGCGGCTGTAGTGGTGGTCAGCATTATAAAAGGAAAAAGCAAATGGCTTTTCCTCGTTGCCGGTCTGCTTTGCGGACTTTCGGTACTGTACAAGCCCAATGGATGGCTACCTACCATCGCCCTGCTTATCGTCTCGTGTCTTTGGCTTTTATCTGAGAAGCAATGGCGCGTTTTACCATTGCTGGCAGCGCTGGCGCTTGGGCCGGTACTGCTGACCGGAGGCGTTAAGGCACTGTATCAAGCACGCGGCAACGCGGACTTAAGCAAGGGAGTGCCTATGACCGCCTATTTAGCCATGGGACTTCAAGAAAGCTCCCGCGCGCCGGGCTGGTATAACGAATACGTAGATCGCGTTTATAAAGCCGCTGATTACAATCCGGAAAAGGCGTCTGAGCGCGCAGTCAAAAACATCCGCATGCGGCTGGAGGAGTTTGCAAAAGACCCTGCCTATGCTTTTTCTTTTTTTCACGAGAAAATGACGTCGCAATGGAATGAAACCACCTTCGAGGCAATCTGGATCAGTAAAACCTGTCAGTATGATAAAAAAGCCCGTTTGCCCTTCGCAAAGGAGGTTTTAAACGGACAGCTGCGCCAGCCCTTGGAAAGCTACATGGAAGGCTATACCCTGACGCTTTATTTCTGCTTTGCAGTTGGGCTGGGGCTATTCTGTTGGGAACTATTTGCCAAAAAGCGCGCCATCCAGCGATGGTACGGTTTTGGCATGGGCTATTTAGCGGTTACGACGATGGGCGCGTTTATCTATCACATGATTTTTGAGGCGAAATCGCAATATCTATTCATTTATCTGCTGGTGATGATTCCGCTAGCCGCTACGGCGGTCTCGCGCCTAACCGTCCGTCCCGGTCATGATACGGATGTTCTCCAAAGCGATATTGCTATGAGCGGCGCAGACCGATAGAATCGCACCGCTTTGGGCAGCCGTAAGCTCCTGTGCGCCAACGGCAACCGTCATCGCGTCGTTTTGCACCAGCACCATACAGGGGTCAAAGCCAGCCTTAGTCAGCGCTTCTTCCACTCCCAGCTCAATCTGATGATTCTCGATTAACCTACCCAGCTGCTCCGCCGCCTGATTGCGCACGCTTTCTTCCGTTTTTTCTTCTGCGATCAGCTTTTCCAGCGCAGCCACATCCTTATCATAAGCCGCTTCCCGAACGGTTCTGCCGGGCGCAGGCGTCGCTGTCGCTTGCGGCGTTATCGATTCCTGGGTTGCGGTTGGCGCTAGCTGCGCCTCTTGCGTAGTCGGCATATTTTGCCACAAAAGTATCCCTGCCGCCACAAGCAGCGCCAGTAAAAGTCCGATTCGCGCCCATCCCCGGCGATCTCGTTTGGATGCGTCCTTGAATATGTCGTCCTTCATCGGCCATCCTCCATTACAAATACATCCACTGCCGCTTCCGGCAGGCTTAGCAAGGTTCGTACGGCACGGATCAACGTCAGCCGCACGGCTAGATCATCAGCTCCCTGAGCAACCACCACCGCGCCCGTAGGCATGGCTCCGCTCTCCTTCTCTTTGGGATAAAACAATGCTACGTCAACCTTTCCCGCCCCGTAAATCGCGCCCAGCACCTCAGCGATTCGCTTTTCTTCCGTACTCATGGTTTCTCCTCCGCCGCTTTGGGAGAGAGCCATTACGCCCACTAGCGCCATTAACCCAACGGCTAGCCAAATCAAAAATTTACCCTCAAGCAAGCGTTTCATGGCTCACCCGCCTCGTCTATCTCCTTCTCCATGAATAGTTCCAAATAAGCAGCTTCAATGCCCAAGGCTTGAGCCAATCGCTGCCTGAGCGTTTCCCCGTCCATCAGGGGCGGCTCGTCGTCTTTTTCAGCTAGCCATAGCTTAACCGTTTCTACAGCGCCGTTTTCCCGTAAATAAACCGCGCCCTTTGCTTCATACCCAGCGCGTTTTGCGATTTGCTCGCAGTAACGCTGGGCTTGGTTTGCCATAGCCGTCAGCGCAATCCGATCCCCCTCCGGCTCCGCGCCCTGTACCATGACTGGCTGAGCCGGCCATTCCAAGCCTTTCACGCCGCCCAAAAGGCCGCTTACTGCGGACAGTAGAGCCGTCATGACCAGCGCGCTTAAGGTAAACCGTACCATGCGCTGCTGCTTGCCATCCGGCAAAATCAGCTCGCAAAAGGACCACAGAACCGATAGAACCACCAGCTGCCGGACAAACACGTTCATGGCTTCACCTCAGCATTACGGTCAAATTACCCACCGTCAATAGTTGGGCGCACAGCAGCATGAACATAGCGCCTACGCTTAATTGAATAATAAACAGAAGCGAGAACACCTCGCTGTATTCCCCAATGAGGGAGCAGAGCGGGCTATCCGACATGGGCTGCAATACCGCCGCCGTCGCGCGGTATAGGAGCATCGCCGCTACCGTACGTAAAAGCGGCAATAATATTTTCCCCAGCAGCAGCAAAAGTCCCAGCACGCCAACGGCATTTTGCACCAGCAGCGAACAGCCCACCAGCGTATCAACCGTATCCGCGAACATCCCTCCCACGATGGGGATAAAGTTATCCATCGCGTATTTTGCGGTGCGAATGCTGACGCCGTCTACCGCTGCGGCGCTTAAGCCCTGCACCGTCATCACTCCGATAAAAACGGTAAAGCCGAAGCCCAGCGTCCAATCCGCCACCTGACGAAAAAGCCTGCACAGCTTATTCACACGAAGACTATCGCTCAATCCTCCAGCCATGGTCAGCACCGCCACGCTGACGGCAAAGGGCATGGTGACGCTTTGGATTAAGGTGGTCATCGACCCCGCCGCCGCCATCACCGCAGGCTGGTAAAATACCGAACTAGCGGTACCCCCTACCGCCGCCAGCAGCGTAACCAATAACGGAAAAATCGCTTGCATCAGCCCAGCCATTTCTCCTACCGATGCGTTGCACAGCGCCACATATTCCTTTAAGTCCGCTACCAGAAAGCCCATGATCATTAGTAGTCCGCCATAGCGCATTCCTTTGATAACGCCTTGCTTACCGGCGCATAGCTGCTCTGCGCAGGCGGATAGCAGTGCAGGAACCAGAAGCCTTGTCATACGCCACAGGCTATTCTTAAAAATACCAGCCGCCTTGGAAAGAAGCCACTGAAGCACACCCTCCGGGCTTAGAACCGTTTTCCCACTAGCTAACGCCTGCAACAGCTCCCCTACGCTGCCTTGCAGCAGCTCGCTTTCCCCCGCCGCAAGGCTTAGCTCCCGAAGGTCGAGCTGCGCTACCGCTTGGGTAATTCCCTGCTCAAGCCCCTCTCCATAGGCGGCGGTACAGTGACAAAGCAGCAGTAGGGTTAGCAGCAGTATTCGTTTTCTCATGGCGTTAGCTCCAAAATCATCTCCAATAAGCTCATCAGCATCGGCGCGGCGAGTACAAAGATACTCAGCTTACCAAGCAACGTCACCTTTGCCGCCAGACCGTCCTCCCCTAAATCCGAGCAGGTCTGGGCTGCCAGTTCCGCCGCATAGCTCATGCCCAAAACCTTAAGCAGAACGGAAAGATAATCCTCCCTTAATCCGCCCAAAGTCATCAGCCTTTCCAGCTGCTGCCGCAAGGTATCCAAATGGGACAGCGCAGAAAGCAGCAGAATGCATCCGGCTGCTGTAGCGCAAAGTCCAGCCATTTGCGGCTGCTGTGCTCGAACCACCATGCACAGCACCGCCGCTGCCAGCGCCAATCCGATCCATTGCCAAAAAGCGGTCATCAGTACAACGCAAAAATGGATTTCAGACTGGTAAACAGCTCAGAGATCAAATTGACCACGAGGAACAGCGCGATCACAAGACCGACTACCGTAGCCAACGTTCCTAGCTCCTCACGCCCGGTACGGTTCAATACCTGGCTGATCACCGCTACCACCACGCCTAACCCCGCCAGCTGAAACAACAGATCGATTTGAACCATTCTCATTTCCTCGCTTAGTGCAAGATTACCACAGGGCAATGCCCGCCATCAACCCAAGCAGCATTCCCAGCTGCATGCAGAGCTTGCCGCCGCTTTCCGCTTTGGCGCGAGCCTGCTCCGACATCGGCTTTAAACGCCGCATAGTGCTGGATACCGCCTGTTCCCGCATAGCGGTGGTACCGCTGTCCAATTGGGAGAATAAACCTTCCATCACCTTTTTTTCACCCGCCTGTTCATAAGGCGCATAGGCCTTTCGACAGGCAAGCTCATAGGCTCCCTGAAGCCCAAGAAGAGGCTCCTGCTCCAACGCTTGACCGGTAAGGCGAAGCCTTTGTGAGAATACCTCTTCCTCGCCTACCGCGCACTCTGCCATCAGTCTGCAAAGTCCAAAGCGCTCTTCCAGCAGCAGCAGCCGAAGCCGCGCCAGCGCGTCGATTTCACCCTCCAGCAAACGCAAACGCGCACAACGCCGCTCGCGGATTGTCATGCCTAGCGCCGTCCCGGCAGCCATGCAAATTAGCGCCCCCGCCGCCCCCAGCATCAGCTTTGTACCACAGGATTCATTTCCCGATCATATAAAGCAGCCAGCTTGCCCACCTCTTGGCTGTCCAGCACGCCGTAAAGGTCAAAGGCATGGTTCTGCGTTAAATGATACAGGGTTCCCCTGTTCAGCGCGCTATGGAGATCCCGCCCATGAAGCGTAGCCATAACGCTCACGCCGCCGCACACCGCCTCTAGAACCGCCTGACAATCCATCACCCCGCCCAGCTCGTCGGTTACGAGCACCTCGGGGCTCATGGCGCGAAGCATCCAGCGCAGACCGGCCTCCTTGCAGCAGCCATCCAGCACATCGGTATTCGGGCCAACGTTCAGCTGTGGAATACCGTCGCACATTGCAGCCAGCTCGCTGCGTTCGTCGATCATGCAAATTCTTTTTCCATCCTCGCTCAATCGCCGGGCCGCATCCCGAAGCATAGTGGTCTTGCCCATGCCCGGCAGTCCAATAAGCAGCAGGCTTTTAACCCGTCCCTGCTCGTCGGTTAGGTGAGGCGTTAGCTGATCCGCCGCTCCCCGCCACTGCCCGGCAATTCGCACGCAAATAGAGCTGATTTCCCGAAGGGCCCGCACGCTCTGCCCTTGCGTGATCACCCTGCCGCACAGGCCCATACGGTGGCCCCCTCGCAAGGTCACAAAGCCGCTGCGCTGCTCCTCCGCACGGGCATACAATGCATGCTCGCATAACGCTTCGGCAATCTGGGCTACCTGCTGCTGGGTCGGCTCGCAGGGGCAAAGCTTTTCCCCGCTTGCTGTTAGCAAGCGCACCTTTCCTCCTGCCCGTATGCGCAATTCACGGAGGCTACCCTCCGGCAGCCCCACAAGCTGCTTCCCTACTGTTCTAGGCAGACAGCGCGTTAAAAACCCTATAGTATCCGCCCATGTCATGACCAATCCCTCCGTATCGTCTATTCTCATTCAAAAAGCTGCAAGCCAATAGCCCGATAAAATGCGGCGTCCACCGTAGCGGCAGCCGGAAGCCCCAGCGCTTTACGGGCTCTTCGAACCGCATCCTCGGTACCTTGGCCGTAGATGCCGTCCGCCGAGCCGTAGTAATAGCCCAGCACCGCCAGTCGCCGCTGTACCACCGCCACATGGCTATTGCGGTCGCCGGGCTCAAGACGGCGCAGATACGAATCCAGCTGACCATAGGGGCCGCCCTCAATTACAACCTTAGTACCGTTGGGAGCCTTTCCATATAGCGCTTCAGAATCGCGAACAAACATGCGAACGCAGCCGTGGCTGGCACTTTGCCCGATGCTGCCCGGTTTATTGGTGCCATGGATCCCAAACTTACCCCAAGGCACGTTCAAACCTAAAAATCGTGTACCAAAGCCTCCCAAATCGCCCGAGAAGCGATGAGTGATGGTAAATACGCCAATGGGCGAGGGCGTATCTCCTGTGCCCGTAGCCACAGCATAGCGTTTGACAGGCGTTGTTCCTTCATAAAGCGTTAACGACTTCTCATGAATACTAATCAAAATCCAAGGGCCCACGGGAACGTTCGCCCGCTTCGCACGTTCTTCGGCAGAGAGCTGCTCCTGCCGTTCCTCCCCTGTGGCATAGGCAGCGGATGGCAAAATGGGGCGCAAAGCATAGACAAGCAGCGCCGTCGCCACAATCAGCCACGCCATTCCCTTTTTCCATGGCAGCTTCATAGCCTACCCCCCAGCAACATCTTCCCCAAACCATATGCACCTTTAAGCCGGGTTATGCGGTTTGTTTACCTGTAACAGTTCTCTCTCTAGCAGCAGGAAACGGCGCTGCTTTGTCGAATTTCATTTGTTGTACAACCTACCAAAATGTGAAGAAAGATGGTGTCTATCAATGAAAAAGATACTGGCAATTGCTTTGTCAACGCTGCTTGTACTCTCTTCCTGCGCCGCGCTGGCGGAAGCCGACGCAACGGTGCTGCCAATGGGCGCAAACTTCGGGCTTTCCATGGATGCTCTTCAAGAAAAGCTGGGCAGCGATGCGCAACGGGATGTTTGGTATGAGGACGACGATGAATCGGGCGCTCTTTCCTTTCAAAACGTGAAGCTGGATATTGGCGGATTGACAGCCAATGATATTTATTTTCAGGTAGACCGCAACAATAGCTCCGGCGACGCTCGTTTAAGCATGGTGAGCGTAGATCTTTTGGTGGACGGTAGCGTAATCGACGCCTTCAAGGCTGCCTTAGCTTCCTTAAGCGAGGTATATGGTACGCCCGACAGCGACCCCTTCGACGACACGAGCGTGGAAATTTACATTGAATACGGTTCTCTTTCCGCCACTTGGACAAAAGCTGACACCCGTATCAACCTGATGATGAACCGCATGTATGACCAAACCCTCAGCCTTGATTACAGCTATCGGCTGAACTATGACGCTGCCGATTTGAAGTAACGTTTATCAAAAAAGGGGCTGTCTCAAAACGGTTAGAAGAAATTAACCAGTAAAGACGGCCCCATTGAATCCCTAAACTTCCCGAGACCCCATAAAAACAAGCGCTACGGCCGCCCGAAAGGGTGTACCGAAGCGCTTG
>JAQUWD010000099.1 GCA_028693055.1 Eubacteriales bacterium | reverse complement strand
TTTTGAATACTTGAAGGCGTTAGAAAATCTGCCCTTGTACCTGTATACGGGCGGTAGTCAGGAGCGCGCGCTCCGCGCCAGCTTTCCTAACGCCCGCAGCTATCCCGATAACGCGCTGCTGCCCAGAACGCTTCTTTCGTCAGGAATGACGGAGGAGCAATGGATGAAGCGTAACAAGGCCTTTTTGATGGAACGCACCGCGCGGCAGCATCCGGATTTTACGCATATTGCATGGGTGGATATGGATATCCTCAATTACCCTATTTGCCCTCAGATTCTGCCTGATTTTTCGGAGATGATGGACGATCGCATTCATTTGGCGACGATTGACGGGCTGCCGGACGCTTCCTTTTTGATGACGCCCATCCATTGCCTGTCGATGCTATGCCGCGAGGTCGCGTCGATTACCCAGCTGGACGCGGAAATGGGGAGGGATTTATCGGAGGAAACGCTGCTCCAAAGGATTTTTTCTCAGCACCCCGACCTGTTTGCCCTTCACCCGATGCCAAGGCGGAGGCTCTTGTTTTACGAGGGCTTTGACCCGCAGGTGCTGGATGAAAAGAAAAAAGCGCTGCTTAAGGAGCGAAAGCCCGTTTATCGGGCGGAGCCGATGATACAGCGACGTATGGAAAGGACGCGACCCTATGACGCAGAGCTTTGATAGCCGACCTTGCAAGCCGGTGGGAGACAGCCTGACCACGCAAGTGCATATCGTGATGCCCATGCATATTAACGCCGCCTATCATCTTTTTGGCGGCAAACTGATGGAGTGGATTGACGTGGTGGCTGGCGTAGTAGCCAAACGACATTCGCAATGCGAGATTTTAACGGCGGCGGTGGATCATCTTTCCTTTCTTGGCCCGGCTGATTTAGGGGATACTGTGGAGCTGGTGGGTCGCGTTACCTATGTGGGAAATACCAGCATGGAGGTATGTGTGGAAACCTATGTGGAGCATATCCGCACAAAGCAGCCTCGTCAGCTGGTAAACCGGGCGTTTGTCACCATGGTGGCGCTGGATGGCGACGGGAAGCCGACCTTAGTGCCTATGCTGGCGCTACAAAACGATCAGGAACGGGAGAATTTTGAGGCGGGAAAACGCCGCCGCGAGGAACGCAAACGCTTGAAGCTGTAATAAGGTCCCTTTTCATTTTCGTGCTTTCGGTGTACAATAGAACAAAAGAAGGGGGCTAGAGGATGAAGCGTGTTTTTTTCATCGTGCTGGACAGCGTGGGCTGCGGCGAACTGCCAGACGCAAAGGCCTACGGGGATGAGGGAGCCAATACCCTCGGCCATATCTGGGAACAAGAGCATCCCGCTCTACCCCATATGGAGGCTATGGGATTGGGGCGTATTCCCGGCCTTAGCTATCCCGTTCCTGAGGTGGGAGCGGGCGCTTTTGGACGAGCGGCGGAGGTTTCCGCCGGAAAGGATACCACCACCGGCCATTGGGAAATGATGGGCTTAAAGGTGGTTCAGCCCTTTCCTTCCTATCCAAACGGTTTTCCCCCGTCGGTAATCTCCGCTTTTGAGGAACAAATTGGCCGCAAAACCCTGGGCAATTACCCAGCCAGCGGTACGGTTATTTTGGACCAGCTGGGCGAGGAGCATATGCGTACCGGCTACCCCATCGTTTATACCTCGGCGGACAGCGTTTTTCAGATTGCCTGCCATGAGGATGTGATCCCCGTGGACGAGCTGTACCGTATGTGTCAAATTGCTCGGGAGCTTTTGCAGGGGGAGCATGGGGTGGGGCGGGTCATTGCCCGACCCTTCGTCGGTACCGGCAAAGGCGCGTTTACCCGTACGCCGCGGCGCAGGGATTTCTCCTTGGAGCCTACCGGCGATACCTTGCTGGACGTGATGAAGGCAAACGGTCTTTACACCATGGGCGTAGGCAAGATCGAGGATATCTTCTGCCATCGGGGTCTGGTGGAAAGCGACCACGCGGCAGGTAATCCGGCATGCGTGGATGCGCTGCTCAAGGCGATGAAGCGTGATTTTACCGGTATGGTATTTGTGAATCTGGTGGATTTTGATTCGATCTACGGTCATCGCCGGGATGTAAAGGGCTATGCGGACGCGCTGCGTTATTTTGATGGACGCCTTCCAGAAATTCAGTCGGAAATGACGGAGGACGATTTGCTGCTCTTGACGGCCGACCATGGCTGCGATCCCGTTCACGCAGGCACCGACCATACCCGGGAATACATCCCCATTTTGGCATGGAAACCGGGTATGAACACCCTTACGGATCTCGGCACCCGCCGCACCTACGCCGATTTGGCCGCTACCGTTGCACAGCTGTTTGGCTTAAGCCAACGCTTCGGCGGGGAAAGCTTTGCGGACAAGCTCTAAAGGATAGAAGGAGGAAGTCTAATGAATCAACAGGAATACATGACAGCCCTTCGTACCGCCGCCAAGGCGATTGAGGAAGTCTGCGGCAAGGCGGACGTAGCCGTGGTGCTGGGAAGCGGACTGGGCGATTATGTGGAAGCGCTTGAAAACCCCAAGAGCATCGCCTATAAGGATATTCCGGGTTTTCCCGTATCCACCGCCCCCGGCCATGCCGGACGCTGGTATACTGGCAGCTTGCATGGTAAACGGGTCTGCATGATGCAGGGGCGCTTCCATGGCTACGAGGGCTATGACATGGCGCAGGTGACCATGCCCGTTCGCGTGATGAAGCTGTTAGGCGTGAAAACGCTGATTGTCACCAATGCTGCGGGGGGCGTAAACACCAGCTTTGCTCCGGGCGATTTGATGCTGATGACGGATTTTATCAACCTAAGCGGTAAAAATCCATTGATTGGCCCCAATCTTGATGAATTCGGCCCACGGTTCCCGGACATGTGCCACGCCTACGACCAGAAGCTGCAAAGCCTGACGGCAGACGTAGCGTCCAAGCTGGGAATTGGTCTGCAAAAGGGCGTTTATTGCTGGCTCAATGGGCCTTGCTATGAAACGCCGGCTGAAATCCGTATGGTTCGCACCTTGGGCGCGGACGCGGTAGGGATGTCCACAGTGCCGGAGACCATCGTGGCGCGGCAATCCGGCATGGAGGTGCTGGGGCTGAGCTGCATTACCAATATGGCGGCGGGCATTTTGGACCAGCCCCTGAGCCATCAGGAGGTCATGGAAACCGGCGCGCGGGTCAAGGACACCTTTAGGGCGCTGGTGGACGGCGTGATCGATTCGTTATAATGCGAATCTTGCATTCAGACAACTCCATCTTAGGGATACTGCTCGTCGTTTTCACTGAGATTAGTATCATTTTCCAATCTACGGTCTGATTTTTCGCTCCTTTCATGGGTATGCTATCGATAGGATGGCAATCATGGAAGGAGTTTTTTTGATGAAGCAAAAGGCTTGGATTCGGCGGATCTGCGCTGCGCTTATAGCGTTTACAATCCTGCCGCTGACGGCTGCCGCTCCCTTGGAGGAGGGCGTGCCTGTGGAAATCACCTCCCCCGCCGCACTGCTGATGGAAGCGGAAACGGGCACGGTGATCTTTGAAAAGAATGCGGATGAACAACGCCCGGTGGCTAGCGTCACCAAGCTGATGACGCTATTGTTGGTGTTTGAAGAGCTGGAGGCGGGGCGTATCGCGCTGGAGGACCCAGTGACGGTCAGCGCCCAAGCGGCGGCGCAAATTGGCAGTCAGGCGCTGCTGGATGGGGGGGCGACCTACCCGCTAAAGGATTTAGTAAAGGCTACGATCATTGCCAGCGCTAACGACGCGGCTTATGCTCTTGCGGAGCATTTGGCGGGTAGCGAGAGCGATTTTGCGTCTTTGATGAACGCAAGAGCGGCGGAGCTAGGGTTAAGCAATACCGTCTATGTCAACTGCACGGGGCTGCCGGTTGAAGGCCAGCATACCACAGCGCGGGATGTGGCAACGCTGTCCTGCGCCATGTGCGCCCATGAGGAATACTTTACCTATGGCGCGATATGGATGGACACGCTAAATCATCCCGGCGGGCGGGTTACGGATTTAACCAATACCAACCGACTCGTGCGTTTTTATGACGGCTGCGACGGGCTGAAAACGGGCAGCGCTGATGATTCCAAGTATTGCCTGAGCGCCACTGCTACAAAGAACGGCATGCGCTTAATCGCCGTAGTGCTGGGCGCGGGCGCAAGCCAGACGCGCTTTAACGAAGCCAGAGCCATGCTGGACTACGGCTTTGGGGGGTATAAACGGGTTTCGCTTCTGCAAAGCGGCGAGCGATTGGGTCAGAGCGTGAAGGTGAAGCTGGGCCTGCAGGATCAAGTGGAGGCCGCAGTAGGCTCCGGTTTGAGCATGCTGCTAAAGCTAGGGCAAGAGAAGCAGCTAAGCATCGAGGTGGAGCTGCCGGAGGAAGTAGAAGCCCCCATCCGGGCCGGCGACACGCTAGGCGTGGTGCGGGTCAAGCTGGGGGATCACGTGATCGCTAAATTGCCTGCGGTTGCCGCTACGGATGTGGGCATGCCCGGCCTGATTGAAGGCTTCCTGATGCTCATGCGGAGCTGGCGGTAATACTAATCTTGCATTAAAACAACTCCATCTTGGGGATGCTTTTGGCCCATCGGCTGCGTCAGTCAACCTTGAAATAGCTCTGCTATTCCTGCGGTTTCCTTCCTTGCTGCTGAACCAAAATCACCCCAATCTGTTCGGCGTTTTAACTGAGATTAGTATAATATTAGATGGGATTGCTCGTGGTGAAGAGATACGCCAGATAGTAGATGCCGGAGGCGAGATGCCAGCCGAGTAGCAGCATACCCGTCACATGGGTAGAGCGCAGCTTTCCGTTTTCTTTCCGTTCGGCCTGAACCCGGAGCAGAAAGCGGGGGAGCATGACCACCCATAGCATTAAAGCCGCGCCCATCATGCCCCAGCCGAAATTGCCGTCGGCGGCGCGCCGGCCGTTCTCACCTAAGATGAGGAATTCCAGCACACCAACGAGATCCATGATCAACACCAGCCAGAAAAAAGAGTCCCGTTTGCTCTTTCCCTCGGTGAAAAGGGCATATAGGGGAAAGCCTTGAATCAAAAGCGTGGCAATGGCCACGTTTTTGAGCTTGTCCAGGGAAAGCTCTAGCACCATATCTCCCTGAGAGGGTACGATGATACCGAAGTAATACATGTATTGCAGAATCATCAGTGCGATGGCTGGAAGCACGCAGCCGAGCATTTGAAGGAAAAAACGGCTGTTGTTAGGATTGCGAATCCACATGACTAAAAAAAAGAGACAGGCTGCCGGAAGAAAAACCTGCATAAAGGTCGGCTTCGCCGCCAAGCTGAATATGAGCATCAGGCCAAGCAGTAGGGGCTTGCGCCAGCTTAGCATGGCCTTGGAGCCCACTACTTTTTGTAACTCCACGAACTCATCGTAGCACGCGGCGGTATAGGGCACGCAAAGCAGCATCCAGACCATGGCGATCATCTGGGTGGGGCTGTGCCAAGTGTTGGGCGTGCCCACTCCGGCATAGACCGTCGGGTTGTAGAAGGGCAGACAGAGGCTGGATACCATCAGACAGACGAGGGCGGATACCGTAACGACCCATTCTGGAAAGCGATTGGCGAAAAGCTTGGAGAAAAGCCGA
>JAQUWD010000049.1 GCA_028693055.1 Eubacteriales bacterium | reverse complement strand
GGGCGACGGCGGCGCGGTCACGCTGGAAATTGAAATCACCTATGATGACGGCAGCGTGGAAAGCAAGGAATACGACCTGTACTGATGGAGGCGGTGGGTGTGGTTTCTTACACAAACATTGTCCAAAAGATCGCGCCGACAACGCTGGTAAGTAGCTCTGACACAAGCCGAAGAGTGAAGTCGATACGGGTCAGGGTTACCATGACGAACGCCATCGGCAATCTGTATCTCACCGACCTAATGCTCCAATCCGGCTCCATCGCCACGGGCTGGACGGGGCATGTCAGCGAGATCCCCTTTGTACAGGATGGGTGAGGTGACGAAGCGTGTCTTTCAAGGCTTTTTCGGTTCTGTTGGACAACCCGCAGGCGGGTACAGCAAAGAAGGTATGTAGCATTAGCGTTGGAGTCCGGCTTTATAACGCCACGGGCGGCCTTTCCATCACGGACATGGTTTTTCAGGAAGGGTCGAACGCGACGGGTTATGCGCCGAGCACGGCAGAGATGCTGATAAGCACGGCCAACCGTCGCCGTGTAAACGCGGTGGTTAACGGACCGAACACGCTTGTTTTGCTGAATGCTGGCACCACAGCCTGTGGGCTGAAGGTTCAAGTGACAGCGCTGGAAGCCTGCGCTGATGTCCAGTTCTCTCAGGGATATGGAGGGCAAAAGCTGGCGGTTGGAAACATGGCGGCCGGCGATATTCTAGCAGTCGACTCCGGCGACTATACGGTGCTTAAAAACGGCGCGGCAGTAGAAAAGAACGGTTTCTTCTCCTACGTGCAGGACGGTATTTCGAGGCACAATGTCCAATCGGACGGAGCCATGCGGCTCCTTTTTGATTATCAGGAGCGAAACGGAGGCACAGGCACATGACAATGGCATGGATTGACACGATCTCTACAAGACTATTAGAGTGGCTTACCTCCGCGCAAGCCCTGCCCGACAGGATTGCAGTTCGATGCCTGACCTTTGATGCGTCGGGACACATCCACCTCAATAGTCTTGATCTGGATCTGCTCATGTCCGTTATTGCGGCGCGAACGGATACCCGCTGGTTGCTGTCGATAAGCAATACCGACGAAGCGGCCTTTACCGCTGTGCGGGACAATACCAATGGCGCAAAGGATGCCCTGCTTTCGGATATGCGTTCGTTGCGCAGCCTCTATCCGCTGTTCAAAGGGCTTGATATCCGCTTAACCAGCGCCTCCAATTCGACCCACAGGCTGGCTGTGCGCGATCTGTATACCGCCCTGTTTCTCCAATATAAACATGCCTATACGGCGGGGCACTTTCATCTGACGCTACCAGCGCGCCTGGAAAGCGAATGCTCGTGGGTTTACTATTCTTCCTTCGTCGGATATTTCAACACGGTCAGCCTTCTGTTTCAGGCGGATGACAAAATGGAGCGAATCGAAAGCGTTCTCCGCGAAGCGGCGGCGTGGTATCCACCGGGTACAGTCTTGCTTGCGCAGCCGGGTGCGGGGCGGATGTACACGTCAGCCGGGGTATCCGATGTTCCCTTTTCCACTGCCGCGGGGTTTCTGCTGGGCACGGCTTCCTGCGCCGATGGCCAACCCTACGCGGCTTTCGCGGGACATCTGGACACGGCGGAATACCGGACGGTTCTGCTGCCGCATGTGTATGACTACACATCGGGGTCTGCAACGCTCCGCCTACACCCCCTGGTGGATAGGGATGGGAATGATCTCACGCCAACAGCGTTTCATCTCCTGATCATTATGCGTCGGTATCCGCCAACGCCTGTGGCTTATTGGTATGATAGCTTTTCCGACTACAGCGCGCTGGAAAACTACAATATGGACAATGGCGAGTACGGCACGGAGGATGACCCAGACGGTGAATCAAGCCTACACTATCTGGCAGGAAAGGGAGAACTGCTCTACAAGGGTCGCTCTTTCACTGATTTTTATGCCCGGCTGGTTTTCCTTGAGCCTGCCGACCGTACCAGTAATTTTGGCAAGACCGGCATCCGCTGTGGCACGCTCTACGTCGTTTACAATGATCCGTACAACAGGCTGGAGGTCTACCAGGGGCCATACCTGAACGCGCGGTATCTGCTGGCCGCCTTCGATGTGCCGCTGGAAAGGACGGACGATCCCTACGCAGCGCCACATTTGTTCAACCTGGAAATGCGAAAACGCGGTTCGAATGTAACGGTCTACTACGGCGGTCGACCAGTGATCACGCAGACGGTTTCCGCAACCTCCGGTAATGTCGGTATCGTATCGGATTACACCGTGTTGATTTCCGAATTTGTGATCGGTGATGCCTGCAGTTATGACGCACATGAATGTATCCAGCTGGATTTGAGTGGACAGAGCTATTTGCTCGGCAGGGTTACGCGAGCTGGCGCCGCGTGGAATGGCTCCGTTTTCACGCTCAGCGGGCTTGCAGAAGAACCGGGCAGCCGCTCTGTTGCTTTGGAGGGACGCTTGGAATGCCTGTCACAAGGTACTGTCGAAGAAATTGTCTGTGGTTTGAACGCTCCTCTTACCGTCACCACAGTGGACTCTGGTGCCGAACTGGTGATAGCTTGCCTTGGCGACAGTTGCGGATGCGCGTGCCTTGCGTTTCGCACATCGCTGGATTTACAGGAGCTGTATAATCACGCGGTATATGATCTGGGCATCGGCGGGCTGGCTTTGGACGGTCTGGGTACGGAGGATCCGTCCTTCTGGAATCTGGTGTAAACCAAATTCTAATGCGTACCCGAGCTCAACATCCGCGCCGCCTGAATTTACACTCAGGCAGCGCTTTTTATATAGCCCGCCGCGAGCCTTTTTCCACTTACGGCGGGCAATCCGGTACGACAAATTATCATGGCCCGCGCAACCCCGGGCCGAAGGGAGGGATTTTATGACCGCAACCGTCATCAGCGTCTGCGCGTCCGTGGTCAGCGGCGTAACGCTCTTTTTCATGCAGCGGTTTTTCCGCCACCGTGAAGAAGATGAAAAGAAAAAGGATGATACTGCCAAGCGTGAAAACATCCTGATTCTTAAAAGCGTGAGCGTGATCGGCAAGCTGACCATGGCCAACGCCATCGCGATCCGCGACGGGCGCACCAACGGCGAGCTGCACGCAGCGCTGGAGGACTACGACAAGGTCAACCGGGAGCTATACGACTATCTGCTGGAACAGAACGCCAACAAGTGAAAACGCCGGGCAACGGTTCCTCCGGCCCGGCTTTCTCATACCCATCGACAAGACAACCCTTGGTTTCTTCTCCAATAGAATCGCCCCCATCGGGGCAGAAAGTGTGAATTTTATGACCGATTATCTCAACAGTGTTTCCATTCCCGTGATCGTCACCGTCGTATACGTGATCATTGACCTGGTGAAGACCACCATTGCGCCGTACACGACCCTCTCCGAGCGTCTCAGTCACTTCTATCCCCTCATTGCGCTGGCGCTGGGCATCGTTACCGCCGCTGTGATGTACTATGCGGTGCCCGAATCCATCACGCAGACCAATCTGCTGGTGGCGCTCGCCATTGGCGCGGCCTCCGGGCTGACCGCGGTAGGCACCAACCAGGTGGTCAAGCAGCTGGCGAAAACGACTGAGGATACCGCCGAAACCAGCGATACTTCTTTTGATGAGGATTCGAACAATGGCTAAGAAACGGACAGTCAGCTCGGT
Source organism: Eubacteriales bacterium (assembly GCA_028693055.1). Taxonomy (GTDB): domain Bacteria; phylum Bacillota; class Clostridia; order Christensenellales; family Aristaeellaceae; genus Limiplasma. The sequence continues at coordinate 23,382 of JAQUWD010000049.1, read as the reverse complement.
GTACCGGATCCAACCAGGCGATTGCCTGTATGCGATTGCGCAAAAGTTGCTTGGCAGCGGCGATCGGTACCCGGAAATCAAAGCGCTCAACGGTATGAGCACGGATATTCTGCTGCCCGGGCAGCGAATCAGGATCCCGATGGACAATCCCGTCGAGGCTGGTAGCAGCACTGTTGATACAAAGTAACAACCTTGGGCGGCGGCGAGGAACCGTCGCCCTTCCTTTTAGGAGGCTTGAATATGAGTGAGATCAATCGGGCGCTCGTTTCCTTTACAAACGAGCATTTTGCGGCTTTCTGTGAAAAGATGATTGGGCAACCCTATTGGTTTGGGTGTTGTGGCTATAAGGCGACGGCAAGCCTGCTGACCCGAAAGGCAAAGCAATACCCATCATACTATGCTGCTTCCCGCATGGCACGATACAAGCAGGATATCTGTAATCACGCGGTGGTCTGTGACTGTATTGGCGGCGCGAAGGGTTACGCGTGGTCGGGCGGCGGCCAGGCAATGCTGGACGGTATCGGCAGGGAAGGCGCCATAGCTGAAGTATATGGTTCCAACGGTTGTCCGGATAAAGGCGCGAACAGCATGTTCACCTACGCGAAAAACAAAGGTATGGACTGGGGCGCGATCGGGGCGCTGCCGGAGATTGTGGGGTTGGCGCTGACTAAAACCGGCCACGTGGGCTACTACGTTGGCAATGGCTACGCCGTCGAGTGGAAAGGGTTCTCGTATGGGTGTGTCAAGACCAAGGTGGCGGGCCGTGGCTGGACGCACTGGTACAAGCTGCCATTCATCCAGTATGGAGATATTTCAAGCCCTCCTGCAAATGACGAGCCGCCAAGAGTCGACCTTGGCACCCGAACGCTCCGATATACTAAGGGCCACACGATGCTCCGGGGTGAGGACGTGCTCGCTGTACAGGCACGGCTGGCTGCGCTGGGCTTTGACCCGGGCAAGGCGGACGGCGTGTACGGACCTCTGACCGCTGCTGCTGTAACAGCTTTCCAGGCGGCGAATGGGCTGGAGGCGGATGGCGTGATCGGAGCGATTACACGTGCGGCGCTGGAGAACGCGGTGTAAGCAAAGAAGGCAAACGGCGCTGATTGTTCGCTTGCCTACTGTTATTTCCAGGAAATTATGCGATAACGCGACAGCGCATTGTCCATAATGGCTACTTGCGCGGCGACTTCCCTAGTGGTGTCCGGGTCAGCAATGGCAGTGGTAACCGAGTGGCCCATCCCCTGAATGATCAATGAGAGCTTGTTTTGGATGCTGGTAAGATCACGCTTGGTCAACTTTCCTTCGTCGATGCGTTGCAGAATATCATTGGATTTGTATTGGCCTCGCATAATGAACGGGGTGACCAGCAACCGCAGGCTCGTCTTCTCTTCTGGGGTAAAAACGTACATTTCAATCACCTTCGGCTATTATACAGAACAGGCTTTCAATCGGCAAGAGGAATTTGAGGCACCCTGATTTCTGCCATTCTTTAAAGCAGTATCTGTTCTGTAAGCGATGAGGGATGCCGCTCGCCAATAGGAGGTTCTTTATTATGACCAATTCACAGAAAGAGCGCATCCGCCACATGCGGCTGGATGGCGAAAGCTACGCCGCGATCGCCGATACGCTGGGGTTTTCACGAAATACCGTAAAATCCTTTTGCCTGCGAAATTTCCGTACTGAGCCTAATATAAAGCCAGTCCCAGCTTTAACTGGTACCTGCGGCCAGTGTGGAAAGGGCTTCACCTTATGCCCAGGGCATCGGCAGCGCCGCTTCTGCTCTGACCAGTGCCGTATGGTCTGGTGGAATTCGCATCGGGATTTGCTTAAATGCAATACCAAGGTGGAGTACACCTGCATCAGTTGTGGCAAGCATTTCATGAGCTATGCGCGACAGCGTCGGAAGTTCTGCTCCCATGCCTGCTACATCGCCCATCGCTATAATAAGGAGCGTGAATGCCATGAATGACAATGTTTTCGCCTACTGCTCTGCCATGGCGCAGGCGCGGCGGATGCTTTCCCTGCAGCTGATTACCAAGGAGGAATACGGCAAAATTGATACCATGATGCTGCATAAGTACGGCTTATCTTTGGGCAGTTTGTTTCGCGACATGACCTTGATAACGGGCTGACGCCGAGGTAACATGTCACACCATGGAGGTGGAACAATGCCCAGAATCATACGGAAAATCGAGCATCCACAAAGGCTTGAGCGACGGACACGGGTAGCGGCTTACGCTCGCGTATCCAGTGGCAAGGACGCGATGCTGCATTCCCTGTCGGCGCAGGTGAGCTACTATAGCGCGTTCATCCAGCAGCATCCGGGGTGGCAGTACTGCGGTGTGTATGCCGATGAGGCGCTGACAGGAACCAAAGCAGCACGCGACGGTTTTCAGCGGTTGCTCAAAGACTGTCGCAACGGTCAGATCGATCTGGTGATCACGAAATCCATCTCCCGCTTTGCACGCAACACGGTCACTCTGCTTGAGACCGTGCGAGAGCTCAAAGCGCTGGGGGTGGATGTTTTCTTTGAAGAGCAGAATCTGCACAGCATCAGCACCGATGGGGAGCTGATGATTACCATTCTGGCTTCTTACGCTCAGGAGGAGAGCCTCTCCGCCAGTGAAAACCAGAAATGGCGCGTGCGCAAGGGTTTTGAAAGCGGCGAGCTGGTCAACTGGAGGTTCATGTTCGGGTATGATATTGATAAGAACAGTATCCGCATCAACCCCAGCGAGGCAACGGTGGTACAGGAGATTTTCCGACGCGCTCTTGCTGGGGATACCTTTGGCGCCATCTGCCGCGATCTGAATGCGCGAGAGGTAAACGGTGCCCTTGGCGGGCGATGGAGCGTGCCTCGCATACACGCCATCCTGAGTAACGAGAAGTACACAGGCAACGCACTGCTGCAAAAGCGCTACCGCAACAATCATCTGGAGAAAAAGCTCTGTCCCAACAATGGCGAGCTGCCCAGATATTTTGCGACAGAGTCACACCCAGCGATCATTGACGAAGCGACCTTTCAAGCCGCACAGGACTTGCTCACGCGCCTCGATGAGAAAACCTCACACCGCGCTAAACCGCAACTGAGCGAGTTCACAGGGATGATCCTTTGCCCCCATTGCGGCAAGCCCTACAAGCGTGTGACGAGCAATGGCAGCATCGGTTGGAACTGCAGAACCTATCAGGAAAAGGGTAAACAATTCTGCCGGGGCAAGAAGATTCCGGAGGAAACCCTGCAAGCTGCCTGTGCTGATGTTTTAGGGCTAGACAAGTATGACACCACAGTATTTTCGGAGAATGTCGAATCCATTGTGATTCCCGAGGATAACAGGCTTCAATTCCATCTGAAAGATGGGCGTGTGGTAGATCGCGCTTGGGTAGACCGCTCAAGGGCTGCCAGCTGGCAACCTGAAATGAAAGAAGCCGCTCGGCAGCGAATGTTGAAACAAAGGAGGTTACGCTGATGGCTAGCTCAATTACCTGCATACCAGCGACAAGGAACGTTTTCACGGCGATCCCCATGACTTCCATTACCAAACGGCGGGTCGCGGCTTATGCCCGCGTTTCCACGGACAGCGACGAGCAGTTCACCAGCTACGAGGCGCAGATTGATTATTACACCAAGCTCATCCGACAGCGTGAGGACTGGACCTACATTTCGATATATACCGACGAGGGCATTACTGGCACGAACACCAAGAAGCGTGAGGGTTTCAACCAGATGGTGGCAGACGCGCTCGCCGGGAAGATCGACCTGATCGTCACCAAGTCTGTCAGCCGTTTTGCCCGTAACACCGTGGACAGTTTAGTCACGGTGCGCAAGCTCAAAGAACGCGGTGTGGAGATCTTCTTTGAAAAAGAAAACATCTGGACTCTGGATTCCAAAGGCGAGTTGCTGATCACGATTATGTCTTCGCTGGCTCAGGAGGAGAGTCGCAGCATCTCTGAAAATGTCACATGGGGACAGCGGAAGCGGTTTTCTGATGGCAAGGTTAGCATGCCCTACAAGCATTTTCTGGGGTATGAGAAGGGCGAGAACGGTCAGCCTGTGGTTAATGAGAAAGAGGCCGCTGTGGTTCGTCTAATTTTCCAGCTATTTCTGGAGGGCAAAACCCCTGCTGGCATCTGCCGCCATTTGGATGCAAACGGAATCCTGACACCCTCCGGCAAGCAGAAATGGAGCCAGACCACCGTAAACAGCATCCTGCGAAATGAGAAGTACAAGGGCGACGCTTTACTGCAAAAGCGTTTCACGGTCGATTTCCTGACCAAGCGGATGAAAACCAACACCGGCGAGGTGCCACAGTTCTATGTAGAAGGCAGTCATGCGGCTATTATCTGCCCACATGAATTTGACATGGTGCAGGCGGAGATCGAGCGCCGCAAGGGCATCGGCGGTCACTTCAGTGGTAGCGGCGTATTTTCTTCCAAACTGGTCTGCGCCGATTGCGGCGCGTTCTTCGGGCAAAAGGTCTGGCATTCCACTGACAAATATCGCAAGGTAATTTGGCGCTGTAATGGGAAATTTAAGGGGGAAGAGAAGTGTAAAACCCCGCACTTGACGGAAGAGGAGATCAAGGCGATGTTCCTGAAGGCCTACAATGAGCTAATGGGCAACCGGGAACAGGTCATTGCTGATTGTCATCTTATGCTGGAAATGCTTGCCGACCACTCGAAACTGGATGCCCAGATTGCGAAGGCGAACGAGGAAATCGCGTTGGTTTCCGGTCTGGTCAGCGCCTGTGTTCATGAGAACGCCGAAAAAGCCCAGTCACAAGATGCGTATAATGACAGGTACAATGGTTTGGTTGACAGGCATCAGAAAGCCATGGCGCGTCTTGAAAAACTCAACTCTGAACGTGTGGATAAGGTGAATCGCGAGCGGGAGTTACGTGGTTTCATTGATGCGCTTTCGACCAGCCCGCTCGTTTTGGATGCTTGGGACGAGCAGCTTTGGAGGTTGCTGGTTGTGAAGGGGATTGTGAATAGAGACGGGAGCATTGAGTTTGAGTTTTTTGGGGAGAAGAAGGTTTGTGTTATTGACAGATGCGAAGGAAAAGCTGGAAAGATGGCGAAATAATTACAACGAATACCGTTTTCACAGCGCGCCAACTTATCTTCCGCCTAGTGCTTTTTACAAATATCATAAGGCTTAATTTCAATAATCGACTTGAATTTTTCTCCATCCAAATGGATCGCTTTTAGCTGTACGCCCAGGAGGCAAGTATGAATGGATCAACAGTTTTCATTGCGGGTGTCTATGGAACGGGTAAAAGTACCTTGTGTTCCGCTTTGTCTGAGAGACTTCATATTCCGACATTCTCGGCGGGTGATTTAATAAGCGCAATAAATGACGAACAATATGGCGCAAATAAAGCGGTTGCCGATAAGTACATCAACCAGATCTAATTAACAAAGCGTGTACAAAAACTCAACCGCGAGTATGAACGCATTATTCTTGCGGGCCATTTCTGCATCTTCAGTTCCCACGACTGCGTTGAAGTACTCCCGGAGTCTGTATATCATGGGCTTAACATTACCCAAATCGTGCTATTGGAGGCAGATGTGCAGACAGTGATCACGCATTTAAAGCGTCGTGACGGTAAGGACTATTCAGAGGAAAGCGTGTCTTCACTGTCGATAAAAGAACGGGAGCAGAGTAAGAGGGTCTCTCGACAGTTGAAATGTCCACTAGATATCTACAGAATGGCATTTATGGAGGAAGACCTAGATCATGTCGCTGCACTGCTTCACGTAGGAGGATAAGCCATGAGAGTTCTACTGGACACAAACATTATCATCTACCGCGAGAATAAGAAAATGACCAATTACAGCATTGGCCATTTGTTTCGCTGGCTTGATAAACTAAAGTATGACAAGCTCATACATCCGTTGACAAAAAAAGAAATAGCAGAGTACCAGTATGCCGATCCGGCTGAGTCAATGACCCTTAAACTAGACGCATATCAAGAATTGAAGACGCAAGCACCTATGGCGGAGCATGTGACGACTTTTGCAAAGGCTGCTGACAAGAATGAAAACGACAGAGTTGACATGGCGCTGCTCAATGAAGTCTATCAAGGCCGCGTTGATCTTCTGATTACCGAAGACAAACGACTACGAAAAAAAGCCGAAACACTTGGGCTTGGGCATAAAGTGTTCTCGATTAACGCCTTCCTGTCGGTTGTGACAAATGAGAATCCTAGCCTCATCGAATACAAGGCTCTCGCTGTGCGTAAGATTCTAATCGGAGAAATCAACGTGCGAGATTCTTTCTTTGACAGTCTGCGTAGTGCGTATGCCGGCTTTGACACCTGGTTTAATTCCAAGTGTGACGAGGATGCTTATATTTGCCAAGACGACACAGGGCAATTACTTGGATTTCTATATTTGAAAACTGAGAGCGCAGATGAAAATTACTCCGATATTACACCTATCTTCCGACCCCAAAGGCGCTTGAAGATCGGCACATTCAAGGTGGTCGCGACTGGTTTTCGGCTCGGTGAGAGATTCATCAAAATAATCCTAGATAATGCTATTGAGCGGAATGTAGATGAGGTTTATGTGACTCTATTTGAAGACCGCGCGGAGCTCGAAACGCTCGCCACATTACTATTGCGCTGGGGTTTTGAGAAATATGGCATGAAGAACAGTACTGGCGAAACAGTGTTAACCAAACAGATGAAACATTATCTCACTGAGCTCACGCCGAGGCAAAATTTCCCGAACATTGTATACAACAAACAAAAATTTATCCTTCCGATCCTCCCGCAATACCACACATCGCTCTTACCAGACTCGATTTTGCGCAACGAGAATGAGAGTGATTTCCTTGCAAAAACGCCTTACCGCTATGCCTTACAGAAGGTTTATATATCTTTTTCTCCGGAGCGTAATATCAAGCCGGGTGACATCGTTGTGTTTTATCGGAATGGTGTGGCAGGCAATGCGGGCCATACAGCAGTATTGACATCTATTGCAATCGTCGAAGAAGCAATATATGGCTTTACTTCAAAGGAAGATTACATGAGTCACGTTCAGAATAGGAGCGTATTCACGGATGTTGAATTAGAGCAGTTCTGGCGGCAACATAGGGGTAATCAGATTGTTTTAAAATTCATTTTTGTGAAAAGTTTCGCTAAGCGCCCTATTTTGAAGTTTTTATGGGATAATGATATTATCGCGTTTCCGAGCGGCCCAAGGCCGTTCACGCGAATATCGGATGACCAATTCAATATGATACTAAACGAGGCTCAGACCGATTTGAGCCATTATTGGAGGTAATTCCTTGGCATCGATCTTACTGTCTATCAAGCCAGAGTATGTCAATCGCATACTCACTGGGTCCAAGAAATATGAATTTCGTAAACGGTTAGCTAATAGACCGATCGAGAAGATCCTCATCTACTCGACAGCACCAATAATGCAGATCGTCGGTGAGGTTCAGATTGCAGAAACAATATCCGCCTCACCAACAGCGCTCTGGGAACTGACCAAAGAAAACGCCGGTATCACCCGTGATAAGTTCCGAGAGTATTTCAAAGGATGTAAAACTGCCTACGCTTATCGATTGGGTCAGGTAACAGCATATTCGCCTCCGAAGGCCTTGAGCGATTTTAATCTTGACCAGCCACCACAGTCATTCCGATACATCCTCGGTGAAAAAACAGATGGAGCCGCTTCCGCTGCGATATTACTAGAGAATAATGCAATATAAAACATGAATTCAGTTCGTTTGTTGTATAGATTGTTATATCAAGTGAGCGAGCTTTTTTTCTTCACAGTACAGCTTTGATGAAGAAGAAGCAACAAGTTACGTATCAAGAAATAGTTTATGCCCTTGTTCTCAATGCTCCGGCGCCTGTCCTCTTGCCTACCTGTGCCAAATATGACATGTTGCTCGAAGCAGCTTCTATGTAAGATTGAAAAACAAGACAAACCGGATCAGAATCTGGCGCTTAACGGCGCGACAGGTAATATAGAACACCAAGCGTGCGGACAAGGTGAATCGCGAACGGGAAATACCGGGGTTCATTGCCGCGTTAGCGACCAGCCCGCTTGGCTTGGATTCTTGGGATGAGCAGCTTTGGAGGTTGCTGGTGGTCAAGGGGACGGTGGGGAGGGATGGAGGCATTGAGTTTGAGTTTAGGGGCAAGGAGAGAATGTAAGAATGGATTAACAGTAGTGTGAAGGCATCGATACTCTCATTTACTCTTCTCTGCTTTGTTCGGCGACATCGAAGGTAATATGAAGCATAGGAGATCAGCCCTTAAGTGCCCCATTGGCGTTGATTCAAAAAGATGATCTTTATCTGCGTGTAAGAGCTTTGCATGGCTGGTAACTTTTGGAACAATCGATCGCGAAAAATATAAATACAAATTTTCCGGCAAGTTGTCAACGAGATAAAAAACACCCTTGACATTCGTATATATAACATTTAAGATATTTACAAAGTATTACTGACGTCTCCGGCAATTTACTCTTCCTCATTCTTCTTCAGATACAACAATGATGATCAGATTATAGCCCGTTTAGTATGGAAGGAATAACAAGATGAAACCAAGAATTAGAAGTTTCTGTTTTGCGATAATCATCCTATGCCTTGTATGCTCATCAGCGCAAACTGCCTTGGCTTCCCAGCTTTCGTCAGTATTACGCAATAAGTATGAATCTCTATTAGGCAATCCTAATATTTCAAATGAAATGATATGGGATGATGGGAATACTCATACGTATAAAAACTGGACGGTGAAACAGAAAGATCAATTATTCGATGCAATAGCTCGCATAGAAAACGATCAAGCATTTCCTCTCGATAATCCACCGCAACTTACTGAAGATAAGTACATATCTGCACAAGATGCATGGACGATATATATCACACATGTCGCACATTCACTTTGGGTTGAAGCAAACCATATTGTCAATTGGTCGATACTTGATTATTCGAGCGATGAGCTACGAGAATTATTTGACAGCAGAGGAATGTTTTCTTTTCAATCAGGCAAGGGATACTATTTTGACTATTATGCCATGGGGAATGCTACAGATTGGAATATTGACATCAGTTATCAATTCATGAAAGAGAATAATTATATTAAAGCAGATCCACTATCAACCTTTTATGCTTTTGCTGGCTGGGTTTCAAATAATGTAGCCCATTCTTTTGTTATGAAAGCAAGCGAGACGTCCCAAGTGACACACACACGGTTCTGGAAGTATACAGGGCCAGCTCCAATCGATCGAGTTCTATACCCAGTAGTCAATATTAACAAGCTTGGGTATTCCTGTGTCGAAGGGTGCTGGTGTACAACAGCACTATTCTCCGCAGTATTACGAAGTGTGAATATCCCAACACAGAACCAGTTCTATAATCCCCAAATGCCAGGTTCTCGTGTTGAGAATCACAGTACAGTTGTATTTCCAACACTCGGTATAGGATTGATTCATTCTGATGACATATATGGTGCTTCAGATAGGCTTCTTGGTGCAGGATGGTGGGGCAATAGAATAAAGTATGAGGACGATATGGTTCCGCTTGAACGGACATTTCATTCTATTAATTGGCTTGAAGATAATATCTTCAACCCAATTGCTATAGACCATACTGATACACAACAAAACACAGTTGCAGAACAAGTTTGCTATAACGCACAAAAAAGCAATGCTGACTTAAATGTTGATTATTTATCCGAGTATTTCCTTTGGTATCGAGCGCACGATTCAAGTGAAGAGACGCCCGCAACAACGTTAATTGAACAAGTACAAGGTTCTTCTGTTGGGAATATGGTGTATTATTTCGCCAAGCCCTTTTATTCAGATGAAGAAATCAAAGCTATTGTTCAGAAGTTTGATAATGAATTAATACGCATTGGAAATGGAGATTGGAAGAAAGGTTCTTCTATGGTAAAAAACAGCGGGATACCAATCATTATCGACTTAGCTTCAGACAAGCAGTCTTATCAACTGTATCCAGATTTTTCAGCTGATGCGCTTCGACAAAAAATTGCATGGCAAAGCTCCAAAGAAACCGTTGCCACTATATCGGCTGATGGCATTATTACAGGCTTGAAGAGCGGCATCACAGCCATTTCTGCGACGGCAGAAAGCGGCTTTAGAAGAAAGGCTGTTCGGAAAGTGATTGTAACTTATTATGCCAAGAACATAGAAATTTCAGGCAATGCTTCGGTCGCAAGCGGGAGAAAAGTTCCCCTTGTAGCCACAGTGTTGCCAAATGAAACCGTTAACAAGAAAGTGACTTGGACCAGTTCGAACCCCGACATAGCGACTATATCATCATCAGGTATTGTTGCTGCTTCGGAAAACGTAGACGGCCAAACCGCTATAATCACTGCAACAGCCCAAGACGGTAGCGGGGTCGTTGCGACTCATGAGATAATTGTCACTCCTGCTGTTGAAAATATCGTTATAAGTCAGGGAGATGTGGATTGTACTTCAAAGACACTTGTCATTGATTTATCTACGGGGATAAGTACGTTGCAATTGTCATCTACACTTACACCTGTTGGTGCTTATCAGAAGGTAACTTGTATAAGCTCCAATAAATCCGTTGCCACTATTTCTGAGAGTGGTTTGGTTTCAGGTTTGAAAACGGGAGTAACGACAATCACCATTCAAGCTGCGGATGGCTCGAAGGTTAAAGCATCATGTAAGATTAAGGTTATCAAGTAGAGTTATCTATTGAACTGGCTCCAGGGGGTGGGTGCAAAAAAATGCACCCACCTGAGCATTTGTGTAAGAGTGTCTAGCACATGGTAACATTTGGATTATGGCAAGCCTTGAAAACCACCCTCAAAGCCATAATCCCAACCATCGAATCTGCAAAAACCCTTACAAATCAACCGTTCCCATCATAACAAAAAGGACGCCGACCTCGTATCGAGATTGACGTCCTTTTATGGCGGAGAGTTAGGGATTTGAACCCTAGGTGGGGTATTAGCCCACACACGATTTCCAGTCGTGCGCCTTAGACCACTCAGCCAACTCTCCAGCTGTTTTGTGAACCGTTATTACTTATAATACAAATTTGCATGAATGTCAAGAATAAATTTTGCTTTATCAACTTGCGGATGCAAACGATGACTCAATTTTTTCCTGCAAATCCTATGGCATGCCGGGTATCCTACTGGGCGCGGCCGCTACCCGCAATGCTGAACTGCTGAATCAAATATAGGCTCTAATGCCCATCTGGAACATCAATTCCTATGGGGATCACCTTACGCAGATTTAAGGGATCTATGCGGATCAATACGCATTACCGAGCGCGGCTTTGCTGGATCATTGATCGTTGGAGGCATTCTACCCAACATCCAAAGGATTGCTGCGTCACGTTGACAGGGCAATCCTTTTTTGATACACTTTCCAAATGGGCTTGGCAAGCCGTGACTTCCGTTTTAGTTGCGGATATAGGTCCATTCCACGAGGGAGATGAAGGTATGAGGCTGAAACCGCTTCGGCGGTCCCACTCCGTTTATTATGCTCTTTTTTTGTGTAGCGTTCTTTTTTCTGCCGTTTATCTTGCGCTACGACGAGGCGCCGGTATTGAAGGCTTCCTTTTTGATGGCGGCGGCAACTATATCGGGGACTTTATCAATAATTTACACTATCCAACCCACGAAGGAGGCCCATGGTTTGACAGCATTTGGGCTACCTTTCCTCCGCTGGCATATACCTTCTATTATCTATTGAACGTGGCCTTCACCCGCGCGAATTATGTATACGAGCTCTTGGCGTATACCCTGATTACCGCCGCCACCGCCATGATGATGCTCTATAGCATGCAGCGGATTTTCGCACGTCAAGGAAGAAGCCCGTCGGAAGCCACCGTGCTGGCGCTATGCCTATTGCTATCCGGTGTGAGTATCTTTACCATCGAGCGGGGCAATTCTGTTTTCAATGTGATGGTGCTGCTGCTGCTGGCTATGGATTTACGGGAATCGGAAAAGGCTTGGCAGCGGGAGGCAGCGCTTTTATTGATTGCCGTGGCAGCGGGGTTTAAAATCTACCCCTGCCTATTTGGTCTCTTGTATCTATTGGAGAAACGCTACAAAGAAGCCGTACGGCTGTTGATCTACGGCGTTGTATTGTTCCTCGTTCCCTTTGCGTGGTTTAGCGGCGTGGAGGGCTTTAAACAATTTTTGTTCAACCAATCGGAAATCCATAGCGCCTTCCGGGATGAATATCTGACCAGCGTTACCAGTGTGGCAAGCTTTTGTGCCGTCGAGTTCGGCTGGAATCACGAAAGCATCCTGACCGTATCCAAAGTTCTTTCCCTGCTGCTTGGCTTAGGTTTGCTTGCCTGCACCTGTATCGCGAAGGAAATCTGGTTGCGAACTTTGCTCTTGATCAGTCTGGCTACATTGGTACCCGGCTGGAGCGCCGAATATATGGCGATCTATTATGTGGTGCCCTTTACGCTGCTTGCGGCTCAGGAGGGCAGACGAATGTCGGGGCACACGGCTCTTTACATGGCTTTGTTTGCCTGTATTTTCATTCTGCTGCCTTTTGGCGCAGACTTCCAACTCCATCAGGTAGTATCGTGGAACATGCTCGTTTGCTTCCTTGGCGTATACTTGATTACCTTCCTCGCTATGGGGGATGCGATTCACGGCTTTCGCCTTGCCAGGGAAGCACATTTATTGAAAAAGGAGAACCAATGATGACCAATGATATAGTGTTAAACGAGCGGGAGCTACGCCGCCAAAACAGACCGGGGCTATGGTTCTATTGCTCTGTGGCTGCAGTGTTTGTTCTTTCTCTCTTGATGTATCGTCGAGAGTTCGGCTTCGAGCTGACCGATTTGAGCATTCATTCCCAAATCGCCGCCGAATTTGATTTTAGTGATCTCCATACCATCACCAGTCGGCTAGCATATCCGCTGTGGCACTTGATGGTTGCTTGCCTATATCAGCTGGGATTACCGCTTGAATGGGCTTCGCCGATCATTTGTGCTCTCTGCAAAACGTTGACCTTCGTGCTCGCCCAGCGGACGCTGGTGGGGCTATGCCAGGGCAAAATCAAAGAAAACTGGCTGACGCTTACCGCGATCCTCTTGATGATCGTTACCTGTATCTACATCGAGGGCGTCAATTTTGGCGTATACCGGGGGGTAGGCTCTCCCAATGTTTGGCACAATCCCACCCAACAAGCGGTCTTTGTAGCCATGCTTCTATGCATGCCCTATCTATGCCACTGCTGGTACGAATTCGAGCGTATGCTGCCGGAAAAAGGCGATCAGGCTATGCTGCCTTGGGGCAAGGTCATTTTGCTAGCTATTCTTCTTATGGGCTCCTTAGCCTGTAAGCCTACCTTTATGCAAGCGCTTCTCCCCGCTGCCTTCGCCATGTTTCTAGTGGAGCTCCTTCGGCACAAACGAAACTGGCGCTATTTTATGCAGATTATTCTTGCCTTTCTCCCCGCCGTCGCTTATTTCCTACTGCAATACCTCTATTACACCGGCGTTGTTGTGGAATACACCAGCGGCGTGGAAATCGGCATTACGGCGCAGAGCGCTTGGCTTTCCATCCGCAACACGCTTATGATGTCCGCTTTCCCCCTCTTTGCGGTCATCTGCTGCTACCGTAAGGGCTTCTTCAAGGACCGCATGGTCGTCTTAGGGCTTTTAATGACGCTATTCAGCGTCATTGAAGCCATGACCTTCCGTGAAACCGGCATGCGAGAAGGCCACGGTAATTTTACATGGGCAGCCAACAGCTCCTCCTTCTTTCTCTGGGTTACAATGACCGGCGTTTTTCTTCGTGATTTTTCCATCGATCTACGGAAAAAATCCCTATCCTTGGTTCGCAAGCTAGGCTATTCAGTCGGCTTTGCTCTCCTCGCTTGGCACGTTGGTTCCGGCATTTTTTACCTAAATTTCCTCCTAACCACACAAAACGTCTTCTAACCAGGGGCTGTGCCCCTGGACCCCGGACTGCCCGCGCATGCGGGCAGGGGGGTGGGTGAGCGCCCCGCGACGATAGGTCGCGGGGCTTTTGCGATGGGGCGGGTACGTGGGAGTGTGGTAGGAGAGTGCGTGGAATTGGGAGAGAAAATGTGGGTCAAGGGCGCAGCCCTTGTCAGGATTCCAAAGGGTGAAACCCTTTGGGGGGAGTAAGGGAGGAAATCCCGCCCCATGTTTAGAAGCAAAAGCGCGGGTCAAGGGCGCAGCCCTTGTCAGGATTCCAAAGGGTGAAACCCTTTGGGGGAGTAAGGGAGGAAATCCCGCCCCATGTTCAAAAGCAAAAGTGCGGGTCTTATTTCCTTTTTTGTTTGTCTTTCTTTAGATAAGATTAGTATAAGTAACAGGCGTTATGAAAAAGGATTGCCTTGTCAACACGACATAGCAATCCTTAGAATGAGGGGCGCCAGTAGGGATATTAAAATCAAAGTAGGTACAGGCTGCGCTCCTGAGAAGCCCCGGTATAATACTCGGTAGAGATAGGCGCGGGGCGGGCAAAGGCTGTTTCCAGCTTGCGGGTTCTGCCGTCCTCGGTGCAGCCGCGAATGGCTTCGATTACCTCTAGGGCGTGGAGCCCCATTTCGCAGCTTAACCGCGGGGAACGATGGGTACGGATGGCCCACGCCATGTCCGCCGCGCCAATGCCTCGGCTGTTTTCCGCATAGGGATGGCTGAGGGGAAATTCAAGCGCTTCACCACGCTTTTTCAAATAGAGCTTGTCGCCAAAGTTGTTAGGGTCGCCCATGGTCAGTAATCCTTCTGAACCTAATAGCTCGAAGCGCTGCTCGTAGGAGGTGTACTCGGACGAAATAGCGAGGGTGCATAGGGTTCCGTCGCAGAAACGCAGACTGGCGGAGAGGGTGTTGGGGGTGTCTACCTGAAAGCCGTCGTTAAAGCGCTCGTGTCTGGGATTTAGGTAAGGACGTTTTTCCCGTCTAGTATAGGCAAAGCCGCATACGTCGCTCACCGGCCCCAGCAGATTGAAAAGCTGGTGCAGATAATAGCCGCCCATGTCGTAGGGGATACCGCCGCCGGGATACATAACGGAAAACTTGCGCCACGCGTCGTCCTCGGTGGATTTAATCATTTGGTATTCCCGGCATAGCGTCACAACAGCCTGAATGGGCTGCCCGATCATACCGCGGTCCACCAGCAGACGAGCAGTCTGTTGGCTCGCGCCTAGAAAGGTGTCCGGCGCAACGGCGAAGAACACGCCCATTTCATGGCTGAGTGCGGTCAGCTCCCGCGCCTGCTCCAAAGTGTCCGCCATCATTTTTTCGCAGTAGCAGTGCTTGCCCGCTTCCAGAATTCGGCGATTGATCTCGTAGTGGGAGGCTGGATAGGTCAGGTTAAGCACTAGCTCGATACTGGGGTCGGATAATATTTCCTCTGTGGTCATCTGCCGAAGCTCGTACTTCTCTGCCTGACGGCGCGCCTTTTCCTCCACCTGATCGGCGCAACCTACCAGATCGATGATGCTAAAGG
Source organism: Eubacteriales bacterium (assembly GCA_028693055.1). GTDB lineage: Bacteria > Bacillota > Clostridia > Christensenellales > Aristaeellaceae > Limiplasma. The sequence continues at coordinate 7,913 of JAQUWD010000049.1, read as the reverse complement.
TTTCTTTCAAATTGTGCAGGTAAATATCGCTGATCATGCCGCAGCCAATGACCGCGGTTTTTACAGGCTGGAAGCGCATCAGTCGTTCACCCCGTTTTTGACAAGAAATTGATAGCTGGAACGGACGCAATCGAAGGGATCGCGGCCATAGCAATCGTCTTGCTCGATAGCGTAGCTGAGCACGCCGTTTTGCTTGCACACGGGTAAAATGGTGCTCCAATCCAGATTGCCCTCGCCTACGGCTGCAAATTCGATAGGCCGCGCTTCCCAAGTGGAGCCCATTTTACCGATGCCAATGTCCTTGCAGTGTACATAATCATAGCGATTGCTGTAACGGTTTAGAAAATCCGGGATGGCTTTACCGCCGCAATGGATCCAGTGTGTGTCCGGAATGATTTGCACCACTTCTGGATCGGTCTCTTTTAGCAGAATGTCGATGCCGCATTCTTCACCGCAGCGGATGAACTCAAAGGAATGAAAATGGTACAGCAGTTTCACTCCGTGAGCCTTCAGGTCCCGGGTGACCTCGTTTAAATAGTGAGCGAACATCTTGTAGCCCGTGGCGGTAGAGGACAAATCCCGGGGAATGGAATTGATGCGCACATAGCGCGTACCAAATAATTCGCATTGTTCAAGCAGCGCCGTCGCGCGTTCCTCCAGCTTGAGCGCGTCGCAAAAAACCGAGTCGTTGCGGATGCCCAGAGCGTCAAACCGGGCCTTGACTTCTTTGGGGCAAAAGGAATCGGGGATGGAATATTGCAGCATGTCGAAACCGATTTCTTTCAGCTTTTCCAAAGTTTTTGCCAGATCGTCCAAGGTTTTGGTGTAATCACGTAGGGTGTACATTTGCAGAGAAATACGGCTCATGGATAGGCCTCCTTCAAAAATGGGAATGGGGAAACTACTCTTTTACACTGCCGCGCACAATGCCTTTGGCAAAGTGCTTTTGCAGGAAGGGATAAATACACATGATCGGTAGCAGCGCCAAGAAAATTTTTGCGCCGTTGGAACCGTCCGCTGTGGCGTTGGCGATTAAGTCCTCAAGGTACATGGCGCTATCGCCTACGCTGGCGTCTACGATGACGATGGAACGCAGATAGGTTTGTAAAGGCTTTAGCGCCATGTTCTTAATGTAGATCATGCCGTCGAACCACGCATTCCAATGGGCTAAGACGATGAACAGTGAAATGGTGGCTAAGGAAGGTAGGCACAACGGCAGGATGATCTTCCATAGGGTTGTCCAGTGCCCCGCCCCATCCAGAAAGGCGGATTCTGAAAGCGCCTCGGGCAGCCCCTTCATGAAGTTCATCATAAGAATTACGTTATAGGTGGAGAGAGCGCAGGGCAAAATAAGCGCCCAGATGGTGTCCAGAAGCCCTGTGCCCTTGACCACCAAATAGGTGGGAATCATGCCCCCGTTAAAGAGCATCGTGCCCATAAAATAGGCCACAAAGAACGGACGCGCAGGGAAGGTGGTTTTTCTAAGGGACATGGGATAGGCGGCTAGCACCGTCATGGTGAGGGAAAAGGCCCATCCAAGCAGTGCCCGAATGATGGTGACAAAATAGCTTTGGAAGAATTGAGAGTCCCGTACCACGATGTTGTAATTATCCAAATTGAAATCCACGGGCCAAAATAGCACACGATTGGAAAACACCGCGTCCATAGAGCTAAAGGAAATCGCCAGCACATGGAGGATGGGAACGACGCATAAAAGCCCAATGAGAGAGCTGAAAAAGTAATTACAAACGATAAAGATTCGTCTGGCTGGATTGTTGCGATTGACCATTTTTTGTTCCTCCGCTTAGAAGATGTGGTATCCGCTTGTTTTGTAGGCGATGCGGTAGGAAGCGATCACCAGCACGCAGCTCACAACGGATTTGAACAGACCTGTGGCTGTGGAGAGGCCGAAGTTGCCGCTGTCAAAGCCGGTACGATATACCAACGTATCGATGATGTCGCCGCTTTCCAGCACGACGTTGTTATACATGTTGTAAACCTGATCGAAGCCTGCATTGAGGATATTTCCCACAGAAAGCGCGGTCATCAGGATAATAACGGGAAGAATGGTGGGTAGCGTGACGTGAAGCATCTGCTGAAAATGTCCGGCGCCATCGATGGAGGCGGCCTCGTAAAGCTCCTCATTCACCCCGGAAATGGCGGCAAGGTAAACGATCGTACCATAGCCAAATTCTTTCCAGACATAGGTGGCAATGATGGTAAAGGGAAACCAGTGATTATCGCCCAGAAACATAATAGGGGTTCCCCCCAACAGCTTGATAAACTGGTTCACAATACCAGAGCCGCTGAGTAGCTTTGTAAAAATGCTGGCTAGCAGCACCCATGAAATAAAATGGGGCAAATAGATCAACGTTTGGACGACGCGCTTGACGCCGCTGGATTTTATCTCGTTCAGCATTAGCGTGAAGCCTACGGGCACCACGATGCCTAGAATGATTTTCCATAGGGAAAGCGTTAGCGTATTGGATAAAGCGCGTATAAAGCCCGGCATGGTAAAGAGCGTTTCGAAATTTTTTAGTCCGATCCACTTAGAACCAGTAATGCCCTTGGCGGGCAGATATTTTTGAAAAGCGATTACGATGCCGCCCATGGCCACGTAGTTATAAACAAACAGGAGCAGAACCGGCATCGCCAGCATGAGATAGAGGGGATAATCCATCTTTAGCCTGCGACGGCTTAAAATGCGCGTCTTAGGGCATAGATAAGGAGCTTGCGTGGTCATAGGGGTAGCCTCCGTTCACATTGGATGAGGGTACGAAAGAGGGAACCGCCGTCGGCGGGCGGTTCCCTCTGGCTGAGGCCCTTTACTGCGCGGCGTAGTAGGCGTTTACTTCATCGGTGATCGTCTGTCCGCCAGTCTTATACCAGTCGGCTACAGCGGTTTCGAATACGGAGATATCCTCGCCCATGATTACCTTCACCATGGCGTTATTCAACTCTGCGTCGATGGTCTTTTGATAGAGATTCATGGTTTCGGTCAGGGGGCCGTTATAGGGCGCTACCAGCCAGCCGCCCGCCAGCAGCTCTGCGTCGAGGGGGTACGCCATGGTCTGGCACAGGTAACGTCCGACCAGGCTGCGGTCGCCGGCTAGCGCTTTTTCAATCTGGGTATAGAAATCGTAAATCACAGGCTCTACCACATCCGAGCTATCGCCATTGGCAAGATGCTCGTTGATGAGAGAGGAACGGAAAAGATCAAAATCGGTGCGCCCGAATTCACGGAAAATGCGCATGTCCCACATCAGGAAGCCGTCGTCCGCCGTGTAAAGCTTCGGAATATCTTCTTTTTCGGGATCGGTGTACATCTTCTGCTCTAGCTCCATCATCTTAAAGATGGCTTCGGGATGCTCGCATTCGGAGGTTACGACACAGAACTGCGCGACGCTAGCATTAGTCCATTGCTTTACCCGCTGACCATCCAGCGTAGGAACGGGAACGCAGATCCAGTTCGCATTTTCGTCGTTTACCAAGCAGGTTTTAATATCGGTTACGGAGTGCCACGCGGTGGCGTAGTACATACCAACCCGTCCGTTGGCGACTTCCTCGCCGATGATTTTGCTCACGGCGAAATCCGGCTTTACCAGACCGGCCTTGTAGATTTCCTGAAGCTTTAGCAAGCCGTCCTTCATTTGATCAGAAACGTTACCGTAAACATAGCTGCCGTCGGCCTGCGGCATCCAAGTTTCGTACACCGCGCCATAAGCGGCTAGAATGCCGCGGAAGTCGTACTGGCTGTCATCGTTGGCTAATCCCAGCCCGATGGTGTCGTCGCCGCCAAGCTTAGCGTCTTGGAAAGCCTTGGCTACGGTCATCATTTCTTCGATGGTGGTGGGGGCGGTCATGTTCACCTTGTCCAGCCAGTCCTGACGAATCCATAGTAGCTGGGTGCTGTTGTACCAGTTATTGGTGATGGGGAAGCCAAGCAGCTGCCCGTCTACCCGGCCGGTAGCGATCAACTCGTCGCTGACGGCATTGGCAAAGTAATGGCTGGTTGGCAGATAGCTGTCGTACGCGGCTTGCAAATCCTGACAGATACCGTTTTCTACCAAGGTGTAGAACATCTGCTTTGAGCAGATGATCACGTCCGGCAAATCGCCGGAGGCCATGGCAGTGTTAATCTGGGCGTTGAGGGCGGTGTCGTCCTCGGCTACAGTACGCTTTACCTCAACGTTGAGGTAGTCCTTGTAGGCGGTAATCCAAGCGTTTTCGGTGGCGGAGCGGCGGTCCGGGTTGGTGGAATCGTAGCTGGTGGTACCTGTTTTGAAGTCTTTGGTGAGGAAGCTGATGGTGATCGGCTCCTCATAGCGGCCGTAGGGATCGGCATTTTCCGCAACGGCGGAGGCGAGCCCCAGCATTAGACAGAGCACGAGTAACAGGGATAACATTTTTTTCATGGAATGAACCTGCCTTTCCTGATTTTTTTGATGACTTATTCTAGCATGGAAAAACGTCCAATCACAATTGAACAATTCATACATTTTGGAAAAATTCCGACCATAACGAACACCATAGCGCCCGTTTAGGGTGACAGCCGCTGATGCTTTGTGATAAAATGCATACATCAGGCTGGGGATGAACCCAGCTAATGCTCGTCGAGGAAGTGACGTCTCTTGCACCAGCCATCTGTAGGACCGCCCAAAGCCCGCTTTCATTTTCTTTCTTCCCTCCGTACGCGGCTACTGGCGGTTTTTTTAGCAATTCTGTGCCCCATTCTGCTATTGCAGCTATATATCTATTCTTGGAGCACTGAATCCATATCTCGAGAGCTTACGACGGCTGCGGCTACCAATGTGACCTACCTTAAAAACCAATTTGTAGATAATATCCAGAGCATCACGCTGCAAATGGAGTACCTATTGGTTTCCAAGGAGGTAAACACTTTCTTTGTGCATGGCGCGGCTTTGTCCGATTCCGCATACTATCTCCAGATTTCCGATATTATGGGACGAATGCTGGATATCCGCTATGGCAATCCCACGTTATATGCGATACGAGTTTATTTTCCCATGCTGAAAAGGGAAATCGTCGTGTCGGATGCACGTAACAGGACAAGCCTGCCCAGCTCGCTGATCACAGTAGAGGGAAGCTCCACGTACCTGATGACCGATGGGGAAATCGAGGAGCTAACACAGCGCTATCAACGGCAAAAGACGCTGCTGTCCAAGAAGGATGGCGAGCTATACCTGCTTTATGGCAGGCAAAGCGCGACGGGAGGCACGCCGCAGTATATCACGCAGGCGGTGCTAAATCAGGAAAAGCTTGCGGATCAGCTTGGCAGCTTCGACATGTACAATGATAAAAAGGCGTTCCTGATTCACCCGGATTCGGGAACTGTACTGGCTAGCCGTACCGAGCTAACGGATATCGGCGGCTACCTGTGTGAGAATCTTGCCCGAACGCAGGACGAAGAGGTACATAGCCAGCAGATTTGTTTTGATAATCAGCATTATTTGGCCTTTTACATCAGCTCCAACCCCATGCGCGTAACCTTTGTACAGCTAATCGACGATGCGTCTCTGAACGCGATCCCCTTGCGGCTACGCAAGCTGATTACCATTATCAGCCTGATGGCTGCTTTGGGGATGGGGTTTTATGGCCTTTCGATGCAAAGATTGGTCAACCGCCCGGTACGGGATTTGGTGGACGGCTTTCGCATCGCTGGTCAAGGAAAGCTAAACCAGCGCCTGAAAAGTGATTATTCTGATGAGTTTAACCAATTGTCCTCCGGCTACAACGCCATGACGACCCAATTAGAGCAGCTCTTTCAAAAAAACTACGAGCAAACCATTCTACTCCAACAAGCCACCCTTAAACAAATGCAATCCCAGATACAGCCGCATTTCCTCTATAATAGCTTTTTTATGCTGCGTCACGCGATCCGCAATGAGGATTCGGAACGGGCAGAGAAAATCTGTGATTATCTGGGGCATTACTTTCAATACATCACCCAGCAGGATCGGGACTTTCTGCCTTTGAAGCAGGAGTACGACCATATGCTTACCTATGTAGCGATTCAGACCATGCGTTTTCAACCCCGTCTGCGCACGGAGATTGAGCTGCTTTCAACGGGGATGGCGGAACTGATGGTGCCGCGTCTGGTATTGCAGCCGATTTTGGAAAACGCGATGGAGTATGGGATTCCCTCTGCCGAGGCGCTGGTGCGCGTTCACTTTCAATTAGTAGCAGGCGTGCTTACCATCAACGTGGAGGACAGCGGTACGGAGCTTGAGGAGAAGGCCATCGAGGCGTTAAACGAGCGGCTTGGTCAAACGCTGCCGCTAAGCGGCTCCCACGCTTTAGAGAATATCCATCGCCGATTGGTGCTGTTATACGGAAGGGATTGCGGTCTGCGCTTCACTCGTAGCGAGCTAGGGGGCTTGAACGTGGAGATGCGGTTGAAGCCGGGTACGGAAACGCTACCGATAAGGGGGGAAGCCCGATGATTTTTAAGATCCTGATCGTAGATGATGAGATTCACGTTACGGAATCCCTGCGGATTCTTTTTTCGGAGCAAACTGATTTGGAAACGGAGCTTTATACAGCTAACACGACGGCGGATGCGCTTGCTGTGCTGGAAACGTCGCGAATCGATCTGCTGCTGACGGATATTCGTATGCCGGGCGGTACGGGACTTGATTTGCTCAAATGCGTCAGCGAGCGTTGGCCTCTTTGCCAAACCGTGATGCTTACCGGCTATTCGGACTTTGACAGCGCTTATGAGGCCTTTCGGTTTAAGGCGGCGGGCTTCGTGCTAAAAGCGGAGAGCGACGAGGTGCTGATGCGCACCATTCGCGCTGTGTTGGCTCAGATTGAGGTTCGACTCAATCAGGATCAGCTGCTGCTGCAGATGAAGCCTTCCACCGTTTCTGACGAGGGACTGTGGAAGCTGATCTACGCCAACGTTCCCAAACGCCCGGAGCTGCTGGAACGCCTTGGGTTCCAAAAGCCCTATCAGGGGATGGCGCTTTGCTTAAGCTCCCATTGCGACGATGAGGGCGCGAAGCTGGGGGTGCTTATTCGGCATTACTTAGAGCCCCAACTTAAAAACGTGGCACGGTGTGTTTTTCGGGGAGGCAGTCAAGTTATTTGGCTGCTGCAGATGAAGGATGCGGCTGTCAGCATGACCGCACTAAGCGGTATGCTGGAAACCGTACAAAATTCCTATCGTTCCACGACGGAGCAAGAGGTTTCCTTTGCGCTAGGTGAAGCAACCACGGAAAATCTACCGCTGGTTTTGGAAAAGCTGCGCCAAGCCTTGATCGAGCCCGGAGAGGAACCGGCTAGTATCGTTCTGCCGGATCAGCCCACCACCCAGCCGGGCTGCATGGAAAACACCGTAAAGTATATTATGGAATATGTGCAAACGCATATTGGAGAGGATGTAACCCTTTCCGCGCTGGCAGCCGCCACAGGCTATAACGCCGATTATCTGGCGCGGATTTTTCGGCATGTTTCCGGCGAAACCATTGGACAGCATGTGGCTCGGTGTAGGCTGGAAGTGATTATGCGAATGATGAACGATGAACGGCTCACGCTGGACGATATTGCTCAACAGACGGGCTTTGCCTCCCGCTCTTACTTTAATCGATTCGTGAAAAATGCCACCGGATTTACGCCCAAGGCGCTTCGGCTGTCTGTGGCGCGTTAGGCTCCCTTTAGGTCAGGAGCCGGACCGAGGGCGAATAGTAACGGCGTGGACATGACGATGGGCTGATAGTAACGGAAATAATCATTGGCGGGGGACAGCAAATAGACGTCGAAACTAAGAAGCATGGGTCAAGGGCGCAGCCCTTGTCAGGATTCCAAAGGGTGAAACCCTTTGGGGGAGTAAGGGAAGAAAGCCCGCTCCATGTTCAAAAGCAAAAGCACGGGTCAAGGGCGCAGCCCTTGTC
>JAQUWD010000098.1 GCA_028693055.1 Eubacteriales bacterium | reverse complement strand
TAGGACGACTGCTGTTATTGCTTTCTCCATGTCTCTTTCACTCCTGTAGCAAGTTTTCCCGAGATTTCTCGCTACAGTATGACTCAGAATCCGCTCACTTGACAGACGCGGGGAATTTGACGGTTACGATTCCTGTTTGCTGTATTGAAAGCAAATCAAGGAATGCTTGAAAAGCTGGGTGAAGGCTCTACAAACCAAAAGGAATTAAAGCCAATATCGCTAAAAACGATGCTCATACCCATTCCGCCTTTTCCAGAACAAGAATGGATCGTCGACATAATTGCGAGGACAGCGACGCAAATAGAAAATATCGCCGCGATAATTATATAATGCAATCTTCTATTTGGGTTATGGAACTCATGCTTGCGCTGATGGGGCTAACTCTCATTGGTCTTACCGGAACGATCATCCTATACCGCCGCGCTAGGGCCAAAACTCGTTAGGAGGAATATCCATGAAGATACAATATCGTCGGTTTACAATTCTGCTTGCCTTACTGCTACTGCTACCCTTTGCCTGCGCTCAGGCCGCGGACGACCCTGTGGCCGTCCGCGTGGGAGACATTGTGTATACGCAGTCGGTGCTGCAAACGTTCTTGAGCTCGCTCGCCGAGCAGTACAAGGCTACGGGCGCAACCATAGATGAAGCTGCGGCGCAGGATTTGATCGTTATGACGGTCGAGGGCTATGTCGATCTGGGGGTGACGGAGAACAAATGCGTCGAGCTGGGACTGACTGAGCTTAACGACGAACAGAAGGCCGTGGTTGCCACAGCCGCGCAGGATGCGTATGATACCGTGCTTGAGGCCTATGTGAAGCAAATCATCGCCAACTATGGCACAGACGAGGCGCAGGCAAGGGAGTCCGCGCCGACGCTGATGCAGCTCAACGGTTACACCTATGAGGCGTTCTACGCCCAACAGCTGTCGCAATACCACAACAAGCTGCTGATGGACTACGTAACTCGCGACAAGACCTATACGCAGGCGGAGATTGAAGCGTATTTTGAAAACACCTTCGTCGCGCCCGGTCGCGCCACATATCAAGATAACTTTCCGCAATTCGAGCAGGACGTGATTGTCAATGGCAAGGAATACTATTACATTCCCGCCGGCATACGAATGATAGACGTTATTTGGCTGCAAACGCCGGAAACTTGCACTGATCGTCTGACCGCTCTGCTGGCAGCGTCTACCGAGGACGAGCTTGCAGAGCGTGCCGAGCTGATGAGTGAGATAGGCGAGATCTATAAGAAAGAGATCGCGGCCATTGGTGTTGTCGCTTCCGCAAATGGGAATTTTGATGATCTGCTGGCAGATTATCCGACGCTCACTTTGGATGAGGGCTACGCCGTTCATGCGGAATCATCCCTATGGGGCAATGAGATGCGCGATACGGCGATGGCATTGCAAAAGGTTGGCGATGTAAGCGAGGTGCTGCTGCTGGGCGATAAGCCGTGTGTGCTATGCTACCGTGCGGATGTTCCCGAAGGAGTCCCACCCTATGACGACGAAACAATGCAGCAGCTGTACACATATGCAGAGCAGGATTTGCGCATATCCGCGCTTGATAAACAACTGGAGCAATGGAAGGCTGACTACGACATCGAAACGCATCCCGAGCTGCTGGAAGTTCCCGAGGCATAGGGAATCGACGCGAACAATGACAGCAGCATCTTCACTGCGGAGCATGCAACAGGAATAGGACGGGGAGATACAGATGATTAAGACGCTTGGATTCTTGAGAAAGCTCAACCTGATACAGCGGATCCTCATAGGTCTCGTCCTAGGCGCAGCACTGGGATTGCTATTCCCGGCAGCGCAGCCTATTGCCTTGCTGGGCACGGTATTTGTCAGCGCGCTTTGCGCCATCGCCCCAGTATTGGTCTTTGTTCTGGTCATCTGCTCGCTTGCTAATGCGAAAAATGAAGGCAAGAGCAATATCGGGGCGGTCGTCGTACTCTACCTAGGCTCTACGCTGATCGCCGCCATCGTTGCGGTGATTGGCAGCTTTCTTTTCCCTTTAAAGCTGACGTTGTCCGCGTCAACGCAGCAGGTTACCGCACCGGGCAGCTTGATGGAGATTGCGCAGGACATCCTCTTAAGTGCTGTCGCGAACCCCGTTGAGGCCATTGCGAGCGGCAACTATATCAGTATCTTGCTCTGGTCCGTTATACTGGGGATCGCTTTCAAGATGAGCGGGGATGGCACAAAGAAGGTTTTGGCTGACATCGCGGACGCGGTGTCCCACGTGGTCGGGCTAGTGATCGCGCTTGCGCCGCTTGGAGTCTTGGGACTGGTCTACGAAACCATATCCAAACGTGGACTGGCTGTTTTTGCAGATTACGGAATGCTAATCGCGCTGCTTCTCGGCTGTATGGCGTTCGTGGCGCTTGTCACAAACCCATTCTTGGTTTTCCTTGCCACACGGAAGAACCCTTATCCCCTCGTATTTACTTGTCTGAAAGAGAGCGGCATCACCGCGTTCTTCACGCGTAGCTCCGCTGCCAACATCCCTATCAACATGGCGTTATGCAAGAAACTGGGGCTGGACGAAGATAACTATTCCGTCTCCATCCCCTTAGGCGCGACAATTAACATGGATGGCGCAGCCGTGACGGTAACGGTGCTTGCCATGGTAGCCGCGCATACGCAAGGGATAGCGATTAGCCTACCGACAGCAATTGTGCTGAGCATTCTTTCGACCCTTGCGGCGTGCGGCACCTCCGGCGTTACGGGCGGGTCGCTCCTGTTAGTGCCGATGGCGTGTAGCCTTTTCGGGCTTCCGGTTGATACAGCAATGCAAATTGTGGGTGTGGGCTTTGTAATCAGCGTCATTCAGGATTCGGTGGAAACTGCCCTTAACTCCTCGGGCGACGCGCTCTTTACGGCGACGGCCGAATACTATCACCGCCGGAAAGCCGGCCTGCCAATGCACATGAACGAGAAGGTCAAGAAGCCCGAGGACACAGGCGTGTCAAACCAAGCCTAATCGTTATCAGCGATTGTAAAAAGAGACGGTGATGATCATTACGCCGTCTCTTTTTACAATGATAATTTATATAGAACCGAACTGCTTATCGCATGCTTCCCGTCTGCTTATAGCGTGTATGAAAGCTGAGCGCCGCTTCCATGTCGATAGGGGTTTGACCGCCGCTCTTCAATATTCCCAGCCGCCAAAATCCAGCACATAGCACGCGCTACCGCCTGCGTCCTCCAGCATGGATAAGCGCCATACTGCTCACAAAAGGCCGCCTTGTCCACATAGCTCCATAAGCGCCATTCGCCCTTTTCCTGCTCCCATTGCTCCGAAGCGGCGTAGATGGGCGCAGCCCATGCAGACGAGGTGGCATACTCCGCTATGCTGACCAGCGGAAAAAGGCACAGAAGCAGCATAAGCGCCGCCAAGCAGCGAAAAAAGTAACTATGACAAATTGTTGTGCTAACCTTAAGCTGAATTTGCTTTGTATTTTGCATAAAACGCCTCTCCTTCGCTGCTAGTATATTGTTATTTCACCTTGCTAGCGAGCTTCATTTTTCTAGCGAGCCAAGAATCATCCCGAGGCTCTCGCCCTGTCGGTCAAAAGCCGAAAATTCATCGTCGCTGCAAAACTCAAATGTTAAGAAAACGCCCGGCTCCAGCTCCATGACGTACATCACGCTACGTGCGCCATCGACCCTGTTCTCCCGCTCATAGCGATAGCGGACAAAGGTGCGCTCTGCCATTTTTTCTTCCGAGAAGCTATCTTCCAGCACGCTATTACGTGAACTGGCTTTCAGCGAAGCAGCTTGCCAATCTGCTAAGCTCCTGCCGTCTTGTCGATTCATCCATAAATAAAGCTGCATGGTTTCATTTTTTGCAATCAGCAGCGCCTGAGCAGGGTCCGCTGCGCTTTTTTCGATCATCCAATCGGCAGGCAGCGCAATGTGGTATCCCGTATCTTCAATCGGATAGCTTTGCGAAGCTGGCGATTCGGCAAGCGCGGCGGTTATGGTCATCATCACAGCAGCCACGAGAAGTAACAATCGTTTCATGAATCAAATTCTCCCCCATTTTTTGATTGAATTTGTTCAGCCATTTCCCAACGACAAATCCATTTGCCGTACATAGCCGCCCAGCCCCGATGTCGTAAGCCAGATGTGGTACCACTCATCACCAGCAACGCCTAGCACGTGCATATCAAATCCACCCAGTTCTCCAAATTCGTTTCGAATAGGCTCTTCATCGCTGGCACTACGATAGATTGTCAGCGGAAACGCGTCGGATTCAAGCTCAGGCAATGCGCCTTTCACTTGAAGCATTGTTTCTCCGAAAGCAAGGTACTGCCGCATCATCCAGCCCTGCACACCTAGAATATCCACCTGTACCCAGTCGCCCTGCTCAGCCAGTATACGTACCGGTGTTCCGCTGTAATACTTTCCCAGTGACCTTGCGTCGCGGCTTGGCTCCGTGCGCAGATGCAGACGATCTGTTGCCTTTGGATTGCTAACGACCGCCCAGAAGGAGCGATCAAGCTGTGCCTGTGCACCTGCAAGGGTAGCGGGCAGCGTTTGCCAATCGATGGTCGTTACGTCGCTCCACGGATGAGTGCCGCAAGCATCAATGTCAAATGCCGTACCCATTTCGCAAATCCAGTTCTGTCCCAAATGAAACATAGTAACCTCTGATGCCTCGGGTTGAATGGCATTGATAAAGTTTATACCCCATGTACCATCTGCAAAGCGTCCGATGCTTGCAAGTATACCGCTTGGCAAAAACAGGCTTGAGGAAAAATTCTCATATCCATAGATTGTTCCTTTAGGCAAGGGCGTACTTTCCGTCAGACTCCAGCCACTTGATTCATCGAAGCTTGTGCCGACAAACACAAGCGTGCCATCGGGCTTTTGCATCAAAAACTGCATCGTTTCGTTTTCAATCGTGCCACCGAGGTAGTCCCAATCGGGCATTAGCTGTTTCGCCGCGCCTTCCCGAACAAGGTCGTTTGTCCAGTCGTGCGTATACAGATAATTGCTTGGAAATTTTTCGTAGTCGAAGCTTGCCAGAAGCGATTCATTGGCAAGCCAGCCTGCGGGAATCGGCGCAGATATTTTGCACTAACAGATGGGCGCAATTCGCATCAGCGTGGTAGTAGCTGCCGCCCGCAGGGTTATGGTACAGCGTGGCAGGTAGCTCCGATTCTGCCAGCCCATTCGGCGTAAGGAATAAGCAGCAAAGGGTCAGGAGCATGGTCGCCCATCGTTTCATAGAAGTCCCTTCCTTCTTAGGTTCTCTTAGGTTCTTTTGGGCTTTCTTAAGCTTGGTGATACGACTTTTGGGGATGCTTAAGCTTGGTGATGCGGCTTTTTTATATGCTGCTGCTTTCATCTGCTGCGTGTATCTCATCCATACAGCTTGATTTTACGATTCAGCAGCTTCCTGAACCGTTTCAAGGAAGCTATGCCAAATATAGCCCGTCAGCCCTATGTAGGCTACATGATTGCTAAGGGGATGCACGCCGCCCTCCTCCGTCCACAGGCGCGCCGTGCCGTCTTTGTTTACGCTTCCCTCATCAAAATACTCGCGCTGCGGCAAAAGCCACGCCCGAACCCAACCGTTTTCGCTGCC
>JAQUWD010000006.1 GCA_028693055.1 Eubacteriales bacterium | reverse complement strand
AGGCTGGTGCCTTACTCACCCGATGGTTTTCTTTCACCCCGTCCTGTGGATAAAGCGAAGGTTTTATCGAAGTCGCAGGCGCTTGAGCTTTTGCGGCTTAGGGGCTATGTCATTATGGATGATTCGCTCCTTCTAGCCCCTACTTAACTCGCTTATTCCGTTTCTCATCCATTTTGGCTGCCTGCTGACAGCCTGTTTGCTGTACCGTTCTTTATGTTGGTTTGGCTCTCGTTTGTTTCAAACTTTTTTCCTTTCACGATTTGAATCGTACATTTTTATAGACTTTACCGATCACTACGGTGTAGCTTCGTCTTGATAAGTGACGGTCAGGACGTTTTCACCTCCCTTGTACTCATAGAGAACAGACTTCATGGTTTTTTTGACAATATGGAGTCCCAGCCCGCCAATGGGACGCTCCGACACGTCCAGCGCAACGTCCGGTACAGGCGCGGTGAATGGATCGAAGGGAGTGCCGTTATCCCGAAGCGTTAGGATCCAATCCAGCCCTTTCTTTTCACAAAGCACTGTCACCTGCGTCGCGCCGCTGTAATATACGATGTTGGAGAAAAGCTCGTCCATCGTTACGCCGAAGCGGGCAAGGCATTTTCGGCTTGCACCCATTTCCCCAAAGGAAGTGCGAACAAAGGCTAACGCCTGCTCGGTGGCTGCTTCGTCGGGAACAAAGGCTTGCTCCCGACGCGTGTCGGGGGAAGGAGTCGCTTTTTGCGGCAAGGACACAATCAGCATGGTAATATCGTCAAATTGCGGCGCGTCGCCTACGAAGCTGTTGATATCCTCGTGAAGCGTTCGTAGGGTATCCTCAACATTCATCCCGTGGGCTTTTTCTAGCGCGGCTAGCATTCGCTCCGTTCCGTAAAGCTGAGATTGGGCGTTGGTGGCTTCGGGCACGCCGTCCGTATAAACAAAGAGCCGATCGCCGGGGGCAAAAGTCAGTTCATATTCGGTATAGCGCGCCTGCTCCATTGCCGCCAGCACCAGCCCGTGCCGGTCGTGCAGCAGCTCCCAGCCTTTTCCCGCCCGATCAATGGCCGGATATTCATGCCCGGCATTGGAACAGACCATTCGTCCTTCGCTTATGGTGAAAAGACCGAGCCATGCGGTTACGAACATTTCTGCATCGTTTCCCTCGCATAGCTTTCGATTGGCTTGGCGCATCACCTCGGCGGGAGAAAGCCCCGATTCCGCAAGCTCCTTGATCAGCGTTTTGCTTTTCATCATGAAAAGCGCCGCCGGGATTCCCTTGCCGGACACGTCGGCAATCACCAGTGCCAAATGATCCTCGTCAATGAGGAAGAAGTCATAAAAATCGCCGCCAACCTCTTTGGCTGGCTTCATGGAGGCGTGGAGATCAAACTCGCGGCGCTCCGGGAAGGGGGGAAACACGCTGGGCAGCGCGGAGGACTGTATGGCATGGGCTAGCGCCAGCTCCGCACGGATGCGGTCCTCTGCCTGAGCGATAAAATGCTTTAGCGCGTCCACCGTAGCGTTGATACCGCCGGATAGCTCCTGAAATTCTTGATTATCCGTTACCGAGATGCGCTCGTTCAAATCTCCCGAGGTGATCCGTTTCAGGCTCTTATTTGTCTTTTGGATGTTGTTGATCACCACGCGATCCAGCAGACGGGATACCTGTAGAAATACGGACAGAAAGGTGATGCCGTAGAACGCGGTAATCCACAGAAGCACCTTCCAGATATCCTCGTACATTTCGCTATAGGGGATAGCCGCCAAAACGGTCATTGAGCCTGAGGAACAGGCCCGAGCCATATAGCGCGCCCCATCGTAGAGGATGGAAAAGCTGCCCTTGTCCACTGCGGATGCGTTGTATTCCGGCGGGGAGGCCAACAACTCGGCGGTGGTCGCGCTGATGGGCTTGTTTTGGTTCAGCAGGACCAGAAAACCGTTTGTTCCCACCGTATAGCCGGTGGCACAGTTTTCCAGTGAAATGGCGGCGATGGCGCTGTCGTATTGGGCATTTGAATAGGCTACCTGCACGATTCCCGGCTCGTCCTCTCGCGGTACCCCCGCATACTGCTGGTAGCGAATCACGCCGGTGGCTGCGTCTGCATCATTGGGGCGAGGGTCCTCCACAATGCTGGACAGCGTACGAGTAATCAACGCCATGTAGGGCGAGGTGGTTTTATAATCGCTGAAATTAAATCTTCCCTCATATTCATGGGGGATGCTAAAACGGATCATTCCTGTGGAATCGGTGATGTAGACCGCATCCAAGTCGAGTACGTCCAGTAGCGTTCTCATGGTCCAGTTATCGGAAAGAAGCGTCGCGTCATGCCCTATTGCCAGCGCCATCAGCTTCGCTTTGCTAAGCAGCACCTCGTCGGAAGCCTGACGGAGCTTTTCCCGTCGTTGGTCAAAATCCTCAATTTGCTCTGTGAAATAGCTCAGCTCTCCCACAAGCTTCTTGTTGGTTTGGAATTCTACCTGCTTGTGCTGCGTAAAGTAGGTCAGCGCAAAGGTAAAGAGAAAGGCGGCCAGAATGAGAACGAACAGCCAGCTACGGAAAATATCCCGCACCTTGAAAGGCCTTTTTTGTTTTCCTTTTATGGAGGTTTGTATCAAAGCATGATCTCCTTTCGCTGGCACGTTCGTTTGTCCGGGTCAAGGATCCGGCTTATGCTTCAGGCATGGCAGGTATTGCCATAGGACGGCGCTCCTTCTATGACAGAATACAACGAGGCGTTCACATTCTGTCTTTGGCCGCGATACACCGTAATGGGATGAGCCTTCGGCTGTTGGCTTTCTTTCCATGGGAGTATTTTACCATGTTTTTGCTTCGTTGAACAGTGACTTTGTGATTCATGATTGGTTTCTACTGCGTATCCCATGCTTGAAAGATGGAATAATGTGCTTTATAATACAAAATAGGAATTGATGGCATATTATGTCGAAAGGGAGGTAGGCCTCCATCAATAGCAATGTGATTATCGACGTTATCGCCTTGTCCATTGTGCTCATTCTCCTGCTGACGGGACGGAAATGCTTAAGCGACGGCTCCCTTCAAGCACGCCTGATCCGCATGCTGATGATCTGCTGTCTAAGCGTTCTTGTCATAGATATTCCCGGCTTAAAGCTGGACGGGTACACCTTCGCGTTAGCCAGACCTTTGCTTTGGCTGGTGGATATGGCTTACTGGGTAGCCCACATCCTTTATTTCTGGCTATGGGTTATTTTTTCCGATCTGTGGATTTTTCGCTCCGAGAACGGGGCAAAGCGTCGAGCAGGGCTTTACGCTATTCCTATGATCATCCAATTAGGCTTAGTGCTCACAACCCCATGGACGGGATGGCTGTTCACGATTAACGAACAAAACCAGTATATGACGGGGACGGCCTATCAGCTCTGCCTTGCTCCCCATTATGCGTATTTGGTTATAGCGCTGCTCCTTGTGCTTATCGGTTGTTTATCAACCTGCGATTCAGACATACGGCATCGCTGCCTGTCGGTGCTAGCTTATATGCTACTGCCGTTCTTGGGAGCGGCAATGGAAATTGTAGCTTACGGTGTGCCATGGGTATGGCCTATGGTGGCGCTTTCGCTGTTAATGGTTTATTTGGGCTTGCAGCAGCAAATGATATCGGACAAGCAGCTTGCCATTGCCCGGGCGGCGGAAAAAGCGGCGCATATGGATGCAGAAATGGCCATGAGCCGTATGTCGATCATGCTTAGCCAAATCCAACCCCATTTTTTGTATAACACCCTATGCGTCATCCAGGACCTTTGTCACGATCGCGCCCCTGAAGCCGAGCAGGCAACCATCGCCTTCTCACGCTTCCTGCGGGGAAATTTGGACTCGCTCAAATCGGATAAGCTCATCCCCTTTGAGCAGGAGCTAAAGCATAGCCAATACTATTTGACGCTGGAGCAGATGCGGTTTGGTCGGCGCTTGGCTGTGGAGTACGACCTACAGACGACCCTGTTCCGGCTTCCTGCGCTTACCTTACAGCCTTTGGTGGAAAACGCGGTGCGTTATGGAATCATGAAAAAGGAATCCGGCGGCACGGTGCGGATTTCCTCTGCCGAAACAGAAGGCGGCTTCGTGGTAACGGTGGAGGATAACGGGGTTGGGTTTGATCCCTATCAGCCTCATGAAGACGGACGCACCCATATCGGCATTGATAACGTGCGTCAACGGATGCGCGCCATGTGCGCGGGCGATCTTGCTATCGTTAGCCATCCCGGAGAGGGAACCGTAGCCACCTTAACGCTGCCTAAGGGAGGAAAATGCGATGAGAATACTGGCGCTTGACGACGAGCGGACGGCGCTTAACATTTTGTCCCGGGCGATTGCCGAAGCTGTGCCGGATGCGGAGCTTCTTTGCTTCTCCACCGTCACCGAAGCGTTAAAGGCGATGGGGGAAGAAAACGCGCCGTTGGACGTTGCGTTCTTGGATATCGAAATGCCGGGCATGACCGGCTTGGAGCTGGCCCATTTGATAAAAACCCACGCGCCCATGGTCAACATCGTTTTTGTGACGGGCTATTCCCAGTACGCGCTGGAGGCGCTATCGGTGCGGCCAAGCGGGTACATCATGAAGCCTGTAGACGCAGAGCAAATTCGGGTAGAGATTAAAAATCTGCGCCATCCGCCATCGCGGACGGTGGCGGATAAGCGGATTCGCGCTCAATGCTTCGGCGATTTTGAGTTGTTTGTCGACGGCAAAGCCGTTCCGTTTTCCAGAGCTAAGTCCAAGGAATTGCTAGCTTTCCTGATTGATCGGCGAGGCGCAAGCTGCACCACCGCCAAAATTGCGGATGCGCTATGGGAGGACGGCGTGTATGACCGCGCCCGTCAAAAGCTCCTTTCTACAATCTGTATCGATATGCAAAAATCGCTCAAGCAGGTGGGGGCGGAGCAAATCGTCCTCAAAACGAATAACCTGCTGGCGATTAACCCTGAAGCCTTTGACTGCGACTATTATAGGGCGCTCTCAGGCGACGTTGCTTCTATCAATCGTTTCATGGGGGAATATATGGCCGCCTATTCTTGGGCGGAGTTTACCACCGGCGCGCTGACGACCAAATTTTCCGCGATGACTGATGAGTAATGCGCTTGCTTCATGGCCAAAGCAGAGGGGCAAATTGTGATATCGGCGGATAAAACAGCGTATTCCTATCTCCCTTAGCCTTATTCTGGCTTATAGGGCTTTTCCTTTATGACGCTTCTCTTTTTCCTTGTAGAGCGCCGCATCCGCTTTGGCGATGAACTGCTGTTGGGAGTGGATGGCGGCTGTATAGCGGGCATAGCCGATGCTTAACGAAAGGCCGTAGGGCTTATGGACCTTTTTGAGCTCCTTGCGAATCGCGTCGCACACAGACTGTACCGATTCGTCGATCGACAGCTCGCATAGAATGATAAATTCATCGCCGCCGTATCGAGCAATAAAATGGTGCTTAGCGCTGCACGCTTTGATCAAGCAGTCTGCCACGGTTTTCAAAGCCTGATCTCCCTCCACGTGCCCATAGCGATCATTGATCGTTTTAAAATAATCTAAATCCATCATGAGCAGGTAAAGGGCTTTGTTCTCAACGGGGTGGGCCAGCTTGCCTGAGAGGTATTGCATCAGTTGATTGCGGTTGCTTAAATTGGTGAGCGCATCCTTGGACACCAGCTGCTCCTGCAAGGTGATATACACATATAGAATACCCATCGTATTGCCGACGCAAAGGATGGGATACCCCGGGAAAAGAATCTGAATCAGGCCCGCCAGCATAGAGGGCAATACATAGAGAGCTAGCGCGCGATTGTCGCGCTTTGTTTGGTAGTCCTGTGTGCGCAGCGAGGTGCAGTACGCCTTTACAGCGGTAAACAGCACATACCCGTAGGAAAAGAACAGCTGAATCACATAGAAGGGACCGCGATGGTAGACATTGGCTTCGTCAATGTAAAACAACCATCCCGTTCGAACGGATATCATTGTGAGCACAAAAATGATGATCATTGGCAGCATAGAAAGCACCCGATAGCTCCTTTTTTGGAGCAGGGCGGAGCGCTGTACGGTTTCGGAGAAAAGAAACCAGCTATACCCCACCACGCCGGATAACATATAATACACGCAGTTTAATCCCCAATTGAGCTCGTAGGTTAACCCTAATACACGGTTATCCACAAAGATCCATATGGCGTCCAGCAGCAAAAAGAAAATATTGACGATGATGACCGCTAAAAACTTCTGCCGTTGGTTCTGAATCAACATGGAGTTCTTTACTTTGACGCTTAACATGACCAAAACGAGAATGCAGACGATATTGATTTCGGAATATAAGATGCTGTTTTCCATCACACACACCTTCTTTCTATCAAGCATAGCCATTGTAAACGCTTAAGCCGTAGCTTGTCAATTGTATGGATGGATAAACTTTTTTGGGCCGTTCATCGTAGTATTTTCTACGCTTTTATGCTATGATGCTTTCGATTTTACAGATTCTTTATGCAAGGAAGGAAAGCGGCTGACGATGGAAAAGATCGCGCTTGGTTTCTCCGGCGGGGTGGATTCGGCTGTGGCGGCAAAGCGGCTGATGGACGCGGGCTACAGCGTCGTCGGCTTGTTTCTGGATGTGGGCGTACACGGCGCTAGGGAGGATGCAATCCGCACGGCGGCCTATCTTAACCTTCCGCTGGAAATTTGGGACCGGCGGGACGAGCTGTCGCGGCTTGTATGCCAGCCGTTTATCGAGGGCTATTTGCAGGGGCGTACCCTGAACCCTTGTCTGCTTTGCAACCCGGTGATGAAGCTGCGGGCGCTTACTGAATATGCGGATGAAATGGGCGCGCCATGGATTGCGACGGGGCATTACGCCGTCGTCAAAGATGGCGCGCTCTATGCGGGGCGCCCTCAGAACGATCAAAGCTATCAGCTTTGCCGCATTACAAACGAGCAATTGAACCGGCTGATCCTTCCGCTGGGCGCAGTGGAGAAGCGACAGGTTCGCACCGAAGCGAAGGCGGCGGGCATCCCCATCGCCTGCAAGCCGGACAGCATGGATATCTGCTTTGTTCCCGATCACGATTACGCCGCGTGGCTGGAACGGCAAGCGCCCATGCCGGGAGCAGGGGACGCGGTTTATAACGGTACGGTGGTGGGGCGGCACGGCGGCATCCATCATTTCACTGTGGGCCAACGCTGGGGAGAAACGGAAAATGGGCGCAGGCTTTATGTGACGGCGATTCATCCTGAAACCAATCGGCTGGAGCTGGCGCTTTGGGAGGATACCTTTGCTGCGGAGGTTCGCGCCACAGCGATGAATTGGCTGGTTCCTGCGCCGAAGGCTCCCTTCCGCGCCCAGGTTCGGGTTCGGCATACCCGGTGGGAAATGCCTAATTGCGATGTGACCCCTACGGCTTCCGGTGTGATCATCCGGGCAGACAGCCCGTTTCGCGCACCAGCCAGAGGGCAAACCGCCGCTATTTATGTGGACGGGCAGGTTGTGGGAGCCGGTGAAATTGCTTCCGCCTCGCCCGGCCTGAACGAAGGAAAGGAGCACTCCCACCTATGAAAACATTGCTGGTAGCCATCAACGCAAAATATGCCCACACCAATCTGGCGGTACGCTCCCTGCAGCTTGCGCTAACGGGTGCGGGAATTCCCGCCGAATTTGCGGAATACACCATCAACCAGCCGGTGCGGGACATACTGGCGGATATCGCGCTTCAGTCCCCTGACCGGATCCTGTTTTCCTGTTATATCTGGAACCGGGCCTATGTATGCGCCTTGGGCGAGCAGCTGCGCCTGCTTTTTCCCGACGCTCTGCTGGCGCTGGGCGGCCCGGAGGCGAGCTTTGACGCGGAGGAGCAGCTGAAGGCTCTGCCGTGGGCTGATGCGATTTTTTGCGGCGAGGGGGAAAAGCTTCTGCCGCAGGTGCTGCGGGAAAAAACGTTAGCGGCGTTTACCGCGCCGAAGGCTGCGTCGATTTAGACGCGCTGCCCTTTCCCTACGTCGATCTGCCTACCCTGAACCGCCGGGTGCTGTATTACGAGTCGTCAAGGGGCTGCCCCTTCGGGTGCGCCTACTGCCTTTCCTCCGCGGATACCCATGTGCGCTATCGGTCGCTGGAAAAGGTTTTTGACGATCTACAGCAATTTTTAGACGCGCGAGTCATGAAGGTAAAATTTGTGGATCGTACGTTTAATCTTCATGCCGGACGGGCTCTCGCCATTTGGCGCTATTTAACGGAGCATGATAACGGCGTTACCTCTTTCCAAATGGAGCTTGGCGGTGATTTAACCACCCCTGAGCAGCTTGCGCTGCTAAAAACCGCCCGGCACGGACTGTTTCAATTTGAAATCGGCGTGCAGTCCACCTGCGAGGCAACCCTCCGTGAGGTGGCGCGGGTGACTGATCTTGAGCAACTGAAAGGGAATGTGAAGGCGGTAAGGGAGATGGGCGGCATTCACCAGCATCTGGATTTGATCGCCGGTCTGCCGGGTGAAACCATGGAAACCTTTGGCCGCAGCTATAACGAGGTTCTTGCCATGCAGCCCCAGCAGCTGCAGCTAGGGTTTTTGAAGCTGCTTCGGGGAAGCAAGCTGTACGAACGCCGGGAGGCTCTCGGCTTGGTTTTTGCACCCCAGCCGCCCTATGAAATCCTGCAAACGCCTACCATGAGCTTTGCAGAGCTGACCCGTTTAAAGGCGGTGGAAGAGGCTACGGAGCTGTACTACAACAGCGGTCGCTTCAGCTATGAGCTAAAGGAGCTGCTGACGGGCGCGTCCGATCCCTTTACGCTAATGCTGGGGCTTGGGGAAGCCGTCAAAGAAGCCAAGCTGTCCCAATATGACGCATATGACCGGCTGTATGAATACGCAACCAAGCTGGGCCATGATCCCGAGCGTATGGCTTGGCTCATGCGGCTGGATTTGTGCCTTCACGAGCCGCCCCGCCGCCTGCCAGGCCATTGCGCTGTGGGAGCGCCGGTGGAGGTTCGCCAACGGGCGGTGAACGGAAAACGAGAAAAAGACCGCTATATAGACGTATTTCCCGCGTCGGCCTTTGAGCTGACGCAGGAAAAATGGGTAATGGTTACGTTTGACTATGCCGTTCGGGACGATTCGGGGCATGCGGGAATGACGCTGGAGCAGATGGATTGATTCTGCGTTGCTATCTCCTTGCAGCGGTCACCGGGTAAGACTCCACACTGACTGCATTTCCATACAACGTCAGCTCCGCCTTGCCGCCTTCGCAGACCAACGTGACTTCCTGTTGGTCCACCGTAACCAGCAGCAAGGCCGTTCCCACCCGCAGACGGAAGCGAAGCCGTTCCCAAGCCTTGGGTAGCCATGGGCTTAGGTAGATACGTCCACCGTGGAACCGTAAACCGCCAAAGCCCTCCACAATGGTCACCCAAGCCGCCGCCACGCTGGACAGGTGTAATCCCTCTTTTGTATTTCGGTTGTAATTATCTAAATCCAGTCGGGTGGCAAAGCCGAAAAAGGTAGCGGCCTCGCTCCGTCTGCCCAGCTCTCCCGCCAGAATGGCATGCACCGAAGGCGAAAGGCTGCTTTCGTGGATGCAGCGCGGCTCGTAGTATTCGTAATTGGCTTGCTTTTCTTGCCGGGTAAAATCGCCGGGGTATAGAAACATAGCCATCAGCACGTCCGGCTGCTTGAGCATATCGGTACGGTAAATGCGGTCATAGCTCCAATGCTCATAGAGTGGAAACTCGTCGATGGGAATGGCTTGAATATCGGTGTGCGGAAGGCTGAAATAACCTGTGTGCTGCTCGAATAAGCCGTTCGCGCCCCGAAGCAAGATCATTTTGTCCGCTGCTTGTCGCCATGTCTCCGGCTCATCGTCCCGCAAGCTTAGCTTTTGCTTCAGCACGTCTCTTTGCTTGGCAGCAAGGCTGTTTATGGTTTGATAGGCGTAGCACAGCGCTTTTTTACCCATAAAATTGGTGTAAAAATCGTTATCCACCATCATATGGAACTCGTCCGGCCCCATAACGCCGTAAAAACCGAAGCCATCCTTGCTCCAACCGCCGCGGGAAAGCAGATAGCGAGCGATTTGGCAAAGCATTTCCGCGCCTTCCTGCGCCAAAAACACCTTATCTCCCGTTTGCTCGCTATAAATCTGAATGGCATAGGCCACCGCTGTGGAGGGCTGCATTTGTAGCGAGGAATGCTGCCAAAGGGTGCAGGCCTCCGTACCGTCTAAGGTGGCGATGGGGTAACACGCCCCCTGCAAGTCCAACTGCCGCGCCCGCTCCAGCGCCTGCGGCAAGGTGTGATAGCGGTACAGGAGCAAAGCCTTTGCGGCGTTGGGGTCGTTCAAAAGATAAAAGGGCAGGCAATAGGTTTCCGTATCCCAAAAGGCGTGGCCGTTGTACGCCTCTCCGGTCAGCCCCTTGGCGCCGATATTATCGCTGGGGTGAAGCCCCCGATAGGCGCTATGGAGCTGGAATAGGCAGTAGCGCACGCCCTGCTGATTTTCCGGGTCGCCGTCGATTTCTACGTCCCCGTCATGCCAGAATTTTGCCCAATGGGCTTGATTCTCCTTCAAAAGCGTTTCAAAGTCCGGCGCGTCTGCGACCTCCGGGAAGCCCTCCCCCGTCCGGGCGATATCCACCCGTACCAAGCGCTCGATCACGGTTTCCTCAGCCCGCTTTAGAGAAAGCTCATAACGGTCGCTTATGGAGCGGTAGCCGCGCTTTCGGGTTTGTTTGCCCGGGCAGCGGGTCAACAGGCGGTAGCGCACGGAAATGTCGGTGGTTTCCGTCCGCAGAACCAGATCGTCTGTCGTCCCCTCAAGCTCCGTCCATTGGCATTTTCCCGTCGCCTGATGAATCACGTTTCCGTTAATGCTCAACATTACGCTTCCCAACGCAGCCTTGGTTAAGGGGCATAAGGTGATCCGCTGGGCGAGCAGCCCGGGCCTGTCCATGCTCAACAGTCGCTCGAAGCGCACCTCCACATCGCCCGCCCTCTCTGTTTTCCATAGAAAGCTGCGAGTGAAAAGACCACTTTCCAGCTTTAAGGTTCGCAAAAACCCACCGTATTGGCAGCGGGACAGATTGAGCGCTTCTCCCTCTAGCGTCAGCTGAGTATCCAGCATGTCCGCCGCCGTCACCATGAAATGAGTGCGCTTCACGAACCCGCGATAGCCGCTTTCCGGCTTATACGGCTGCACTTCGTAAACGCCGTTCAGGTAGGTGCCCCGAAGCGAGGGCATGTCGCCCCCTTCCTCAAAATACCCACGCACGCCCATGAATTCGTTGGAAAGGGTAAAAATAGATTCGCTTTCCAAACTGTGCGCGGGGTCATATTCTTTTTCCACTATGCTATTGGAATCCAACCCAAAATAACGGTCGGCAATTTTGCCCATCTTTCTGCGCTCCTGTTCCTTTAGACTATGATTATCCCTTAATCCCTGCCGACATCACGTTCTGGGTAATTTGCCGCTGGAACGCGATGAACAAAAGGATGGGCGGGATGATGGAAAACACGATGGCACGTATGATATCCATGTTATTCACTCGGTCGGAGGTGCGGTAGGTAAACAAACGCACCATTACCGTTTCCAGCTTGGTGCCGCCCAGCAGCAAATAAGGCAGCAGAAAATCGGACCAAGCCGCGTTTACTGCGTAAATCACAATAACGATATTGATGGGCATGCTCAGCGGCAGAACGATTCGAAAGAAAAGCTGCAGGCTGTTGCAGCCGTCCAGCCGCCCCGCCTCCAAAAGGCTGGTGGGCATCGCGTCGTAGAAGTTTTTGAAAAGCACCACATAGAAGGCGCTAGCGCCCATCATAAGCCAAAGGGGGATAAAGGAGCCGCCCATCCCCAGCTTGGTAATATTGACAAACAGGGGAACAATGCTGGTGGTGGCAGGAACCATCAGCGTAGCCATGACAAGGCCGTAGACCACCTTCCAGCCCCGCGGCTTTAAGCGGCTCAAACCGTAGGCGAATAGGCCGTTGACAACTACCGCTGTGACTACGCTGCCCGTCACCACGGCTAAGCTGTTTAAATAATAGCGGACATATTTAAATTGATTCCATGTTTTTAAGTACCCCTCCAAGGAAAAGCTCTGAGGGAGGAATTGTATATAGTACCGTTTATCCGTCAGGTTTTTAACCCCGCGGTTGAATTCCTGCAAATCCTTAAAGCCGGAGATAATCACCCAAAGAATAGGCAGCAGCGCCACGATGGCTGCAAGGATGCAGAAAAGAGTCATCAATCCATAGCCGACCTTTACGCCGGGACGTTTCAGGTCGTAACGGCGGACAGCGCCGGAAAATACAACATCACTTTTCATTCCGTCCGCCTCCTTACATTTCTTTTTCTTTATTAACGCGGTTATAAATAAAGGTGAGCGTCAGTAGGGCGATAGCCACAATGACGGATACGGCGCTGGCTCGGCTGTAATCGTACTGATCAAAGGCGTAGCGGTAAACCAATTGCATCATGGAGATCGAGGCGTTGTTAGGGCCCCCGTTGGTCATAACCAGCGGCTCGTACAGCACCTGAAAAACCGCGATCACCTGAAGAATAAACAAGGTGCGAGCCAAGTTATAAAGCTGAGGCAGGGTGATGTTCCATACCCGCTGGCGCACGTTGGCGCCGTCGATAATGGCGGCCTCATACAGCTCCGGGCTGACGCCCTGCAGGCCCGCCAGATAGAGCAGCGCCGTGGAGCCCGCACCCTTCCACGTCATGGTGACAACAATCATGGGAATGACGATAGCAGCGTTGCTCAGCCACCCCTGGGGTGGAATGCCCACCGCGCCAAGGAGCATGTTAAGCCCGCCGTAAGCGTCGCTTTTGAAAAGGTATTTCCATAGAAATACGGTGGCAAGACCGGGCACGATATTGGGCAGATATACGGCGGTGCGGTACAGCCCCTTCCCCCGGACGGATTCGTGAATGCCGATGGCCAGCGCCATGGGCAGAAGAAAACCGATCAGCAGCGACCATAACAGGTATACGAAGGTGTTGGTCACCGACGGCCAGAAATCCGGCCCGGCGATAACGGAACGGTAGTTATCAAGCCCTACGAAGCGAATGGCGCGGGTGCCCTGCGCCTCGTAAACCGAGAGGCGCACCGCCTCCAGCAGCGGCTCCCAGATGAAAAAAGCAAAGAGAAGCAGTCCCGGCAGCATAACGCACCAAGAACCCAGATCCCGTTTCCATTTTGCCTTTGCCCGTCCGGCATGGGGTATCGGTGAGGTTTGCATCACAATCGCTCCTTTAGCTAGGTTCAAAAAAGGGGACTGTCCCGGGATGGCGGAAGCCAGCGGTTCCCTTTGGGACAGTCCCCATCCGATAGGATTACTTGTTTACCTGCTCGTCCAGAATCTGTTGGAGGTTGGCGCTGGCGGTATCCATCAGAGCCTGCACATCGGCGTTTTCGTCGGTAACCACCGCCTGCAATACCTTCGTCAATTCGGCGTACATTTCCTGCGCGTTCTGGGGCTCTTCCATACGGAGGTTGCCTTCCGTAGCAACGGCGTCAAAGTAGGGCTGGAACATCCGCGCGTCCACGTTGGAATACTCCGAGATGATCTCTTGACGCTTGGCTACCAGCTCCGGGTCCGACCAAGCGGGGAATTCTACAATGTTGGGGATGCCGTTCTCTTTGCGGTTCTTTGCGTCCACTCTCAAGCCCTCGATGGCGTCGTCGGTCAGCTCGGGAGCCTTGCCCATGATGACCAGATAGTCCAGAGCGGCGTTGATTTCATCGGGGGTGGCGTTGGCGGCGAAGAAGTAGGGAGTGCCGCCCATCAGGCTGTACTGGCCTCCGGGGCCGGCAGGAATGCCGCACATCATGAGCTTATCAACCGCTAAACCGTTCTGCTGGGTAGGCATGTTCACCGCGTCGTTGGCGGCGATATACATGGCGGCAGCGCCGGTGCCCAGCTGGGTGAAGCCGGTGCCCCAGTCCTCGCTGGTGGGGTCGGCGGTCAGCACGTCATACTTCCATTTTAGGTCCTTCACATACTGCATGGCGGCAACCGCCTCGGCGCTGTTCAGGTTCGCGATCCATTTGCCGTCTGCGTCTTGGTTTTCCAGCGTCGCGCCGAAAGCCCAAGCAATGTTGGAGAAATGCCAGCCGCCGGCGTTATCTTTGGCCAACAGGCACAGTCCGGCGGAGCCGGTAGCGTCCTTGATGGTCTTGGCGGTCTCGGCTAGCTCTTCCCAAGTTTTGGGGTAGAGGGGAATGCCGTTCTCGTCCACCAGCCCGGCGTCCTCGAAAAGCTCCGCGTTCAGCATCAGACCCAGAGCATACGCGTCGCGGGGCACGCCGTAGACACGGCCGTTTTCATCGCTCATCAGCGTGCGGATGGAGGGGTTCATTTTGCTGAGCCAGCCGCGGGCCTCTAGCTCGTCGGTGATGTCGGCGATAAACTGACCGCCGATCAGCTTTTTAGGCTCGGTGAACCAAGATTCAAACACCGTGGGAACGGTACCCGCCTCCGCCATGGGGACGAAGGTATCGGTGGAGTACTTGTAATGCGCCCGTTCTACGGTAACGTCGGGATACTGAGCCGAGTATTTTTCAATGTAGGTCTCATGGCTCGCGATTGCGTCCGTGGCGACCTCCTCGGGGTAGACGCCCAGCTTCAAGGTGGTTTCAGCCAGCGCGCCAAACGCGGCTAGGCACAGGCAAAGGGTCAGCAGAACGGAAACCAGCTTTTTCATAATGAGTTCCTCCTTGTAAGATGTTATCATGGAGATGTGCGCCTTCACATCTTCGCAACGTAGGTTTTACGTTAAACTTATTGGAGATAGACATTTCATTCGTCGGGCTTCGCATTTCTTGCGGCTTAACCTTGTAAACGAGTACTGCTCACTCCAATAAGTTTTACGTTCAACGTAATTGCATAATACCACAGCAATCTAAGCGTTGTCAATAGGTTTATCGTTAAATTAAATTTTTATTTTTGCTTCTATTTCCTTCTTCCTTATGTTATACTAATCAAAATCCGTAAAAGAAAGGGGCGCTGCCCTATGGTAACCATTAAAGACGTCGCCAGTGCGGTGGGCGTAAGCCCAACCACGGTTTCCAACGTCATTCGCGGAAACGCCGGACGGGTATCCCCGGAGATGATCGAGCGCATCAACAAGGCCATCGAGGAGCTGGGCTATACCCCCAACCTCTCGGCGCGGGCGCTGGTATCCAGCTCCTCCCACATCATTGGGGTGATCAATCATCTGGTTCCTTCTGAATCCGGCGGTTTCTTTCAGGACCCCTTTCATGGGGCCCTGCTGTCCGGCATTGAGGAAACCCTGCGGCAAAAAGGCTATTATATGATGATGCGCACCATCGATTCCTGCGCCGATCTGATGAGCCTGCTTAACAACTGGAATCTAGACGGCTTGATCCTTACCGGCATCTTTCCTTCGGAGTTTTTTACGCAGCTATTGCGGCAGGATACGCCCTTTCTGTTGGTGGATAGCTATGTGCTGGACGAGGTGCCGCAGGTGCGTTTGGAGGACCGAACCGGCGGTTATCTGGGCGTTAAGCATCTGCTGGAAATGGGACACCGCCGCATTTTATTCTGCGGCCCGCCTATCTATGAGCATGGAGTGCTTCGGGAGCGTTACAAGGGATACTGCGACGCGCTGCAGGAGTACGGGCTTTCCCCTTGCCGGGAGGACGTCTACGGCGTGGAAATCGGCGTGGATCGCAGCGCCGCTCTGGGGCGGGAGCTGGCCAAACGCCGCGACTATACCGCCATCTTTGCCACGGCGGATATTCTGGCGGCGGGTTTGATTTCGGGGCTTAACGATGAAGGCCGCCATGTGCCGGAGGATATCAGCGTGGTCGGCTTTGATGATTTGAACATCGCTCGTCTTACCAGTCCCCAGCTCACCACCGTTCATCAGGATGTGACGCTTCGCGGCTGCGCGGCGGCGGACATGCTGATTGCTCACATCGAAAACAAGCAAGAGGCCGTTCACACCATTACCATGCCCGTGCGGCTGGTGGAGCGGCAGAGCGTCAAGCGGCTCTCCTAAGCCGGACGAGAAAGGAGCGTTTCCTATGCGTGAGATTGTCGTCACCACCCACTCCTACGACCTTGGCGAGCTGCCGGAGCTTGGCAACCGCTTCCTTATCGGAAACGGTTATATGGGCGTGCGGGGAACGCTGGAGGAATACGATAAGGAACAATTAGCGGCTGTGAATCTGGCAGGCATTTACGACCGCTGCGGCGACGGCTGGCGGGAACCGCTGAACGCGCCCAATCCCTTTAGTCTTAGGCTTTATCGCAGGGAAGAGGACGGCAGCGACCGTCCTTTGGCGCTGCCAAGCGCCGCCTGCGACCAGCATACCCAGAGCCTGCTCGTTCGAGAGGGCCTTCATCGACGGGACACCCGATTTTCCTGCGGCGTTCGCTGGCAGGTGGAGCGTCTTGCCCATATGGAGCAGGTTCATCTGCTGGCGCTTCATGCCGTTGCAACTGCCAAGGAAGCCGGTCAATTCTGTCTCAAAAGCACCTTGGACGGCGACGTGTGGGATATTCACGGCCCACACTATCGGGAAATGTCCTTTCCCACAGCTTCGGAGCATCAGCATGGTGTGGAAGCCGTCACCAACGAAGGGGATACGGTTGCCGTTTGCTGCCGGTGGAGCCTGAGCACGCCGCACCATAGCGCAACCGCCGTGGCTCAGCGCAAGCAGGAAGCAATTCTTGATTTCGAGCTAGCCGCCGGTCAGAGCGCCTCCTTTACGCTGATTGCAGCTGTTTATACCTCCAAGGATTGCAAGGAGCCGCTGCAAGCGGCTAGAGCCGCCGTTTTAAACGCGCCGGAGTACGACGAGCTGCTGGCTTCTCACAGAGCTTGCTGGGCAAAGCTATGGGAGCGCGCTCATGTGCAAATCCTTGGGGATGACCCTGCGGAAGAAGCCCTGAACGTTTCGCTTTATCATCTGCTGTCCATTGCGCCACGGCACGCGTCTAGCCTATCGGTACCGGCTCGGGGTCTTTCCGGCCAAACCTACAAGGGTGCAATTTTTTGGGATACGGAAATGTTCATGCTGGACTTCTATTTAGCAGTGCTACCAGAGGTGGCAAAGACGCTGCTTCGCTACCGCATCGACACATTGGAGGGAGCCCGCGCCAAAGCGCGGGAATATGGTCTGCGGGGCGCTTTTTACGCGTGGGAAAGTCAGGAGGGCGGCTATGACGCTTGCTCGGATTACAATGTAACGGATGTGTTTACAGGCCGTCCCATGCGTACCTATTTTCGGGATAAGCAAGTCCATATCACATCCGCCGTGGTATACGGCTTGTGGAAATACGCCCGTTGGACGGGGGACGATTCCCTCTGGCGGGAGGGCGGCGCGGAGGTTTTAATCGAGGCGGCGCGGTTTTATCACAGCCTTTTAATCAAGCGTGTGGAAAAGGACGACGACGAGCTTTGGAATGTAATCGGCCCCGACGAATATCACGAGCGGGTGAACAACAACGCCTATACCAACGAGATGGCGCGCTTTGTGTTTGAACAAACGCTAGAGGTTTGCGCCCAGCTGAAGCGGGACGCACCGGAGGCATACAAGGCGTTAGCTCAAAAGCTATCCTTTGAAGAGGAGCTTGCGTCCTTCCAACAGGCGGCTAAACGGCTGAAAAAGCCGACGATTCGCCCGGACGGCGTGATGGAGCAGTTCGACGGCTATTTTGCTTTGGAGGACGTCACCGTAGACGCGGTGCGCGCTCGGCTGAAGGACCCTAAGGAATACTGGGGTGGAGCCTACGGGGTAGCCGCGCATACGCAAGTGATTAAGCAAGCGGATGTGATCACCTTGCTATTCATGCTCCGGGAGCGTTACGACGCACAGACTCTGCGAGCAAATTATGATTACTATCTACGCCGGACGGAGCACGGCAGCAGCCTGAGCGCCTGCATGTACGCGCTGGCGGCTTGCGGGATAGGCCGTCCTGAGGAGGCCTATCCGCTTTTTCTAAAAAGTGCCCGGGCGGATCTGGATGGCGGCGGCAAGCAATGGGCCGGATTGGTTTATATCGGCGGCACGCATCCGGCTGCTGCGGGAGGCGCATATTTGGCGCTTCTGTGGGGCTTTTTGGGGTTGAAGATCGAAGGGAATCAGCTAAAGACGGAGCCGCGGCTGCCGAAGAAATGGCGCGGCGTGCAGTGCCGTCTTTGGTATCGCGGACAAGCGCAAACCTTATCCGTCCAGCAACCCTGACAGAGTCACTCCAGTCGATTGAACTGCATAGAATACAGCGTACCTATCGCGCCCCCTTGAGCGGTGAATAAAGGAGCTGTATTTTTGATGACGACTTTCAATTTTCCGGCGACGCTGGACGATGAGTTTTTGCCTACCCCGTCTTTACCCGGCGACGAACCCGCCGCGCCCGGACAGGGGCCGGAGGGCTTACCCACTCCGTCCCTACCCGGCAACGAGCCCGCCGCGCCCAGCCCGGGACCGGAGGGGTTGCCTACCCCTTCCTTGCCCGGTCAATCCACAGCTTTTCGGTGCCCGGTAGGCTACAGCGCCGGAACGGTGCTGGATAACCAGACCTTCACCGACCTGCTGCTGCAAAACAATGTATCCTATCAGGCCATGCGCAGCGCGAATCCTTCGCTGCCCACCACCCGTATCGCTCCCGGCACCCGCTACTGCGCGCCCCCCTCGGGAAGCCGCAGGCTTTGCATAGCTGGCAGCACCAGCTATGTGATGGGGGTGAACGAAAGCCTGAACAGCCTGTCCCGGTTAACGGGTCTGTCGCCGGGAGTGCTGCTTTGGTATAATCCCAGCCTTGCCCCTAGCGATTTTGTTCCCGGACGGGTGATCTGTCTGCCGTAGACGTGGCTTTTATCAACATAAGCTGAGGCTGGGCGCGGCGTTCAGGGAAAGCTCTGCGCATTCGCCCTTGCGCAGGCGGTAATACGCCGCAGAGCCGATCATGGCGGCGTTGTCCGTGCACAGCCAGATTTGCGGCAAACAAAGCCGAAAGCCATGCTTTTGGCTCAAGCCCTGCATCTGCTCCCGCAAGCGACGGTTGGCGCTGACCCCTCCCGCAAGGCAAAGGGTGTTAAGGCCGCTATCCCGAAGGGCCAGCATTGAACGCTCGCACAGCGTATCCGCTACGGCTTGCTCGAAGGATGCGGCTAAATCCGCCTTGGGCAGCGCCTCGCCCTTCTGTTCCATTTTATGACATGCGTTTAAAAAGGCCGTCTTTAATCCGCTAAAGGAAAAATCATATTTGCCTTCGGGATGGGGATGCGGCAGCGTCAAGTAAGCCGCGTCTCCATTCTCCGCCAGCTTGCTCAGTAGCGGCCCGCCGGGGTAATTTAACCCCAGCACGCGAGCGGCCTTGTCAAAGGCTTCGCCCGCCGCGTCGTCTACGGTTTGCCCCATTAACGTGTAATCCGCATAATCGTTCACCCGCACGATGTGGCTGTGACCGCCGCTGACCACCAAGCACAGAAAGGGCGGCTCCAAATCCGGCGTGGTGAGGAAATTAGCGCTGACATGACCCTCGATATGGTTCACAGGCACCAGCGGGATACGGCTGGTATAGCTGAGCCCCTTCATACAGTTTACGCCCGTCAAAAGCGCGCCCACCAAGCCGGGGCCATAGGTTACAGCCAGCGCGTCGATATCTGATAAGCCCATGCCCGCTTCCTTCAGCGCTTGGTCAATGACCCGGTCGCAAGCGTCCACATGGGCGCGGCTGGCGATTTCCGGGACCACGCCGCCATATAGGGCGTGTACGTCCACCTGAGAAAAAATAACGCTGCTGACGATTTTACGTCCGTTTTCCACAATGGCGGCTGCAGTTTCATCACAGCTGGATTCCATAGCCAAAATACGCAAGCTGGGCTTTTGCGACAGCGCCAAAATTTTTTGTTTCATTTCCAAGGGAGTATTCATGGTAAGCTTACCGCCCTTTCTTTTTGGTGAAGAGGAGACTGCGGCCTGCTTTTGCCGCGAAAAGCAAAAGGATGTCGGCTGCCAGCCAAAGGCCGAAAGTGAGGCTAAAAGGCGCTATATAATCATTGAACAAGGCCAAGGGGAAGAGCTGCATAATCGGCTCGTCGGCGGCGAAAATGCCGCCCGGAATAAAGGAGGTATGCAGCCAAGCCCACAGACTGCGGAAATCCAGACAGGCCCACAGCAACAAAAGGGCGATGACCCCAAGGGGAACCGCCATGCCAATGAGGCCGTTGCGCAAGGAAAAGCCCGTTCCTTGGTTACCGCTTAACAGCGACCACACAGCGATGGCAAGCATAAGGAAAACGGCGGCGGGTATGGCATAGCCGATCAGCGATACGCCCGCCTTCACCTCTGCCATGTGAATCGTGAACGCGGCGGGAATCGGCATGGCTTCACCGCCCATTTGGACGGCGGGCTGCCACAGCGGCTCTTCGTCCTTTAAGTAGAAGATGGTTTCTGCGGCAAAGGCTCGCGCGTCTGCTTCGCTTATGGTAAGCGCCGATAAATCAACCCGCTGCAGCACCGCCTGCTCAAATAGCTGACTGCGGGTAATCACGCCATACAGCGAGGCGGCAAGGAGCAACACCGTGAGCGCCAACCCTGCCAAAAAGCTGAGCACCGCTGTGAACCGGCGCAAAGATGGTTGGGACAAGTGAAGCGCCTCCTTCTTCCCTGCGAAAATGCAGGAACACTTCCAGCATGCCGCAGGTTCCCGTATTTTATCATTTTATATGGGATGAGGCAAGCGGGAGGAGCAGGAATCCACATCTTTAACGGCAAAAGCACTAGATATTGTTTACGCCTTTGCCCTACTCCGGCGGGCTGCTACGCCGCCGGATTGAATTTCTTGATGGGCTTAAATGCACGGGAGGGTATGATGATCAACACATTGGTTCTGGTGGGAATTCGTTTCAGCGGTAAGCACACGGCAATGCGTTATTTGGAGGAACTGGGTTATACGACCATTGAGCACGTTTCGCTGCGCATGCTGCCATTGGCCTACCAAAGTAACGATCGGCTTATGCTTTTGATTGAGCCAAATGCGCAGGAGCCCATGGGGACGACTGCGGAGCTATTGCGGCGGCTTCGCGAGGAAACTGCTTCAATCGAAATCCTTT
The DNA here is from genome assembly GCA_028693055.1 of Eubacteriales bacterium. Classification (GTDB taxonomy): domain Bacteria; phylum Bacillota; class Clostridia; order Christensenellales; family Aristaeellaceae; genus Limiplasma. Next base: position 80,101 of record JAQUWD010000006.1, on the reverse strand, counting down.
TCTTTGATGTGGATGATTCTACTTTCTTCCGGCGAATGGCTGAGAGGGGGGAAAGCGGGCGGCAATCCGAACATGCACGCTATGCGCAAACCTTGGTCGCTCAAAGGCGAGCGAGCCTTCCTTACCGTGCGGCTGCGGATTTGGTGATCAATACCAGCTCCATGGATGTATCTCAGCTACGTCAATTGCTTAGGAAGCGTTATTTAGGGGATTCAGCCAATTCCAATGCTGTGCTAATGGAGATTGTTACCTTTAGCTATCTGTGCGGGCCGGTAAGAGACGCTCATTTCACGCTGGATTTACGCATTTTGGAAACCATGGCCTTTGCACAACAAAAGACGCACATGGAGGAGCTCCTTGTCGACATCGAACCGTTCCTAACGAAAATGGTTTGTATTTTTGAGGCTCAGGAGCACACGCGTTTCTGCGTTGCGCTGGGTTGCTCGGATGGAGCGACGATTGCGTCGGAGTTTGCGGAGCGCCTTAAACGCCTGATGACAAAAACGCAGTTTACGGTAACGATTTTTAATCGAGATCTGGAGTGATCAAGGCATGCTGGGCTTGTCGCGCATGCCGTACCGTTTCTCCTTGCAGCTGTTTAAAGCAACGGCAGAAATGGGCCGCGTCTACAAAGCCTGTCTCGGCAGCGATTCGCTCAACGGTGTATTGATTGGTCTGCAAAAGTCGCATCGCTTTTTGGATTCGAAGGGTGCGGTGATACAGCATGGGCGGACAGCCGATATGCTCCTTAAACCTTCGGCAGAACGTGCGTTGGCTCATGCTGGAAACACGAGCCAACGATTCCAGCGACAGGGTTTCAGATAGATGCGCCTGCATATATTCAATGGCATGGGCCAAGGCCCGTTCATCTGGGCTTTGCTTTGCCGTATTACGTTTGTTGATGATCATATCCAGCAAACGATAGAGCTTTTGCTTACTGAACAGGCAACTTCTACCCGAAAGGAAGTTGTCGCTGACCTCGCAAAACAGCGACTCCAGCGTTCCATCCGCGTCGTAGGTCAGCCGCTGCACCCCACCCTTTAAAAATACGTTGAGTCCGTCGCTATCGCGCAGTAAGAAACGTATGAATACGCCCCGACAGCCGCCCTCCATGACGATGGTTTCATATCGGCTATCGCTAGGCATCAGCAATACATCGTGGGGGTTCATCATAAATTCACGGCCATCGGAGCAGATGTAGCGACGCTGCCCCTCGCATAAATAGTATAGCATATGGTCGCCCCGTGGCTCGGGATAGTAGGTGCTATCGCCCGAGTCATACTTTAATGTGCTGGCCATGATATGACAAGCGTTAAAATCGATATATTGCAGCTGTTCCAAATCAATTCGTAGCATAAGGCTCCTCGCTTGGCAAGAATATACAATAAAATTGGCGACGTCTTACATTGTAAACCATCTGCTGTCAGATTACAATCATAGCATCAAGCGGATGGAGGTTCCCACAAGTGAAAATAAACGTTACAGTGTGGAATGAATATGTACACGAGCGCACGGAAGAGGCAATTGGGCAAGTTTATCCCCATGGGCTGCACACAGCCATAGCGGAAGGCTTGGCTATGGACGATGAACTAGAAATAAGAACGGCTACGTTGGACCAGCCTGAGCAGGGCCTGCCACAATCCGTATTGGATACAACGGATGTACTGTTTTGGTGGGGGCATAAGGCCCACGATCAGGTGGATGACGAGCTGGTAGAACGCATCGCTCGGCGTGTTCGCGACGGTATGGGAATCGTGGTGCTGCATAGCGGTCATTATTCAAAGGTGTTCCGCAGGCTGATGGGCACCGGCTGCCGCAGCAAATGGTGGGAGCTGGACGATAAGGAGCGAATTTTTACCGTGCTGCCGGGTCACCCCATTGCCGCCGGTATTCCCGAGTCCTTTACTCTTCCTGTGGAGGAAACGTATTGCGAGCATTTTGATATTCCAACGCCAGATGAGCTGGTTTTCCTTAGCTGGTTTTCCGGCGGCGGCGTGCTGCGAAGCGGCTGCTGTTACCACTATGGGAACGGAAAAATCTTTTATTTTCAACCCGGCCACGAGGCTTATCCGACCTACTATGACGCAACAATCCGTCAAATTCTGCGAAACGCCGCTCATTGGGCGGCGCCCAACGGCAATCCACCCATGACCTATGGTCAGCATGATCGCTTTGAAAACTGATGGAGAAGAGGCAAAGAGAAGCATGAGCACGGAGCAAAACACTCGTATTGGCATTGTTGGCGTGGGTGGGATTGGCACAAATGTACATATTCCCGGTTTACAAGCAGTGGAGCGCTGTAAAATTACTGCTATTTGTGATAGTAACAAAGAGCGTTTGCAAATCGTCGGGGATCAGCTGCAGCTGCCCCAAAGCCGCCGCTTTTGCGATTACCATGACCTGATTGCCTGCGCGGACGTAGACGCGGTAGAGGTTTGTACGCCCAACGATCAGCATGCGCCTATCGCTATTGCAACACTGGCAGCAGGGAAACCGGTAAACATAGAAAAACCGGTTGCTCTGAATCTGGCCCAAGCGAATGAGATGCTACAGGCTCAAAAAGCTGCGGGGCTCCCCGCTATGGTCTGCTTTTCCTATCGATTCATGCCGGCTGTTCGCTATGCTTACGAGCTGCTACGGCAGGGCGCATTGGGTCAGCTGCTTAGCGTGAACGTGGCTTATTTAAAGGACAGCGGCTTGATTCCCGGGCGAAAAATGGAATGGCGCTTTCAAAAGGAGCATGCCGGCACGGGAGTATTGGGCGACCTTGGCGCGCACCTTGTAGACATGACACGGCTGCTGATTGGCGAGTTTCAAGCCGTATGCGGCGCGGCTGGCGTTGTAGTCAAGCAGCGCCCGTGGCCGGACCGTGAAGGCATGGGAACGGTCGATACCGACGATTACTGTATGTTTATGGCAAAGCTACAGGGGGATGTAAACGGCTTGTTTACGATAACGCGCTGTGCGCCTGGTCACAGCAATACGATTTTATTTGATGTTTATGGCACAAGGGGTACGCTTTCCTTTAACCTCAATCAGCCCGAAAAGCTGGGCATGGGAGGCAAGGAGCTGTGCCCTGACGAGCCCAAGCTCCATTTTGTGGATGTGCCTGCACGTTATCATGCGGCCCAGGAGCAGACCTTTGTGAATGCCGTGCGCGGCGAACTGGGCTCTTTGCTGCCCACGCTGGAGGATGGCGTGCGCTGTCAACAGGTGTTGGACGCCGTTTTACAGTCCAGCGCGGAAAACCGTTGGGTTCAGTGGTAGCCCGACCCATTGAAACGCACCTTATGGTGAGAACCGTACCCAGATAAATTAAAGGAGGAAATCGGAAAATGAAAAAACTCACATCAATGGTACTGGCCATCGCGCTGCTTCTATGCTGCTTTTCCTTTGCGGGCGCAGAGGAAGCTGTGAACCTAGAGCTTATGCTCCACAAAAGCGAGGTTGTGGACATCATGAACGTCATGGCGGACGCCTTCCATGAGGAGTATCCCAACATCACCGTTACAGTAAACCAACCTGCTGAATATGCCACTGCTATTCAGACGCGCGTCTTGTCCGGCGACACGCCTGATCTGTTCACGTGGTCTAACGATCAAAGCTGGTATGCGTATTTCCGCGATGGTTATTGTGTGGATTTTAGCGGTATGGAGTGGGTCACTGGGGCCACCAATGAAGCCGCGCGTGAAATGATTACCATTGACGGCGGATTATACGGCTTGCCATACATGCAAAATGCATGGGGTGTGCTGTATAATGTCGATCTGTTTGAACAAAATGGCATTGCCATTCCCACGACTATGGACGAGTTCTGGGCTGCATGCGAAGCCCTAAAAGCAGCGGGAATAACGCCCATCGAGCTTACGGACGCAGACGCTTGGACCACCTTTAACGTATTTGAGACTTTATTTGGTCTGTACAGCGCCGATCAGGCTGCCCTATTTAACGCCATTGCCGATGGCTCTGGCTCTGCAACCACGGATGAAAGCATCCGCAAGGTGGCTGAAATCTTCGTGAAGCTTAAGCAGTACGCCCAGCCAGACCCTCTGTCCACCAGCTATACGGACGGTGTAACCGCTCTTGCTAACGGTCAAGCTGCTATGCTTCTTAACGGTACTTGGGCTTACACCTTGGTTAAAGCCGCAGGCGAAGCCAACATCTCATGCTTTGCTTTCCCAGCAGAAACAGCGGAAGCGACGCGCGTTCGGGCTAATGTGGACCTCGCCTTCTCCGTATTCAAGGATGGCAAGCATCAAGAGGAATGCTACACCTTCCTGCAATGGATGATTGCCAACGCTCAAAAATTTGTGGATATGGAAGGCTCCGTCAATCTGGTAAACGGCGTTGTGAACGCCACTCCCGCCTTTGATGTGTTTGCCCAGTTCGCTACGGAGGGTCGCACCTTTACGTTGGCTCGCAACCAGTGGAAGAGCGGCACCAACACCGTGATTCAACCCTTGACCCAAATTTTGCGCGAATCGGACGATGTTGACAGCTTCTTGGCCGATGTGGATAACGAAGTTAAGCTGCATTATGCCGAGTAAGCAACCCATCATACGGTAACCCATTTGACCGGCGAGACGGTTTGCGGGGACGAAGCGGAGTGATACGGACGCTTCGTCCCGCTTCCGTTCTTCTCTGCACAGCTTTCTTCACCGTCACTATTTCCCCTTCTACGCAGGAAAAAAAGGATAAGAGCACATGAAAAAGAAACTAGACCGCACCTTTAAAACCGACGTTCTGCTTTCACTGCCGGCGCTGGTAGCCTATCTTCTTCTTTTTGTAACGCCGGTTCTGATCGGTATCTGGTATTCCTTTACGGATTGGAACGGCATAAGCCGCAATTATGATTTTATCGGTCTAAAAAATTACGCGAAGCTATTTATGGATCAACGCTTTTTGCGGGTGATTGGCTTTACGTTACGGTACACCGGCTATTTAATTATGGGGGTGCTGCTGGTATCGCTGCTAACAGCGCTCGTGCTGAATGCCAAGCCCAAAGGCTGGAGCTTTTTCAAAGCTGTTTTCTTTTTGCCCTGCCTGTTTAGCCTTGTAACCACCGGCTTGCTTTTTAAGGAAATCTACAGTGAAGCGCTTCCCCTGCTGGGGCAGGCAGTCGGCAGCGAGCTTCTCTCTCGTAGCCTTTTATCCAACTCCAGCTATGCCATCTACGCTGTGCTGCTGGTAAACCTTTGGAGTAGCGTCGCCATTCCGACAGTGTTGATTTTTGCCGCTTTAAAAAGTGTGCCAAAGGATCTGTACGAGGTGGCTGATATCGACGGCGGCAGCGGCTGGGATAAGTTTAAGGCTATCACCGTGCCTTATTTGATTCCCACACTGAATATGGTATTCGTCACCACCCTCAAGGGCGGCTTATGCACTTATGAATATATTACCGTTCTAACGGCAGGCGGGCCGGGCCGCGCCACAGAATCCTTAGCTTATATTATCTATATTAAAGGCTTCAATGAAAACGCCTACGCTTATGCCTCAGCAATGAGCGTCGTTATGTTTTTGGCGATGGTTTTTGTATCCTTCATTTATTTCCGTCTGGTCAATCGAAAGGAGGTTGTCGCGTGAAAACCCGCAAAAAGATCGCCGTTCGCGCTGCACAATACCTCTTTTTGGTCCTTATGCTGCTGACTATTGTGGTTCCGCTGTATCTGTTGGTGATCAATAGCTTTAAAACCATGCCGGAGCTGTTGGGCGATTACTTCGGACTGCCAAGCAATTTCTATCTGGACAATTTTGAGTCAGTGCTCTATAAGGCAAATTATTTCCTTTATTTGTTAAACAGCTTCGTGGTTACGGCTGCCAGCGCCATAGGGGTTTATCTGCTGGTGCCCGTTACCAGCTTTGTGATTGCTCGGCAAATGGATCAACACAAGTACTTTAAGTTCCTATATGTTTTTCTTATATTAGGGATCTTCGTCCCCTTTCAGACGAAGATGCTGGCGCTGGTTAAGCTGATGTCCGCACTGCAAATGATGAATAGCTTTGGCTTGGTTTTGCTTTATGTAACCAGCTCCCTTTGCACGGACGTTTTTTTGATGGTGGGCTATCTACGTACGATTCCTCGGGATGTGGAGGAGGCGGCGATTATCGATGGGTGCTCTCGTATTCGCTCCATTTTTAGCATCGTATATCCCATGGCTATGCCGATGATCTCGGCGATCATCATCAAGGATATTCTGTGGTTCTGGAATGATTTTCTTCTGCCGCTGATCGTGGTAGGCGGCAAACTGAACGCGTGGACGCTGCCGCTATTTCAGTATAATTTCAAAAGCACCTACGCCGTCGATTATCCCGTTGCTTACGCCGCCTATTTCATGTCCATGCTCCCTGTGCTGGCGGTATATTTTTTAGCCTCCCGGCAGATTACGGACGGGCTTACAGAAGGCGCGGTCAAATCATAAAAAATGAGAGGCAAAACTATGAAACTAGGTGGAATCATCGGATACGGTGGTATGGGGCGCAATCATGGAATAACCATACCAAAACCGTCGGGCTTTAGCTATATCGCCGCTTATGATGTCGATCCTGTACGAAGCAGTCTTGCAAAGCAGGATGGACTCTGCGCATGCGCTTCCTTAGAGGAGCTGCTTTCGATGAAAGAATTGGACACCATTTTGGTTGCCGTTCCCAATCAGCTGCATGAGGAGCTTACTATTGCCGCGCTGGAAGCGGGAAAGAACGTCATTTGTGAAAAACCAGCTGCGCTTTCTACCGTGCAATGGGGGAGAATGGTTGCTTGTGCAGCCCGTTGCGGGCGCTTACTCACCGTGCATCAAAACCGGCGTTGGGATCAGGACTATCGGATTGTGGAAGCCGCCGTGAAATCGGGCGAATTGGGAAAGCTGTTTCGTGTGGAAAGCCGTGTGCAGGGAGCGCGCGGCATTGCGCCTACTTGGCGACGGTATGCGGCTTATGGCGGTGGAATGATGTACGACTGGGGCGTGCATCTCATCGATCAGCTTTTGCAGCTGATGGATAAGCCGCTTCAGGCGGTGCAGTGCGAATTTCAGTACCTCACCCAGACCGAAGTGGACGAGAATTTCAGATTAAATCTTTATTTTGAAGGTGGATTTTCCGCATTGGTGGAAATTGGAACCTCGAATTTTCAAATGCTGCCGCGCTGGTATGTCTGCGGAGAGAGGGGAACGACGCTGATTCCTTACTGGGATTGCAAGGGTGAGACGATTTGTTCCAATGGCTTAGATATTCCGTGGGAGGAGGAAATCGCAACCGCCTCTGTAATGGGGCCTTCCCGCACGCTTCAACCTCGTGGGGAAAATACGATTGATCATCTGCCGCTACCTGCGCCCGCACCGCGCTCCCGTACGTTTTATGAGAATTGGCTGGACGCTATTGAGGGAAGAGACGTCCCAATGGTAACCCTTGGGCAGGTGACCCAAGCCCTTCGGGTCATGGAATTGGCGTTTGAAAGTGGCCGTGTCGGCCAAATTTTACAGTTCGTCGACCTGTAACCCGAAATACATGACGAAAATATTTTTGGGTTTGACAGGCGCTGGAAAGGGCGCTATCGACCCAACTTGGAAAGCAAAAAATGCAAAAAAACCGTTGCAATCCGTTGCGTGATAAGGAATGCAGCGGTTTTTGAATTGACGGCTGTTATCCTCATTACGTATCACTCCATGCCGTATGATATCGGGCTCCATACCCCAAGATGTTGTAGAAAAAGCAATTTTCGTTTCAATCCTTCTTGAACAGCTACGCAGGGTAGCGTATAATGATAGTAATACTCGGCTATGCATCCTGCTCAAGGAGTGATGGTTATGTTTCCTCCCTTTGATAGATTTCGCGGGGTGATCGATCTTGATTGATTTTCGATGTTTTGTGATTCTGCTTTTATTTGTGCTGCTCATTGTGATTTATTTGCAGCATCAAAAGATAAAGAAGATGGATAACGCCGCCGAACGCGACCCGTTGACGGGCGCGTATAATCGAGATGGATTTATTAAACTAGTTGAAAGCTTTCTTGCTGCCCACGACCAGGCGAACTCGCTGTGCATTCTGTTTTTTAATATTAAGGGATTTAAAGCGATCAACGAGCTCTTTGGCGTGGAGGCTGGCGATGCTGTTTTGCGTCAAAGCGTTGAATTACTCCAAAACTCCACGCTGAAGCCAATCTATATTGCCCGTTTTGAAGCCGATCATTTCGTGTGCTTGCTGGATCGGTCAACGCTGGATTTTGATGCGCTTGTCCGCATTTGTCATCGCACTTTTGTTGACAAGGATAAGCAGTTTCATTTTTATGGGCGCTGCGGCGTTTATATCATCGCCGATCCGTCCATCGGCGTAAGCGGCATGTGCGATCGCGCGAAGCTAGCCAAAGAATCGATTGTGGATGACTATGCAAAACCGTACGCTGTTTATAATGGGGGCATGCGCGACGGCTTTGTAACCAAAAAGGAAATGACCAGCGAGCTGCAGCGTGCTTTAAGCAACAAGGAATTTAAGGTTTATTACCAGCCTATTTATGATGTGAAAACAGGGAGCATTGTATCCGCGGAAGCCCTCGTGCGCTGGGAGCATCCCGTAAAAGGGTTGATTTCACCGGGCTTGTTCATTCCTACCTTTGAAGAAAACGGATACATTTCCGAGCTGGATCTTTATGTGGGGGATCAAAGCACCGCTTTTCTGAGCCAGCGGGTCGCGGCAAATCAATTTGTCGTTCCTATTGCCGTTAATCTATCACGAATGGATTTCTATAACCCAAAATTGATGGAAAAATTGCTTCGCGATATTCGTGAAGCAAAACTGCCCGTTGGTTATCAGCGAATTGAAATCACGGAGTCAGCGTATGCGTCCTTGGCTGAATATAATAGTGAAATCCTCAGTAAGATCAAAAAACTTGGCATTCCGATTTTGCTTGACGATTTTGGCAGCGGCTATTCTTCCTTTAGCTCTGTCCGCGACTTTGATTTTGACGTCATTAAATTGGATATTGGCTTCACCCATCAGATCGGCGTCAGCCAAAAGTCCGAGTGGATCATTCACTCTATCATTGAGATGACGCATCATTTGGGGGCAAAGGTGATTGCTGAGGGCGTTGAATCGCAGCTGCAGGCAGATTTTCTTTTGAAAGCAGATTGCGATTACATACAAGGCTTCTTTTACTCAAAGCCGCTTGCACAGCGCGATTTCGAAGCGTTGCTGGATCGTTGCCAGCAACGCCCGCTCCACTCGTAAGAGTGCTTTGCTGTGATAAGGCAAGGTCATGTTACAGCAATTCCAGCCATAGGGCGCAAAGCGGTAGGAGGATTTGACGATGAACAATACGGTCGTACTTTTGAAGCAGTTCTGCCAATATGATTTTGTGGAAAGAGACTGCGCCAAAACAATGGCTATGCTGACGAAAAACGTGTGCTGGTTTGGTACCTCTGATCATGAAGATGTGCATTCGCGCGAGGAAGCGCGTCTTTATCTTGAAGATGAGATTCGTAAAATGCCAACGCCGTACACCGTTCAATATTTGGAGGAAACCTTGTTGCCCGCAGGCGATGGCGGCGGGGTCGCCTTTTTGCGCGCCCGCTTCTCCAATGGCGGCGTCGATTTAGCGATTCGCATGACGGCAACCTCCTGCTTGGAGGACGGAGTGGAGCGCATCAGCTCCATTCACTTTTCTGTGGCAGATACCAGCCAACAGGCAGACGAGTATTTTCCTGTGGAACAGGAAAAGAAGTCGTTAGTGCTCTCTACCATGGACGGCGGCTTGATGGGCGGCTACTGTGAAGCAGGGTTCCCATTCTATTTTATCAATGATAGAATGCTGGGATATCTGGGCTATGAGCAGGAACAAGACTTCGTTGCGGATATCGGCGGTATGATTAGCAATGTGATGCACCCGGATGACCGTAAGTCAGTAGAACGAACCGTCGATGAGCAGCTTGCGAAAAAGGAACGCTACACGGTGAATTATCGGATGCGCAAGCGCGACGGCAGCTACATCTGGGTTCATGATATAGGAAAGCTCAGCACCGATCTGAAGGGACGCGCGGTCATCCTGTCTGTTTGTTATGATATTACCGCTGAGCACGATAAGCAGGCGCAGATCGATAACATTGTGAACGCGATGCCCGGCGGTGTGGCACTGTACCGCTCTGTGGATGGCGAATTGCAGCTGATTTATCAAACGGACGGTGTGGCGGCGCTCTCCGGCCGTTCCCCCGAGGAATATGCCCAGTTGATTTCCGGAAATGCCATGGATTCTGTTCATTCAGAAGATCGAGATAAGGTGATTCTTGCCCTACATCAAGCCCTTGAAGGCGAGCAGACGGTGTCTGCGGATTACCGCGTTCCCCATAAAAATGGCGGCTATGTCTGGATTACCGCCAATTTCCGCAGAACGGGTATGGAAAATGGCTGCCCCATTCTTCACGCTGTGTTTACAGAGATGCCCCAACGTCAAATGCTGATGACTGATATTACGGAGCATTCCGGCGTACATGTGGTCGTGACCGATGAGCAGACTCATGAGTTGCTTTATTTGAATAAGGCTGCTATGGAACGCGCCCATTCCCGCAGCATCGACTATACCGGCAGAAAATGTTACGAGTTTTTGCTGGGGCGTAGTACGCCCTGCGATTTTTGTGGACGCTTTAATCCATTAAGTACCGACACGCCGGAAGAACTATATGTTTCCGATTTGGACTGTTACTATCTTGCGCAGGGCCATACCGCCATGTGGGCCGGCCATCAGGCAAGGATCGAGTATTTAACCGACATCACCCGGGAGCACCGGGAGAAGCAGCGACTGGACGATATTATCAACGCCATTCCCGGTGGCGTCGCTATTTATAAGATTTCCGATATTTTTGAAACCGTGTACTTCTCCGATGGGGTGCCGGCGCTGTCCGGCTATACGGTTGAGGAATACAACCAGCTCATCAAAAGGGACGCGGCGCAGATGACCCATCCGGATGATCGCGAGATGGTTGTAAAAACGTTAAAGGAGGCCGTTGCCCGCAACACAACCGCCGATTTTATCTTCCGAAAGATTCATCGGGACGGTCACACCGTTTGGGTTCATGTGCAAAGTACGAAAATCGGCGAGGAGGACGGCTGTCCCCTGATCCAATGCGTATTCCACAATATCTCCGCCCAAAAGGAGCAGGAGCTGCTAAACCAGCATCTGCTCAATTCCATGGCGGGCGGCGTGATTATTTATGAAGCCGTCGACAACGCAACAGTGCATATTGTGCAGCATTCAAAAGGAATTCCGGAGCTGACCGGCCATACGGAGGCGGAATATTCCCGCATTGCCAGCAATGGCTTTGATATTGTTTATGAGCCGGAGCGTGACCAGTTACGCTGTGCATTAGAACAGGTTTTGCAAACGGGAGAGCCCGTTCAGACCTCTCATCATATTTATCATAAGGACGGTCATTTGGTTGGCGTTCATATGAACGCCTGCATCATTGGCAGTAGGAACGGGCATCCGCTGATTTGCGCCGTGTTTATCAAAATGTCCAATGAATCCAATATGTATCAGACGATTGCGCAACAATCCAGCGACAGTATTTTTGTGATTAGCAAGGAAAACCATAAGCTGCTCTATATGAATGCCCAGGCAAAGCGCGCGTTCCATATTGATGAGAAAACGGACGTTACTGCCAAGACCTGCTATGAGCTGCTGCGCGGATGCGATACCCCCTGCCAAGACTGCCATGTTTTGGGCATGAAGGGGGAAGGAGAGCCTTATGAAATTTACGCTGCGCATTGGAAGCGTTATTTGCAGGGGACGACGTATTCGCTGGACTGGGCGGGCATACCCGCCTACGTGGCTTATGTGTCGGATATTACTTCGCGAAAGGCGGCTGCGCAGGAAATAACCAATATTTACAACAACATTCCCGGCGCGGTATTCCGCTGCCGCTTTGACCCGGACTGGACTGTTCTTTCCGCAAACGACGGTTTGTTCCGCTTCCTGGGCTATACGCGGGAGGAGTTTGCGGCGATGGGCAATCGGATGACTGCCGTGATCTATCCCGAGGATTTGAAAATCATGACCGACGTGATTTCGGCGCAGCTGGAAGAGGACAAAACGACGGCGGAAAACGAAAACCGATTGATTTGTAAGGATGGCACGGTAAAATGGATTTCCATTAAGGCGCAGCTTTTGAAGGACGACCAAGGAGAACGATATTTCTACTGCGTTTTTGTAGACATTTCCAGCCAAAAGGAAGCGGAGCAGCGTCGCATTGCCTCAGAAAAGAATCTGACGGTGGCAGTGGGCCACATGAGCGTTTACTATTGGGAAATCATCGATTTCGAAACTGGGCTGATTCACGCTCCTCTTTTCTTGCAGCAAAGCTTTGGCATTAAAGAATTCTGTGCTGATTATCCCAATCGGTTTCTATCGATGGGCTTTGTTGCGCCGGAGGATTGCGAAACCTACCGGATGGGCGTAGAGCGCATTTATCAGGGGCAGGCTTATTCGCAGTTTGATGCGCGAATCAAAACCTTGGAGCACGGCTTTGTATGGATGCGCCTGCGCATCACCCGCATCGACGAGCCGGGCGCGAAGCCCCGGGCCGTCTGTACGGCGGAGGAAATCGCGGAATATAAGGATTTGGAGCAGCGCGTCAACACCGTTATGGAGCAAAACAGCATCTCCTCTTGGCGGTACGATCTTCGGCGGCAGGTTTTGATTCCCAACCTTCAGGGGTTCTGGCCACAAACATGGGGCGGCGCCAACCGAGAGTACAAGCCTGCGGAGCTAGCCTCCCTCCTGCATAAGGAAGATCTTCAGCCGTGGCTGGACTTTCACAGCAAGCTAAAGCAGGGCAGAAGCAGCGCCTCGCTTCATGTCCGTATCCGTAGCGAGGAAAGCAAGCCCTACCGTCATGTACTCTGCCATTATACAATCATGCCGGACCGGGACGGCGTTCCCACCTATGCGCTGGGTAGCTGTACCGATATTACCGAGCAGGTACATCAAAAGGAAAAGTATGAAAGCGCCATTCATGACCGATATCAGGCGCTGGATAAAAATGTTGTGCTAATCGGCCACTGCAACATTACCCAAGACAAGCTGATCGAGCTGGTGGACAGAACTGGAATGGAGCTACAGCGGCGATTTGGCAGCGCAAGGAATGACTTTTTTACCGGCCTTGGCACGCTTATTCCCAACGAAGCCGAGCGTAGCGCCTTTTATACCGCAACCCTCTCACAGCCCTTGAGTGCGGACTTTGCGCTTGGCATCAGCCATCACAGCGCCGTCTTTTTGGCCTCGATGCATGCCGATGGGCACGAGCCCTGCTGGCTTTCTCTCAATATTGATACCGTGGAGCAGCCGGAGAGTGGTGATTTGCTGGGCTTTTTATGCATCACGGACGTGACGGCGAGCAAAATGCAGGAGCAAATGCTGGAAACGGTGGTTCATCGGAGCTATGACTATATAGCCCACGTGAACCTGCTGGAGGACAGCATGACTTTGTACCGCCATCGGGAAATGCAGACGGAGGATTCCACCTATCATATGGGTCAAACCTACTGCCTTAGCGCCGCTATGCAGTATTCCGCACAGCAATTTATTATTCCTGAAGAGCGACAGGATTATCTGAAAAAAGCCTGTCTTGAAAACCTAAGAGAGAAGCTGCAAAATAAAGACAGCTACGAGTTTGCCTTCTACCTAATAGAAAACGGCGCGTCCCGTGCCAAGCGGATGCGTATTGACATTCTGGACCGAAACGCCGGCACGGCTGTGATGACGCGCTCGGATGTAACGGAAATGCTTGCACAGCAGGAGCAGCAAAAGAAGCGTCTAACGGAAGCGCTGGAAATTGCCGAAAGCGCTAACCGCCATAAAACGGAATTTTTGTCCTCCATGAGCCATGACATTCGCACGCCCATGAACGCAATTATCGGCATGTGCGCTTTGGCCTTGCAAAACGAGCAGGACAGCGTGCAGGTACACGAAAGCCTGCAAACCATCCAAAGCTCTTCGCAAATCCTGCTGGAGCTGATCAACAACATTTTGGATATGAGCCGCATTGAAGCCGGAAAAATGGTGCTGCATGATATGCCGTTTTCACTTTTGGAGCAGATCCATAAAACGGCTGACAGCTATGGTGCTTTGGCAAAGCAAAAGCATCAGCAATTCCACCTTTTCACCAACGTGATTCATGACGTCTGCCGGGGGGATGTTTCACGCATTCACAGCGCCATTGACAATCTGCTGTCCAACGCCATTAAATACACCCCTGAAGGAGGAACCATCATCTATCGCGTGGCGGAGATCGCCTCCAAGAATCCGAAGATTGGATTGTATCGCTTTGAAATTTCCGATACGGGAATGGGCATGAATGATGAAACGAGGCAGCATATTTTTGAACCGTTTTATCGCGGAGAAGATCAACAGATCGCCGATATACAGGGAACCGGGCTGGGATTGCCCATCACCAAGCAGATTGTTGAGCTGAACGGAGGAACCATTTCCGTAAAGAGCTCGCCAGCCATAGGCAGCACCTTCGTGATTGAGCTTCCCATTCACTTTTCCAGCGAAGCTGTGCCGCCTGTGCCCCAATCCAAAGTAAACCCGCAGGATTCCTACGATTTTTCCGGCTTTCACATTTTGTTGTGCGAGGATCACCCTGTTAATCAAAAGGTCGTCTCGCGGATTTTGGAAAAAGCTCATGCCCGCGTCACGCTGGCTTCCAATGGAAAAGTGGGCTATGAAACCTTTGTCCATAGTCAACCGAATACTTACCAGCTGATTCTGATGGACATTCGGATGCCGATCATGGATGGCTACCAAGCGGCTGCCGCCATTCGCGCAAGCGCGCATCCCCAGGCCAAAACCATCCCCATCATCGCCTTATCTGCAAACGCCTTTACCGAGGACGTGCAAAAAAGCATGCAGAGCGGTATGAACGCGCATCTTGCAAAGCCGGTGATCCCCAAGCAGATTTATCAGTCTGTGGAAGCCTTTTGCGGCAAAGGGCAGATAAAGAAGGACTTGAAAACCAAAGTGCTGTTTGTGGACGATGCGGAAATCAACATCGCTGTGCTGACGGCCAATTTGCAGGACCATTATGAAGTGTTGGTTGCGCGGGACGGCACGGAGGCGCTTAACACGCTGGAGCAGAACCCCGATACGGCGGCGATTATTACGGACATCATGATGCCGGAGATGGATGGAGTTACGCTGATCAAAACCGTTCGCGCCAACGAGCGGTACAACCATATCGCCATACTGGCAAATACCCAGTATGGCGGTGCGCAGCAGGAGCGGGATTTACGTGAGATCGGCGCGGATGATTTTCTCTATAAGCCCACGACGCCGGATCTTGTGGAAAAGCATCTCAAGGATGCACTGCAAAGGCATTCCTGACATTTTGGAGCAATTGTAAACGGATGAAGGGGGGCATACCATGCTAGGCGCAATGTATTTACAGATGGGAGCTTTCAATCTGGTACTATGCCTGATCGTATTCAGCAGAGTTTACGTAGAGCGAAACCAATTTAGAGATTGCATGCTGTTCAGTAAACTGTTGATTGCGGTGATTGCCGTAGATATACTGGATACGGCGGGCTGGCTGCTGGATGGAAGGCTGACGGGCAGCCTAGCCTTGATTACCAATGTAATAGACGGACTCAATTTGGTCGTTACCGCGGCCGTCTGCTGGTGCTGGGTACAATATGTCCAGTTTTTGGCTTATGATGACGCCGGGGTACCCGGGAAAAAGAATCGTTTTAGTACAATTGTCTTTCTGGTTACCGGGATTGCCATTGTAGCCGCCCTTCCAACCTCGCTGATTTATTATATCGACGAAAATGGCGTTTATTGCCGTAGCATAGGCTATGAAATTGTGATTCTTTCCAGCTTGATGCAGCTATGCTATTCTATCGTGCTGTGCTTCACGGTTCGTCACCGGGTAAAAGATCGGTCTAAGCGTAAAGAGCTCTTCTTGATTGGCTTGCTGATCCTATTGCCCATTGTGGGTATCATGCTCCAAGCCGTGTTCTACGGCTATTCCATGATCTGGACCGCTATGACCGTTGTAATTTTAATCGTGTATATTCATATTCAAAACAAACGTAGAGAGCGTGAGACTGCGGAGCAGCACGAGCAATTGCGGCTAGCGTTGCGGCAGGCTCAATATGCCAGCAAGGCAAAGTCGGACTTTTTGTCTAATATGTCTCACGACATCCGCACACCCATGAATGCCATCGTTGGCTTTACGGCTATCGCTGCCAGCCACATTGATGAAAAACCGGTTGTGCAGAACGCCTTGTCTAAAATCACAGCTTCCAGCAATCATCTGCTCAAGCTGATCAACGACGTACTGGACATGAGCCGCATTGAAAGCGGTAAAATTCAGCTACAGCTAGCGCCGTGCAATCTGCCCGCCGTGATCCGTGAGCTGGTAGACATGGTGCAGAGCCAGATTGCCGCCAGCCAGCTGGAGCTGTTCGTGGATACCTTTCAGGTGAAGGACGAACAGATTCTTGCAGATATCATGAAGCTCAATCAAATTTTTCTCAATCTAATCAGCAACGCCATCAAGTTTAACAAGCCCGGCGGTACGGTATCCATTCGCATTGAACAAAAGCCGTCTGCTGATCCCGCTGTTGGCAGCTATGTGTTTACAGTCAAGGACACCGGCCGCGGTATCTCGCCAGAGGATACCCTACATATTTTCGAGCCCTTTGAGCGCAGCCTGCACAACAACGAAAAAGACAGCGTCGAGGGAACGGGACTTGGGCTTGCCATCGTTAAAAACATTGTGGAGCTGATGGGCGGCACCATCTCTGTGACCAGCGAATTGGGCAAAGGGTCTGAATTCGTGGTTAATCTTCGCTTTGCATTTATATCTCAACGACGGCAGACGTCGACGGAAAGTGTGGGGCAGCTTGAGGATGAGCCTAAGCCCAAATCAGCGGACGTTAGCTTTCAAGGAAAGCGTATTCTGCTGGCTGAGGACCATCCGTTAAATCGCGAAATTGCCGTACGTTTGCTTACGGACAAGGGGGCACAGATAGAGGAAGCGGAAGATGGGCAGATTGCGGTAGACAAGTTTCAATCGTCCCGCGAAGGCTATTATGATTTGATTCTCATGGATATTCGCATGCCAAATGCAAACGGATATGAGGCGGCTGACGCGATTCGCGCCTTGGAGCGTGAAGACGCCAAGTCTGTGCCGATTATCGCCATGACGGCTAACGCATTCGACGAGGACAAAAAGCTGGCTTTAGCTCACGGAATGAACGCCCATTTAGCAAAGCCGCTGAACGTGCAGCAGCTGTTAGAAACCCTTGCCCGTTATTTAGGCTAATATTGGATGAAAACAATTCTGGATACTAGTGCCGTTTTAACGGAGATTCGTATTAGCGACCCTTCCATTCGGATGAGACGGCAATAAAACGGGTTAGTCTTTCTTTTTAGGCGTGAACAGTTCAAAAATGGGAAAATCGTATACGCCCATGACTTTGTCCAGCGTTGCCTGATCGCGAATGGTCCACGCGGCTAGCAGCGGTTTGTAAACCCGCTTCATCATCCACATGGCGAAGCTATGATCGTCCGGGAAGGAATAGGCGATGAAATGCGGCCTTGTAAGGCAGAGGGGGAGCAAATGTTTCATGCAGAAATGCTCCAAGCCGTTGGTTTCCCCGCGGTTCCATTTGCCGCCATAGGCAAGCTCCCCGCGAACGACCTCCGGGGCGTTTTTTTTGAAATAGCGCACTGCCAGCGGATGAAAGCTTTCAATGCAGTAAGCCCCTTGATAGGGCTTGAGCGCCTCGTAGGTTGCGGCGGCGATGCACTCCACCTGATGGTGATACTTCACCTCCACAATCATGGGGGCGCGTCCGTTCACCAGCGCTAATACCTCGGAGAACAGGGGGATTTTTGACCCGTCGGGCAAGGGGTGCTCCATCAGCTGATCATAGGTCAAGGTATATAAATTCACGTCTACACCGCAGACCCGTTTCAGATTGGCGTCGTGAAAGACCACCAACCGGTTGTCGGCGGTCAGCTGCACATCCAGCTCCATACCGTAACCGTTTTCGATGGCGCGGCGGAAGGCTTCCAAGCTGTTCTCGGCAACGGCATGGTTGCCGTCGTGCAGCCCACGGTGGGCGTAGAGCCAGCCCTTCAAGGCGGACGCGTCGGGTTTGTTCCGCGCAGGCGCGATCATCCATAGATATAGCAGGAATAACGCCATCAGGATAAGTAGAATCCAAAGAAGAACGCTCATGCTCAGTCATCTCCCACATCAAAGGCTTCTAGCTTGCTTTTAGGCGGCTCGGGGCGGTTGTCGCCATGCTTGGTAAGGGAGATGGTAACAAAGGATAAAAGCACCATGATGGTGGCATAGGGCATTAGGGTATAGTAGCCCACGTTTTCCAGCAATATGCCGCTTAATATCGGGGTTACGATCTGCGCTGCCATGGAGAAGGTGTAGTAGTAGCCGGTAAACTTGCCGATATCGCCGGATTTGCTGATCTCTACCACCATGGGGTAGGAGTTGACGTTGATCAAGGCCCAAGCAGCGCCCACCAGCGCGAACACAACGTATACGGCGGGATGGAAGGTAGTAAAGAAACCGGCGATTCCGAAGCAAAGCGCTAGCAGCAGCACGCCTACCTGAATCATCCGCTTACGGCCGAATTTGCTGGACAGCATTCCCACGGGCAGATAGCTGATCACTGCGCCTACGGTGGCTACCATCAGGCACAGGGAGGCGGATTTGATGTCATAGCCCCATTGTACGCTTACATATTTGGTAAAGGCGGTTGTTACCGCGTTGTAGCCCATGAACCAGAGGGATACGGAGCAAAGGATGAGGAGCAAGCTTTTTCGAAGGGAGGGCTCCAGCGAGCGGAAGCCGGATTCGCTCTTGTGAGGTGCACTTTCCGCTGCGGGGGCTGCCGTTGCAGCCGCTTCAGCCGCTTCCATGTCGGAGATTTCCTTGCTTAGCTTGTTTTCACGGATGCAGCATAGCAGGACAACCACCGCCGCGACCATTAGCAAGGAGACGGACAGAAAGAGCGTCGTATAATCGTTACGGCCGGTAGAGCCAATGTGTACGGCAAAGCCGGTGACGGCCAGCGTGTATACGCCGCCCAGCGCGCCCATGAGATTGATGATGGCGTTGCCCTTGCTGCGTAGGGGCTTGGGGGTAACGTCCGGCATCAAGGCCACGGCGGGGGAACGGTAGGTGCCCATGGCGATCAGCAAAGCGCCCAGCGCAATGATGAACAGCAGAAAATTGGATTGATTGTCCGCATAGGGCAGTAAATTCATTAGTACGACCGATACTGCCGTGCCGCCCAAAATAAAGGGAATGCGCTTGCCGAGCTTCGTATGGCAGCGGTCGGACAGCTTGCCGAAGAAGGGCAGCATGAACAGCGCCAAAACATTATCCAGCGCCATGATGACGCCGGCAATGTCGTCCCGCATGTGAAAGGTGTTTTTCAAAACCAGCGGCACCACGCTGTCATACATCTGCCAAAAGGCGCAGATGGAAAGAAAGGCAAACCCCACCAAAATGGTACGCTTGTAGTTGAGCTTCATACGCATTCCTCCGACCTTTGTGTGAACATACCGAAAACCCGGTTGTTCAAATGATACCGATTTGCAAACGGAAAGTCAATGGGGGAGAAGCCCGGATAAAAGCATACCTCTAGGGCGGGTTTAGCGATTCTCAATGGATTTGCTGGCTTGACGCTTCATCGGCGCGATGGATAGCGCGCATACCGCCAGCGTCAGGAGATCGGCGGCAGGCTGAGCAAGATAAACGCCGGTAACGCCCAGAAGTCCGGGCAGCAGCAGGATAAAGGGAACATAGAACAGACCCTGACGAATCAACGACAGAAATAGACCGTATTTGGACGAGCCGATGGTTTGGTAGGTAATGGTCATCATATAGCACAGACCGAAGGCTGGATACAGCGCAACCTGTGAAATGAGAAGCTTCCTGCCATAGTCGATCACCGCTGGGTTCTGATTGAACAGCATAATCAGTGGACGAGAGAGAAGAATGTACGCCGCCTCCACTAGAACGGTTAGCAGCAGAGAGGCTTTTAAGGCGTAGCGTACGGAGACGTGAAAGCGATCCTCATTTTTGGATCCAAATGCGTAGGCGGCTACTGGCTGATAGCCCTGCATAAGCCCCATCACCACATAACAGCCGATCAGCACCAGCCGCTGCACTACGCCATAAGCCGCAATAATCAGGTCGGAATCCGGCAGGCCTGCCGCCGCGATGTTGGTTAGCGAGGTTGCCAACGCCAGACAAATCTGAATCACCGCCGTAGGAACGCCGATAAGCGCGACCGTTTTCAGCAGCTTCCAGCTGGGGTGGAAAAATCGCGGCTTCAGCTTGAGAACGGATTGATTGCTTAGATAGAACCATCCTAATATGCCAAAGGTAACGAACTGAGATACGGTCGTGGCGAGAGAAGCGCCGCTCACGCCCATGCCCAAGCCCCAATCAAACATGAAAAATGGATCTAATACCACATTGAGCGCCGCACCCGTAATAACGGCAATGGAGGAAATTTTGACGGAGGACTCCGCTCGAGCGGCACAGTTCATGCTTTGCGCCGGAAGGTTGGCCAGCGCGGCGATGAACATCCAGAAGGCATACTCCTTCGCTTGGGGTAAAACCGCGTCCGACGCGCCGAAGGAGCGCAGTAGAGGCTCCATAAAGAGCAGGCCGAATACGCAAATCGCTGCGCCAATGCCAACGGACAGCCCGATAATGGTGGTGGCTGTGGTGCTCGCGCCGCTTTGATCACCGGCTCCCAGCTGGCGACCCGCCAGCACCGCCGCACCTGAAGCCAAAATATTTTCAAGGGATACCATGATTAATAGCAGCGGCAGCGTAACGCCTACTGCGGCTAGTGCGGTATCGGAATGCAGCATGCCGATATAGGCGGTGTCCACAATATTATAGACGGCTTTTGCCAGCAGCGCCAGTGTGGCGGGAATGGCTAGCTTGACAATTGCCTTGGACGGCTGCATTTGCGCAAGAACGACCTCTGGACGATTCATTTTGCTACTCCCTCTCCGGGGTGATCACCCCATACAACAAAATCAAAATGGCCTTATGACAAAAGGCGTCGCGTTTCTCCGTGTCTAAAAAGGAACTGTCAAGCATCTGAAAACGAGCGTTTATAAAATCCTGATAGCTGCGGAAGGTATCCACAACCTCTGCTATGCTCACGCCGCTGCGCAGCTTGGCCAGCGAGAGAATCTTTTGGAGCGTTTCGATATTAAACTGATCGAGGGGTTCCTTACTTTTAGCAATTTCAGTTGCTAAATGCTTCGGCGGGGAAATGACCGCCTCGCAGAAGATGCGCTGCTGCTCCCGGTGCTCGCTGAAATAGCGGTTCCTGATGGAAAAATACGCATCCAGCTGTTCTGTGATGGAACCGCGCAATTCTTGAGCATGGTCGCGAAGATAGGTGGTTAGATGATCAAAGCACTCGCGGACGCATTGTAGATAGACCTCGTCCTTATCCTTGAAATAATGATATAAAATCCCCTTGGAGATAGCGCCTTCGGCACAGATTGTATTGACGGAGCTGAGTCCATAGCCCTTTTCAGCGAATTCCTTTTGCGCCGCTGTGATAATTTTTTCGCGGCTGATTAGGTTTTTTTCCTCTCTTTTCATAGATACCTCCTAAAAACAAACCAACTAGTCTGCTTTTAGGAGAATAGCACAAATGGACCAACTGGTCAATATTGATGCTTGCTTGTTTACAATAGCGACATTTTTGCACGTTCCCCGGCATTTCCATTTGTAAACCCTTGGGCTTCATGATACAATGTTTTTGGTTAAACAAACGAAAGATACGGGGGCGAGGGGAAAGTGAAAAAAGGAATGGCGGCACTGCTTGTGCTGTTACTTTCGTTCAGCGGCTGGGCAGCGGCGGAGGATGCGATCCTGACCTTTACCCAACCTGCGAACGTTGAAATCTGCATGCCTATGGATTTGCGTTATTTTCCTGCGCCGGACGGATTGCAGCCGATGTATACGGTAATGGGCAATGCAAATAGCAGCTCGTCCGTTTATCTTTTTATCATGCCCAACGGCAGGGTGCTATTAAGCGTTTCTAGCACGCTTACCGGGGAAAACGGATCGGCGCAAACGTTGCTGGATGCGTGGCCCCAAATTGCCGCTAGCTTGGCTAGCGAGACGGGGGGCATAGAGGTAGATGCGCCGCTGATTACGGCAGAAAACTGCTATGGCTTTGACGGCGTACGTATCCGCACGCCGATGACATTGGGCGGTGATGCACCCTTGACCCTCTCCGCGTTGGGGGAAGCCTTTTATCGCGAAAACGCGTTGATGGAGCTGTGGACGGTGCAGCCCGATTCCTCTCTTTATAGCGAAGATTCGCAGGAGGCACGGGAGCTAACAGAGGATTTGGAGGTTCTTGCCCAATTAAAGGACAGCTTCTCTTGGCGCGGGGAGGAAGCAGAGGCTGCCTTTACCGAAGGACAAGACCCTGCATCGGCGTTTTTCCAGATGCTGCCGTAAAGGTCGATCACCAAGACAGGTGATCTAAAGACCGTCGAGATGCAGTTAACGGACAGGACTTACCAATGTTCCAGCCAAACCATATCAGGAAAGGACACTGCAAATGAAGAAGCTTAGCGTTATTGTGCCTTGCTATAATGAGGAGGCGGCAACTCCCCTTTTTTACGAAACGTTTATCCAAAAAACCGCCGACATGGCGGTAGAATTTGAGCTTATTTTTGTAGATGACGGCAGTAAGGACGGCACGCTGGCCGCCTTCCGTGCGCTTCGGGACAGGGATGAGCGGGTTCACTATATCAGCTTTTCCCGTAATTTCGGGAAGGAGAGCGCCATGTTTGCGGGGCTGGAAGCGGCGCAGGGCGATTATATCGCCATTATGGATGTGGATCTTCAGGACCCGCCGGAGCTGCTTCCTCAGATGCTTGAGGGCATCGAGCAGGAGGGCTTTGACTGCGTTGCTACTCGTCGGGTAACCCGTAAGGGGGAGCCGAAGGTGCGCAGCTTTTTTGCCCGGCAGTTTTATAAACTGATCAACCATATCTCCAAAACGGAAATTGTGGACGGCGCACGGGATTTTCGCCTGATGACCCGCCAAATGGTAAACAGCATTTTAGAGCTTAAGGAAGTTAGCCGCTTTTCCAAGGGCCTTTTCAGCTGGGTGGGCTACCAGACCAAATGGCTGGAATATGAAAATGTGGAGCGAGTGGCAGGAGAAACCAAGTGGAACTTTTGGAAGCTGCTGGTGTATTCCATCGACGGAATCATCGGCTTTTCCACCGCGCCCTTAGCGCTGGCCTCTGTTATGGGCGTTGTCTTCTGCCTACTGGCCTTTTTATTGATGTTATATTTTTTGATTAAAACGATCTTTTGGGGGGATCCGGTGGCAGGCTTCCCCGCGTTGATTTGCATCATTTTGCTTTTGGGCGGCATACAGCTGTTCAGCGTTGGCGTATTGGGGCAGTACTTGAGCAAGACCTATCTGGAAACCAAGAAGCGGCCCATCTATATCGCAAAGGAGCGTTGCTGACCGTTAGCTTTCCTTGCCGCCGTCCCGATCCATGGCGCGGATTCGTCCGCAAAGCAAGGTGCATACATCCCCGGCGATCTGTAAAAGCCGGGTATCCCGCAAAAGCTCCAGCTTTTGCTCAAACCGGGTGGTAATGGCTCCGATTAAAAAGGGGCAGCCGATCAGGCTTTGCTCGATTCTGAGGAACAGCGCCGCCTCCATCGCATCGGAAAACAGTTTAGCCGCGCGGATTAGGCCGTTTTCCCGTAGTAAAAGAATGGTGACGCTTCCCCAAGGAAAGCGTTCCTCAACCGAGAAATCGTAATTCACATTTTCCGGGTAAATCCACCCGGGATTTTCAAATTGGGAGCATAAGCCGTCGATGGTTCCGCTATCCAGTATGCGCTCGTCCAGCCAAGCGGGCTCTGCCCGAAAAGCCGAGGCAAAGGTGCGGCAGACGGACTGCTCCAGCGACTGTAGCGTAAGCGACGGGTTCAGCTCCTGCAAATTAACCATGCGGGCGCGCAAAGGCGGATCCTCAGGGGTCATGGGCTGTTTGTTGCGGGGCTTCAAATAGTGCTCCATCACATCCATGGTAGTCTGAAACAGCAAGGTGCCATGATGGATGGCTGCGGAGCCGGATTTATAAAAGGCGTTGCTTCCAAAAACGCGCCCGCCAGCCATTAGGCAGCTTTTGAGGCCGATTTGAGCGGTTATGTTCAGGGACGAAACGGCGGACGCGAGCATAGCCAGCTGTCTGGGAATATCAAAATCCGTCTTGGGCACAATGAGGCTAAAATTAAGCGCACCCATATCCTGATAGCTGACGCCGCCGCCGCTTACCCTTCGGGCGATGGAACCGCCGGACTCCAAAAAGGAATCCACCTTGCATTCATGCCATGGATTCTGGTTTCGTCCCACGATGATGGTGTGCCGGTTTTGGCTCAGGTACAAAACAGCCGTGTTTTCCGGCAGCGTATCCATAAGGTGCTTCTCAATGGCCAGATTGCGGTATGGGTTGTTGCCCCGGGCAATCAGGCAGGCGGTGCGTCGTATCATAGTTGACAGCCTTCCCTTAGCGGTTTTAACGTGAATTAGACAATCATTTTTTTATTCGCCGAAGCGATCTGCTTTTCCTGCAAGGGGAGACGGTTGCGTCCGGCTCCATTCGGTGGTATGATGCAGGGGTTCGGAGGGCATGACAATGAAGAAATATACAACGGTCATTTTTGATTTGGACGGCACGCTACTGGATACGTTGGAGGACCTTACTAATGCGGTGAACCAAGCGCTGAGGGAAGGCGGCTTTGGAGAGCGCACCTTAGAAGAGGTAAAGGGCTTTGTGGGCAACGGCATCGGGAAGCTGATTTCCCGCGCTTTACCCGCCGAGGCGAATGCAGACCCCGAGGCATATACCATGACTTTGCAAGCTTTTTCGAATTATTATGCGTTACATAACAATGATTCCACCGCGCCCTATCCCGGCGTGCCGGAGCTGTTGACGGCTTTGCGAAAGGCAAAGCGTAAGCTGGCGGTGGTATCCAATAAGAACGACCCCAATGTGAAGGCGCTGTGCCGCACTTATTTTTCCGAAGCAATTGATGAAGCGATTGGCGAGCAGGAGGGCGTGCGCCGCAAGCCGGAGCCGGATACGGTGCTGCGGGTAATGGAATCGCTCGGCGCGTCCCCGGCGGAGACCTTGTATGTGGGGGACAGCGACGTAGATGTGGAAACCGCTCGAAATGCGGGTGTGGACTGTGCCGCCGTGCTGTGGGGCTTTCGCTCGGAGGAGCATCTGCGCAAGGCGGGGGCTGAAAATTTGTTTGCCACCCCCGAAGCGCTTCGGGATTGGATTTTGAAGAAGCACTGACTCTTTTTAGGAAAGGGAGGAGCCGTTATGCGCTATGATCTCATCGTCGTGGGCGGAGGCCCCGGCGGCTATACTGCCGCTCTCCATGCCGCCGCCATGAACAAAACCGTTTTGTTGGTGGAGAAGGACGCATTGGGAGGAACCTGCTTAAATCGGGGATGTATCCCCACCAAGGCGCTTTTGCGTTCTGCTGATCTCTATCATACCGTTGCTGCGGAGGGCGAAGAGCTGGGGGTGACGGCTGCTGCCGCCGTATCCATGACCGCCATGCACCGTCATGCCACCCAAGTGCGGGAGCAGCTACGGGACGGGATTGCCGGTTTGCTTAAGCGCGGGAAGGTAACGGTAGTCATCGGAGAGGGCAGAGTAACGGATGCGCATACCGTAAAGGTGAACGGTGAAAGCTGGGAGGGGGAGCATATCCTGCTGGCTGCTGGCTCTATCCCTGCCAAGCCGCCTATACCGGGCCTAGACCTACCCGGCGTCGTTTCAAGCGACGAGCTGCTGACCGGCGATGGGGTGGACTGCCAACGATTGATTATCATCGGCGGCGGCGTTATCGGCGTGGAATTCGCTCAGATTTATACTGACCTAGGCCGTGCGGTAACGATTGTGGAAGCGTTGCCTCGGCTGCTAAGCACCCTCGACCGGGAGCTTGGACAAAGCCTGCAGATGAGCCTGAAAAAGCGCGGCTGTCAGATTTATACCGGGGCGATGGTTCAAAGAATTGAAAAAGAAGGCGAAAGCCTTCGCTGTATCTTTACCGGGAAGGATGGGGAGAGCGTCGCGGAGGGAGACTGCGTGCTGGTATGCACGGGTCGCCGACCCATGACCGCCGGATTGCTTTCGCCTGAGCTGGAAGCGGCGATGGAGCTTCAACGGGGTTATATTCCGGTTTCGGAACGGTGGGAAACAAAGGTGAGCGGCGTGTATGCCGTGGGGGATCTGGTGCTGGGCGGCATACAGCTGGCTCACGCTGCGGAGGCGGAGGGCAGGAACGCCGTGGAGGCTATGTTTGGCGTGGCTGACTGCAAAGCCATGAGCGCCGTTCCCTCCTGCGTGTTTACCCGTCCGGAAATCGCCTCGGTAGGATTAACCGCTGATGAGGCAAAGGAAAAGGGAATTGCGGTAACGGTAAGCAAAAACCTCACCTCCGCTAATGGAAAGGCCCTCATAGAGGGTGCGGAGAGAGGCTTTGCAAAGCTTGTTTATGAAAAGGAAACAGAAAAGCTGCTAGGCGCGCAGCTTATGTGTCCCCACGCCGGAGAGATGATTGGTACCTTGACGGCCTGCTGTAGCGCTGGTCTGACCAAGGGCCAAATGGAGGAAACGATTTATCCTCATCCTACCATCAGCGAGATTCTCTGCCCCTGACCATAGCCAAAGGAAGGAAGCCGCCATGAGCATTACCAATGAGCCGAAATACAAAAATAGGTTGCTACAATCCATTCGGGAACAGCTGGAGCATCGCGCGTTATGGATGTATCTGCTTTGCGACGAAGCCAAGAAGGCTGGCCTCTCCCCAGAGGAATACGCGCCCGCTGCAATCCGGCGGTGCGGGCTTTATCAGGGCGCGGAGCTGGTGAAAAAGGGCGGCATGGGGCAGAGCCTGCGGGGGCTAAAGAAGGCTTTGTTTGGGAAACCCGCTCAGCTGGTATTTGAAATGAAAATCAAAAGCTGCGATGACGATCATCTGAGCATCGACTTTCATTATTGTCCATTGGTGAAGGCGTGGCAAAAGCAGGGCTGCACGGAGGAGGAAATCCGTTTGCTATGCGATCACGCCATGTGTGGGGATGGCGGCATTGCGGAAAGCTTCGGCTGTAGACTGGATTTGCCCAAGACCCTAGCCAAAGGGGACGATTGCTGCCAGATTCGTTTTGTGCGAAAATAGAGGACGAAGCTCTATTTTGCGGGGACACGCTTCATACCATTGCAAAACATGGATAAAAATGGTACAATTTATCCATCAACGTAAACGATTACGTTATCGATAAGGAGGCTGTTCCATGCGATACGGCTATTTTGACGATCCCGCCCGGGAGTATGTCATTACCGATCCCCGCACGCCCATGCCTTGGGCGAATTACTTAGGCTCACCCGCCTATGGAGCCATCATTACCCAAAATGCCGGAGGCTACAGCTTCGTTAAATCCGGCGCGGCGGGACGGATTTTGCGCTATACCTTTAATCAGTTTGACGAGCCGGGCCGCTACCTGTACCTGCGGGACGACGAGAACGGAGACTTCTGGTCGGCTAGCTGGCGGCCTGTGGAAAAGCCGCTGGACGAGTATCAAACGGCCTGCCGCCACGGTACGGCTTATACGATTTTTGATAGCGCCTATGGAGAAATTGCATCCAGCGCGCTTTATTATGTTCCCTTGAACGCAAACTACGAGGTATGGCGGCTGACCGTTACCAACTCCGGCGATAAAGCCCGTCAGCTCTCTGTTTTCGGTTACTGCGAGCTGACCACGGAAAGTCTCTATGAACAGGATTTGGTCAACCTTCAATATACCCAGTTCATCACCCGCACAGAGTTTAAGAAAGATCATATTTTACAGCACATCAATGAATACTGCGACGTTGGAGCAAAGGGAGAAAACGGCAAGGAACGCTTTTTCGGCCTTGCTGGAGCGTCGGTGTCAAGCTACACCGGACGACGGGAGCGGTTCTTGGGGCAGAAGCGCTTTTGCGCACCTCAAGCCGTTGTGGACGGCCGCTTAGACAATAGCCTCAACTATAATGGCAATCCCTGCGGCGCTCTTCATACGGCGCTGACGCTTCAACCCGGCGAGAGCCGTACGATGGTTTTCCTGCTGGCGCAGATGGGGGAGGAGGGGGCAAGCGAGCTGCTCCGCCGTTATGCAAACCCAGAAAAGGTTGTGCAGGAAGAATGGAATGAACTGAAGGCTTATTGGCATGGCAAGCTGGATGGGCTTCGTGTGGATACGCCCGACCCGGCCTTTAATTCCATGGTGAACACGTGGAATGCCTTCCAGTGCTTTACCACCTTTGTATGGAGCCGCGCCGCCTCGTTGTTCTACTGCGGCCAGCGCAACGGGTACGGCTACCGGGATACGGTGCAGGACATTCAGGGCATAATCCATTTGGACCCGGAGATGGCTAAGGAACGGCTTACCTTTATGCTTTCCGCTCAGGTGCATCATGGCGGCGGGCTGCCGCTGGTAAAGTTTACCCATCAAGCGGGGCAGGAGGACACGCCGGAGCAGGAAAGCTACGTGAAGGAAACCGGCCATCCCCATTACCGTGCCGACGATGCGCTGTGGCTTTTCCCCACTGTATACAAGTACGTTGCGGAAACCGGCGACACTGCCTATTTACAGCAGGTCGTTCCCTTCGCGGATCAGGATGAGGGCACGGTGCTGGAGCATTTGAAGCGAGCCATTGATTTTAGCATGCATCATCTGGGAGCTCACGGCCTACCTGCCGGGCTTTATGCTGATTGGAACGACTGCCTGCGTCTAGGCGCTTTGGGCGAGAGCAGCTTTGTGGCTTTCCAGCTCTATGAAGCCGTCGGCGTGCTGCGGGAGCTGCTTTCCGCTATCGCCGGAGAAGCCGATTACGAAGCTTATCTGGCGGATTTGCAGGAGAAGCTGAGAAGCAGCATCAACGCCTTGTTTTGGGAGGACGACCGTTTCCTGCGCGGCTTTAGCGAGGATGGGCAAAAGATCGGCAGCAAGGAAAACGAAGAAGCCTCTTTGTGGCTCAATCCCCAAAGCTGGGCGGTTATCAGCGGCGCAGCAACGCAGGAGCAGGCGAAAACCATTATGGAAACCGTCCACAAGGGCTTGAATACCCCCTTTGGGCTGGAGGTGATGGCTCCCTGCTATCGCTACCATGCCTTTGACGGAGCACGAATGCTGCTTTTCAATCCTTCCACCAAGGAGAATGGCGGCGTCTTCTGCCAGCCTCAGGGATGGGCGATTCTAGCGGAAGCCCTGCTGGGGCATGGCAACCGCGCTTTCGAGTACTTCCGGGAAAGCTGCCCTGCCGCTTATAATGACCGGGCGGAGCTTCGGGAAGCGGAGCCCTATGTCCACTCGCAATTTATCGAGGGTCACGAAACGCCTCAGCCCGGACGGGCGCATGTGCACTGGCTTACCGGTACCGCTAGCACGGTTATGGTGGGCTGCGTGGAGGGAATACTGGGTTTGCGACCTACCCCCAAGGGTCTTCGAATTGCGCCAGCCATTCCCAAGGAATGGAACGGCTTTACCATGACGAAGCGCTTTCGGGGCAAAGCTCTTTGTATCACCGTGGACAATAGCGCTCACAGAGAAGGCAGACCCTCGCGGGTGCTGCTAGGCGGCATTGAACAGCCAGACGGCTTGATTCCGGAGAAAGCGCTTAAGGATGTAAACGAAATCCTCGTGATCCTGTAGGGGAATATAACAAAGGGGGCTGGAGTTAGATACTCCGGCCCCTTCGCGTTAAAAAGCGCTATGTGCTCTATCAGCCAATTCCCGGCAGCTTGACCCGGCGCATCAGCGGAATCAACACGCCGCCGATGATAACGCCGCTCAACCCCTGCACCAGGTTCGGGGCGATTGCGCCGGCAGCTGCGGGCAGACCATAGCCCAAAATCAGCCATTCCACAAGGAAATAGCCGCCCACCATGACCAGTTCCGCTACGGCTAGCAGCACGACGGTCAACCAATAGGGCTTGCTGCCATGGGTCGCCCAAACCGCGACTGCCGCAACCGCGCCCTTGATCAGAAAGGTGGGCAGACAGTATAAGGTGTAGCCCGCCATCAGATCGGCTAGCATGCTTCCCACCGCGGCGGCGGCAACGGCTGGCCAGCCCAGCAGCGCTGCGCCCAGCAAAATAAAGCCGTCGCCCAGATGAATATAGCCTTGGGTGATGGAAATGGGAATTTGAAAGAAATAGGTTGCCACAAAAATCAACGCAGCCAGCATGCCGCCCATGGCTAATACCAAGACCTTGTTGTTACGACGATCGCTCATCACTGCTCATCCTCTGTTTCTTTTGCGAGCTCTGCCTGCATTTCCAGGTCGCGCTCGTGTTTATCTTCCTCTGCGGCGATTAGCAGAAGAGTGGAACGTGCCTCCTGTGTGTCCGCAAGGGCTGCGAATTCCCGATACTTTTGGGCGGATACCTTTTCTGCTTCCAAGGCGTAGCGCAGCATGCTGGGCGCGTCCGTTAATAGTCCGTTGCGCACGGCGCCCATGAGCCCGCCTTCAAACAAAACGCCCTCCGCTACGGCGGATAAAGTCAGGCGCTGTTCTTCATCCACGTCAAGCCCATTGTAGAGGGCGCGGAATTGACGAAGGTGCTCCTGCTCGTCGCTGTGCATAAAGGACACCTGATAATACAAGCGCTCCTGCTCCCGTCCCTGCTCCTTAAGTAGATGCAACGCACGGGCATACAGCTGTACCGCCCCGGTTTCCATCTCACAGGCGATATATAAGGCCTCTTGTTCGGTGTGAATCTGCATCCTTCTCCACGTCCTTTCCATAGGTTTTCCATGAGTTATCCACGTATCGGAAGAGTTTTCCACATGATGGGTTGAAATCAATAAAACGCTTGATTTATCAAGCGTTTTATCACTTTTCCACGTTTTTTTCCACGTGATAATTATTTAGAAGCTAGATATTCGTTCAACTTTTCCACAAGCGCGTCAGGATCGGTACCGTGAGCGGCGCATGCGTCCTCGATAGCCTCCGCAGTGGCGTGAGGGCATCCCAGACAGTGCATCCCAAAGCTCATGAAGATATTGGCCGTGCCATGATCTATTTGCAAAACTTCACCGATGGACATCCTTTTGGTAACAGACATTGTTGATTGCTCCCTTCCTTGCTTGCCTCAACTTGCGTCGAAGCCTGTACGTATCTTATCATTGGCACGGTGGATTGTCAATGCGCTTTGAAGCCCCCAGCACAAGCAAAACACCCATGGCTGCTACAGCCATAATATCCCGGCTGTAGACGGCTGTGCCCAGCGTCGCGGTGGCGAAAAGGGCTGCCGCCATCATCAAAAGCTGCGCCCGATAGGGGCTTTTCATAACGCCCTGAAGGCAGCCTCTCCCCATCAGCCAGACGCTGCCGCCCATCAACGCCGTACCGATGATTCCCATACCGGAAAGCAGATCCAGTACGTCGCTATGCTGGCTTAGCAGCTTCTCCCCTCCAAAAAGCGTGCCAAAGAGAGGCGCTTGAGCAATGCCCTTCAAGGGAATGAGATAATACCCCAGCCGTGAGGCCTCGTCGGTAACGCCGCCCTCCATGGCAACCAGCAGCTGCTTTAGGCTAAAGCTGAAATTAGTAAAGCCGATCTGCTCGCACAGCGCTGCCGCCCAGCCCACCAACGGTTCTCGCAGAAACCATACCAGCAGCAGCGGCGCCACGCCAATGAGCAAGGATATACCCGGCTTTACCTTCCAAAGCAAGCGAGATAGCCAAGCGATGATTTCCACAGCAAGAAGAATCGCCGTAAATACCATGGCATACGTATATTGGGATAGCACCACCATCACGGCTTGGGCGCAGCACAGCGCAATAAAACCGACGCGCTTCCAGCCCCGGCATGCTTGTATGCCAATACAGGTCAGGGGCAGTGCAATCACTGTGGCATAGACAAAATCATAGCCGCCGATGTTGCGCAGCATCAGCTCCTTCAGGTAGGCTTCCCGTCCCGGCTCCGCGCTGCCTAAGGAGCGGGAATAGGCATATACCCGTCCGCCCCGGAGCATGCCCTGTATCAGCCAGCCGATGGTAGTCAGCGTGGTGACGGTGATAACGGTCAGCAGCAGCGGCTTCACATAGCGCCAAAGGCGCGGATCGTTGCGTTCCCGGGCGTAGGCGCAGTAGACCAAAGGGAACCAAAACATGACGTTCTGCACATAGAAGCCGGCAAAGCCCGTACCTCCCCGTTCCAGAAAAACGTATAAAGCAACCGGCGTTAGAGCTGCGCAAAGCGCGCGCAAGCTAATCGTTAGCCAGCTTTTCTTTACATATTCCCAGTCCAGCGCCACACCTACGGCAAACAGGAGCACGGTCAGGCAACCGAAGGCTGCGCGCCCGGTGGTTTGCACAGCGGGCAGGAGCAGCCAGAATAAGTAGAGCAGAATGGATGCATTACAAAGGATCACCGATCCCTCGGATGTTTTTCGCTTTGGCATGAATCTTCCTCCTTTGGGAAATCAGTCTGAATCGGCTTTGCGGCGCGGCCTGCGCCGAATGCCAAATAGTGTCGAGCCTAAGGCAACGCCCAGCGCAATCATGAGAATAAGCGCCATGGTCTCCACGGCGATGGACGCGCCAAGTCTGGTTTCACCCTGTCCCAAGGCCCACATGGAACGGTACAGCCCAATGCCCGGCACCAGCGGCAGAATGGCGACAGTAGTAAAGATGGTAGAGATCATCCGCATTTTTCTAGCGGCGATCTGTCCCGCCGCCGAGGCGACAAAAGCGGCCAGAAACATAGCGACGGCCTCCTGCATACCAAGCTGTGGACACAACCAATAAATCACATAGCCTAGCGACCCGATGGCGGAGCTAACCGTCAGCGCCTTCATAGGCGCATGCATCAAGGCTCCAAAGCCCAGCGCCCCGACAAAGGCGGATAGCGCAGCTCGCACAAAGCCGATCACCATCACGGCATCCCTCCCATCAAATGGGTAGCCATCAACGCGCCCCCCGCAATCAACGCAGCGGACAAAAGGGCTCGTGCTCCGTGAGAAATGCCGGATACCATATCCCCGCGCATTACGTCCTGCACGGCGTTGGTCATGCTCAGCCCCGGCACCAGCGGCATGAGCGCGCCTGCAATCATGGCGTCAGGAAAGCCTAGGCCTGTATACTGGTTAAAAAGAAGGGGGAGCAGCGTGCAAAGAAAGCTGCCCACCAGCATCATCAGCACCGTATCCTCCTTTTTGCGCACGATCAGCCATGGCAATAGGGGGGTTACGGCGGCGCACAGCCCGCCCACCAGCACGTCCCACCAGCCGCCCCCAAGCATTACGGTAAAGCCGGCTGTGGTGAGAAACGAAGAGAACGGCACCGCCCAGAACGATTGTTTATTGCCAAGCAGGGCGGCCTTTTGCAGCTCAAAAAGGAGCTGCTTATCGGTTAATTCTCCGCCGCACATCCGGCGGCTAATCTGATTGACAGCGTCCACCCGCGCCAAATGAGTGCCTCTGGTAAAAATTCGATTTACGGAGGTTTGACGCTCTCCCTGTTCATCGGTAAAGGAAATAAACAGGCCGCTGGGGATGCAGAACACATCTGTCTCGGACAGGCCCAGCGCCTGCGCCATTCGTACGACCGTATCCTCCGCGCGGTAGATTTCGCCGCCGTTTTCCACAATGATTCGCCCGGCCAGCGCCAGCGCATTCATTCGCCATGGAGCCTCCAAAAAAACGCGCCTCCTCTACGATGCTTTCAGCAATGCATAGTATAGCAGAAGCTCCTTAGGGAAAGCAAGAAGCATTGGAAAGGGGGAAAAAGGAATTGCAAAAGCAAGGTGCAAGTGCTATATTCAAGGTACTTAAGCCATGGGAGGAAAATAATATGCTACAACAGGTTATGACTGCGCCTAAGCAAATTGCCTTTCAGGAAATCCCCACCCCTGTTCCCAAGCCCGGCGAGGTGCTGATCCGTATGATGAAAATCGGCGTATGCGGCTCCGATATTCATGTCTATCACGGAAAGCATCCCTTTACCACCTATCCCGTCACCCAAGGCCACGAGGTTTCCGGGCAGATTGCGGCGATGGGGGAGGGCGTTACCGGCCTTCATATCGGGCAAAAGGTGACGGTGGAGCCTCAGGTGGTTTGCGGCCAATGCTATCCTTGCCGTCATGGACGGTATAACCTGTGCGAAAAGCTGAAAGTCATGGGCTTTCAGACCACCGGTATGGCCAGCGAATATTTTGCGGTGTCTGCCGAGAAGGTAACGCCGCTGCCGGACGAATTATCCTTTGACGAGGGAGCGATGATTGAACCCCTAGCCGTGGCGGTGCACGCTGTGCGCAGGGCGGGCGATGTAACGGGTATGAAAATCGCCGTGCTGGGAGCCGGCCCCATTGGCAACCTTGTGGCCCAGACCGCCAAAGGCATGGGAGCCGATCAGGTCATGATTACCGACGTAAGCGATTTGCGCCTTTCGCTGGCTAAAAGCTGCGGCGTCGACCACTGCGTCAATACCCGGAATCAGGATTTTGGGGAAGCGCTGGTTTCCGCTTTCGGCTCCGATAAAGCCGACGTTATTTTCGACTGCGCGGGTAATAACATCACCATCAACCAAGCGATTGCCTGTGCGCGCAAAGGGTCTACCCTTATTCTGGTAGCGGTCTTTGCCGACTTGGGGCAGGTGGATTTGGCGGTGCTTAACGATCACGAGCTGGACCTGAACACCTCCATGATGTACCGCCATCCCGACTATGTAGAGGCCATCGAGCTGGTCGGCGCGGGTAAGGTGAAGCTGGCTCCGCTGATGAGCAAGACCTTCCCCTTCCGCGATTATCAGAAGGCCTATGAATACATTGACGCGAACCGCGAAACCACCATGAAGGTGCTTATTGACGTGCAAGGGTGAAACGATAAAACATTTGCAAACAAGTATGACTTCCATTATAATAGAGGTACAGCTTTGAACACGCCTCCGGGCGTTTCAAAACAAGTGAGCATTGGAGGCGGAACCCTATGAGCTATCAGCAGAACTACAAAAATTGGCTCCACGATTTTGCTGCGGATGAAGCCATCATCACCGATCTGGAATCCATTGCCAACGATGATAAAGAAATGGAAGACCGGTTCTACCGCAACTTGAGCTTTGGCACCGCGGGCATGCGCGGCGTGCTGGGCGCGGGCATGAACCGCATGAATGTTTACACGGTGCGCCGGGCAACCCAAGGCTTGGCGGATTATCTCTCCACAGAGCCCGGCAGCAAGGAGCGGGGCGTTGTAATCGCCTACGACAGCCGCCGCATGAGCGCTGAATTTGCTAAGGAAACGGCGCTGGTGCTCTGCGCCAACGGCGTGAAGGTTTACCTGTTCGACGCGCTTCGCCCCGTAGCGCTTTTATCCTACGGCGTGCGTCATTTAAACGCGGCTGCCGGCGTGGTCATCACCGCCAGCCACAACCCGCCCCAGTATAACGGCTATAAGGTCTATGGCGAGGACGGCGCTCAAATCGGCCCGGAAACCGCCGCCGCCGTTACCGCCGCCATCGACGCGCTGAGCTTCACGGAAGCCAAGACCATGACCGAGGAAGCCGCCGCAGCAGCCGGACTGCTGCACATCATTGGGGACGCGGAGGTGGACGACGATTATATCGCCCGGGTGAAAACCCTTTCCATTCATCCCGAAATGCTGCGGGAGGAGGGCAAGAATCTCAAGATTGTGTACACGCCTCTCCATGGTAGCGGCAATGTGCCGGTGCGCCGCATTTTGCGGGAAATCGGCATCACGAATGTGAGCGTGGTGAAGGAGCAGGAGAATCCCGATCCTAATTTCTCCACCATCAAGGTACCCAATCCCGAGGACCCCGCCGCCTTTACGCTGGCGATCAAGCTGGCTAACGAGGTGGGCGCGGACGCAATCTTCGGCACCGATCCAGACTGCGACCGCTTAGGCGTGGCAGTGCGTGAAAAGGACGGCAGCTTCCGACTGTTGACCGGCAACCAAATCGGTTGCTTAATGCTCAATTATATACTCAGCGGTAAAAAAGAACAGGGCAACCTACCCGCTAACGGGGCGGTGGTAAAGAGCATCGTATCCACGGAGCTGGCTCGACCCATCTGCGGCGCCTATGGTGTGGAGCTTTTCGATACCCTGACCGGCTTTAAATTCATCGGTGAAAAAATCCAACAGTTCGAGGATGAAAAGAGCCATACCTTCCTCTTTGGCTTTGAGGAAAGCTATGGCTTCCTGAGCAGCACCTTTGTGCGCGACAAGGACGGCGTAAACGCCTCTTTGCTGATTGCCGAGGCGGCGGCCTACTACCGTACCAAGGGCAAGACCCTCTGCGACGTGATGGAGGATATCTTCCAAACATACGGCTATTATTTGGAGCATGTGGAGTCCACCACCTTGCCCGGCATCGACGGGCTGAAGGTAATGGGCGAGATCATGGCAAGGATCCGCAAGAATCCTCCCACTGAAATCGGCGGCGTAAAGGTAGCCCGCGTCATGGACTTTATAGCAGGTACGGATACCACCGTGGCCACGGGAAAAGTGGAAAAAATGGACTACCCCGAAAGCGACGTATTATACTTTGCCATGGAGGGCGGACATTTCGTCTGCGTACGTCCCAGCGGCACGGAGCCGAAGATAAAGCTGTACGTCAACGTCAACCACAAGGACGAGAAAAAAGCCAAGGAGCTGCTCGGACATTTGACTGCCGAGGCCCAGAAGCTCCTGAAATAACCAATCGCAAATCATGTAAGGGCAGCCGCAAATTTTGTCGGCTGTCCTTTTTCATTGCTCTATGCTATGGTATAGCCAACAAGGAGGAACAATTCATGAAACCAACGCGATTAGAAATCGGAACCGACAGCCTGTGGCTGGACGATCAACCGTTCTATCTGGCTTCCGGCTCCATGCACTATTTCCGGGTAAGCCCGGAGGGCTGGCAGCGTCGGCTGGACCTGATGAAGGATTTTGGGTTAAGCTGCGTTCAAACCTATGTGCCTTGGAACCTTCACGAGCCTCGGGAGGGGCGGTTCTGCTTCGATGGCATGCTGAACCTACCCAGCTTTTTGGAGCGCTGTGCAGCAACCGGGCTTCGGGTATTGCTGCGCCCCAGCCCCTTTATCTGCGCCGAATGGGACTTCGGCGGGCTGCCATGGTGGTTGCTTAACAAGCCCGGAATGGCGATACGGTGCATGAACCCGGAATTTATTGGAGCTGTTCAAAAGTACTATGAGACGCTCATTCCCTTAATCGTTCCCTATCTTTCCACAAAGGGTGGGCCAATCATCGCCATGGCTGTGGAAAACGAGTACGGCGGCGCGGGGGACGATCAGGAATACCTGCTATGGCTTCGGAATACCATGGCCGCGCTTGGCGTGGATGTACCCTTTTATACCACTGACGGCAATCAAATCAAGATGATGAAGCTAGGCTCCATCCCTGGGGAATGGATGGGCGTGAATTATCGTATCGAGAGCGCCGAGGCCATTGCTCATTTGCGGGAGCTTCAACCGGACAAGCCGGCTCTGGTGGGCGAATATTGGAGCGGACGCTCCTGCTACTTTGGCGAAGCGTACCGCCGCCGAAACGTGGAGGAGGTAGCGGCGGGCTACCGGGAAGCCTTGGAGCATGGGGGACTGGTCAATTTTTATATGTTCTGCGGCGGAACCAACTTTGGCTTTATGAATGGCACGCGGGTTACGGATTCCTTTGACCCCACGGGCCGTACCATGTTTCGGGCGATAACCACCAGCTATGACGCCGACGCGCCGGTATCCGAGGACGGGCTGCCCACCGCCAAGTACTATGCCTGTCGCCGAGAGCTGGATCGCTTTCTGGGAAAGCCGATACGGTCGGAGGAACCGCCAACGGTCTGCTGTCAGTCCCTTCCCCCCGTAGCCTTAAGGGAATGCGCTCCTGTTTTCGATCAGCTGGACGTGCTGTCTACGCCGGTTGCTTCCGTCGCTCCCCTGACCATGGAACAGCTAAACGAGGGGTATGGCTTTGTGCTGTATTCCACCATGCTGCCGGGAGGCATACAACAAAAGGCTCCTCTCCAAATTGAAGGCCTTCATGATCGTGCGCAGATTTTCACCAATGGCGAATATCGTGGCGTTTATCAGCGGGATCTGCCCTTGCCGGAGCTATGCCTTTCCACGGAAAACGGCCCCGTGAAGCTGGATATTTTGGTGGAAAATATGGGGCGCTGCAATACGGGACGTGGACTGGGCGAGCAAAAGGGAATTACCGGCACCGTCTATTGGGGCAACGCCCGGCTTTATCATTGGACGCAGCGAGCCATGCCTATGGACAACCTGTCCCGTCTTCGCTTCTCTGAAAGCGCCCATGCCTGCCCCGGCTTTTTTCGCGGTACGTTCGATGCTGAGCCGGGCATTGATACCCACGTGGCGTTGCCCGGCTTTGCCAAGGGCTGCGTGTGGATTAACGGCTTTGCCTTGGGCCGCCATTGGCGCATTGGCCCGCAGCGTACCCTGTACCTGCCCGGGGGACTGCTCAAGGCTACAGGTAATGAAATCATTGTATTGGAGCTGCACCAAGCTCCTCAAAATCCCAAGGTTGATTTCCTCAATCACTCTATCCTAGGCGGCGAATGGCGTAACGAAAGCTTATAAAAAACCAAAAGAAAGAGGGAACCTATCATGCGGCAAACCGTATCCTTTTGTGACGACTGGCTCTTTCATCAGGGCGACATTCAAGTGGAGGTACCGCTCCTAAAAACAGCGCTCTATCTGGAGGCTAAGGCGGAGCGACGCCGCTGCGGCCCTGCTGCGCGCGGCTATCTGGACAGCCCCAACGCCTATAACGATCAAGGGTTGATCACCCACGAGACATGGAATACGGTTACCCTGCCCCATGACTATATTATCACCCAAGAGCCAAAGCCTGACAATAACGATACCTTGGGCTTTTTTCACTATGAGAACGCTTGGTATCGTAAGCATTTTTCCTTGGATGCGGCGTTAGAGGGCAAGAAAATCCGTCTGTATTTCGAGGGGGCGGGGGTCCACGCCACCGTCTATGTCAACGGCTGTTATTTATATACCAACCGTTGCGGGTATAACTCCTTCGAGGTGGACATCAGCGACGTAGTCACCTTTGATCAGGAAAACGTAGTGGCGGTTTTTATCGACGCATCCAGCGAGCATGAAGGCTGGTGGTATGAGGGAGCGGGTATTTATCGCCCGGTATGGCTGGAAATCTGCGATGCTGTCAGCGTGGATCGCTACGGCGTTTACGTTCACCCGGAGAAGCAGGCTAACGGCGCTTGGTACGTGCCAGTGGATACCACCTTGCGTAACGACAGCAAGAGCGTCGTCAATGCCGAGGTAGAAACGCGGCTCATCAGCCCGGATGGGGCCGTCATCGCCTCTGCCACGGCTACGCAGGAGATTCCAGCCTATGATCATGCTACGCTAAAGCAGGGCTTCTCGGTGGAGGCTCCGGCCTTGTGGGATGTGGATTCGCCTGTGCTTTATACCACGGAAACAAAGGTGCTGCTAGACGGCGAGCCTGTAGATCAGCAGAAAAACCGTTTCGGCTTCCGCACCATTCGCTACGACGCTAGCGAAGGCTTCTTCCTTAACGATCGCCATGTGATCATCAAGGGGGTATGCTGTCATCAGGATTACGGCTTGACGGGAAAGGCTGTGCCCGAGCGGGTACAGCGCTATCGCCTTACGCTGCTCAAGGAAATGGGCGCTAACGGCTACCGAACCTCTCACTATCCTCAGCATGCCTATAGCATGGATTGCATGGACGAATTGGGCTTTTTGGTAATGGATGAAACCCGTTGGTTTGAAACCACTCCGGAGGGCTTGGCACAATTGGAAATGCTGATCAAGCGCGACCGCAACCATCCCTCTGTGGTGCTGTGGTCGGTGGGCAACGAGGAACCCCTGCACATCACCGACGCTGGACGAAGGATTACGGAACGGATGACAGCGGAGGTTCATCGCTGGGATCGCACGCGCCCCGTCACCACCGCCGTTTCTCATTCGCCCTCCATTGCCAAGGCCATGGAGGCGGTGGAGGTGATTGGCGTGAACTATAATATCGAGTCCTTCGACGGCCTTCATGAAAAGTATCCGGACAAGCCCTTTGTATCTACGGAAAACTGCGCCACTGGCACCACCAGAGGCTGGTATCGGGCCGATTGTCCCTCCCGGGGCTTTATCTACGGCTATGACCGTGACACGAATAAATCTTTTTTATCCCGTGAACGCACGTGGAAATACTTCATGGAGCGGCCTTGGGTGGCGGGGGGCTACCAATGGGCAGGGATTGAGCATCGAGGGGAAACCGTTTGGCCCCGGCTATGCTCGCAGTCCGGCGCATTGGATCTGTTTTTGCAAAAGAAGGATGCGTTTTATCAAAATCAGTCCCTATGGACCGAAAAGCCGATGCTTCATTTGATGCCCCATTGGAATTGGAACGGCTTTGAGGGCGAGGAAATTTTGGTGCGCGCCTATACCAATTGCGACCGGGTAGAGCTTTTCCTGAACGGTGTTTCCCAAGGCGTACGCCAGATCGAGCGTTATGGTCATGCTGATTGGCAGGTTGCCTACCAACCCGGCAGGCTGACGGCTAAAGGCTGGAAAAACGGCGCTTTGGTTTGCGAGGAAGCCGTGGAAACCACAGGCGCGCCCGTGGCGCTTCGCTTAACCCTGAACACGCCCGGAACCAAGGCCGATGGCAAGGATGTGGCTGTGCTCACCTGTGACTGTGTGGATAGCGAGGGCCGTCATGTGCCTACCGCCAGCCCGATGGTTCATTTTAACGCAAACGGCTTGGGGCAGGTGACGGGTACAGGCTCCAGCGTATGCGACCATAACCCGGTTACCTGTCCCGACCGCAGGATGTATGCGGGGTTGGTTGCCGTTTTGGTGCGCGCGGGAACCACGGCTGGAAAGCTCAAGGTTTATGCCGAGGCAGAGGGTCTCCGCTCGGCGATGGTGGAAATCATTCTGGCATAGCAGAATTTGCGCTCCTCATCGCAGCATTTGCGTTAAGCGCCTATCGGGTTTGCATGAAAACCCTGTAGGCGCTTACTTTTTGGATTTGCTATGCCCATGCAAAACTTGAGGGGATGCCGCTGGTCAAAATCCGTGCTATGGTAGAGGCATGAAATAGCTGTGAGAAAAGAGGGAAGCCCATGACCAGCGAAGCATGGCAAATTCAACGGAAAGATCAGCGCGCCCGTAAGAGACGGTTAGTGTTAAAGCAGATGAAATCCAATTACTTTCTATATCTGTTTCTGTTACCCGCCGTCGTCTATCTGGCTATCTTTGCCTATGCGCCTATGTACGGCATACAGATCGCCTTTAAAAACTTCAAGCCGTCCAAGGGCATCACGGGCAGCGCTTGGGTTGGACTAAAGTATTTTGAAACTTTTTTCAATTCTCCCCGCTTCTGGACGCTGTTGAGCAATACATTGTTAATCAGCCTTTATACTTTGCTGGCCGGCTTTCCGATGCCCATTGTATTGGCGTTGATGCTCAACTATATTAAATCCCCGAAGCTGAAAAAATTTACCCAGACCGTTACCTATGCGCCCCATTTCATTTCGCTGGTAGTGATGGTGGGTATGCTCAATGTATTTCTTTCACCACGGTCTGGCTTTGTCAATACTTTGATTACCTCGCTGGGTGGGCAGAGCGTATTCTTTATGGGAAGCCCGGACTGGTTCCGGCACCTGTACGTCTGGTCGGGCGTATGGCAGAGCGCGGGCTGGGGCTCGATCATCTATCTGGCGGCCCTAAGCGGCGTTGCCCCGGAGCTGCACGAGGCGGCTATCATCGATGGAGCCAATAAATTTCAACGGATTCTAAGCATCGATCTACCCACCATTATGCCCACCATGGTAATCTTGCTGATTATGAACTTCGGCAGCGTCATGAATGTAGGCTATGAAAAAGTATTTCTGATGCAGAATAATTTAAACCTCACCACCTCAGAGGTCATCTCCACCTACACCTACAAGCTGGGATTGCAGAACGCCGAATACTCCTACTCCACAGCCATCGGACTGTTTAACAACGTTATCAATTTTTCGCTGCTTTTGATCGTCAACCGTGCGGCTAGAAAGCTGTCCGGTAGCAGTCTGTGGTAATACGAATCTAGCAGGAAAGGAGGAAAGAGAAATGCACGCATCCATTATTCATAAACCTGCCGGGATTCGGGAATGCAAGGCCGACCGCACCTTCGATCTCGTGCTGATGGTACTGGTGGTTCTGACGCTGGTGATCGTCATTTATCCGCTGTATTTCATTGTTCTGGCCTCGGTTAGCAGCCCTCAGTATGTGAACTCCGGCACGCCGCTTTTGTGACCTAGGGGCTTTACGTTGATGGGCTATACGAGGGTATTCGCCGACCAGCGCATTTGGCAGGGATACTTAAACACCTTGCTCTACGCGGGGGTGGGTACCATCCTTGCCGTGCTGGTGCAGGTAATGGCGGGCTACGCCCTCAGCCGCAAGGATTTGCCGGGGCGCAACGGCATCATGGCTTATTTTGTCTTCACCATGTATTTCGGCGGAGGACTCATCCCCTTCTATTTGGTGGTGAAGGATCTGGGATTGGTCAACTCCCGTTTTCTGATGATCATCCTTGGCTGCTCCTCGGTTTATAACATCATCATCGTTCGCTCCTTCTTTGTTACAACGTTGCCGCAGGAGCTGCAGGAGGCCGCCTTTATAGACGGCTGCACCAATCAACGCTTCTTTTTCAGCGTTGCGCTGCCCTTATCAAAGGCCATTGTGGCGGTAATCGCCCTGTACGCGCTGGTCGCCCAATGGAATTCTTATTTTAACGCCATGATCTTCTTGACGGAGCGGGCAAAGTATCCTCTGCAGCTATATCTTCGGGAAATCCTGCTCTCCGCCAAGACCTACGAAAGCGCTACGGCAACCAGCGGGATGGACGCGGAGGCGGCGCTGATGATGGAGCAGATGGTGGAGGTGGTCAAGTACGGTGTTATCGTGGTTTCCACGCTACCAATTATTTTGATTTACCCCTTCCTGCAAAAGTACTTTGTACAAGGCGTAATGATCGGCGCCATTAAAGGATAATTCGGTATCTAAGGCGTATGCCTTATACAATATAAAGGAGGGTTCCCATTATGAAGAAACTGGTTGCTCTGCTCACTGCGCTCACGTTGCTCATCGGCCTGACGCCCATCGTCGCAATGGCTGAAGAAGTCCCCACCTTTACCATCGCCATCGTCCGTCACACGCTGGACAAGGGTGAGGACATCGGCACCAAATATGCCGCCCAGAAGGCCTTTGAAAAGACCGGCGTGAAAATTGAGTGGCTGGAGCTGGAATCCGGCACGGAAACGGAACGCGCCAATGTGATGCTGGCTAGCGGCGACCTGCCGGACGCTTTCCTTGGCGTGCTGTCAGAGGACATGCTGGTAAAGAATTTGGATTCCTTTGTCTCGCTGAGTGATCTGATTGACGAAAACGCCCCCAATATCAAGGCGCAATACGATCAGTATCCCAAGCTGTGGGAGATGCTCACCATGACCGATGGCAGCATCTATTCCTTGGCTGTCGGCGACTACTCCAACCCCGATAATCAGGCAAACGGCATTCAGTTTATCAACAAAGCATGGCTGGATAAGCTGGGCCTTGCAATCCCCACCACCACCGAGGAATTGTACAATGTGCTGGTAGCTGTCCGGGACGGCGATCCCAACGGCAACGGCCTCGCGGACGAGCTGCCCTTGATCTTCTGCGAAAACAACTGGGCCGCCCATTTCACCAACTTTATGGGCTCTTGGGGCTTCGTGGACTACTATAAAATTGAGAACGGTCAATTCATCTTTACGCCTACCTTGCCAGAGTTCCGCTCCTGCTTGGAATTCTACCACAAGCTGGCTAGCGAGGGCTTGCTGGATGTGGAAGGCTTCACTCAGACCAATCAGCAGTACTACGCAAAGCTGAAGGAGAATATCGGCGTCAGCTACTGCGGCTGGACCCCCGCCTCCAACTTTGACCCCGAAATCGCCGCCGAATATGTAGCCATGGCTCCCGTACAGGCTAGCGACTACCCGGAAATCAAGCCTGTGGTAAGCGGTGAAAACGAGCGCTTCACCGGCAACCGCTTCGGCTTTGCCATCACCACCTCCTGCAAGGATCCCGCTAAGCTGCTGCAATGGTTCGACGCCCAGAACGCAGACACCGCCACCAAGATGGAATGGAAATATGGCGAGGCTGGCCTCTTGTGGGAAATGGATGAAAACGGACAGGCATGGGCTTTGTATCCCGATACCGTTACCACGGATTTCACCCGCGAAAACATGAAGTATACTTACGGCTTGGTCAATCGTAACCCCTGCCTGATTATGCCTAACGAGTTGGAACAGAACGACCCTGTAAAAGCCCCCGAGGCAGTCGTTCGTTTGGGCTTTGTAAACACAGTGAAGGATTCCTTTGCTGCCGAAGTGCTGCCGATTCGCAGCGTACCGGAAGATAAAACCAGCGAGCGCGCACTGGTGTACGCCGACCTGAAAGCCTACTTGGATTCCTTTGTGGCCGATTGCGTTGTGAACGGTGTGGACGATGCAAAATGGCAGACTCATCTTTCGAACGTAGATGGCTACGGCGCTGCTCAATGGACGCAATGGTACCAGGATTTCCTTGACGGCAAGTTCTAAGAACAGTATCATTTATAGCGTGAGGGGGTTTCCCCCTCGCGCTTTCCGTGTTTTC
Source organism: Eubacteriales bacterium (assembly GCA_028693055.1). Taxonomy (GTDB): domain Bacteria; phylum Bacillota; class Clostridia; order Christensenellales; family Aristaeellaceae; genus Limiplasma. The sequence continues at coordinate 35,297 of JAQUWD010000006.1, read as the reverse complement.
TAAGGAGGGGTTCAATACGTGAAACGGCGGCAGATTTCCGTGTGGATACGGTATGCGGCCAGCTATCTGCTGGTATTGGCGCTTCCTTTTTTATCCTTTTCCGTTTTCTTCAACCAATATATTCGGGAAGCCTCCAATGACCAGCTGGCGGAAACCATCGGTCGCAGCATGGATCAAATCCAAGAAACCTTTGATTCCTACGTCAGCCAGATGGGTACGCTGGCAGGGTTAGCCAGCCAACGCAAGGAGTTCAACGGACGGCTGCTCAAGCAGAATTTTAATAACATTACGGAGATCCGCAAAACATTGGTGGCTTATGTGAATATGAACCGCTTTTGTTCGGATATTCTTTTTTACAGCCGATCGGCGGCGGATACCATTATCACCGCCTTGGGCACCTATAATCCCAGCTACTACTATTTGGTGGTGGAGGAAGGGCAGGAGCCCTTGCCCTTCGATCAGTTCGACTGGGCGCATATGAAGGCTCGCTGGTTCAGCAGCGGACAGCTTCAAAACGGGCGTGCGGCGGTACAAGGCTCGGTGCTGTATGCTTTTCCCGTGGATGTGGACGGTTGGATGTTCTTTTTGCTGGACAGAAGCTATTTGGAAAAGTCTTTGTTCGCCAACCTGCCGGAAAATAGCCAAGCCTTTATTTTCTATCAGGATCGACAGCTCTATCCCTACGAAAAGGATAGGCCGCTTGCAGACGTCTTCGCCGATGATGAGACGATAGAAGCCTTATCAGACGATCCTTTCCAGCGGCCTGTTCTCCTTAAAAACGGACTGTATCTGCGCGCGTCCGATTCTTCCTCCACCGGCTTGCGCTATTACTTCACCATGCCGGAGGAACCCTTAAGCGGGGCGCTGAAAAGCGCGATGGGACGGTATCTGCCGCTATCTTTAGCCATTGGCTTATTATGTATCGCGGGTTTGTGTCTGGCTTCCCTGCGCCACGCCAAGCCGATTCAGGAAATGGTGAACATGACCGGGCTTTCCGCAAACCCCCATTACAGTGTAAAGCAGCTGCCGCAAATGGTGGAAAATTTGCGAAGCCGCAGCCAGGAGCTGGATGCTACCCGCCGCCACGGCCTGCAGGAGCATGCGCTGATCCGTCTCATTCGGGGCCGTTATGCCTCCGACGAGGCGGCGGAACAGAACCTGAACGCGTTGGATATGCGCTTTGAGCAGCCGTGGCACTGCATTGCCTTGCTGGCGCAGGAGGGCGGCCGCACGAACACGGCGGATGAATTGCTGGCTATGGTGTCCGATCAGTTAACCTCCTGCTTTGAGGCTTACGGCTTTGCTTACGCCGACAAGGGCTGCGCCGTATTTCTGCTGGGGATGCCCACGGAGGAGCGTGCTTCCCTCAAGGTGCGGTTAACCGCCCTTGTGGAGGCGCTGCCGGGCTGCCGTTTTTCTATCGGGCAAAGCTTTCAACGCTGGCACGAGGCTTCCGATTCCTTTTTGCAGGCTTTAACCGCTATCAACGGTTCGGGGGAGGAATCCGTGGTTTTGTTTGAACGCTGGGATAACGCGCTGTTCTATCCCGCCAACGAGATGGAAGCCCTTCGGGAGGCGCTCCAAAACGCGGATCGGGAGAAAGTGGCCTTGATGTATGATGTACTCAATCATATGATCATTTCCAGCCAAAAACAGCCGTTCCTCGCCAAATCCATCGCTTCGGATATGATTAACGCTTACCTTCACGCCCTTAGCCGCTTAAACCCCCAATATGCCTTAAACCGTATGTGGTATGTGGAGAGCATCGGCGAGCATGATTTGGGCGATTTGGATAGAATGCAGCAATATGCATACGAGCTTCATCAACAAGCCCTTCAATGGATGGCGGCGAAACCGCTTTCCGATGCGCGAACCGATATGAACGGCGTGGCCAGCTACATTACCGCGTGTGAGGATTTGGAAAGCCTGACCGTCGGCGCAGTTGCGGAGCGCTTTGGGATGACCATCTCCGCTCTCAGCCATCGGTTTAAGGAACAAATGAATTGTAACATTTCTGATTATATCTTGGCGCGCAAAATGGCTTACGCATGCCTGATGCTGCGCACAACGGACGTTACGGTAGCCGATATTGCCGCAAGGATTGGCTATACGCAATATACCAGCTTTGTAAGACAGTTTAAAAACCAGAAAGACATGACGCCCTCCGCTTATCGGGAGACCTATCACAAGCGAGCCTAATCCTTCGCTCCTTGATCGCAAAGCCCCAGCAAGGAGGGGGTCATGGCTACGATGGGGAGGAAATAACGGAAATAGTCGTTCACCGGGCTGAGCATACAAACGCCGAGACTTAATAGCGCAGGGAAAAACGCCGCCAACCTGCGCCATTTTTTTTGCTTTGCCGCACTTAGTCCGGCTCCCACCAGCAGCCAAGTATAGGTGGCGCAGCCATACAGCAGGCTTAGAAGCGGAATATGCCGCCAGCCCCGTGCAAAAACCGCCAGCAGCGAGCGCAGCCCGTCCAGTGCGGAAAGCTGCGTGGTATGGAGGTATTCGGGCGCTTGGCCTACGTCGTAGGTTTCAAACACCAGTCGGTTTCCCGCTTGATTGTTATAGGTTTGCCCTTCCAGCTTAGGTGTGAAGGCATAATAGCTTATGTTACCAGCGAAAAATGATTCGGCGTAGGTAAGGGGGTACTTTGTAAGCATAGAACGCCAAGTGGTCAGGTAACGCTGCAGGGCTGCCTTTTCGGCTTCGGCCCCCTGACCGTAAAACTTGAAGGTGTATTTGACCGGGTCGGAGATCCAAGGCTCATAGAGCTGCGCCAGATTTTCCCCGTCCAGCACTCGATTTATTTCCTCATACTCCGCTTGCGTGACAGCTTCGGGATGATCCCGCAGCACCCGCGCGCTTTGTTGAAAGCAAACGGAATACAGCCCGGAGGCGGTCTCGTCCTTGATGCCTAGCGCTGGAACCAATACGCCTGAAAAAAGCAGCGCGCCGCATACGCAGGCGGCTAAGGCAGCGGCTAAGGACAGACGTTCCTTTCCCCGTGCACCGAAGGCTACCAACAAAACGGAGGTAGGCAAAATGACGTATAAGCCGTTGCTGCGCAATAGCGAGGTGAGCAGTCCCCAGAGGAAGAGGGCGAACAGGCGCTTTCTACGCTGCTCTCGCAGTTCTCCCGCATGATCCAGCAGGGTTTGCGCGGCGTTCAGGCTAAACAGAAGCAGCGTAGAAACATAGAGGGTGTCCTTGCTGATGAATTGCGCATATCCGCCAAAGAAAGGCGTGAGCGCAAAAAAGCAAAGGGTGCAAAGTCGAACTGCACGATTTAATCCCAGCATGCGTAAAAAGGCCAGCGACCGCGACAGCGCATAGCTCAGCATCAGGGCTTGAAGCAGCGTAAACAGCGCCGCTCCAAGGTTGTCGCTGCCCACAAGTCGCCCCAGCCAAATCAAGCCGCCGAAAATCCATGTTAAAAAGACGGGATGCCATGTGTCCATTTCCCGCATGCCAAAAAATTGGGCTGCCATCTCGCCCAAATCCCAGCATACGGTGCCGGGATAGTAAGAAATCAGGTAAGGCGACCAGCAGAGCAGCAGCAGCGCCATGCAGCCTAGGGTTCGATGCTTTCTGTACCAGCCTAGCAGGCGGGGGAAGCGGCTCAAGCGCATGTCGTCCAGTGCGGCTCGTCTGCTCAGAATGCCACGGGAAAGGCTGTCGTGCAGCCATGTAAAAAACGCCGTCATGGGCAACGCCTGCCCGACGCAGCGCAATAGCGTCAGCACGGCGGTTTTTCCATCAGACAGCATAGCCCAGCTGTCATAGGCGAAGAGCATACCTCCCAGTACGTTTACCACACCAAAAAGCAGCCCCAAAGCCGCCATGACAGGGCTGGGACGCTGCTTTTTCTTTTCGTACAGATACCAGTACAAAAGCGCGAAGCAAACCGCCAGCGCGCACCATAAATAGCTGGAGGAGCTGGCGGGCGGGTCGCTCATGCCCATATAGCCCTCCCCGTCGATGACAAAGCTCATGGCGCTGAGGCTTCCCAGCAGCAGGCATAGGACGACGATGAACGGCTTTCTGACGGCTTCGTTGATCCGCTTCATTTGGTAGTATCCTGACGGTTGTGCATAAGGTTTAGCAAATTAAGATTGATTTCGAAAAGCTGGCGATGCTTTTTGGCGACTGTATCTAAGATCAATCCGCAAATCCACAAAAGCACTCCCATCGTCACCGCAACGCCGCTGACGATTAACGTGGGAAAGCGAGGAACCAAGCCGGTGCGAATGTACTCGGAAAATACGGGTATGAATAGGATACAGCCTACAAACGCCAGCAACAGCGCCAAGATGCCAAAGAAGGACAGGGGACGGTATTCCTTATATAGCCTAACGATGGTGCGCAGCACCTTAAAGCCGTCGGAATAGGTGTTAAGCTTGCTGGGGCTATCTGCGGGACGATCCCGATATTCTACCTGTACGCTTTGAAGGCTCAGGTTTTTATCCAAGGCATGAATGGTCATTTCCGTCTCAATTTCAAAGCCCTTGGAAATCACGGGGAAGGATTTGACGAACTGATAGCTGAACGCCCGATAGCCCGTCATGATATCGCTGATATTCCCTTTGAAAATGGTATTAACCAGCCCTTTTACCGTCCGATTGCCCAAATTGTGAAAGGGACGCTTGTTTTCCGTAAAATAGGTGGCAGACAAGCGATCGCCCACAACCATGTCTACGTGCTTATCAAGCACTAAATCCACCATTTCCCGCGCATTTTCGGCAGGATAGGTGTCGTCGCCGTCAATCATCAAGTAACAGTCCGCTTCGATTTCCCGGAACATGGTGCGGATCACGTTGCCCTTTCCCTGCCGGTATTCATAGCAAACGATGGCTCCGGCTTCCCGGGCGATCTCGTCGGTGTGATCCTTGGAATTGTTATCGTAGACGTAGATGTCCGCCTCCGGTAAAGCGGCATGGTAATCCTGAACCACCTTAGCGATGGTTTTACTTTCATTGTAGCAGGGAATCAAGATAGCAATTTTCAAAAAAATTCCTCCGTTCATTGCGCTTAGACGCTGGCAGCTATGCCCGCACCTTCACGATCATCTTTACAATGGCGTGCCCCTCTTCCCCCATGCAGGGCACGTGCGCGTCGCCGGGCATGCACAGACAGAACCATCCGGCTGGTACGGTTACGGTATAGAGGGGTTGGCCTTCAAAAAGGCCCATGTCCTTTTCCGTATCAAAGGGAGTATCCTTGGGCTGGCTATCAGCCGCGCATAGGGCGATGGTTTCCGTGCCGGTGATAGGCACATGAATGTCTATGTATTTCTGATGAAATTCAAACCGAGGGGCGCGGGGAGACAGCGTAATTTCGTTTGTGGAATAAAACACTTTATCGCTGTCTAGTTGTATTTTTTTCCCGACCTCTAATTGCTGAGGCGTTAAGTCATGGAGCATACGGAGGGCCATATCCAGCTCCGGGCTGATTCCCAGATAGCAAAGAGCTTTGTCCCAACGATCCAGAATCATAAAGCTCCCTCCTTTGTAATCGTGATTCGCTTTTGGGTGGTTTGCCTGCTTGGAGGCTTCGTTTGTATTATAGCATATTGAATGGGAGGAAGCAACGAGGTTTCCCATGGCTCGCGGCGATAAAAAAGAGAGCCAGTCTCAAGCGATCGGTTGAGAGAACTGGCTCTTGATAATCATTTATCCCATGAGCGCCATTATTCGACGCCGCTTAGCACCCTACGTACCTTGTCGGCAATCCCCGGCCCATCCAGCCCAAACTGCTTTTCCAGATAGGCTTGATTGCCTACGATGGCGCAGTAGGTATCGTTCAGCCCCAGCCGCACCACCCGTGCACGGTTCTCCTTAAACCCGGATACGCACTCGCAGACCGCTCCGCCAAAGCCGCCGATAATGGTGTGCTCCTCCACGGTAAACAGGGTAGAAACCTTTTTGCAGATAGAGGCTAAGTATTCCTCGTCTAGCGGCTTGATGGTTGGAAAGCTGGCAACGCCCACGCACTTGCCTTCCGCCTTTAGCAGCTTGGCTGCTTCAATGGCGCTGGGTAATATACCTCCGGCTGTCAGGAGATAGGCGTCCGTGCCGCTAAACTGCTCCAGCGCCTTGCCCGTTTGATAGCCGCGGATTTCTCCCGCCTCGTGGCAATGAGGCTCGCCCCCTCGACCAATCCGTAAATAGGCGACCCCGGGCTCGCTTAAGAACAACGGCATCACCGCTTCGGTTTCCAGCGCGTCCGCAGGCGCATAAACCCGCACTCCGGGCAGCATACGCAAAGCGCTCATATCCTCCGTGGCGTGATGGGTCATGCCCAGCGTTCCATAGACAAAGCCCGCGCCCACACAGACGATTTTTACATTGGCGTTATGATAGGCGCAGCAGTTGCGGATTTGCTCCAAGCAGCGCAAGGTGGGAAAATTGCCGATGGAATAAACCACTACGGTTTTCCCCTCCAACGCCAGCCCCGCGGCCATGCTCATCATGGCCTGCTCCGAGATACCCGCGTTGATAAAACGCTCCGGAAATTGGGCAATATAGTTGCGCAATACTCCAAAGCCTAAATCGCCCGTAACCAGCACCAGCTCCTGATGCTCCTTGGCATAGGCCTCCAAGCAACGTACAAAGGTGTCTCTCATGGCTTGTGAGCCTCCAATTCCTTCAGTGCCGCGTCGTACTCCTCGCCCCGCGCGGTACGGTAGTGCCACAGAACGTCGTTTTCCATAAAGCTTACGCCCTTGCCCTTGATGGTGTCGGCAATCACCACAATGGGCTTGCCTTGACCCATGGCGGCCTTCGCTTCTTCATAGGCTTCGTGTAATGCGGTGTGATCGTGACCGTCCACGCGAATCACATGCCAGCCAAAGCTGCGCCATTTATCATCCATCGGCTCCAGCGCGATGGTATCCTCCACCGGCGCGAGCGATTGGATTTTGTTAAAGTCGATGGTGACGATAAAATTATCCAGCTTAAACTGATGGGCAATCAGCGCCGATTCCCAAATCGCGCCCTCGTCGCATTCCCCGTCGCCGATGATGCAATACACGCGGTGCTTTTCGTGGTTTAGCTTCGCTGCCATGGCCATGCCCATCGCCATGGGCATGCCCTGCCCCAGCGAGCCGGTAGAAGCCTCTACCCCGGGAACCCCCTTGTGGCTGACATGCCCGCTGAGGCGGCTGCCGTTCTGGCAGTGCGTTTCCAGCTCTTTTACCGGGAAAAAGCCGCTCTCCGCCAAGGCGGCATAAACGCCCGCGCCCGCATGGCCCTTGCTTAAAAGGACGCGGTCCCGGGACGGCATTTTGGGCTCCTTAGGATTTACGTTAACCACATCTGCGTAAAGCACGGCTAAAAAATCGGCCATGGAAAAAATACTGCCAATGTGGGAGGTGCCGCCGCGATTGGTCATTTCCAATCCATGCAGGCGAATTTTGTAGGCAAGCTCCAAGCTTTTCTGATTGCTCATTTGCATACTCCTTGTTGCGCGGTTTCGTTGGTAAGCGTTTCTGGGTTCCCAGCGAGGATTTTTTTTGCCACGCAGCATAGCGTGGTGATAAAAATCTTTGCGTCGGATAGCAGCCCCTGCTGCATGGCATAGTCTACACGCATACGGTTCTTTTCTTGCAGGATCACCCGCTCGTAGGTACCCTCGGGGTCGTCGTGCCCCACGGCTTCATCCAAGCTAATCAGCTTGATGGAGCTGGGATCGCTGATGCCCGGACGTACCCAAAGAATGCATTCCTGCTCCTTGGCGTATTGGGTGGTGTAGCATAGTAGCTCGGGTCTGGGGCCGATGAAGGACATTTCCCCCTTTAGAATGTTAAATAGCTGAGGAAGCTCGTCCAGCTTGGTGCGCCGCAGAATCCGTCCGATCTTGGTAACCCGGGGGTCGTTCAGCGCCGTGGTGCTGCTGTATTGATCCGAACCAACGTACATCGTGCGAAACTTAAGGATGTTAAAGGCTTTATTATGGTAGCCGCCGCGAAGCGCCGTATAAAAAACCGGCCCCTGAGTGGTCGCTTTGACCAGTATGGCAATCGGTAGCATAATTAACCCGCAAGGCACCAGCAGCACACCGGCAGCCGTAAAATCCAATATGCGTTTTACGACTTTGCTGTAAAAAGGATGCTTGAGAGGGCCGTCCCAGCGAGGCAAAGATTTCGCTATTTCTTCGTTGAGATGCGAAGTCTCCATCCGTTCATCCCCTTTGTGCAAAGTGAAGCGCTCCCCAATACGCGCACGGTTTATCGTATCACAGCAAAACAGAGAAGTCAATGAGGCGCGAATGGATTCGCGGACGGGATTCACCTGTCATCCATCACAAATATAGCAGCACATTTACCAAAAAAACGTTATGCTCCGTTTGGATTTGTATATTTCCGTGATAACGCCGCACAATGGCTGAAACGGAGCTTAGCCCAATGCCCGAGCCGCCTTCATGGGTGGATTGGAATATGCCGTCTTTGGAAACGCTCACGCCGTCATAATGATTCTCGACAGACAGCCCTAGCATGGCGTCGCTTAACATTTTACATTCTGCAACAATTTGTCGCTGCTCCGGAGGGGCGGTCAGCGCTCCATAGATGGCGTTTTCCACCAGATTTCCCAACAAAATACAGAGATCCGTCTCCGGCATGGGCAGATCCTTTTGAAGCATCATTTTCCATGCGATAGATGCGCCCTGCTGTTTAGCGATAGCGGTGTATCGCCCCGCCAGCGCGTCGACGGCGGCGTTGGCGCATAGCGTAACCCGCTCCTCCTCCAGCCACTCCGTACATCCGTTTAGGTATTCCTTTAGCCCTGCAAGGTTCCCATTGGCGCATAGCTGGCTGATCACGCGGAGATGCTGCCGAAAATCGTGGCGCTGTACCTTCGTTTTTTCCATGGAGACCCGTAATTCCTTGTAATAGGTGGTTTGCGCACGAAGCAAACGGTTCTCGTTCAGCAGCTGCGACTGGGTGAATATCCCTTGGGCAAGGATGACAAACGTCCAGTCCAGCAGCAGGCGTAGCCCGCAAAAAAACAAGCCCAATACAAAGGTAATCTGCTGCATGCGCCCGACCAGAAGGGTGGAAAAGTTTGTCGGATTCATGTAGATGGTTATGCAGCTAAACAAGGTAGGAACCAGCCAGATAAATTTCCATACGCGTTGATCCTCAAATTCCTCCAATAACCAGCTGATTCTTCGCTTCATCAATACGGAAACCGGCAGGGTGATCAGAAATCCAATTCCAAGGCAAACCAAGCCGGAGGGCACGGTATAATATAGATCGTCGTTTATTTCCCATGGCGCGCAAATACAATTGGTAAACAAAATGGCCAGCGCCATATACGCGCCCACCATGCACACCACGAACAGTGCCTTTAGCTTGTCCAGCTTTACCGTGTACAGATAAAAAAGGTAGGCGATTACCACACAGGGAAGCATAAGCACATTGGTTGGCAGAGACAGCCATGTGCAAATCGCCGCGCCTGACAGGCAGAATAAGAGCGTTACTGAGCCGATAATTGTAAAAAAACGCCACGATCGATCCTTTACGCAATGGTATGCCGGTATGTAGCATAGGATCACGCCGGGAACCAGCATCAACCATTCCAGCAGACAGCGAAAAAATAGCTGTTGATCCATGGTCAGCCCCCCTGCCGGATTCGGTGAAACTGATATTGGATAAAGCGGTTTGTTAGCTCGCTGCGACCGCGTTGACGCAACGGAAATTTTTCCCCGCCGTTCATGCTGAATACCCCGTCCGTTAAGGTGAGCACCTCGTCCATGTTGATCAGCACACCGCGATTGCAGGATAGAAAGCGTTCATCTAGACATAGCGGCTCGATGAACGCAGCAAAGGGGGTGGAGCTGCGTAGTCGATTGCCGGAGCGAAGCTCCATTTCCACAAAATGACCTTCCGCCGCAACATAGATGATATCCCGATACAGCACCCGCACCATGCAGCGCGAGCATTTCACCTCAAGCTCTGGCTCGCTCGCTTTTAACGCCTTAAAGATTTGGGCAAGGACGCGCTCCACCTCTTTTTGGGCGCAGGGCTTTAGCAGATAATCAAAGGGATGAACGGGGAACGCGTCCCAGGCGTATTCGCCGGAGTAGGTTAAAAAGATGATTAGACAACCCATATCCTGCTCTCGTATTTTTTGAGCCGTTTGGATGCCGTTCATTTCGTTCATGCAGACGTCTAAAAAAATGACGGAGAAACGCTGAACGGATAACCGCTCCAAAAGGGCGACCCCGCTGTCAAAGCAAGTCGTCGCTACCTTCAAGGATGACGTTTGGTCTTTGAGCGCAAGCTCGATTTGCTTTCTGAAACCCTCCCTGTCCTCCTTACAGTCGTCCACAATCGCCAGTTCAATAGGCATTCCATCATCCTCCGCAGTTTGTATCCAAAAGAAATTGAATCGTACTCAACGCTCTATCCAGCTGTCAAAGCTTTCCTCCTGAAAGGCGGTCGCTTCTCGTATTTCTTGCTCGGTAGGGCATAATCCCGCCTTGGCGACCACCCATTGCGCTCTCTCGCCATGGAGCCGATGAATAACGGCTGTTACCACGCCTTCAAAGTATTCCAAGGGCGTTTTTTCTCCCCAAATATAGGCGTCCTGCCAGTCGTTATCCGCCGCCAGCACTTCTTGTACATAGCCGTAATTCAGCTTATAGAGCAATTCTTCGTTTTGGGCAGGACGAGAGCCGATTTTGTGATCCACCGTTACGGTGACCTTTCTGCCAAGCGGCGAGTTCGACTGTAAACCCGGCTCCTGCGGCAAAGCGTTTCTTTGCCCCACCAGCCCTAAGCAAGTACATAAATCCGTAGCCAGCACGCCGCGCTCACCAAAACGCTTTTCTGCTAAAACGCCCGCCAGACCGTGAAGGCCGCAGCCCGCTTGTAAAAGCTCCAGGGCGCTCAGCTCATAGGCGCCCGCGACGTTTCCGGCGAATAGGGCTGCCAATACGCCTGTCAGCGCGTCGCCGCTGCCGCCCTTCGCCATGGCGGGCGTGCCCAGCACGTTCAGTCCATGCTCCGATTTTGCCACTAATACGCTGGCTGCACCCTTTAACACTACGGATGCACCGTAGCGCTGGGAGAGCCTTTCAGCGGCGGTAACGCTGTCGCTCGTCACCGTCTCCACCTTGCAGCCCAGCAAACGAGCGGCCTCCGCTGGATGAGGCGTGAGCACGGCGTTGGGCAGCTCCCGGGGCGCTTTGCCAGCCCGTTCAAGAGAGGCCAGCATATTTAAGCCGTCTGCGTCTAGCAAGAGCGGTTTTTGCATTGCTGCGAGCTCGTTTAGCAGTTTCAAAAGCAAGCCTTCGGTTTTGGGTTCCTGCCCTAAGCCGCAGCCCAAGGCGATCGCATCGGCTTTGATACAGGCCGTATGCAGCAGGGACCACGCCTCGCCCTCGTCATGAGGCAAAGGCAAACAGGTGGCGCAGGGGCATAAAAGCTGCACCGTGTCCATGATGGTTTCCTCGCAGGCAACCGTGACCAAACCTGCACCTGTCCGAAGGGCGGCAGTCGCACAAAGGGCGGCGGCTCCCGCCATGCCGCGCTTGCCCGCCCAGATCAGCACCCGACCATAGCTGCCCTTGTGGCTGAGACGCTTGCGCGGCGGAATCAAGCGAGGAATATCCTTCTCCTCCATAACCCAAAGACCGGGCGCATCATCCAGCTCCGAGGGTAACCCGATATCCCAGACGGTGACCTTGCCAGCGCAATCCATTCCGTCAGCTAAGTACAGCCCAAGCTTGGGACGGTGAAAGGTAACCGTTTCCGAGGCGTGAACCGCGTCGCCCAGAATTTTTCCGGCGCTGCCATCCAGCCCGGAGGGAATATCCACCGCCACAATAGGCACGCCGCTTTTTCCCAAGCGGTTGATAAGCTCGCAGGCCGCTAATGCGTCGCCGGTCAACGCCCGGGTAAGCCCGGTACCAAAGAGCGCGTCAATCACACAGGCTGCTTTGCCGGGCAGCGGCGGTAGAGAGCCGCTTTGCACATGGAAAATTTGCACTTGAGGCTGCTCCCGCTCCAAGCGTTTTAGCTGCTTCTCGCAATCGGGTGACAGGCTCCCCGGCAAAATCCAGCATAATCCCTCGAAGCCGTTGCCCTCCGCAGCTAAAAGGCGCATGGCTGCCAGACCGTCCCCTCCGTTATTGCCCGTACCACACAGGCAAAGCGTTTTGCCCCCATGGTGAACGGAGCAGCGGTTCACGGCTTGTACAACCCCAGCAGCGGCGCGCTCCATCAACGCTTCGCCGGTAACGCCGGTTTTCTCCATCACCAGACGCTCCACCCGCTTCATATCCTGTGGCGTTATGGTTCTGAGCATAGGGACAGCTTCCTTTCGGCAGTTATTCGATGACGGCTACCGCGCAGGCCATGCCGTCCTCATGGGTTAAGGTGAGGAACGTTCGCGTGCCTCCCATGGAGGATAGGCGCTCCAAAGCCGCGCCGGTCAGCGTATAGAACGGTGCGCCCAGAGCGTCGTGACTTACCCCAATTTCCTTCAAGCCAATTCCGCCGCTTAGTCCAACGCCCATGGCTTTGAGCAAGGCTTCCTTAGCTGCAAACATTGCGGCGGCGCTTTGAGAGCCGCTCTTGCCGCGGCTTTCTAGGTAGCGCTGCTCCTCCGGGGTAAAGTAACGGTTCGCAAAAGCGTCGCTTTTGGCAAGAGCGGCTTCAATCCGCTCTATTTGGCATAGGTCCACGCCCAGACCGATCATCACAGGTTCCCCGCTTTGACGGCGTTGACGATCGCTCTAGCCACAACCTCTGCGGCTGCGGCACAGAGCTGAATTTGATTCACATCCGCACCCACGCGGCCTGTCGCCAGCGCAAAAACCGTATCGCCGTCCATCTGGGTATGAACGGGACGAATGGTGCGGGCATAGCCGTCATGGGCGCAGGTAGCCAGACGCTGGGCCTGCGCCTTGGTAAGCGTCGCGTCGGTGGCTACGACGGCAATGGTGGTGTTCTTGCCCTGCTCGATTTTGGGCAAATCGCTGGGCGGCGTTGCGCCATAGAGTAGGCTTTCGCATAGTACGGGTTTGCCGTCGGGCAGATGGCCGCAAGCCAGCGGTTTATTAGAATTCATTTCATATACGTCGCCGCAGGCATTGACAACGACGACGGCCCCTACGGTTACGCCGCAGCCCAAGGTAATGCTGGCTGTGCCGACGCCGCTTTGCTGAGGAACGGCGGTGGGAACCAGCTTGCCTACCGTTGCCCCCGTGCCGGCCCCGCAAGCGCCCTGCGCCACCTCCTTGCAGGCGGCGGCACAAGCGGCATAACCCATGTCCGCATCGGGCCGTATATGAGCGTCGCCTGTACCCAAATCGAAAATCACAGCGGCGGGTACAATAGGAACTTTACATACGCCCATATCCACGCCTACGTCATGCTCCTCCAAGAAACGCATAACGCCGTCCGCACTGCCAAGCCCGTAGGCGCTGCCGCCGGAGAGTACCACGGCGTTGACCTTTTCCACCGTGTTTTCCGGCTTACATAGATCGGTTTCCCGGGTGCCGGGAGCCGCGCCACGGACATCCGCGCCGATGACCGCTCCCTTGTGGCCGCAGAGCACCACAGTAACGCCGGTTTTTGCGGCGGCGTTCTGCGCCTGTCCCACTCGAATGCCATGCACATTGGTAATGCTACCGTCATAAAGCTTTTCCATTCTCGTATCCCTCCTGCCTTTATCAAAACAAGCCGCGTTGTATTCAACGTTCCCCTTATACGTATCCCATCAGCCCACGTACCGATACATCCCCGCTGAGCACCCGGCGCAGCTCGCCCTGCTCGTCCCGCACCAGCAGCGCACCTGTTTCATCTAAGCTTTCCGCCATGCCGACGAACTGATACCCTGTGCCCGTCACCTGTACCTGCGCGCCGAGGGTAACGGAACGGTTGAGATAATCGGGTAATATGCCCGACAGCCCGGCACCTACCAGCGCGTCCATAGCCTGCTCCATGCGTTCTAAGCAAAGGCAGAGCAGCCTTCGGCGGCTCAGAAGCGTTTCGTCGCCATGGAGCTGTTTCAGCTCCATTCGCAGGGAGGTTGCCTTTTGGGTCAGATCTCCTTCAAAGGCGAGCTGATTGAGGTTGACGCCCGCGCCGGTTACCACGTATTCCACACCGTCCGGGTTGGCTGATAGCTCGCTTAGGATTCCAACGCATTTTCTACCGTCAAGGACCACATCGTTAGGCCATTTAATACCGGGGTGTAGGCTGGGGCACAGATCCTGAATCGCCTGACTTACCGCCACTGCCATCGCCAAGGTGCACAGCTGGGCGCGTTCGGCGGGCAGCTGAGGACGCAGCAACAGGCTAAAGGTGAGCGCCTCGCCCCGCTCAACCTGCCAAGCCCGCCCTAGCCGTCCTTTGCCGCCTGTTTGCAGGTCGCATACCACCACGCTGCCGTGGGGGGCGTTTTCCCGCGCCAGCTCCCGCAGACGGGTATTGGTGCTGGTAAGCTCGGCTCGATATTCAATGACGCCCCGTCCCGCCCAGCAGGTTTTTAGCTCCTTGTCAATATATCCGGGCAGGAGGCTGTCGTTGTCCATTCCCAGCCGATACCCCTTCTTGCCGCCGGAGATGATTTGATAGCCCTCGTCCCGAAGCTTTTCCATCCGCTTCCATACAGCGCCTCGGGTCATTTTAAGCTCTGCGCACAGCTTTTCGCCGGAAATAAAATCTGTGGCGGATAGCAAACCCAGCAATGGTTCCGTCATCGTTCTTCCTCCACAGCTTTCTTCTTACGCTTTGCGTAGCGCTCTTCCTCGCTGAATACGCAGCCGCAATATTTTTGCATATAAAGCCCAAGCTCCCGCGCCCGGTTCTGCCCTTCCCTAAAATAAGGACGAAAGTCGCGGTAAAGAAGTTCCACATGATGGCGAAAAGCTGCTTCCTCTGCTTTTTGCTTGAGTAGCTCGTGATTTTGATAGGGACTGATGAACAGGGTGGAGCTGAAATGGCTGAAGCCATTCTCCTCAGCGTATTGAGCCGCCGCCTCCATACGGGTTTCGTAGCAGTAGGCGCACCGTCCGTCGATATCTGCGGCTACTGCCTGTACAAAGGGACGCAGCCCATATTCGCCTGGAGTGACCAATTCCATATGGATGCTTTTGGCATAGTCAATGAGGGTGCTTTTTCGGCTTCGATATTCCGTAAAAGGATGAATGTTGGGATTATTCCAAAACCCGATGGGTTCCAGGCCTTCTTCCCGCAACGTTTCCACGCACATAATCGAGCAGGGCGCGCAGCAGATATGTAATAAAAGTTTCATTGTCTCACCTCACCTTTCTATTTTACCACATTCCCGAAGCGGTTCAAAGCAGTTTTGCTCGCTTGGGTCGTTATAGGCGGGCAATCAAAGAAGGAGGGAAGAATTCCGGTTTTCCAGCATATCCTGTCAATACTCCCCCATAAGGCGTGTGAAAGGAGGACTTTTGTGACACTGGCCGAGCTGCGTACAAAAGAGGTGATCGACGTGCACGATGGTAAACGGCTGGGGAAGGTGATGGATTTGGAATTCTGCATTGTCGATAGCCGCATCACCGCTTTGGTAGTGCCAACGGATACCTCTTTTATGCAATCTCTTCGCGGTGAAAAATGTGGGCTGGTCATTCCGTGGGAGGACGTCTGCCGCATCGGAGACGACGTGATTTTAGTATCTACCCAGAAAAAAGAAAAGGATTGTAGAGCGCGATCCGATGATTGACTGATTAGTCAATCCGTGCTATACTCCTATTGACCAATCGGTCAATAGGAGTTGATTTTTTGTTTGAGCATTTCGAAAAAACAACGGAGGAAAACCGGCGGCGAATCGTGAAAGAGGGAATCCGCGCCTTTTCCCAAGGCGCTTACGCCGAGGTAAGCACAGACGGGATCACACAGGCCTGCGGCATTTCAAAGGGCTTGCTTTTTCACTATTTCGGCTCCAAAAAGAGTTTTTATGAATACTGCCTCAGGAAAGCCTTGGAGCGGCTGCTTCCCGCCGAGCCGCTGCCTGTGGGAGAGGATTTTTACGGCATTCTCTTTACTTCTATGGATGAAAGCATCCGCCTTTGTCAGCGTTTCCCCGACGAAACCCATTTTACCAATATGTGCGCCCGAGATTCCTGCGCGGATGCGGTAGAAGTACGCCGCCGAGTTTTTGACGGCTATGCTAGGCAGAAAAAAGCCCGGTCCATGGAAATTTTACAACTGGCTGCCTCAAGGCTTTCTCTGAAAAACCCGGAGGATGATCTAGCCATCGAGGGATTGTATTTATACGTTAGCGCTATCGTGAGCAAGTATCTGATTGCCTATCAGGAGCGGCCGGATGATTTTTTACACAACGCAAAAGCAATCCAGAGGGAGCTGCGGCAGTATCTGGATTGCTATCTCTACGGTATATTGAAGCAGGAGGAACAAAGACAATGAAAAAAATTGGCATGCTTGGGGCGATGAAATCATGCAGACAGTACGCAAAAATGTGCCCAAGGGAGCGAGAGCAGTTACGGGAACGCCGTCTGCGGGAAATGCTGCTATGGGCCAAGGAGCATAGCGCCTATTATGCCAAGCTGTATCAAGACGTCGATGTGGAAAACTGCTCCCTTTCTCGGCTGCCGCCCGTCAACAAGCGAGACTTAATGGAGCATTGGGACGATTGGGTTGCCGACGGCTGTGTAAGCCTTCAAGAAGTAAACCGCTTTATGGAGGATTTGGATCATATCGGGCGAAAGCTTGCGAAGCAATATATGGTCTTTACCACCAGCGGTTCCACCGGCAATCCTTTAGTGCTGCTTTGCGATGATACCACCAATAACGTTATGGGCGCGATCAACGCCGTCCGCTCCATCACGCGTAAGGCGGACATGAAGGCCTTTATTCTGCGGGGCGGCAAGAGCATCGGCGTTTTTGCAACCGGAGGCTTTTATTTAGGCAACAGCTCCGTTCGCTCCCGTTTGCTGCAAATGCCATGGAAAAAGCGTCAAATGGCGGTCACAAGCGCATTGAAACCTTTGGCGGAGATTGTCAAAGAGCTCAACGAATTTCAACCGGCTATGCTGGGCGGCTATCCCACAAATCTTGAGCTGCTGATCGACGAGCAAAAGAGCGGTCGGCTGCATATCCATCCCGTTTTGGTGATGACCGGCGGCGAATATCTTTCACCCGAGCTGCAGCAGCAGCTATCGGAGGCGTTCGGCTGTTATGTTCAAACCTCGTATAGCTGCACGGAGGGCGGCACAGTGGCCTGTGAGTGCGCGCAGCAGCATTTTCACATCAATGACGATTGGCTGATTGTGGAGGCGGTGGATCAAAATAATCAGCCTGTAGCGGACGGCGTACAGGCTGATAAGCTGTTATTAACCAATCTGTTCCAGTTCACCCAACCGATGATTCGATATGAGATAACCGATCGAGCGGTGATGCATCACGAACTTTGCCCGTGCGGCAATCCCTCCCCTTGGCTGGAGCTGGAGGGGCGCACAGATGATATGTTGAAGCTCAC
Source organism: Eubacteriales bacterium (assembly GCA_028693055.1). GTDB lineage: Bacteria > Bacillota > Clostridia > Christensenellales > Aristaeellaceae > Limiplasma. Next base: position 17,817 of record JAQUWD010000006.1, on the reverse strand, counting down.
TCAACAGGGGCAGCCTGTGCGAGTACCGCCGTTAGCCGTTTACGCCGTTCTAAAGGAGGTACACAGCCTTCGTCGCTTCCAGCTGGTGGTTCACCCCGGCAATGTGCTGGAGCTTCGGGTGGAGCCTGCTACGGGAATCACTCCCGAACAAGCCTTTGAACAGGGAGCGGCAGCTCTTCGCACTTTTCTGGCAGACTATGGCGTTACGACGGTGCGCATTGAGCCTTCAGCCGTTCCGCCCACCCAGCATGCGTCCAGCGGAAAGTTTAAGCATATTCTGTCGTTGACGTAATCCCTTTGCACCATTGCTAAAGCACAGATAAGACGGAGTAGCCGTTCACCCGCCCATTTCTTCAAAAGCGCCTGCTACCGCCTCGTTATAGCGGGAATACCCGTCTGCCTTGCGGATTCGCTTCATTGCTTTCGCGCTTACGTTTTGGCCAACGCCCAGCCATGTCCATACCTCCTTCATCTTACATAGCACAAAGGTAGCGTTGCCGATATCGCGTTGATAGTTTTCCATCAGTCGATCGTGAAACTGCCGCAGTCTCTCCGGGGTTTCCGTCCCCGTGCCGTCCCACAGCTCCATCAAGCCGGGATGGAGGAGAAAACCACGGCCGCACATCACCTGCTGAACTTGGGGCCACTCGTCTTGAAAATCATGGAGGCGCTGGGCGGTAAATAAATCGCCGTTATAGCAAAGCGTTCCCTGTATCTGAGCCAGCGCTTGCCGAAAGCCCTCCATACGGACGGGCTCCCGATAATAGTCCTCCCGAACGCGCGGATGTACAATCAGGCGAGCCAAGGGAAACTGGCTGTATAGCTGTAAAAGCGGTTCGAACTCGCCGGGGTCCTTCATTCCTAATCTGGTTTTCAGCGATATGGACAGAGGGCAATGGAGAAAAATTTCCGTAAGAAATTCTTTTAGCGCCGTTACATCCGCTAGCTGACCCGCTCCTTTATGCTTGCTGACCACGGTGCCAGATGGGCAACCTAAATTTAGGTTTACCTCTCGGTAGCCCATTTGAGCCAGTTCGCCCGCCGCCCAAAGGAAACACTTGGAATCATTGGCCAAAAGCTGGGGGATTGCAGGCGCGCCCAGATTGTTTTCTGGCAGCACGTCCTGCAATTCTCGGTGAGAAAATGTATTGTTTCGCGGGCTGATAAAGGGCAGAAAGTATTCGTCCGCTGGACGAAAGCAGGCGATCTGGGCGCTTCTGTACTGATAATGAGCCACGCCCTCCATAGGCGCGAAAAGAATCTTCATTCCGGCACGCTCCGTTTTCGTTATGTTTAAAAGGCTAAAAGCCTATTTGGTATATCATGAAGTACGGGCGCTGTCAATGGAGAGGAGAGAGGGCGACACGTCAAACATATGAAGGCGATAGCCATGGTTTTTATGGATTTGCTTCACAATTTCGGTTTCCATCGCGTGTGTGGTTATGATATGCCCCTTGATGTTAAGTATTTTATGTCATTCTCGAATTACGGTCATCTCATTGCTTTTTTATCCACTCGGCTCTGACCCAAGCAGAATTCATACTCATCCACCGTACTTACAAGGTGACTGGCTTTTTGCTTACTGGCAGCCGTTCCACGGTGGGTTTAGCCGTCTATCGCAAGTATTCTGCGCAGCTTTTCTCCTTCGCCTTTAGCAAGCATTTCATTCCATCATGATATGATCCTCCAAGATTGCTTTTGAGGAATGATAGCATATTTAACTGCCATCTTTTATTCATGCGTTTGGCATGGGGTATCCATAAGAGCCTGCGCACTGGTTTCAATTCCATGCATATGCTGTTAAAGGGAGCCTGACCGAGCTAATTCTTATTGCACCCCTCCCCGGCAGAGCTCCCGCTGCATTCAGGGAGAGCGACTTTCCCTTTGAAGCGAAGGAGGATTTCCTATGTGCTGTAGCTTTCATCGTGCGGAAGCGATTATCAATGCGCCGCCAATAGGCTGCGCTAACTGCCAATATACACCCAATTTGACGCTGCTTGAGCAGATCTGGCCGGATTACGACGGCGCCGTACCGAACCCCTATTTGCGTACGACCGGCCAGCCAAAGCGCATCATTTATCGCAACGGCTTTGTGAACAACCGCGCCGTATCCTATGGAGAACCCTATTCCCTGTAAACCATCCGATATTTGAAAAAAAGCGCTACGCGCTATTTCGCCAGTTTTGGGGATGTATGCGGCATAGCCGATCGATACGAATGCAATCGGGGGAGCCTGTGGGCTCCCCCGATACAGTCTTTGTCGGGGCTTTCTAAGGAAGCCCCGGCTCTGCTGTGCCTATTTCATTTTAACGGCTGCAAGGATTGGTGCCGCACAACGACTCAGCCTGTAGCATGGCGGTCCAGATACGGGCATGGGCGTATTCGTCGCCCAATATCGAGGTGAGCAAATAGCGAATCTTCAATGTGGGCGCACACATCGCCAGTTCCGCATAGCGGCGGATGGCACCCAGCTCGCCCTGAATGGCGGTTTCCACATCAGCGCTAAAGCTACCGGTGGCGCTGGGGCAATCGGGAGGGCAGGATACGGGCGGCGGGCAAATACCAAGAAGGGAAGCCTGCAGTCTGGCGTGACCATATTCGTCACCCACAATGCTGATAATCAGCTCACGAAGCTCTTGGGTAGGGGCTTCGTTTGCAATCTGCGCGTAAAAACCGGCGTCGCAGAGTTCGTCCTGCACAGACTCCTCCAGCTGGTTACGATAATTGGTGCAAAGGCTCATAGCATTTCTCTCCTTTTCCAAGGGACACGATAAGCGGCAGTGGGTTTAGCCGCTCTCTACATACTATGAAGGGGATCGCAAAAGGTGCTTCAAGTCCTCATCGCTCTTGCACAGAAGCTTATAAAACGGTATACTCGCTTTATGAAACCCATTCCATTGACGGCGAGGCATTAGCATGAAACTAAACCCATTGATGATTAGCAAAGAGACTGACAACCGGCGGACCTATCAACGCGGTCAGGAATATTTTCGTCAGGCAGGAACTCGAATCCGTAGTGCCGATATCTATGAAAACGCCGACGGCGGATGGTTTGTGAAGGCTAAGATTCGAGGAACGTCCATCTATGAAACGCAGGTGGATGTGGATAGCGACGGCGAGCTGGATAATTCCTATTGCTCCTGCCCGGCGTGGAGCGAGCATCCGGGGCTTTGTAAGCATTGCGTGGCGCTGCTGCTGTTTGCACAGGAATATATGGAAAAGAACAACCTGCTGGAAAAAATTGAACCGCAGGGGCAAAACGAATGTAATACCGATTTAGCGGCTATACAGCTTCTGAACGCTTATATGGCGGAGCCGGAAGAAACAAGCCTGATCAACCAGATTCATCTGGAGCCTACGTTGTTCCTGCGACCCCAGTTTAACGCATCCTATTTGACCTTTTCCATCGGTCAAATCCACACCTATATGGTAAAAAGCGTTTACGACCTTTGCAAGGCCTTTACGCAAAAGCAAAAGATTTCCTACGGTAAATTCCTTTCCTTTGTTCATACGCCCAGCGTGTTGAATGACGAGGGAAAGAAGATGCTATCCTTTGTATTAAAATATTCTCTCAGAGAAGGGTACGTTTCTACGCCGCAATCGGAGCAGCGGGAGCTGCACCTTTCTCCCGCCGCCTTTGACGAGCTGTTCGATCTGTATGAGGGAAAAAGCATTGCATGGAGCTACGAAAAGGAGCTGCTGAAAACCTATCGCTCCACAACGCCCTTGTTTGTTGACCGCTGCGTCAGACGGTTGGACAGCTTGGAGGAAGGCGAAACGCTTCCTCCCGATCTGAACAGGATTTATTTTGCTGCAAATCAGCCGGAGATTCAGCTTACCATTGAAGCGATTCCGGGCGGAATGCAGCTTAGCTGTTACGATACGTCGCTTTTCTCCGACGGCGCAAGGCTCTACCTGCTCAAGCGCAATCGACTGTATCGTATGGACGAGAAACGCAGCGCCGTTCTCGCGCCGCTCCTAAAGCTTTTTCGAGGCCAAAGCATCGCCTACAGCTTTAGCGAAACGGATACGGTGACTTTCTGCTCCGCCGTGCTGCCAGCCATCAAGCCCTATGTTACGATTCTGGATAAGGACGGCTTGCTTACCCGTTGCCTGCCGGAGGTCATGAACGCCCATTTGTTCTTGGACGCGCCTCGGCGCGACCGGGTGGTGGGGCTGGCGGCGGCAGAGTACCAAAACGATATCATCGAGTTGGTCAACCAACAATTGTTGGCCCTCTCACCGGAAGGGGCGCCCATGGCTATCAAGGGCGAGGTCCCTTCCCATCGCCGCGATCCCCAGACCGAGCGTCGCTTCCTGCAGGACGTTCAACGGGCCTTTGGCTGTGAGGAAAATGAAGCCCTTGAGATGAACGGGGACGATCAGATCTATGCGTTCCTGACCGAACAGCTGCCTGCGTTACAGGCTCAGGCTACGGTGCATATCAGCGATGCGTTGAAGCGCTACCTGACCTCAACCGCCAACAAGGTGCAAATCGGGGTACGGCTGGAAAGCGGACTGCTCAAAATGGATTTTGATGTGGATCAGTTCCCCGTAGAAGAGTTGGCGGCGGTGCTGAGCGCTTATCATGAACGCCGCAAATATTTCCGACTCAAAAACGGGCAGTTCTTGCAGCTGGACGAGGGAGCGCTCGGCGATGTGGCGCTGCTGGCGGACGGTATGCAGTTCACGGATAAGCAGCTGGCGACCGGCCACATCGAGGCTCCCGCCTTCCGGGCGCTGTACCTTGACGGGCTGTTTCGGGAGGATAACCGCAAGGCTACCTTACGCAGAGATCCTGCCTTTAAAGCGCTGGTGCGCTCCGTACGCAATGCCGCCGATAGCGATTACGAAGCCCCGCCCGCCATGCAGAATATTCTACGGGCTTATCAGGAGACAGGCTACCGCTGGCTGCGAACGCTGGAGGAATGCGGACTATGCGGTATCTTGGCTGATGATATGGGCCTTGGAAAAACGGTGCAGATCATTGCTGTGCTCTACGCCCGGCAGAAGGAGCATCTGCCGCCGTCCTTGATTGTATGCCCCGCGTCCTTGGTGCTGAACTGGAAGGCGGAGTTTGACAAATTTGCCCCGGAGCTATGCGTAAAGGCCGTGGTGGGCACGGCTTCGGTTCGAGAGGCGATAATCGCCTCAACCCAGCAGGGAGATATTCTGGTAACCTCCTATGATCTTTTGCGTCGGGACGAAATGCTTTACCGCGGTATGCAATTCCATTACTGCATTATTGACGAGGCGCAGTATATCAAGAACCATGTCACCAAAAACGCACAGGCGGTTAAAAACATTGCGTCGGTGCAGCGCTTTGCCCTGACGGGTACGCCGGTGGAAAACAGACTGTCCGAGCTATGGAGCATCTTTGATTTCCTAATGCCCGGCTACCTGTTTAACTATAACCGCTTTAGGCAGCGCTTTGAGCTGCCCATAGTAAAAAACAAAGACGAGAATTCCCGCGCACAGCTCCGACGGATGATCGCTCCGTTTTTGCTCAGGCGGCTTAAAAAAGACGTTTTAACCGAGCTGCCGCCCAAGGAAACCACGATTGTGCCTGTGGAGCTGTCGGAGGAGCAGCATAAAGTCTACCTTGCCGCCAGCATTACGGGGCTTCAAAAGCTCCGTTCCGGTAGCGGCGACAGCAATCCCGGTGAAAGAAAACTACAGGTGCTGGCTTTGCTGACCCGTCTGCGGCAGCTGTGCTGCGACCCGTCCCTTTGCTTTGAGGACTACAAGGGCGGCAGCGCCAAGCTGGAAGCCTGTATGGAGCTGGTTTTACAGGCGCAAAGCGGCGGCCACAAGGTGCTGCTCTTCTCCCAGTTCACCTCCATGCTTGCTATTTTGGAAAAGCGGCTGAAGGAGGAAGGCGTATCCTACGATCTGCTGCAAGGGTCGACGCCCAGAGATAAACGGCTTGAAATGGCTGAGCGCTTCAACGAAAATGACACCACCGTTTTCCTGATTTCTTTAAAGGCGGGCGGCACGGGATTGAACCTGACAGGAGCCGACGTGGTGATTCATTATGATCCATGGTGGAATTTGGCGGCCCAGGAGCAGGCTACCGACCGGGCGTATCGCATTGGACAAACCCGTCATTTACAGGTGTACAAGCTTATCGCTGCTGAAACCATCGAGGAAAAAATAATCAAGCTGCAGGAGATGAAGGGGGATTTAGCTTCCATCATCGAGGGCGAGGACGGCGGCAGTGCGGGCATGTCTGCCGAGGAGCTGATGAAGCTTCTGGAGGAACGACAAGAGGATGCTCTTTCGCCCGAGCAATAGGGCGCGTGCGCCCCTTCACTTCGTTTTTCGGCGAATGACGGTTAGGGGCTAGATTTGTATGATTTATGGTTTGCTTTAGTCTCTTCAATTTGGTATAATTAGTCTATTACCCATCATACAAAAGCCATGGGCAGCAAAGGAGGTCGCTTTATGACGAATTGGCTGATACGCCGGTTTGTGCACGATTCGGATAACACAAAGGAACCGGGGGTGCGAACGGCCTACGGTACGCTGGGCTCCTGCGTGGGGATATTGGTAAACCTGCTGCTAGCAGCAGGTAAATTTTTTATTGGTCTGCTCAGCGGTTCGTTAGCCATTACCGCCGACGCTGCCAATAACCTCTCCGATGCGGCTGGCAGTATTATGGCGTTGGTCAGCACCAGAATTGCACAAAAGCCGGTGGATGCGGAGCACCCCTTCGGGCACGGGCGCATGGAATACTTAGGCTCGCTTGGCGTAGGCGTGCTTATTGTGATCGTGGCGGTAGGCCTTTTAAAGGACGGTGTGGACTCGGCGCTTCATCCCGCCCCGCTGACGATATCGTGGGTTGTGCTGGCCATTTTGATTGCATCCGAGCTGGCAAAAACATGGCTTTTTTTCTTTTATCGCAAGCTTGGCAGGGCAACGGATAACGGAACGCTGCTAGCAGCCTCAAAGGACAGCCTAAGCGACGTGATGGCTACGGGCGCGGTGCTTTTATGCGTAGGCATCAATGCAATTTGGGGACTGGAAATCGATGGATACGTTGGTATCTTAGTGGCCTTGATTGTTTTAAAGGCTGGGTTTGACGTTTGCAAGGATACCATTGATCAGCTGCTGGGCGGCAAGCCGGACCCAGAAAAAGCCCAGCGTATCCGAGAGCTGCTATTGAGCTATCCCGGCATTCTCGGAGTGCATGATTTGGTCATTCACGATTACGGCCCCGGCCGCTGCGTAGCCTCCTTACACGCCGAGGTCAGCGACAAAAGTAACATCGTAGAGATTCATGAGGTAATCGATAACGCCGAGCGTGAAATCGGCTCCCAGCTGCATATGCCCATCTGTATCCATATGGATCCCATCGCAACCACAGATGAGACCACAAACCGTATCCATCAGCAGATTACTGATTTTATTCATCGCATGGATCCATGCCTTAGCCTTCATGACTTTCGTATGGTACCGGGGCAGGATCACATCAATTTGATTTTTGACTGCGTGCTTCCCGCTGGTTACAAGGGAAAAGAGGAACTGCTTCAATCGCTCGGTGCCTATGCCGCGTCGCTAGATCCTCGCTATCGGCTGGTGGTGCAGTTCGACACGGATTACACCTGATCTTTCCATCGGCAACAAAAGAGAACTTCCCAACGTTGTGTATGATGACATGATAAAAAGGGAGGGCCTTTTGGATGCCGATTTTACGCCGCCTGATGGCGCTTGTACTGCTGCTGAGCCTTTGCTTTACCGTGGGGTTTTCCCACGCAGAGGATTCTAAAACCATGAATATTCTGCTCATCGGCACGGATACCTATGAAGAGGAAGCGGATGGGCGCAGCGATACGATGATGCTGTTACAGATCGACCCCGATGCGAAGGAGATTCGTCTGCTCTCCTTTCTTCGGGATTTGTATGTTTCTATCCCCGGCTGCGGCAAGACACGGCTGAATGCGGCTTACTATTTCGGCGGAGCGGAGCTGCTAAAAACGACGCTGGAAAATAATTTTGACGTATCCATTGATCGAACGGTGGCCGTGAATTTTTCTTTGCTGGAAGAGCTGGTGGACGAAATAGGCGGCGTGGAAGTAGAGGTTAGCCCTCAGGAGCTTTCCTCCTTAAATGGGATCATCAGCGCTTATAACAAGAAAATTGGGATGGAACCCAAGGATGAGCTGCTACAGCGGGCTGGGCTACAGCTGTTAAATGGAAAGCAGGCGCTTAGCTACTGCCGCATTCGTAAGATCGATAGCGATTTTCATCGTACAGAGCGCCAGCAGAAGGTATTGAGCGCTATGGTTGACAAGCTGAAGGGACTTGGCTTTTTAGACTTGGCGCGTTTAGCTGCCGGACAGCTGGGCAAGGTGAAAACAGACCTTTCCTTATGGGACGTCAATGCGCTGCTTCCCCTGATCAGCGGAGGCGAGGCATTAAGCCTTCGTGCGGCTCATGTGCCCTTTGCAGGCGCTTATGTGGATGAAACCATCAATGGCATGCAGGTGTTGAGCCCCGACTTAAAACGCAATAAGCAAAAAATACAGGACTTCCTGAACGAGCCATAAACACGCAATAGGCGGATTGACTTATACTGCTGGAAATGGTAAACTCAGACGATTAAATTCCGAAAGGAAATGGATACAATGCAGTTTATCAATCAAATTCTTCGAGGTGTGGTCATCGGTGTGGCCAACATTATTCCCGGCGTGTCTGGCGGCACCATGATGGTTAGCATGGGTATTTACGATATTTTAATCCATTGCATTACTCATTTATTCAGCGAATTTAAAAAGAGTATTTTAACGCTGCTCCCTTATGCCATTGGAATGGTTGTAGGTATTGTGGCGCTGGCAAGTCTGTTGAAATTCTTATTTGCCAATTATCCGCTGCCTACCTCTACCGCCTTTATCGGCTTGATTTTAGGCGGATTGAGTCCCCTGCTGCATAAGGTGAACCGAAAGAAGCTCGGCGTTGTATCCATCATCATTTTTGCCGTATTCTTTGCGGGGGTCATTTGGATGGCCTTGACCGGTGATGTTTCCAATCCCGAAAGCCTGACGCTGGACGTGGGACAAATCATCATTCTTGTGGTCATGGGCGCAATTGCGGCAGCCACGATGATCATACCCGGCGTATCCGGAAGCATGATGCTGATGCTATTGGGGTATTACACGCCGGTGCTTAACGCAGTAGACGCGTTAAAAACGGCTCTATTGGCTGGCGATTTTGCCGCAATGGCAAATCCCTTCTTCACCTTACTGCCTTTTGGAATCGGCGTACTGTTGGGAATCTTCTGGGTGGCTAAGCTCATCGAGTGGCTACTAAAGCGTTTCCCCACGCAAACCTACTGTGGCGTTCTAGGACTGGTGATCGCCTCTCCGATTGCGATTCTCTTGCGGACCAATATGGCTAACGTGGATTGGACGCAAATTTTGATCGGTCTGGTTACCTTCGCGGCTGGCTTTGCGGCTGCCATGATGTTGGCGAAGGGCAGCAAGGAAACAATTGCGCCCAAAGCATAACGAATAATCAATATAAAGGCTTGTAATAGGGTTGGATATCGCAAAGGAAGTCCAGCCATTACAAGCCTTTTTGATTGCGATGGGGCATAGATCATCGTATCTGGAAGTTATTTGTTCAATAGAAAACAGCGTATGTTTCCATACGCTGTTTTCGTTATAGCACCTCTTCGATCAGATGATCTCAATCAGGCACATTTCCGCCGCGTCGCCACGACGGGGTCCGAGCTTATAAATGCGGGTGTAGCCACCGGCGCATTTCTTTTCCTCGTTGCGCTTCTTGAACTTGGGGCCGTATTCCCGGAAGAGCTTCTCCACCACAGGATATTTAACGTCCTTGGTGCGCTCCTTCCAGTCTTCTTTATCCTCGTCCTTGCGCTTGGTATCGGGAATCTGGTATAGATAGCTCATCATGATACGGCGAGCGTGCAGTTTGCTGGGCGCGTCGTTTACCGTCTCGATGGTCATGAGCTGACCTTTATCATTATGGGTTTCCTTCGTGGTGGCGATGGTGTTATCGTATTCGTTGATCGCCAACGTGATCAACCGCTCCGCGGCGCGGCGGACTTCCTTGGCCTTGGCCTCGGTGGTCTCAATGCGGCCATACCAGATCAGATTAGTGACCTGATTGCGAAGCAACGCCTTGCGTTGGTCGGCGGTACGACCCAATTTGCGTTGTGCCATGGTCTATATCCTCCTGCTGAAAGTTTCAAGCGTTATTCGTCGCTGGGACGCAAGGACAGGTTAAGAGCTTCAAGCTTCTGCTCGACCTCTTCCAGACTCTTACGGCCAAGGTTGCGAACCTTCATCATATCTTCCTGATTGCGCTGTACCAGCTCGGAGATGGTATTGATGCCCGCACGCTTTAAGCAGTTGTAAGCGCGGACGCTCAAATCTAGCTCCTCAATGGTCATTTCCAGCACCTTTTCCTTCTTGTCGTCCTCTTGATCGGTGAAGGCAATGGTTGTTACCTGCTCGGTCAAGCTGACAAAAAGGCTCAGGTGCTCGGTCAGGATTTTCGCGGCGAGACTGATGGCCTCGTCCGGCTGCACGCTACCGTCCGTCCATACCTCCAGGCAGAGCTTATCATAGTCTGTGATTTGCCCTACGCGGGTATCCGTGACAGTGTAATTGACCTTGCGGATGGGCGTAAAGATAGAGTCGATGGGGATGACCCCGATCGGCATGTTGGGATACTTGTTTTTATCAGCTCCCACATAGCCGCGGCCCGTATCCAGCGTCAGTGTCATCTGCAAGTGAGCGTCCTCGTTCAAGGTGGCGATGTGAGCGTCGGGGTCAACAAACTCCAGCTCATCATCCACCACCACGTCCTTGGCTCTCACTTCGCAGGGGCCCTTCACATCCAGCGTGACGGTCTTCATCTGATCGGAAAACAGCTTGGCGGATAGGGATTTCAGGTTCAAAATGATCTCGCTTACGTCCTCGGTTACGCCGGGCACGGTGGAGAACTCATGCTGAATACCTTCGATCTTGATGGTGGTAACCGCCACGCCAGGCAGCGAGCTTAACAGCACGCGGCGCAATGCATTGCCCAGCGTGTTGCCAAAGCCGCGTTCCAACGGCTCGATAATGAACTTGCCATAGGTGCCGTCTTGGCTCAGCTCCGCACAGTCGATGCGCGCTTTTTCGATTTCGATCATTCGTCTTACCCTCCTGTTTTAAGCCAATGGGTTGAGGGAGTAACGCCTCATCCTAACGAGAGTAGAACTCGACGATCATGTTTTCCTGCAGGCTCAGATCCACATCGTCCCGAGCGGGCAGCAGGCTTACGGTAGCGGTCAGGTTGGCGGCGTCGGTGGTGATCCACTTGGGAACTACGCGGCTGATGCCTTCCTTGACAACCTTGAAATGCTCCATATCCTTGCGGGTAGAGCGAACGCTAATCACGTCGCCAACCTTGCAGGAGAAGGAAGGAATGTCTACCTTTTGGCCGTTAACGGTCATCAGGCCGTGGCAAACGAATTGACGAGCCTGTGCACGGCTGGAAGCCAGACCGCTGCGGTACACAACGTTATCAAGGCGCAGCTCCAACAATTGGAGCAGATTGTCGCCAGTGATGCCCTTCATACCGGTCGCCCGGTCGAAGGTGCGCTTGAATTGGCCTTCCATCAGGCCATAGGCGCGGCGCGCCTTTTGCTTCTCGCGAAGCTGCAGGCCATACTCGCTCGCCTTACGCTGCCGAGCTTGACCGTGCTGACCCGGAGGGGTCGGACGGGTTTGCTGCGCGCACTTGGACGAGAAGCACTTTTCACCCTTCAGGAAGAGCTTGGTGCCCTCGCGGCGGCACATACGGCATACGGAATCTGTATATCTTGCCATTTTGCTTGTACCTCCTCGATTTCTTACACTCTTCTACGCTTGGGCGGACGGCAACCGTTGTGCGGGATGGGTGTAACGTCTTTAATCATGTTCACTTCCAAGCCCGCGGCCTGCAGGCTACGGATCGCGGCTTCACGGCCGGAGCCGGGGCCCTTTACATAAACCTCAACCGTCTTAAGGCCAAATTCCATAGCGGCCTTGGCAGCGGTTTCGGCGGCCATCTGAGCGGCGAAAGGCGTGGATTTTTTGCTGCCACGGAAGCCTAGACCGCCCGCGCTGGCCCAAGAAAGGGCGTTGCCGTTGGTATCGGTCAACGTGACGATGGTGTTGTTAAAGGAAGAACGGATATGCGCCGCGCCACGTTCGACAAGCTTTTTCTCACGACGCTTGCGCGTAACCTTCTTTAACTTTTGCTTGGGTGCCATTTTGTTCATCCCTCCATGCTACATAAGCAATGTTGTTAGTGGAGCGGGAAAGCTTACTTGGTTGCCTTCTTCTTGCCCGCGATGGTGCGCTTGGGACCCTTGCGGGTACGCGCGTTGTTCTTGGTGTTCTGTCCGCGAACGGGCAGGTTACGGCGGTGACGAACACCGCGGTAGCAGCCGATTTCCACCAAACGTTTGATGTTCAGGGAAACCTCGCGACGGAGATCACCTTCCACCTTTACATGGTGCTCGATGTAATCACGAAGCTTGCTGACTTCCTGTTCGGTAAGGTCCTTTACGCGGGTATCAGGGCTGATTTCGGTGGCGGCGAGGATTTCCCGGGAGGAAGCCACGCCGATGCCGAAGATGTACGTAAGCCCGAACTCCACACGCTTTTCTCTGGGCAGGTCAACGCCCGCAATACGTGCCATTAGGTTACACCTCCATAGTATGTGCTCTCTTGAGCCGAGGGTCTCTTGAAGTTGGCCATGTCCGCGTAGAGTGGGGCGAAGCAAGGCCCAAGACCCCGCGCAGCATAAAGCCGCGCTTTGACAGTGATGATGGGTGCTTGTCCGGCCCATGGTCACAGACGGAAACCGTCCATGCAGCCGCCCATGGCTCCGAGCATACTCCAACTTTTGAATTATAGCACAAACGTTGACCACTTGTAAACAACGAATTTTAATCAATTTTGCTGAAGATATATAAAATACTAGGAATGTTCATCCGGACGTAACCATCAATAAAGAATGCTTTTTGTTGAAAAAATGTTTGACAGGGTCTTGCCAACATGCTATTATGTTATGGTTGTCCGCAAACTGTGTTTTTTGTGTGCCCTTTTTGTGCGATAAAGGCATGAAAATCATGCAGCATAAGGAACACAGCCCACCATTTCCTACCCGTAGAGAGGAGGCCGCCCCATGGAGCAGCAGCTTCAGAACGCACTTCAGCGCGTCGTCGGAACCAAACAGGTGTTGCGTGCCGTAAACGATGGCAAGGCGGCTCGCGTCTTTTTGGGAAAGGATGCGGATGGCTTTATCTACCACAGGGTGCAAGCGCTGTGTGAGGAAAAGCAGGTTCCCGTTACGGTGGTGGACAGCATGCAGGAGCTTGGTAAGCTCTGCGCGGTCAGCGTGAAAACCGCTGCCGCAGCCGCGCTCAAATAAGCGCGGTACCTACTCAAGACTATAAGACGCCGAGGGTTGCGGCGATTTTATAGGATATCAATTCGGAGGTGTTTCCATGCCCACGATCAATCAGTTGATTCGTAAGGGACGGCAAAAGGTGGAAAACAGGTCCACGGCTCCTATCCTGCAGGGATGCCCGCAGAAGCGCGGCGTGTGCCTCAGCGTGAAGACCACGACCCCTAAGAAGCCTAACTCCGCCCTGCGTAAGATCGCCCGTATCCGTCTGACCAATCAGATTGAAGGTACGTGCTACATTCCGGGCATTGGTCATAACCTGCAGGAGCACAGCGTGGTGCTGATCCGCGGCGGTCGTGTTCGCGACCTTCCCGGCGTCCGTTACCACATCGTTCGCGGTGCTCTGGATACGGCAGGCGTGGCTAAGCGGATGCAGGCGCGTTCTCTGTACGGCGCCAAGCGGCCCAAGAAGTAAGTCGATAACGCGCATTTGTATGCAGCTCGCTCTGGAGTGGGCGCAGGAGCCTTACAAGCGGCGCTTCAACCAAACGCAGCTTTGTCCGGGCGCACCGCGTGACTTTCCCATCAGGTAGGGGTAAGCCGGAATGAGTAGCTTTTGCCCGCAGGGAGCGGCTGATGCTGACAGCCGTCGAGAGCCTGTACAATAGAGAAGCGCGTTAACGCAATCGGGACCCAAATCTTACGTTGTGCATTGCACAGGCGGCGATGAATCGCCGCAACGAAGGAGGAAATCAAATGCCCCGTCGCGGATTTATTCCCAAGCGCGAGGTTCTGCCCGATCCCGTACACGGAACCACGGTAGTAACCAAGCTTATCAATCAGATCATGCTGGATGGCAAACGCGGTACCGCACAGCGTATCGCTTACTCCGCTTTCGACACCGTTGCTGAAAAGACCGGTAAGAACGCGGACGAGGTGTTCACTGCGGCTCTGGCCAATGTAGCCCCTCAATTGGAAGTAAAAGCTCGCCGCGTTGGCGGTGCCACCTATCAGGTGCCTATCGAAATCCGTCCCGAACGCCGCCAGACCCTTGGTCTGCGCTGGTTGGTCGAATTTAGCCGCAAGCGCGGTGAAAAGACCATGGCGGATCGTCTTGCCGGCGAAATCATGGACGCTGCCAACAACACTGGCGCGGCTGTGAAGCGCAAGGAAGAAATGCACCGTATGGCCGAGGCCAACAAAGCTTTCGCCCATTACCGCTGGTAATCGGCGAAAATCAATCTCTCACGTATCTGTGGATTTGAAAGGAGACCCTCTTATATGCCTAGAAGTCACCCTTTGGATAAGGTGCGCAATATCGGCATCATGGCTCACATCGACGCCGGTAAAACCACCACTACCGAGCGCATCCTGTTCTACACAGGGCGTACGCACCGCCTGGGTGAGGTGCACGAGGGTGCGGCCACCATGGACTGGATGGCGCAGGAGCAGGAGCGTGGTATTACCATTACCTCTGCCGCGACCACCTGTCAGTGGAAGGGACACCGCATCAACATCATCGACACCCCCGGCCACGTGGACTTCACCGTTGAGGTTGAGCGTAGTCTGCGGGTGCTGGACGGCTCTGTGTCCGTGTTTTGCGCCAAGGGCGGCGTGGAACCCCAGAGTGAAACCGTATGGCGTCAGGCTAACAAGTACAACGTACCCCGTATGGCCTACGTCAACAAAATGGACATCATGGGCGCGGATTTCTTCCGTGTCGTGAATATGATGAAGGATCGTCTGGGCGCTAACGCTGTGCCGATCCAACTGCCTATCGGCAAGGAAGCAGACTTTAAGGGCATCATCGACCTCGTTCGTATGAAGGCGGAAGTCTACTACGACGATGAGGGCAAGGACGTTCGTGATGAGGAAATCCCCGCTGATATGAAAGAGCTGGCTGAGGAGTATCATCAGAAGATGATCGAGGCCGTGGCGGAAAGCGACGAGGCTCTTTTAGAGAAATTCTTCGAGGGCGAGGAGCTTACCGAAGAGGAAATCAACGCGGCGATCCGGAAGGCGACCATCTCCTGCTCCATGAACCCTGTGCTCTGCGGTACTTCCTACCGCAATAAGGGCGTACAGCCTCTTCTGGACGCAATCGTGGCTTATATGCCTTCTCCGTTGGATATTCCCGCCATTCGCGGCGTGGATCCCTCCGACCCCGAGAAGGAGATCGACCGCCATCCCTCTGATGACGAGCCCTTCTCCGCGCTGGCCTTCAAGATCATGACCGACCCCTTCGTAGGTCGCCTGGCCTTCTGCCGTGTTTACAGCGGCACCTTGGACAGCGGCAGCTACGTGTTCAACTCCACCAAGCAGAAGCGGGAGCGCGTGGGTCGTTTGGTGATGATGCACGCCAATCACCGTGAGGAAATCGACACGGTTTACACCGGCGATATCTGCGGCGTTGTGGGTCTGAAGGATACCACCACTGCCGATACTCTGTGCGATGAGAAGAACGAAATTATTCTTGAAAGCATGGAATTCCCGGATCCGGTTATCCAAGTAGCCATCGAGCCCAAGACCAAGGCTGGTCAGGACAAGATGACGATGGCGCTGGTGAAGCTGGCTGAGGAAGATCCTACCTTCAAAACCTTTACCGATCAGCAGACCGGTCAGACCATTATCGCCGGCATGGGCGAGCTGCACCTGGAAATCATCGTGGATCGTCTTCTGCGTGAGTTCAAGGTGGAAGCCACTGTTGGTAAGCCTCAGGTTGCCTACCGCGAAACCATTCGTCGGGCTGCCAAGGGCGAAGGACGCTATGTCCGCCAGACCGGCGGTCACGGCCAGTTCGGTCACTGCTGGATCGAAATCGAACCTGTGGAGCCCGGTGTGGGATACTCCTTCGAATCCAAAATCGTGGGCGGCGTAATTCCCAAGGAATTCATCGCGCCTATCGACGCCGGTATTCGCGAGGCTTCCCAAAACGGTATGCTGGCTGGCTTCGAGGTAGTAGACTTCAAGGCTTCTGTCTATGACGGCAGCTACCATGACGTCGACTCCTCTGAAATGGCCTTTAAGATCGCTGGTTCCATGGCTTTCAAGGAAGCCTTGGCCAAGGCGAGCCCCTGCCTGCTGGAGCCCATGATGAAGGTCGAGGTTGTTATTCCCGACCAGTATCTGGGCGACGTAGTAGGCGACATCTCCAGCCGTCGCGGACGTGTGGAAAGCTTGGAAGCCCGTGTGGGTGAGCAGACCGTACACTCCTACGTGCCGCTGTCCGAGATGTTCGGCTATGCTACTGATCTACGCAGCCGTACGCAGGGCCGCGGACTCTTTACTATGCAGTTCGACCACTATGAGGAAGTGCCTAAGAGCATTGCCGAAAAGGTTACCGGACGCAACAAGGACAACTAAATAAGCACGAGTTGCTTTTAAAACAAACCATCGCAATTACAAGGAGGAGAATAACCAAATGGCAAAGGCGCATTTTGAACGAAACAAGCCGCACGTAAACATCGGCACCATCGGTCACGTTGACCACGGCAAGACCACTTTGACCGCCGCTATCACCATGACGCTGGCTCAGCTGGGCGAAGCGGAAGGCATGAAGTACGAAGACATCGATAAGGCTCCCGAGGAAAAAGCTCGTGGAATTACAATCAACACCTCCCACGTTGAGTATCAGACGGAAACCCGTCACTACGCTCACGTGGACTGCCCCGGCCATGCCGACTATGTAAAGAACATGATCACCGGCGCTGCACAGATGGACGGCGCAATCCTGGTTGTGTCCGCTCCCGACGGCCCCATGCCCCAGACCCGCGAGCATATCCTGCTGGCCCGTCAGGTAGGCGTGCCCTACATTGTCGTGTTCATGAACAAGACGGACATGATGGATGACCCCGAGCTGCTCGAATTGGTCGAGATGGAAATCCGCGAGCTGCTTAGCTCCTATGATTTCCCCGGCGACGATGTGCCGATCATCAAAGGTTCCGCTCTGAAAGCTTTGGAGTATGTGCAAAACGGCGGCACCGACGTGAAGAACGCCCCCGAGTGCGCCTGCATCTTCGAGCTGATGAACGCTGTTGACAGCTATATCCCCGCGCCTGAGCGTGCTACCGATCAGCCCTTCCTGATGCCCGTTGAGGACGTGTTCTCCATCACTGGCCGCGGCACTGTTGCCACTGGTCGTGTTGAGCGCGGTACCGTTAAGATTTCCGACACCGTTGAACTGGTTGGCTTGATGGAGAAGCCCCGTCAGGTTGTTGTAACCGGCGTGGAAATGTTCCGTAAGCTGCTGGATCAGGCGGAAGCCGGCGACAACGTTGGTCTGTTGCTTCGTGGCGTACAGCGCAACGAAATCGAGCGTGGACAAGTTCTGGCCAAGCCCGGCACCATTCATCCCCACACCCATTTCATGGGTCAGGTGTGCGTGCTGACCAAGGAAGAGGGCGGCCG
>JAQUWD010000097.1 GCA_028693055.1 Eubacteriales bacterium | reverse complement strand
GTGAGAAAATCCTCATCTATAAGTACAAGAGCAAAAAGAACTACCATCGCCGCGCGGGTCACCGTCAGGCGTATACCAAGGTGGAAATCACCGCTGTAGGCTGATGACCACGGTTACGGTTCAGCGTGTAGGGCAGGCTGTCCGCTCGATCTCGGTCAGCGGTCATTCTCATTACGACGAAAGCGGATACGATATCGTATGCGCGGCCGCCAGCACGCTTATCACCACTTGCGCCAATGCATTGGAAAGTGTGGCGAGGATACGCCCGTTGATCCGGCAAGGCGAAGCGGAGTTATCCGTTCAGCTGCCAGCCCCTCTTAGCCAACAACAAGCGCATGATGCGCAAATCATCTTCCAAACCGTAATACAGGGTTTTCAAGATGTGGCGCAGGAATATCCACACAATCTACAAATCAAATGATGGGAGGACATCATCATGTTGAAGCTGAATCTTCAATTATTCGCCCACAAAAAAGGAATGGGCTCTACCCGTAACGGACGCGACAGCGAAAGCAAGCGCCTTGGTCCCAAGCGTGCCGACGGTCAATTCTCTCTTGCCGGTAATATTCTGGTTCGTCAGCGCGGTACCCATATCCATCCCGGCCTGAACGTGGGCATCGGCAGCGACGATACCCTGTTTGCCAAGGTGGATGGCATTGTGCGTTTTGAGCGCATGGGCCGCGACAAAAAGCAGGTCAGCGTATATCCCGTAGAAAGCGCTGCCGCCGCTCAGTAATTCTCAAGTATCAGTCGGCTGTTCCGCGCAAGCGAAGCAGCCGTTTTTTCATTTGTCTGCGATACTATAACGAAAGCGGGATTTACCAATGATCGGTACTTTGATCAACTTTGCGGCTATTCTTCTAGGCTCCGCCTTGGGTTTGCTGCTGCGCAAGGGCATGAAGCCAAGCGTTTCTCAGACGGTGATGCAGGGCATCGGCCTATGTGTAATCCTCATCGGCGTATCTGGTGCAATCAAAACAGGCAATACGCTGCTAGTGATCCTTTCCATGGTGATCGGCGGCGTTGTGGGCTCTTTGATCGACATCGAAAAGAGGATGAATCAGCTAGGCGCTTTTGCGCAACGAAAGCTGTCGCGCGACGATACAGAGGGCGGCAGCACCTTTGCCAAGGGCTTTGTCACCGCCAGCCTGGTATTCTGCGTAGGTGCGATGGCTGTAGTGGGCGCGCTGGATAGCGGTATTCGCGGCGATCACAGTACGTTAATCGCTAAAGCCGCGCTGGACGGCGTTGCGGCAGTTGTATTCGCCAGCTCGCTTGGCATCGGGGTGATGCTCTCAGCCGTGCCCGTGCTGATCTATCAGGGGATGATTGCCATTCTAGGCACCGCGATCGCTCCCTTGCTCAGCGACGCGGTGATTACGGAAATGAGCGCGGTGGGCGGTCTCCTAATTATGGGCATTGGCATTAATATGCTGCTGGAAAAAGACATTAAAGTAGCCAATCTTCTTCCTGCCATTTTTGTTCCTTTCCTTTATTTTCCACTTTATCAATTGATTGCGGGGTGAAAGCATGCATTCCATCATCCGAGATTCCTCTTTGGCCCAGGATGGAGCCCAAAAAATCGAATGGGCGCGCAGACATATGGCGGTACTCAACAGCATTGCCGAACAGTTTAAGCGAGATCAGCCCTTCAAAGGCTTAAAGGTTGCCTTAAGCATCCATTTGGAAGCCAAAACCGCCTATCTGGCGCAGGTGATCCACCTTGGCGGGGCAGAGGTCTTCGCCACAGGCAGCAATCCCCTATCTACCCAAGACGATGTATGCGCAGCATTGGCTGATAGCGGTGTTACCGTATTCGCCTCTCATGCCTGTTCGCCGGAGGAGTATCACGATTACCTGTGCCGCGCACTATCCGTAAAGCCGGACGTGATGATCGATGACGGCGGCGATATGGTGCATATTCTCCACGAGGAGCATCCTGAATGGGCGGAGAATATCCGAGGCGGATGCGAGGAAACCACCACGGGCGTCATCCGCCTGCGCAGCCGCGCGAAGGCAGGGACCTTGCATTTTCCAATGTTCAATATCAACGACGCGGATTGCAAGCATCTTTTCGATAATCGCTATGGTACAGGTCAAAGCGTGTGGGATGGCATTATGCGCACCACCAACCTAACGGTCGCTGGTTCCACCGTCGTGGTGGCGGGCTATGGCTGGTGTGGCAAGGGCGTCAGCATGCGAGCCAAGGGCTTGGGCGCGAAGGTCATCGTCACCGAGGTTAACCCCGTCCGCGCCATAGAGGCCGTTATGGACGGTTTTCGCGTAATGCCGATGGATGAAGCGGCAGCTTTGGGAGATTTGTTTGTCACCGTTACCGGGTGCAAGTCCGTTGTAACCACAAAGCATATGCTTTCCATGAAGGAGGGCGCGATGATGTGCAATGCGGGACATTTTGACGTTGAAGTTGATGTAGCCGGCTTGCGCGCGCTAGCAAAGAGCTGTTCCCCCATTCGCAAAAACATAGAAGGCTTTGAACTGCCTAACGGTCGAACCGTTTATCTGCTAGCCGAAGGTCGCCTAGTCAATCTAGCGGCGGGCGACGGACATCCCGTAGAGATCATGGATATGAGCTTCTCGTTGCAGGCGCTGTGCGCCGCCCGGATTGTCCAAAGCGGCAAAGCCTTGAAGCCAGACCTCTATTCTGTACCTCAAGATATCGATCACGACGTGGCGCTTCGCAAGCTTAACGCTTTGCAGATTCATATGGACGCTCTCACGCTGGAGCAAGACGCTTATCTAAACGCATAGTCCATTCCTGATTGAAAGCCCAGCAAACCGTTTGCTGGGCTTTCAAATCATTACCAAGAATGTTTTACAATTTGTTAACAAAAAGTAGGAATTTCTTCTTTAAAAAACTAAGCTTCCAAAAGGCTTTGCGCATCAATCTGTGCTGAGTTTTTGCTCTTTTGCAAAACTTGCTTCCAGTTTGGTTTACAAAGCCGTAATATGTGTTATAATATGTTGGAGTTCGTATAAGCAAGCGAACCTTTTTTAACTTGACCGCCGATGCAGGAGATGTAGCATGAACGCCAACCGTATGAAATATGCCTCGACGCCAACCTATGGAATGCAGAAACGCGGCCTGCTGAACAAGAAAACCCCGGTACCCTCAAAAGCGGCGGAAGCGCCCGACTTCTCCCGTGTGCCGGATCAGGCCGTAACGATGCCAGCCTTTTTTTCAACGCCCGTACAGCAGGGAGAATTTCCCTCTATGCCATACACCGCGCCTACGCAACCGGCCTATTTTCCACAAGGCATGAGCATTCCGCCCATGCAGGGAATACCGGGAGCATATCCAGGAAGCGCCTATCAAAACTATTCCCCTATTCAGCCGATGGGACAGCAGCAGCCCACATGGCAGTCGCCGTTGCAAAGCACTGCTTCCCCCGCTATACCCCCTTTGGGAAATAGCGTTCCAGCAACCGCCTCGTTTAATGGTTTTTCCACTCGCGCCCAAGGTTTTGTACCTCCTCAAGCACAGATGAATACTCCCCAAGGTTCAGGGATGCCCAGTATATCTGCCGCACCAGCGGTACAGCCCGCCCCCTATCAGGCGGGAGCTCCGCTGCCTAACACGCAGATGTATGGCAGTATGCCAATGATGAACGGTGCGCCTATAATGAGCGCCTCTACCCCCTTGGGCGGCGCCCCTGCCGCTCCCGCCATGGGATACGGTGCGCAAAACAGCTATATGGCCGGTCAGACGACTGCTTCCTTCCCGCCCGTACAACCGCCGCAGGCTCCAGTTTATCCGCAGGCAACGGTTCATCCAAAGCAGCAAAAGCCATTGGATATGAATAAGCTCTGGTCCATCTTTCTTTTTGGCATGCTGCCCTTGCTCTTTATTCCCTGCCTTTTCATTCCTCAAAGCCTGAACTTTATTCGCTACGCCTTTTTGGTATTGAGCGTGTGTGGTATGGGCGGCATGTGGTATCGTCAAATGTATGGCTCTGCCACACGGATGATCATCAGTATCGCTTATGTGGCTCTCTGCATTGTGACCGTTTCCATGCTGATGCAGGGAAATCGAGATTTGCAGCAAACCAGCGCAGGCGTTCCTCCCTCCGTTCAGCAAAGTCAATCGCCCGATGAGCTTCTGGCGGCAGGAGCTGCGTCGCCGGAGGTAACGCTAACACCGACTCCCGCTCCCACTACTGCCGGAAAATCAGAAGCGCAGATGCGTTTGGAAACCTTTATGAGCAACTGGGCTGGAAACCGTGTGGAGGATATGGTTGTTTTGGTACAGCCAAGCTGGGCCACGGTGCAGGATACGCCCGCCAACCGTCTGTTTATGCTACTGGGCAACCGTACTCCTACCGATTACACCATTGAAGAAATTTCGGGTACCGACGAGGATACCAGCCGAACAGTTACCATGACTGCCACCATTGATAAAAATAACGGCAAGGATCCCAGCATCTACCGCTTCATGGTGTTAATGGTGAAGGAAGGCGGAGAGTGGTATGTGGACCCGAACTCTCTGGCGACGAACGATCAGGTTGAAACCAATGAAGGCAACGTGGTTACAAGCAAAGATGTAGGCACTGCAACCGAAGCGCCGCGCACCACCGTCAGCCCTTCTCCGCCTCCCTCCACCATGCTATACTATAACCCCGACGGCGGTAACTATTATCATCTTGATCCAAATTGCGAGAGCATTAAAGAAGAATATAGGCCCTTACAAGGCTCTTTCCCTTACTCCGAACTGGGTATTTTACCCGAAAGTAAGAGTTTGTTACCTTGCATCAAATGCGGCGCACCAGTAGAAACTTTGCCTCCCGAAGGCGAATAGCATTCCGCAAACTACTGCAAAAGAAGGGGTTCCTTATGGATAAGACCAACGTCATGCGCCTTTTGGACGCAGCCGGGCTGCCTTATAAAGCCCATGCCTACGCCGCTCCGAATGGCGCGCTTAGTGGGACGGAGGTAGCGCTACAGCTTCATCAGGATCCCACTTGTGTCTTTAAAACGCTGGTAACCGTAGGAGCCTCGGGTAAGCATTATGTATTCGTCATTCCCGTTGCGGAAGAGCTGAGCCTTAAAAAAGCCGCCACAGCCGTAAAGGAGAAAAGCATTGAAATGCTTAAAAGCAAGGAGCTTCTCCCTCTCACAGGCTACATTCACGGCGGCTGCTCCCCCATCGGCATGAAAAAGCCCTTTCCCACCGTCCTAGATGAAACCGTTATTTTATGCGAAACCATGCTATTCAGCGCCGGCAAGATTGGTTTTCAGATTGAAATGAGGCCGGAGGATTTACAAAAAATCGTGCCCTATCAGGCAATCGATGTTACGATTTAGCGCTTTGCATAAAAGCAAAGTGAACTACAAAATCAAAAAAGGGAGTGTCTCAAAATGATTTTGGGGCACTCTCTTGTTATAGGCATCATTTGTATCGTAAATAATACAGCAAAGCGGCGAAAAAGCAGCTGAAAACACGCCAAAGCCGCAAACATGCGCATAGCAAAGCAAGGCACATTCCAGAACCCACTCCCATGTCTATTCATTTAGCAATACTCACGATACCAGCTTTTCAAATAAATGAGTTTTCAATCGGTTGCTATTGGCCTTGGCAAACAACTTGTTCAGATTGAAACCCAAGCATAGCAAGTAAAGTTCAATGGAGATGCTGTGCTTGCCTCGCGTCAGGAACCTTTTAAACTGCCTATCCTGTTTTA
>JAQUWD010000005.1 GCA_028693055.1 Eubacteriales bacterium | reverse complement strand
TTCATTCACCTTTTCCTGAACTTTGCGGCATCAAAGCACTGCATACCAGGAACTCCTCGCATGTAGTGCTTGACCCTACCGTGTGCTTTCCACTACGATCTCGCCGGAAACAATCTTGTCTCTCAGCTCGTCTACCTCAGCTTTCAGTTCATCGGTGACCTGCTGGGCCATGGTTTCGTCGCCATAGCCGATTTCGATCAGCCCGGAGGTGACGTCCGCGTCCCAGATGGTTCCACCGGCGAAATCTCCCTCGTCCAAATACTGAGCGATGGCCTGATAAATGCTATCGCCTACCTTTTTCATCATGGAGCAAATCACCACATCTGGGTTTTCCGCTTTTTGATCGCTATCCACGCCGATGGCATATTTTCCCTGCTCCGCGCCGGCTTCAAATACGCCGAGGCCCGTCTTGCCCGCCACAGCGAACACCACGTCCGCGCCTTTGGCATACAGGCTCAGGGCTGCTTCCTTGCCCTTATCGGGCGCTTCGTAATCGTCGGTATAAACGGGATCCAGCACCGTACCATTAGGATTGGCGTACAGTGCGCCTTGTTTATAGCCTACGATGAAGTTATTGATCGTGTCGCTATCTTCGCCGCCGATAACGCCGACGGTATTCGAGGCAGCCATCTTCATGGCGATATAGCCCGCCAAAAAGCTACCCTGATTTTCCTTATAGGTGATGGACAAAAGGTTATCCCCTACGCCGTCCAAACCGTTATCAATAAAAATGAACTTCGTATCCGGCATTTCGGGAACCACTGCCGTCAGGCCGTCCCAGAACTGCCAACCTACCGCCACAACGATATCGTTCTGCTCGGCAGCCTCGATTAGCGCGGGCTCATAGGCGCTGGCGTCGCTCTTACACTCAACCACGCTGCCCTCAACGCCATAGTCGTTTTCCAGTTCCTTCAGCCCTTCGTTGGCGCTATCATAAAATCCTTTATCTCCCAAGGTTTCCGCTACGCACAAGGCTACCTTGACCGTATCCTCCGTCTTTTCGGCATTGGCATTGACAAGGCCAAGACCCAATGTAACGATCATGGCGATGCAAAGGAGCAAAGACAGGCTCTTCTTCATTTCATATTACATCCTTTCCCGTGTTCAATGGTTGGTTTTCCGTGGCCCTATTATACATCATGGGGGGAGGGAACGCAAGGGCGCTAACGCCCCTTGACCGTTTTTCTCTTTCGCTCTTTCAACAATTACAACAGCAGTCGTACTAAGAAGTTCAAGGCGCAAAACGGTCGTGCCAAAAGCATGCCCGACTATGCCCCCAGCGACTACAACCTGTGCAAAGCGGGGCGGATGCTGGTTTCTGTGGGAACGGCAGCGGAACGCACCATGGACGGTACTGTTCGCCAGGTTACTCGTTACAGGCGCGAGGATTGCTACGGCTGTCCTCACCGTGCGGTCTGCTGCAAGGGCTAAGGCTCCGCTTAAGCCAAAGGAGCCGCTGCACATTTTGCTTGTGCAACAGCCCCGTTTTGGTTTGGTTTTTCACGTTGTTTAGACATCCGTTTTGCGTCACAGGCTGGCATTCAGGACGTTCCATACGGTTTTTTCATCCATGGGGACAAAGGCGTTTTTCAAATCATTATACGCGATAGCGTGCTGTGCCATCTGTTCGAAGTGCTCATTACCAACACCCAGCTCGCTTAGTGTTGCGGGAATATTGAGGCTTCCAAAGAATGCCGTCGTGCGGTCGATGCCCTCACGCGCCGTCGCCCAGCGGTCGTTGTTATCCTTTATCCCCCACACATTTTGGGCATAGCGCACAAAGCAGTCCAGCGTTTGCTCGTTCAATGCGTAGCGCATCCAGCGGGGCGTCAAGATGGCCAAGCCAACGCCGTGTGTAACGTCATAATAGGCGCTAACTTCATGCTCAATAGGGTGACAGCTCCACGCTGTGCGCTTTCCAAGCGAACAGATCATATTCAGGCCCAGCGTGCTCGCCCACATCAACTGCGCGCGCGCCTCGTAGCACCTTGGTTCGCGCAGCGCAAGAGGTGCGTAGCGCACAACCGTCCTCATAACTCCCTCACAGATGGCATCCGTCACATAGCAAGGCTCTCGCGAGAAATACTGCTCCACTACATGTGAGAAAATATCCGCCGCTCCAGCAGCCGTTTGTTTGCTGCTTACTGTATAAGTGAGTTCTGGATCTAAAACCGCGGCTTTAGGGCGCACACTAGGGTTCTGAAAGCCTAATTTCTCGCTGGTAGCCGGGTTGCTGATCACACCGCCGCAATTCGTCTCGCTGCCCGTAGCCGCAAGGGTCAATACAGTCACAATGGGCAATGCGCGCTTGATCTTAGATGGATTCAACACCAGCTGCCACGCATCCTCTTCGGAGCATGCCGCCGCCGCGATAGCCTTAGAACAGTCGATGGTGCTACCGCCACCTACAGCCAATATAATATCGATCTTTTTGTCTGCACACAGTGCCTGTCCCGCATAGACGCTTTGGATGCGTGGATTTGGCTCAATGCCGGATAGCTCGAACACTTCAAAATCCGTTAGCAGCATGCGTATCTGGCTATACAGCCCTGTGCGCTTGATACTGCCGCCGCCATAGGTCATCAAAACCCTGTTGCCATAAGGCTTTAAAAGTTCCGGCAGACAATTGAGCATTCCTTTGCCAAAGCGTACATCCGTGCCATTGCAAAATCGAAAGTTCTCCATGCGCCCTCCTTGTATGCTGGCTGTCAGATCTCTACCATCTTCATGATATCCGTGCGAGAATCCGGCAGTTTGCCCTCTACATTCAATTCAATGAAGTGCACCTTACCCTCGCGGATCAATAGACGATGCTTGCCGTGATCCTGCCCCATTATGGTGTTCTCGCCTTCCTTTATAAAGGTTTCCCCATCGAAATGCCCACGTTCAGAGCGCGACATCTCGATTACAGAACCATCTTCCCGCAGGAATCCCACCATGCTGTTGCAGCCCAATACCACAAACTGGTTTGTGCTCAATCGAATAGCCATGCCGCGACTTTGTCCGTTCTTGGGCTTGCAGTAGCTAACTTTCACGAATACATCGCCGAAGTCCAGTGCCAAATCCGTCTCCGACTCTTCCTGCACCCAATATTTCAGCCTATCTGTTCCCATGGCCTTCGCCACAGGAATCATCGCCTCGCGAATGGGACGGTATGAAGAGAGCATTTCATAGGCCTCGTCATTCCAGCGCTCGTGCACCACATCGCATAACGGTTTCTCCATCACATCGGGGTATGCGCAGTCAATTGCCCACGGATCAAAACCCAACGACGCAAACTCTCCAAAAGCATAATAAACGTTTTTATAGGCGCGACTAGTGCTGCCAAGCGCATGCTCTGCCACGTATAACGGATTACCCAGCCGCTTGTAATCCCGGCACACGCGATGGAAGTCGCGATAACTCGGCACATAGATATCAGGGGACACAAAGTCGATATATTTCTTTTGCTCCACATAAACGTCAAGCACGCGGTAATTGGGGCCGCCAGCCGGATAAGTAAAGCCGCCAATCGAGTCGGGCGTGGGAAAAGCCAACCACGCGTTCATGTAGCAGGGCAGCGGATAGACCGCCTTCGCAGATTCGGCAATTTGCTCTTGGAACGCCAACAGGCATTCTGCGGAGAACGCCTCATCCGCACGCTGTCCATACAGTGCCGGATAGTCCTTCTCATGATAGCGTTCCTCACAAACAGGACAATGACAGCGTGAGGTTCCGCCCAGAAGCCCCGTCTCATTATTCACCTGAAACAAGATGACGCGTTGCGTCGTGTCTTTATCCCGTAAATGTGCAAATACATTCGTTACAGCGCGCTTGTCCTTCTCAATCAGTTCGCCGCAGTTATAACATGCCACATACGGGATCTCGTCGCCGTTAGCCGCGTGGACGCGACGGTATGTTTCGTGATCGTTGATAATCCAATCCGGGGCGTAATGCATGGTCGCGTTCTTGTAGGAGCCAAACCATACAAGAACGATACGCAGATCGTGCTTGTTGGCGGATTGGAGCATGCTATCCAAAATAGAGTAATCAAACACGCTCTCCTGAGGCTCGATAAGGCGCCAGTACAATAAAAGCGCCACGGTATTACAGCCCATCGCTCGCGCATTGCGCATTAGCTTGTCAATGACGTCCGGATCGTAGCAGGAGTCGCAATTCAGCTGAAAGCCGAGGATCAGAAACGGCTGATTATCCACATATAGCACCTTTTGGCCGTTCAATTCCCGGAGTTCCGGCATATAAGTCATCATTATTCCTCCTTATTTTTACCGCTGTACACGACCTGACGCATTACCGTCCGCCAGCGCCAGCACTTCCGCCTCGGATGCATGATTGAAATCAAACTCGATCGTCTGCTTGAGGCAACTGGCTGCCACAGCAAAGTCAATGGCTTTCTGCGGATTCTCCGGCCATTTTCTCATAGCGTGGATGAGTCCACCGCCAAAGCTATCTCCGCCCCCTACACGATCCACGATATGGATGAGGTAATTGGTGGCGAAGAAGGCAGCCTTGCCGTCATACAGAAGTCCAGACCAGTTATTATCACTAGCTGAGACGGAGCCACGCAATGTAATGGCAACCGCCTTAAAATGGAAACGCTCCATCAATTGGCTTGCAACGCTGATGTAGCCGTCACGGTTCAGCTTTCCAGAGGATACATCCGTATCCTTCGCCGCAATGCCAAACACATCCTTCGCGTCTTCCTCGTTGGCGATACACACGTCCACATAGGGCATTAGATTGGTCATAATCTCTCCGGCTTTCTCCCGTGTCCACAGTTTGCCTCGGTAATTGAGGTCGCACGACACAGTCAGCCCCATGCGCTTGGCTTCTTGTAGCGCATCCAGACAGATATCTGGCAGCTCACCGCCCAGCGCGGGCGTGATACCGGTAAAATGAAACCAATCTGCCCCTTCCAAAAGCCTTGGCCAGTCGTATTCCTCACGTTTTGACATTGCTATAGCAGAGTTAGCACGGTCATAAATAACCTTGCTTCCGCGCTGAGACGCACCTTTTTCTACATAGTATAAGCCCAAACGAGAACCGCCGCGTAGAATGCGCGTCGTATCCACCCCATACTGACGCAGCGCGTTTAAGGCGTTTGTACCAATATCATGTTCCGGTAATTTTGTAACGAAGGCTGTCTCCTCACCGTAGTTTGCCAAAGAAACGCTTACATTGGCCTCTCCGCCTGCATAGGTTGCTTCAAAGCGAGTAGCCTGTGCAAAGCGCAGGTAGCCCTCTGGATTTAACCGCATCATGATCTCGCCGAAGGTAATCACTTTCTTCATGCGTTTGTCCCTTTCGCACGAACTGCTTCCACAAGCTGTGCCGCCAACGCAGTGATCTTATCGAATTCTCCGTTCTCAATCAGCCGCTTGTTCACCAGGTTGCCGCCTACGCCCAAGCCCACAGCCCCTGCATTCATGAAATCAGAAGCGTTCTGCTCATTTACGCCGCCAACAGCCATAAAATCGAGATGCGACAGCGGTGCGCGGATCGCCTTAATGTAGGCGGGCTCCAATACTCCGGCCGGGAATACCTTGATGATATCCGCACCGCATTCGCCCGCGAATGCAGCCTCGGTGGGTGTCAGTGCACCGGGATAGGAGGCCATTCCTAGTTTCTTTGTTTCCCGGATTACCTCCTCATTTACATTCGGAGAGATAATGTACAACGCTCCCGCCTCATGGGCAATTTTCACCTGCTCCACGGTCATAACGGTGCCTGCCCCGGGATAGATTCTCCCAGCGTATTGTTCGGCAAGCAGCCGGATTGCACGCGCCGTGTCCGTCCATGTGTCAGGGTGCTTCTGGTCAAACGTGATCTCTATCATGCAGATACCGCCATCCAGCAAAGCCTGTGCGAGTCTCAGTAGCTTGTCCGCGCCCAGACCACGCACAATGGCGATAAGTTTTTTTTCTTTGGTGATCTTCACGATATCCATTGTGATTCTCCTTGCTATCAGTACTTGTCGTTGAATAGGCGGGTCGCCGTGCCCACCGTTTCCGTGCGGTAGGCAAAGACGCAACCAGCCTGTTGATTTTCGTTCTCGCCCTCTGACGATGTGGTGATGTAAAGCGTTCGCAGATCATTGTCTCCGAAGCAGCAGGATGACACTTGCTGCACATTCACTTTCACAGTCTCTAACACTTCACTGGTAGCCGGATCGTAACGACGCACCTCGCCTCCGCCCCAGATAGCCACCCACAGCTTGTCCTCTGCATCAATCGTCATACCGTCGGGAGCGCCGCCCTCAATGTGTATGACATTGCGGCGATTCGCGATCATTCCCGTTTCGGGATCGTAGTCAAATGCGTCAATGTTCGCAAAGGCCGTGTCTACTAGATAGAGTGTGCGCTCATCCGCCGTCCACGCCATGCCGTTGGGAACGACAACAAAGGCGTCAAGCGGCTGGGACGCGTCCCCTTCATAGCGATATAGCTTGCCTCCCTGCCGCGCATACTTCATAAACAGGGGCATGGTGCCAGCAAACAGCCGCCCCCGCGGATCACACTTGGCGTCGTTGAAGCGCTGATAGGTTTCAAGCCCGTAGGGGATATCCAGTCTGTGCAGGATGGCATCGTCCTCCAGTAAATACAAGCCTGTAGTCATACAGGCGATATATCGCCCAGACTCGGTGGGAATAGCTGCGCCCAGATACTGGCCAGTCTGGAGGGAGCGGATCTTACCGCTCCCCTCCAATACATTCAATGTTCCCGTCTTAATATCCACCCAGCTGAGCCTGCCGCTCGCGTAACAGGGGCCCTCTCCCAATAGGTAACGATTAGGCACAAAGACTTCCGCTTTGCCTGTTTTCATTATCTGTTCCTTTCCTTAGGAGTGTGCATTATGATTGAAAGACGTCGGCATACTTGTTACGCGGATCCGTCAGCCATTTATCAATCAGCGTATCTACCTGCTTTAGAGATTTTGCCCCGTGATTCATCAAAAGCGATACACGCAAAGCCTCCCGATCGCCCTTGACCGCTTGGTTCAGAAGCTCGCATTGAGCGAAACGAGGATTCATCGCCGTTGCCATGACGCGTTCAGGCAGGCGTCCCATATGTACACCATTGATGCCTGCACCCGAGATAACGCCCTCGCACTCCACCACGATATCCTCCGGGAACCCTTCCACCAGCTGTCCCTCATTGGCGATGTTCACCTGAAACACGCGTTTGATATCGCACTCCAACGATTCGATAATAGGCACGATTTGCTCGTCAGACTGTACTGGCTCGAATACCTCGCTGACACGCGCCTCCGGGTGTGTAGCTACACGTTCAATGTTGCGCAGGTTCTGGTTCAAGTCCTCCAGATATTGAGTCCAGCCCTCTGCACTGTCAAACCCGCCCTGTTTGCTGTACCAGTATTTTTTCACATCTAAATTTTCATTGTATAGCCAACCGATCATGTTGGGAAAGTCCATCATACGTGGCGTGTCCCCAATGGGCATCAGGCCAAACATATGATACTGATGGATAGCTGCGCGGCTCATCTGTTGATCGGAATATTTACGATCATCATGGCTCCAGTATTCCTCAGCCTTTTCCTCAATCCATTTGTCAATCATAGGATAAGCGTTTTGGCCCTTGTAGCGGAAATCAGTCATCCAAATCCAATGATTGAAGCCATACATCCGCGCGGTTACGTCCTTGCGGTCAAGCCCCAGCACGTCTGCGATCTCACGATAGCCATAGTGACCATGGCATAGACCGATTGTGCGCGCCTTTGTAAGACGGTGGATAGCCGTGCCGCCCTCAAACACGGGGTTGGCAGACTGAATCTGCAATGCGTTTGGACAATATTTTTCGATATCGTGGGACACATCCAGCAGGAACAGCATTTGGTACACCATCGGTATACAGCCATTAGGCAGTTCGGCTTCGCGCCCCATCTCCATCATAGCGCTCGCCCAGCTGTGCCCGCCGTCCTGTGCGGTGTTGATGACATAATCCGCCCCGTCCAGCGCAGCGGCGCGATCTGTTGTTGATTCAAATATCAGTTCCCCGTTCAGCTCTTTTGCAAGCTTCTTACCCATTTCCGTTATAAAGTGCAAGCGCTGTTCATCCACGTCCATCAGCGTCAGCTTGGTGCCATACAGGTTAGGCGTCACACACAGGTCGCGAATGATGCCGCCTGAAAATTGTGCGCTGCCTGCGCCGATGATAGCGATTTTGCGTTGTTTCATGACTATCGGCCTCCTTATTTGCCCTGTAGAGAAGATAAATCAATGGTAGGAATCGCTTCTGGCTTGAAACCACCCGTTACTTCAATATCCGTGCCCGTAACCTGCGTTGCTTCATCACTAAGCAGGTACACGCATGCCATGGCAATGTCTTCGCCTGTCTGAAACCGGCCAGAGGGCATGGCCATAGGCAGCATTTTCTGAAGGTACGCTTCATTATGTCCCTCAGAGCGAGTTAAATCCATCTCCCCGTCCGAAAGCACCCAGCCTACCGTAACCCAGTTGCAGCGTATCCCCTTGCGGCAGAAGTGCTGAGCGATATGCTGCGTAAGCGTGTGCAGCGCGCCCTTGCTCATTGAATAAACCGGCTGCGTGGGCCCGCCCATTCGCCAATGCGTGGAGCCAATATTGACAATTGAACCGCAGTGCTGTTCAATCATATAACGCAACGCGCTCTGTGCACAAAAGAACGCGCCCTTCACGTTGATCTCCATTACGGACTCATAATCAGATTCAGTGACGTCCAGCAGGCTCACCCGCGGAAAAACACCCGCGTTATTCACCAATCCATCGATACGGCCATAGGCTTGTACAGTTCCTTCTATCAATGTGCGAACACTATCCACGTTTGAAACGTCACATTGGATGAAACGAGCGTCTCCACCCGCTTGAACAATCTGTGCCAAGACGCATTCTCCGTCCGCCTTACTGCGCCCCGACACCACAACCTTTGCTCCCTCAGCGGCGCAGACCTTGGCAATAGCAGCGCCGATACCCTTTGTGGAGCCGGTAACGACAATTACCTTATCCTGTAGCCTCAAGCTGATTCCTCCTTCATGGCACGGCGTCCTACAGTGCGCGGCTTCTGACCACACGGCAGGGCGCCGTATTTACACCGTCGAAAATTGCCCTACAAGAAACATCCCGACAATTAGTAGGTTGACTGAACCGTTGTGAGTGCTACTTATTGCCCTCGCGTTTTTCCCAGCCATCTTCAAACATCCATAGAAAATTCTTGTCGCCGTAAGGATGCTTCGCCGCTTCCTTTTCGTTGATGGTCACTCCAATACCAGGCGCATCGGATGGCTCGATAAAGCCATTCACAACCTTGGGGTATCCCGACAAAACATCGTCCGTCCACCCAACGCTAGAATCGTCAAAGCATTCTTGTATCAGCAAATTAGGCTGCGTAATGTCTACGTGCACGTTTACAGCCGTACAGAACGGACTTTGTGCGTTATGCGGCGCGACGTATGCGTCAAAGGAGCGGGCGATGGCAAAGCAATCCAAAAGCCCGATGATACCACCGCAGCCTAAAATTTCCGGATTCACGATATCGATGGCACCGCCAGCCAGCAACTTTACAAGACTACGCGGATTAGACGTTCGCTCACCGGCGATGACCGGCACATGTACACGGCGCGCCACCTCATTTAGACGGTCAAAATTATCGGAAATAACGGGCGTCTCATACCAGAAGGGACGGAACTCCTCTAGCATCTGTCCAATACGAATAGCCTCCGTTTGGTTGAAACGGTCATGCGCCTCAATGAGAAGATCCACTTCATCCCCCACCGCTCCACGCACTGCACGTACAATTTTCATGGCATATAATTCCTCATCCCGGCTCATGAATTTATATGCTTTACCGAATGGATCAAACTTTAGCGCCGTATAGCCCATGGCTACAATTTCTTGGGCACGCTCCGCAAAGCGCTCCGGCTCGCGCGGACCTTGATACCAGCCATTGGCGTAGCAGCGAATATGTGGACGCACCTTGCCGCCCAACAACTGCCACAAGGGCATATTCGCCTTTTTAGCGATAATATCCCAGCAAGCCATTTCAATTCCAGATACAGCGCTTCCACCAGAGGTCAGAAAGAGGGTCTTGCGCAAGAAGTCCAGCACACCTGTTACATTCGTGGGATCAAGACCAATAACACGACTGCGCAGCTCCTCTAAGAGTCCCTTTTCGGGAGCGGCGGTGAGGCCGCCCGTGCTTTCTCCCCAGCCAATCAGTCCGTCATCTGTCTCCAACTTTACATAAATCCAATTCTTCCATGGGTTGCCCACCACAAGCGTTTTCAGATCCGTGATTTTCATGATAGTATCCTCCTGTCTCTGCAGGTATTACACTCTAAAGTAAGGCTCCACATATTTGATCACGCGTCGAAGTTCAATCTGATCCTGCTCATCCAGCGCTGCCATACCGGTACCGCGGAAGTTGGCTGTTTTAATAATGCCGCGATACTTGAGTACGTTTTTATACATCGTCATCCCGTATGCAAACTCCATTGTGATCTGCGGCTGTGTGGCAAGGAAGATCTTTTCTGCTTCTGCTTTCTTTCCTTCATCAAGCAGATCCCAGATCAGCGCCATAACGTCCGCAATCTGGCAGGCTGGCATGCAGCCAAGCGCGCCGCGGCTGTGTTCGTCAATGAGGTAACGGCAAGCCTTGCCGCCAAAGGTACCTAAGTAGCGATCAGGCAGCTGCTTGCCAAGTTCGTTTAGCGAGGTGATCATATGGCTGGAAAACTGCGTCTCCTCCTTCACAAACTGTACTCCATCCACCTTGCGCACGATCTCCATACACATAGGTGCGCTGATGGGTACACCAAACGGGGGGGTGTGGTTCTGAATAAACACCGGCAGTTCAGCCGCACCAGCAATCTGTTTATAATATTCCATCAACTGATCCGCAGTTGGGCCTAATAAGGTGGGAGGTGCAGCAATCACGGCATCCGCACCCACTTCCTTGGCATGGCGGGCCAATTCGACGGATATGGGCATACTCTGGCTGGACACACCTGCCACGATTGGCAGACGACCTGCGTTGCACTCTACGGCGGTCTTCACCAGCAGCTTGCGCTCAGTTTCGCTAAGCGTCCAATACTCGCTAGCGTTTACTGGCACAACAATACCATGAACGCCACCCTTAACGCAGAACTCCACCTGGCTTTTAACATCCTCCACATCCAATGCCAGTTTATCATCAAACGGTGCTACCAGAATGCCAAAAATGCCGCGAAACTTCTTCATATATTACTACCTCCAAATAATTGTTACTCAGCCCTTTACGGAACCAATGGTTACGGATGACATGAATACATTTTGTAAACAAATGAACAGGATGATGAGCGGTATGATGACAATTGCGCAGCCCGTCATGACCAGCTCCTTAGGAATGACGAAGATATCTGTCTTTTCGCTCATAGTGGGCAGGATAACCATAATGGGCGTATGAGCAGCGTCAGTTACCATGATTTTTGGCCACAGATAATCGTTGAATTTTGAAAGAGCCACCAAGAGAGCCGTTGCTCCCAAGACCGGCTTGCAGCACGGGAACATGATGCTGGTGAACGTACGCAGATGGCTAGCACCGTCGATAATGGCAGACTCTAATAACGCATTATCAATGGAATTCATGTACTGTCGAATCATAAACATAGCGAACACATTTGCGGAAAAAGGAATGATCTGCACAACATAAGTATTGAGCCATCCAATACGACTGAACATAATGTACAGCGGCGTAATGCCTAATTCCATGGGAATCATCATCGTAGCCATGAGGAACAAAAACATCCACTTGCTGCCGCGGAAGCGGTATTTTGCAAACGCAAAAGCCGCCATGGACGACAGCCCAATCGTGAGCGCCGTGTGCAGAAACGTTACGAACAGCGCGTTCCCATAGCTGCGCAGTATAGAGCCGCTATTGTAGCTCCATAGCCGTTCGAAGTTCTTGAGGCTTAAACTGCTCGGCAATCCACCGGGATTTAGCGCAATTTCAGAAGCGGTCTTGAACACTCCTGAAATCATGATATATACGGGATAAATAGCAAGCAGACACATCAGGAGAATAAAGCAATGGAGTAGGAGCTTGCTTAGTGAGCTCTGTTTCATTACGCATCCTCCTTTTCCTTCATGCTTACGAAGATCGCCATAGACACTACGCAAACGATGACAAAGATGATCCATCCATAAGCACATGCCATGCCAAAATTACCAGAATTAAGATTGGTCATTAGTAGGTTCAGCAATCCCTCCGCCACTGCGCTCGCATTGCCGCCTGCGTTACCAGTGAGCACGGCGGCTTCGGTATACATGCGCAGGGAGCTGATGGCGTCCATGATGAAGGCAAACAGGAAGGTTTGCTTCATGAGCGGCACAGTGATATGGAACAGCGATTGTGCCGCGTTTGCCCCGTCAATACGGGCAGCCTCGTAAATCTCAGGGTTGATGGATGTAAGGCCGGAGAGGTACACTACCATAAACCACCCTACTCCTCGCCATCCCATCATCAACAGCACGACCCATTTAGACCACGTCGCGCTTTCCGTCCATGCAAACGTCGTGCCCGTAAGACTGTTGATCACACCGCCTTGGTTGGCGAAGATCAAGCCGAAGATAAGTGCGCTGGCTGTAACAGCGCAGACCTGCGGCATAAATAAGATAGGTTTATAGACCTTGGAAATTCTGCCTAAAAGCGAGCTTTTGAGGCATACGGCAATCATAAAGCTGATGACTGTAACAGGAATAAACTTTGCGATCCAGTAAAACATGGTACGCCCCAACGCGTCCCAAAAACGGCTATAATGCAGGATGTTGTAGTAATTCTTCGTCCCAATCCATTTAACCACGCCATATCCCGGATACTTTGCAAAACTTAACGCAAAGGAGTATACCGTTGGCACCACGAAGAAAATCAGGAACGATAGAACAAACGGAGCAATGAAAAGATAGGGAATATACCATTGCCTCTTATATAGTCTCATATTTCATCCCCCTGTGAAACTGGCGGGCAGACGTTGCTGCCTGCCCGCCAGTATTTCGCAAGTTATAATGGTGAAGTTTATTCAAACGGATTGCCTATTTGCATGGTCAAATCCATATTCAGCTCGGACAGCATAGTGTCCAGATCCTTCTCACCCGAGAAGAACTTGGTTGAATAGGAGTTTACAATGCTCATCTCTGCGGCAGCCTTCGGTGTATACGGGAAGATGGAGTAGTAGCCATTGTTGAAGCAATCATACTCGATCTGCCAGTAGGACTTATCATGGTTACCGATGAGATAGGAGTGTTCAGCACGCTCTGTGATCTTATCAAATGCCGATTTCAGGGTCGGGACAGCGTTATTGCTCCAGAACTGCTCTTCAGCCATTTTGCTATCACCGCGGAACAAGCGCAGGAATTCTTTTGCTTCTTCGGGGTGCTCGCTAAAGGTAGGAATAACGTAGATGGAACCGCCGGCCTCGGAGCCTTGTTTGATTTCGGTCGGCCACTCGCAAGCCGTCCACTTTCCGCTGTCATCGGGTGCATACACACCCACAAAGTAACGGAACCAGTTGGAGGTCAGCTGTCCGATAAGCTCGCCGTGCGCCAAGCCATATTCCCAGCCGCTGGAAAAGTCGGTCGCGTCGTAGCAAATGCCGGAATCGTAGAACTTCTTCAAAGTCTCGAAGGCCTTGCGCACACCGGGATCACTGTCCAGAACGTAATTTCCTTCATCATCGGTGAAACGGGCGTTAAAGGACATAAACAACATATACAAACCGTAATCTTGTGCGCCGGACGCTTTGCTCATATTATAAATATAACAATTGGGATATTTTTCTTGGATCTTCTGGGATGCGGCGATCATATCATCCACCGTTTCCCACGTAGTGGGATCGACACCGCACTCATCGAAGATATCCGCACGATAATAATACAGTTTCGTGTTAATGGCGCCGGGAACGGCCATAATCTTACCGTCAAAGGTACACAATACCTTGGCCGCGTCAACCATGTCATCCCAGACATTGCCAAGCACATCGTCAAGCTCCAGCACCGCATCCGCCATCGCGAATTCAGACAGCTGCGTGTAGTTTAACTGGATGATGTCCGCGCAAGGTACGCCGCTAGCCAATGCCAGACGGTACTTTTCTGCCACTTCAGGGTCGCCCTGACCGCCAGCAACGACTTCTACTTCAATCTTCGCCGCCAAATCGGGGTTGTTTTCCAGAATCGTTTTGACGCCATTTTCCATGGTAGCGGTCTGGCCCCAGACCATGATCTTCAGGGGTACCTTGTCCTCGGCTGACGCAACGCCGACCATGCCGATCGTGAGTGTAAGCACCGCTAGAATGGCAAGGATTTTTTGGAGAGAGCGCATCTTCATGTGGTAGCCTCCTTAATGGTATGTATTTAAGCTGTTGGACGTTCCGTTCCAAACCTTATATGTACATTGTAGCGAGAAATTTACCATTGTCAACAATATTTTGATTTTATATTATCAATATATGAGAATTTTAACCGATTTCTTTTGATAAGCAATCCGAAACAGCTTGGCTTATTCACACAAGTTTCTTATAACGCTTGTTGTTTTGGTGATAATAGCAATAATCATTGTCATTACGTCATGCAGGCAAAGTACCGTTCCTTCTTGACCTTTTATTCTCAATATATTATAATTATGTCAGCAACTATTTGAGGAGGCTAGAGCATGCAAGCCAAAAAAGCCATGAGCAAAGAAATTGGTTATACCTCTATATCCAAGCTGAAGCAAATTCTCGATTGCTTCACCTTTAATAAGCCCGTACTCACCGTCAACCAGATCGCCAAGCGGGTAGATATGCCCACGTCATCTCTATACCGCTACTTACAGGCGATGGTAAACGCCAAGTTTCTTGCGCATGATGAGGTCACCAATACCTACTCCGTAGGGATGTACATCATTGAGATGGCTGGGGTTTCCTTAATGCAGTACGATATCCGCTATGCAGCCCTACCGGAGCTGAATATCATGTCCAACCGGCTAAACATGAACTCTAACCTAAGTGTGCTGGATGGCTGCGATATTTTTCATTTGGGCTTCTCAACACGTTTTTTCAACGTTCCTTGGATCGACGCCATCGGGCGAAGAACGCCTGCCTATATGACTGCCATGGGACGGGCGATGCTGGCATTCAAGCCCTTTGACAGGGTACGCCAGATGATTGAAACCAGTCACGAGCAGCAGCCAGAATTTTACCCATTGCCGGATTTTGCTGAGCTGGAGCAAGACCTAGCAGGCGTCCGAGAGAACCAATATATCATTGTCTACAACACATACAGTGGCGCTCTGCCTGACACCGCCTGCTTGGCATGCCCCATTCGCAGACGTAACAGCGAGGTTTGTGCCGCCATCAGCGTGAATTGGTTCCGCGACTCCGCCGAGCAGAGCTACGACCAAGCGCTCTTATCTGCACGTAGTACAGTTGTACAATCTGCGGCGACAATATCATACAAACTGGGCTATGTAGGCAGAGCATACGGTTCTCCTGTCTGAGAACGAGTTCTCATTTTTTCACCAATAGAAACGCGCACGCATTCAAACGCTGCGTGTTTTTTTAGAATGCGGTTTGCTCTTCAATACTGGATACCAATGCAAATGCAAAGATATGTTTTCCACCTTAGCGCTGATAAATCCTGGCAGCCAGCGATCTAAGCCGTACTGAAACTATTTAATCACTCGCCTTCCTCGCTTTCCTCTACCAGCCCGAGGTAAACATAGTCCAGATGAACCGCTTAATAGCGATCTAAACCAAAACGTCAGGCAACGCGCTACTTCCCATAACGACGATGAATTGGAATACGACGTTCGTTCTCATCTTGAAAAGTTGCAGCTTCGTCCTCAAAAAATTTTGTCCTTCTATCATACTAAATATACGTCTTACACCGCATCATTCGTCCAAAGCTTAATCGAGAGAGCAATAAATACATAAGGGATAGTCGCAATACAAATTGCATGCTGCTTTGGTAACACATTATAATGTGGGTAATTCCAATAAGAGAGGAAATGTGAAATGTTTATTTTGCGCAGCGAGAACGGTTTTTCATTGTCGGAGCAAGCGGCCTTAGGAATGGTAGCGGAGCTGATGCCTCCAAGGATTGTAGAGAACGGCGCTGAAATTGAAGCGGGAACAGATTTTACCTATTCGGATGCCTTTGAGGACTTGGGTGACGGACTTTTCCGCGTATCCCGAAAGGTGGCTAACCAGAGCGGGAAGCGCCGCCGTATCCAGATAATCGCCCAGGCGCATACCATGTTTGCGCCTCAAAGCTACATGATGCCCTGTATCATGTATAATGGTAATGAATGGGGCAGCCGCAATTCTCCTAAAGGGCTGGAGAGGAACGGGGAGCCGTGGGTTTTTGCCTACGACCGGATGGGCATCCCCTCCTGCACACTGACGGAAAAACAGGAGATCGGTTTTGCGATGTTTGCCTCAAACTGCGATCGCGATAGCCTGCGAAGCTCGGCTTCGCTGATTCGGCAGGGCTGTGAGTTTTTGCACCGTATACTGACTATGAAGGAAATGAACCCTCCACTTGACAAAGAAGATAGGAGTTGGATTGTATGAAAAAATTGTTGACGATTCTGACGCTGGTGCTAGTAACGATGATGCTGTGCTCGTTCGCTTGTGCCGAGAGCGTGCAGGCCCCTTCCATTACGGCTCACAAGTTTGAGACCGCACCGACCATCGACGGCGATCTATCTGATTGGGATCTGTCCTCCTGCGCGGAACTGTCCGATGCAGAACAGGTCATTCGTGACGTGGTGTTCTGGCAGGGCGCGAACGACCTTTCTGCCAAGGTGTATGCTGCTTATGACGCCGAAAACCTGTACTTCGCCTTTGATGTGACTGAGGACACGCCCTTCGGCGCAATCGAAATGCTGGCTCTGGACGGTGAGAACAATGTGAAGCTGTACATTTCCACCGATCCCACCGACGACCCCGCCCGCACAGAATTCCACACAAATGACTTCCTGCTGTACCTCATCACCGACGGCGAGTATTATGACACCGCCTTCGACCGCTCCATGCTTGCCAAGGACTATCGCCAGCGCTTCATCAGCCAGGGCATGGACGGCGGCGAGGATGTGCTGACCGGCTATCAGGCCAAGGCGGCGGCATCAACCACCGGCTATGTTTGGGAGTGCGCGATCCCTTTGGCGAATTTCGCAAACGAAAAAATCGCTCAGTATACGCCCCAGCCCGGCGACACGGTGAAGTTTGATGTTGCCTTCACCGATATCTCCTACCCCTGCCCCGGCACGGAGTACATCCCGCAGATCGCATGGTGCGGCACCATCGACATTAACACGAACCCCAGCCTATGGGGCAACCTGATCTTCGAGTAAAACAAACGATAGTAAGAAACCACTCCTCCTTGCAGGGCGTTTCGGCGTCCTGCTTTTTCTCAATCTACGGGAGGTTCAGCATGAACAAGAAGGTTTTGCTGCTGCTTTGGGTGGTGCTGGTGTTCGGCTGTGCAGGTACCGCATTGGCCAAGGAAATCACCGTTTCGCCCGATGGTCAGGCTGATTACGCGACCATCACGGAAGCCGTTGCAGCTGCGCAGGCGGGCGACTGCGTTGTACTTCGGGAGAGCGTGTATACCGCGCCCGCCGAAACGTTTCCCGTGCTGCTCGATAAGCCGTTGACCCTTCGCGGTGAAGGCGATGTGTTGCTGAACAGTCCGCCTTTCACGACGCTGTTCAAGATCACCTCGGACGATGTGACTGTGACGGGCATCGACTTTCAAGTGCGCAAATGGGGCATCGTGGCGGCGCAATCCAGCCGCTTGACGCTTGAGGGCTGCACCTTTACACTGGCGGACGAAACCTATCGAACCTCGTCCACTGCCATATGGATGGAAGCCATGAAGGATTGCAGCATTGTCAACTGTTCGTTCACCGGCGTTGGCGTCTGCGTGGCAGGCGACCCGCTGAGCGAGAGCAGTCCGGGCAAGGCAGTGCTCACGGGACTTTGCGAGGTCGGTGAGGATGAGGACTACTTCATTACCCATCGCTTCGAAAACTGCACGGTCAATGGAAAGCCGCTGTATTATATTGTCGGCGGCAAGGATGTCGTTGTCCCATCGGATGCGGGCGGACTTATTGCGGCGTATTGCGACGGCATCACCGTGAAGGACGCCGATGTATCCGACAGCAGCATGGGGTTGGAGATCGTCCACAGCAGCAACGTTGTGCTCGACCATGTGACTGCCGACCGCTGCGGCATCTTCGGTACCTATGTGGCGTTTGCCGAGGGCGGAAGCTTCCGCTATGTGACAGTACGGGGCACCAATCACGGCATCGACACCCGTGCCAGCCGCAACGTGACGGTCGAATACTGCTTGGCGGAGAATTGCGACCAAGGCATCTTCTTTTCCATGTGTACGGACACCGTCATGCGGGAGTGTGATGTGATAGACTGCGGCTTTGGCTGCTTCACGGCCGTCGGCAGCGGGATGCAAATCTACAATTGCCGCTTCGCCGGTAATTGTGACGGCATCTACCTGCAAAACGAACGGGATACGACGATCGCCGATTGCAGTATTGCCGCTTCGTCCGTGGTGGGGCTGCGCGTGCTTAAATCGACAGGCGTTTGTGAGGACACGGAGCTTACCGGCAACTGGACGGGCGTCATTATCTACGATTCGGACGGCGCGACAATTCACCACTGTACCCTCACGGGTAATCAGTCTGCGGGCATCTATTTGGGTGACACACGCAATACGGAGATCGCCTACTGTGCGTTTGCGGGCGACACGACGGTGCATTTTGAGTTTGAAGGATCGTTTGAGAACACGGTCATATCGGGCTGCACACTGTCCGGAACTGAAGAGACAATGCTCCGTCTGAAGTCGGACAACATGCCGAAATTTGTGAACAATATTTGGATGCAGTAAACGATTATGCGGTGTTTTGAGACAGCGATTCTAATCAACAGTTACGTTGATTATACTATTGTATCGGCTTCACCGTTTAAATGCCATCCAGATACCCTAACACGATTTGCGACTAGGCCATGCCAAAACTGTCGTTTCTAGTCATGTGGAGCTCAGCTATGGGTACATGGGCATACGATTACTTGATTTTACGAACGCTAGAACCTTCCTTAAATTCCGATGACAGCATCGTTACTTGATGAGGAATGTTTTCCTCTGTCAATAGATTTAGCATTTGCTTCGCTACGCATTCTCCGATAACCTCTTGCGGTTGTTTCACCAAAGTTAGATACGAGTAAACTGATCCGAATAAGTCGAGCTTATCAAAGGTGATTAGGCTCAAATCCTCCGGTACATGGATGTTGGCTTCATTTAATGCAATCATTGTTCCAAGAGTCATATCGAAATTCGTAACCAACATGGCGGTAGGCGGTTTTTTTAGCGACAAGAGTTTCTTAACAGCCGCGTATCCACCTTCCATGGTATAATCACTATACTGAATCAGCTCCTCCCGCGGCGTCAAGCCTCGCTGCTGATAGGCATTCTGATACCCCCAAAAACGATTCTCGGTGGTATAGATGCCTTGATTTCCCAGAATAAGCCCAATATCCGTATGCCCTGCATCCAGCATATGAAGGGTTGCTTCTTCTGCGGCAGCAACATTATCAATCACCACAGCACTCACCTGACCGGATAAAGACCGAATCATTCGATCCAGCAAAACCACAGGCGTATTATTTTCAAGC
This sequence comes from Eubacteriales bacterium, assembly GCA_028693055.1. Taxonomy (GTDB): domain Bacteria; phylum Bacillota; class Clostridia; order Christensenellales; family Aristaeellaceae; genus Limiplasma. The sequence goes on along the minus strand of JAQUWD010000005.1, from coordinate 84,644 downwards.
GCTAACGACAGATGCGCTCCTGTTGGATCAGTTGGCATATTGATCAATCCATCAACACGTTTATGGATCAAAAATGAAACGGCTTCTTTTTCACGCTGAGGATCAAACCGGCAGTCACAAACAATAACGGCATAATCCTTTTTGCGTAGATAATCCTCCATTGTAGCGATAACGGAGGTACTAAAGGCATTGCGGAAATCGGGAATGACAACGCCAATGGTGCGGCTTTGGCTAGTCTTTAGGCTGCGTGCAAATTCATTTGGAACAAAGTGAAGTTCTTTCACTGCTTCGTCTATAAGCTTTTTATTCTTAGCGCGCACACTTCCGCCGTTAAGGTACTTTGAGATGGTCGCTAGTCCAAGACCAGTACGCTTTGCAATATCTTTCATTGTTGATGGCATAAGTAGGAAGCCTCCATTCGATTTTATTATATCAAATGGCTTTGAAAATCACAATCATCAAAAATCAACATTTAACCAAGAGCAGTCCCTCAATGGACAGAATCGGGACAGCGGTATCGCATCGTAAATCCTCATAGGGAGTACCATCAGGATAAAGGATTACTTGATAGGTTGCTGCACTTCGCACAAAAGTGATGATAGCACAATCCGATCCGACAGCGCAGCATTGCACGCTCTGCAAGGGAGATGACAGCAATTGTTGACGAAGGCTCGTTAGTTTTTTGAAAAAGTCAGTCATCGGATGCGTGAAACTCCAGTCCACGGCGCCCCGATTGAGAGGATCATCGCCGCCCTGCATTGCTCTTTCATCCCCATAGAACATACAGGCTTCCCCATCGATCAGCATCAGCAGTGTAAGTGCTTTTTGTACGGCTGCAAGGCTTCCATCCGCAACGGTAAGCGGCCGTGGAAGATCATGATTGGCAATGAAGTTCAATTGATTTTTCTGAATGGATAAGGGCAAGTCATTCAAAAGCTGGTTTAGTCGTTCGCAAAACGCATGCACTGATAGGATGCGTTTCAAGAAAAAATCTCGCATGATGAAATATAAAGGATAATTCATCGTGCCATCAAAATAATTGCCACCAATCCATGGATACGGCGCATTCCATATTTCCCCGATGATGGAGATTTGTGCGGATATGCTTTTGATCCGCTCTCGAAATTGATGCAGAAAGCGCGGGCTGATCTCGTCGGGCACATCAAGCCGCCAAGCGTCAAGCTGCAACAGCTTGGTCCATTTTTCCGCACAGCCGATCAAGTAGTCCGCTACCTCTTGATTCTCCGTGTTCCATTTGGGCATATTGGCAGCGAATGCAAAGCATTCATAAGGCGGCGCTGATTTCATCACATCACTAGTGAGTTCGACGATCGTCCTATTGCATGTGCGTTTCTCATCGTAAACGATGAACCAATCCCAAAACTTCGACCTTTGCCCGTTGCGCAATACATCCTGAAACTGTGGGCAGTCGCGGCTTGCGTGGTTGAACACTCCGTCAAGCATCAAGCGAATCCCGTTTTGATGCAGTTCTTCGCTAAGCATGAGTAAATCCGCGTTGGTTCCCAAACGCGGATCGACGGTTTGATAATCCACCGTATCATAGCGATGGTTGGATGGACTGGTAAACACGGGATTAAGATATACACCGGTCACACCCAATTCAAGTAAATACGGAATTCGCGCTGTGATTCCGCGAAGCGTTCCTCCGTAAAATCCCTCGCGAGCAGGTTGGTAGTGTACCATGTCGGAGGTTGTGTTCTCCGAAGCGAAGCGATCGGGAAATATCTGATACCATACAGAGCGCCCCGTCCATGTAGGCGGTTGATAAAACCTAGAGGAAAATGCATACGGGAGACGATATGCGTCCTCCGTACAGGGGACATTCGAAATGCCGTTTTCACCAAGATATTGTATTGTGCCATTTGCTGTTTCGCATGCAAAGAAATAGTAGAGTTTTTTTGTCGCCAGAGGCAATTCACAAGCCCAAGTATCCCGTTGAACGCCGGTATAGAGTAGCTGCATGGGGGCGCGCAGCAAATGATGCGCCTTATCAGCACCCGCAAGATAATCATATGGGTCGCAATAGCATACGGTTGCCTGCTCAACATCGCTATGCTCCGTCCACAACATAAGGCGACATAGGTTTGGCGCAAGCCAAAACACCCAAGGTGCAGTTGGTTGATGTATCAAGTGTATAACCTCTATTCCTTTAGCATTCCATCGGATATACCGCCGCGAATGAGCTGTTTCTGCATGATGATATATACCAGCAGAATCGGGGCAAGGGCAATGAGCGACGCAGCAAAGATCAAGCTCCAATTGTTGAGATTTTGCCCCTGAAACATCTTCAGCGCAATAGGAAGGGTTCGCTTTTCAGGGCTTTTGATTAGCGTCAGAGCATAAAGGAATTCATCCCAAACATTTGAAAACGCCATAATCGTAAACGTGCCGATAGCAGGTGCGGAAAGCGGTAGCGCAATATGCAGCCAAATCGTCCAATGGCCCCCACCGTCTATAACCACTGATTCCTCTAATGAATGCGGCAAGGACAAAAAGCAGCTTCGAAGGAAGAAAGTATTAGCCGCAACACCTGTGCCGATATAGGTGAGTATCAGTCCTGTATAGGTGTCCATTAACCGCAGGCCTTTGATCAGCAGAAACTGAGAGATCAAGTTTGTTAATGTAGGTACCATCATTGAAAACATCAGCAGCATAAACAGCGCGTTTTTGCCGGGAAAACTCATTCTCGCAAATCCGTATGCCGCCAGCGTTGAGATCAAAATGATGATAAATGTGGAAATGAAGCAAACGAGCAAACTGTTTCCAAAATAATCCGAAAAATGGTTGGCATTCCAAGCCTCCGAAAAATTATTCAGGTAGAAACGCTGCGGGAGCAGGATTGGCGGATACGGCAAGCTGAACGCTTGCGGCGTCATCGCAGTTGCAACCATGTACAAAAAAGGAACCAGTGCCGAACATGCAAAGACCAGCAGTAGAAAGTAGAGCGGGATGCGTCGAAGGGACTTTCGTAGGATTTTCATTTTCACACGTCCTCCACCAGTTTACGGTTTCAGACGAGAGCCTACGTTGAATCAACGTCAAGGAGAAGATCATCAACCCCATCACAACCGCCTGTGCGGCTGCATACCCGAAATCGTATTTGCTGAATGCAGTTGTATACATTAAATTCATCAGCTGATTAGTGGTGCCTAAAGGCGCGCCCTCGGTAATCATCATAACGTGGATATACGCGCCGAAGCCGCCAATCGTGAGTACAGTTAGCAGATAGAGCGACGTATTCTTGACCAAAGGCACCGTGATATGCACAAAAGTTTGAATCGTATTGGCGGAATCAATTTGCGCAGCTTCATAAATATCCTTTGATACCCCTTGCAAGGCTGCAAGATAAATAATCATAACCCAGCCGACGCCTTTCCAGATACCAAAAACCCATAAAACCATATTGGCTGTCCATTCCCCTTGAAGCCATGCAACAGGTTTCGTTAGTACTCCAATTTGTAACAATGCGTAGTTGATTAAGCCGCCTTTGCCGGAGGTGAAAAGGTAGCGAAACACCAGCGAAACGATGACCCACGAAGTCAGCACTGGCAGATAGCAAATGACCTTAAATATTGTTTGCCCTCGCGTAGCCGTTTTCAATAGGCAAGCAAGAATCAGTCCCAAAAGCATCTGTCCGGGTACGGTGATCAATGTATAAAGCAGCGTATTGCGTAACGCGATCAGATATTTGCCATTATTGAACATGTCTGTGTAGTGCTTGAAGCCAACAAGCTCCGTTATGTGATCCTGCAAAATGTCGTAATTCGTAAAGCTGATGACAATGTTTCGCCCAAGCGGATACAACACAAACAGGCATAGCAACGCCAGCGCTGGGCCAACGAAGGGAAGCGCCTGCTTCCATAAGCGCAGTCCGTTTTTCATAGGCGACCTCCTCATCAATCGGGAGGAGCAGACGCTCTGCCCCTTCCGATTGAAAACTATTACTCGGTAAGCAATGCGTCGATTTGTGCCGCCGCTGCATCCAATCCATCCTGCGTGGAAACAGCGCCTCTCAGAATGCTTTCAAAGGTAGAATTGAGGATTTCTTCAATCGTTGGCCATTCAGCGGAAGGTGTGCGAGGCTTTGCGGTTTTGAGCTGCTCCAGATAGGCAGGCAGCCACGGAGAAGCCGTCACGTCCACTTTCTCCAAAAGGGAGGACATCGTGGGAATCATGCCAGCTTTCGTCATGGGAAGCTGCGCGTCCGCGGTCATCATGAATTGCATGAAAGTCCATGCAGCATCAGCATTTTTGCTATTTTTGACCATAACGAGATCCTCACCGCCAACGATGGAGATGCTGCGTCCATCCACAGTGGGAATGGTCGTTGCCGGATTGTTCGGCTTGGGTTCATCCGCACTGTAAAACCAAGGACCCTCCACTACCATCGCATAGTTACCGGCTTCAATGCCGCCCCAAGTGGCGGGTTCCTCACCCAAAATGCATGGACCAATGATCTGCGCGTCATACCAACCCTTGATTGTATCCATCGCCTTGACGGTGGCTTCGCTGTTGAGGTATCCCGTCGCGATCGAAAAATCGTCATCGGTCAGCTCGCCGCCAAGTGTCCACAGGAACGGCAGCATGGCCCAGTTATAGGAGCCCTGCACCGCGAACAGCCATTTTTCATTGGCAGCATCCGCTTTGTCGGCTACGGCAAGCAGTTCTTCCATCGTCGCAGGCATTTCCTCCAACCCAAGTTCCTTAAGCCGCTCCATATTAAAGACAGCAGCCGTTGTGTTGGTGTTCAGAGGGAGACCGTAATGCATTCCCTTGTATTGTGTTGTGGCCATAGGCCCGGGAAGAGCGTCTGTCAGCAATGTGGAAAAGCCTTCTTTTTCGTCCAAGGGCTCCAGCGCGCCGAGCTTTGCCATCTGCGCAACCCAGGTGATATCCATGCGAATCAGATCGGGCGCAACGTCGCCTGCAACGGCTGTAATGATTTGCTGGTTAAGTCCTTCATAAGGCATCCGGATTGCGTTGACCTTGATGTCCGGATTGGCAGCTTCAAACGCAGGAAGCACTTCCTCTAAAAACACCTTTTCCTCACCTTCACTATATGTATGCCAGAAGGTGATCTCTGTTTCGGCTAAGGCTTGCGGAGCGAGGGACAGCAACAGGGCGAGTGCCAACACGATGGTGAGTACCTTTTTCATTTTGATATCCTCCTTCTCAATTCTGGTGACGAGTTTGGTAGCGAAATTCGATTTGCGATTTCACATCCTCCTTCCTTTGGTAACGGTTACAATTTTGCCTAAATGAATTATCGACTGGTTTCGCGCGAAATCAATCGTACAGGCATCAGACATTGCTGCGATACATCACGACCTGCCTGAAGCTGTAGATATAGCATATTAGCTGCCTGTATTCCTAACTGCTTTACATCAATATCCACAACAGACAGCATCGGATGACATAGGCGCGCCACAATCCCATCATCAAAGGAAATCATTTGAATCTGGTCTGGCACCTTAACGCTGCGCTCATCCAAGGCACGAAGCATACCAAAGGCCGTTTCATTATCCGAAACGACAAACGCGTCGGGCAGCTCCTTTGCCGAGGTAATCAAATCATAGCCGCAGACCGCGCCGCTTTTGCAATCTATACGCGGCAGCTCGGCAACAATATTGGCCTGCGCATGCACAGCGGCAGAGAAGCCCTCATAGCGCTCGTTGACGAATACTTTGTCAGAACCATTCCCTACAAAACATAACGAGCCGGCTCCTGCGGCAATCAGTTTCTCGGCTGCAATACGTCCTGCCATGACGTTATCAAGGTCAATCCAGTTAGAGAACTTCGATTTGCCTATGAGAACAAAGGGAACGTCTTGCTCTGTCAGCATAGCGCAAAGGGTCTTTTTGGCAAGCTGTGCAGGCAGAATCACGCCGTCAATGCGTTTTTCCACTACGATCTTTCGCAAAGCTTTTTCACGAGCGGCGCTACCAACGGATAGGATCATCAGGTAATAGCCATGTTCGCCCAAAGCGCGCTCAGCGCCGTATTGAATTTTGAGAAAACTATCGTTTCCAAACGTATCGGGGTTTTCATCATCTACTAAAAAAGCAACTGTTTGCGAACGTTGGATGACCATGCCGCGCGCCAAAAAGCTGGGTTCATAGTGTAGCGCTTGTATGCTATTCCTGACTTTGTCCACAGATTCCTGCGCGATGAGTGGACTGTTGTTGAGATAGCGCGACACCGTCGCAACCGACACACCGGCATGTTTTGCCACATCGCGAATGGTCACGCTCATCGAATTCGCCTCCTTTGGTAACGGTTACAATTTCTTAGCTCATTATAAATGTCCCTCTGTTGATTGTCAAGAGGAAAACAAAAATATGTTAATCCAATGAAAAATGGGTAATTGATCATTGTAAAAAAATAGGGAATTAATAGGCCAAGCCCTTGCAAAGCAAAGGCTTACGTGTTATGTTGTTACCCTAAGTCTGGGAGAAAAACGCTCTGCGGACAGTTGATTTGCAATGATGTGGGCGAGGAGCAAGCACTGGATGAATTCATACTACGTGGCAAGTATTCTTTTCACTGTCTGTATCTTGTCGATTTTAATGATGCTGGTCAGAAGCGGCGGGCTGATTTCCGGAAGAGCTCAGCTCGGCTTTCTGTCCTGCACGGTTTTGATTATGATCGCCGCTTGCTCGGAGTTTCTAGGCGTTTTGCTGAACGGAATGGATGGAAGGCTCCGGTGGCTTCATGGCGCGGTAAAATTTATGGAGCTTTCACTGGCGCCGATCATTCCCATTTTGTGCGGTATGTCAATCAGACCCGTCAAGCGTAAAGCCCCATTGATTGCTTTCCTGTCGCTCCATGCGGCGGCGGAGCTTTTGTCGCTTTTTTATGGTTTTGTTTTTTATGTGGATGAAGCCAACTATTATCATCACGGCTCATGCTACTGGATTTATAGCGCTACCTATTTGGTTGGGATGGTTTTTTTCCTCGTTCAAGGCATACGCTTCAGCCGATTATATCAAAACAAGAATAAGGGCTGCCTGTTGATGATTATGCTGTTGATCTTGGCGGGAGTGGCGAGCCGTATGCTGGATTCGTCTTTGCGAATCGCTTGGATGTCAGTGGCGGCGGCCAATGTGCTATTCTATATTTATTATAGCCAAATGATTCAGCAGGTAGATGTGCTAACGACGCTGCTAAACCGCAGAAGCTATGAAAGCAACCTCACGGGGATGAAAAAACGTGCTGCGGTACTCTATTTTGATATTGACTATTTTAAACAAATCAACGACGAGTATGGACATCGCTATGGGGATCAATGCCTTGCAGTCACGGGAAAGGCGCTGAAGGCGGCCTATGGCAAAGCGGGGCTTTGCTATCGAATTGGCGGGGATGAATTCTGCGTGATGATGGAAATGGGCGCGCAGTCGATCCAACCGCTGAATCTAGCCTTTGAAAAGGAAATGGCAAGCGTCCGCCAAGTGGAAGAGCGCCTGCCAACGGTATCTATCGGTTATGCAGTTTTCGATCCGAAAACGATGACGATCAATCAGGCAACGGATGCTGCCGATAAGGCGTTGTATGAAGAAAAACGCCGTAAGAAGGTGGAATAACCGGCTGGTCTGCCGATCTCCTCAACGGGAAAACAACGGAACAATGCTGCCGCCATAGGGCATGACGGCGACGCTTTTGCCCTGAAAGGATATGCCCTCCAAAAGCTTCTCCGGGCTGGACACGGGATGGAGACCGATCGCTCGGGCGTTGTCGGGGTTCAGAGCGGTGAGCATGCGAATATCGTACTTTGTGCAAAACTCGTGAATGACGTAGAAAATATATCCCGCGATAGTGAAATCCTCCCGCAGCGCTTCGTCCAGCCGCCCCTCGTTCAGGGGCTTCATCCAGCCGAAGAAGCTCTCCGGCCCGCCGCCCTCTCGGCATTCGGAAATATAAAGGATTTCGCCGCCGGGTTTGACTGCCTCCACGGCGTTGATGAGGGTTTTGCTGCCTTGGTAAAGGTTGATATCCTTGGGATAGCCGCCGCCGGAGACGATGACCACGTCGTACTGCTGATCGATGCGCACCCCAAAAAGGCGGTTGACCAGCTTGCAGCTTTCCAGCCAAGCGTTACGATAGTCGCCGCAGAGAAGCCCTACGTGCCGTCCTGCGCTGTTGACCACCAAATTGATGGAAAATAGAGGCTTTACCATGGCGGCGGCCTCCATCATATCCTCGTGGACGGGATTTCTGTCTAGCTTGCCAATGCCCACGCTGGGATTGCTACAGGGCATTGTGGGATGCAAGGCTAGCCGGTGGTTGGCTTGAATGGTTTCCTCGCCGCTGATTCCCGGCAGGATGCTCTTGCGCCCACCGCCGTACCCGGCTAGCAGATGATGCACCGTGCCGCCGATTAAAATGAGCTTGCGGTCGATAGCCAGCGGGTTTACCTTAACAGGCGTGCCTCGGCTGGTGGTACCTACCAAAACCAGACCATCGCCGTTGTGGTTGACGCAACGAACGTGAGATACAGCATAGTCGGAGGCGGTGCGGCGCATTTCCTCCTCGGTTTGGGGCCGATGGGTTCCTAGCGCCACCAGTACAACGATGCGCTCAAAGGCCATGCCAACGTTATCGTGAAGATAGCGAATTAGCAGCTCCGTGATTTGATCTTGATGCATCCACATGCGGGTTACATCGCTGATTACAATGGTCACGTCGTCTGTGGGGGATAGCAGCTGAGCAAGAGGCTTGGAGTCAATTGCGTTTTCTTCCACCGCGGCGCGGAAGGCCTCCGGCAGATTTTCGATGGGCGTGGAGGGGTTCTCCTGTAGGAGGGTCACGGAAGCCGCGCCCTGAAGGGTCAGGGGAACGGTTCCGTCTCCGTAATTCAATATCAGCTTTTGTGGCATTGTAAAACGCCGCCTTTCGTGAGTTGGATGATGGAAAAGCTGGGATTATTTCTTTTCGTTTGTTGCAATTTGGTCGTTAAGCTGATTGATGTTGCCACAGCCCATGGTCAGTACCAGATCGCCGGGCTGCCAATGGGCGCGCAGGTAAGCCTCCGTATCGTTAAAGGAGGGGGTCAGCACGGCGTTGACGCCATGCTCTTTCATGCCCTCCACAATCTGGCTGGCTTTGATGTCGCCGGGATCCTTTTCACGGGCGGCATAAATATCGGTGACCAAGGTAAAGTCCGCTTCGGCGGTGCAGGTTAAATAATCGGGGAACAGCCGCTTGACCCGGCTGTAGGTGTGGGGCTGCATTACCGCCCACAGACGATGATGAGGCTGCATTTTGGCCACGGACAGAGCGTTGCGCATTTCCGTAGGATTGTGGCCGTAATCGTGGTACAGCTTTACACCGTCAATCACCGAGGTCAGCTCAAACCGACGATGAGCGCCTGCAAAGCCGGAAATAGCTTCGCAGGCCTTTTCCATATCCGCGCCCTTGAGGTGCGCGCAGGCCAAAGCGGCAAGCGAATTGGAAACTTGAAAGAAGCCTGCCACCCGCAGCTTGACATGCCCCAGCTTTTGACCATGGAACATCAAATCGTAGCTTCCGCAGCCCACGTCGTCGTATACGAGATTGCCGGGAAGATAGTCGTTGCTTTCTTCAAAGCCGTAGGTACGCTTCTGGCAGCGGAGGTCTGCAAACAATTCCAGTATCCGTTTGTCGTCGCCGTTGCCAATCGCCGCGCCGTTTTCCGGCAGTAGCGCTAAAAATTTTCCGAAGGTTTGCTGAATGTCATCGATATCTTTATAAAAATCCAGATGATCCGCGTCGATGTTCAGCACCACTGCAATGGTAGGGCGCAGGTGCAGGAAGCTGGCGTTAAACTCGCAGGCTTCGGCTAAAAATGTACCGCTTTTGCCGATGCGGGTGCTGCCGCCGATAAAATCCAACGTGCCCCCGATATGAATGGTGGGGTCCATGCCCGTTTCCATCAGCACCTGAGAAAGCATGGCGGTAGTGGAGGTTTTGCCGTGAGCGCCGCACACGCCGATGGCGGTGGCATAGCCCTCCATCAATTGGCCCAGCAAGGTGGCGCGCTCGATATTGGGAAGATGTAGCCGCTCCACCTCCTGCCGCTCCGGGTTATCGGGCAGAATCGCGACGGTATACACCACCAAATCCGCCCCGTGGACATTCTCCGCCCGATGGCCGATGGTAACGGGTACATGGAGTTCATCCCGGAGGCGCTTAGTGGAGTAGGTTTCCAGATTGTCCGAGCCGGTAAGCTGATAGCCCTTCTCCAAGAGCATTTGCGCTAAACCGCTCATGCTGGAGCCGCCAATGCCGATCATGTGGATATGCTTGCCCTGATAGTCGCGGATATGGGGTGTAGTCATGGTTTGCAGTTCTCCTTTGATAAGGGTTCATACGCAAATGCAAAAGGAAGCAATCTATGCGTATAGCTTATTATACGCTGGAAGGGTGGGATTCATCAATAGGCAGATGGGTTTCTTGGGGTGGAAGTATTTTTAGTAAATGAAGCCGCATCGATTCTCGCGATTTCGTTTTTAAAAACAAAAAGAACAAATAAAGGTTCAAACCTATCCACTTGCACAGTTACGCAGCTTTTTTTGTTGTGATATACTATTGATTGATATTGATACGAATTCATGATAGATAGGCGCTTGCGAACGCACCGCTATGATTTTGAAAATATCGCCTTCAAAAGATAGCGCACCACGAATTCGAAGAGAAAGAGGAACCGATGATGAAGAAAAGGCTGCTTTCCCTGCTCATCTGTCTGTGCATGCTGCTGCCGCTTGTGCCCCAAACAGCAAGCGCCGCCATAAACTACACGGCGGTATACAGCGGAAAAACCTATAGCGCGCTCACGCTTTCCAGCGGCTCTTACCTGCTGGAAAACTGCACGATCAACGGCGGGGACAACACCGCAGGTATCACGCTGACCGCGGGCAGCATCGTGGATCTGTATATCAAAGGCACGGTCACGATCAATGGCGGCAACAGCACGGCGGGCACCTATGGCGGCGCACCCGGTATTTATGTGCCGGAGGGAACGGCACTGAGGCTCTGGGATATTTCCGGTACAAAGGCCGACCTGCGTGTGTACGGCGGCAAGGGGGCAGACGCTAAACCGGGCACGACGGGCCTCTATATGCGGCCCACAGAGTTCCATGATGATATGATAACAGTAGATGGCGAAACCTATGATGGCGGTGTTGGCGGCTGGGGAGCCAGCGGCGGAGGCGCGGCTATCGGCACCTTTGGCGGAACAGGCGGACGCGGTGGCGGTCGTTCAGGCAAAGTGCTTAGAGCCTCCGGCGGCAACGGCACGACGGCGGCAGCGATGGGCTATGTGTCTATTTTTTACAAAAACAGCAGTTCCAGACTAACCGTCAAAGGCGGCAGCGGTGGTGCAGCGGCAAAGGGCGGCTACGGTGGCGTGGGAAATGCTGCCCAATCTGTAATGAAGAAGGTGGTGGCAAGCGGCAGCGGCGGCGGCGGCGGCGGCGGGAATGGTTCGCAGGGTGCGGATGTTGGCACAGGCGGCGGCGGTGGCGGCGGCGGCGGTATGGGCGGTATGGCCCTGACTAACAAGGGCTTTTGGGCAAGCATGTCCGGCGCAGGTGGCGGCGGAGCAGGGCAGGGCGTTACGCAGAGCGGCGGTGGCGGTGGCGGCGGCGATATGATGATTCAACTGATAGATGGCACTATCTCCGCACATACCTATAAAGGCGACCTTAGTCGAAACAACCCTACTGGCAGCCCAGTCGATTGTCCTGCGGAATTACGTGCTCTGGGCATCGACCAAGAATATATGATTCAACTCGTTCCCGGAAAGCCGGGCCAGGATGGAAACGCCAAGAGTAATGCTGATTCTGATTACAGAATTGTACTCAATGGCGCAAAAACTCACTATGCTTACTCCGGCGAGGGCGGCAAGGCCAACGGCACAGGCGGTCAAGCCGGACTGTCGTCCGATGGCGATGATTTCCGCAGCAAGAGCGGCGGCAACGGCGGCGCGGCCGGTGCGGGAGCTACCAGCTATCGTGTCATTACCTATGATTTTTGTGATGACAATTCGTTGTTCACTTCCTACAACACCACGGGCAGCACCGTTGGAACCAATATCCCCGCCAACCCGACCCGCAAGGGCTATGTTTTTGGCGGCTGGTACACGGGCAAGGACGGCACGGGCAACAAGGTCACGGTTGACACAAAAATCAGCAGTGTATTGACCACCTTCTACGCCAACTGGCTGATGGCTCCCAAGAACTTCTTTGTTGGCACCCCCAGCTTCATTCAGGACGTGAGCTATAACAGCAGCAACAGCATCTACCACATGCTGGTGGAGGGCACGACGCCCATGACGTGGAGCCTTGCGGAGGGCCACCTCCCCGATGGCATGACGCTGGCCACCAATGCGGACGGCACCGACGTCTACTTCACAGGCACGCCTACGCAGAAGGGCGAGTACACCGTCAAGTTCGCCATCACCAACAACGCAGGGACGCTGACCACAGAGCAAGTCATCATTCGGGTGACAGCGCCGATGGAAAATCGTCCGCCCGTTTACATTGAAACGTCAGAACAAAATCCGTTCCGCGTCGGCGCCAAAACGACATGCTCTTTTACAGCAAGGGCTGACAGTGGAACGAGCTACCGCTATCCTGAAGCGCCGTGTTGGTGGGAGGTGCTTGATGCAAGCACTATGCCTGATGGGCTGACATTAACCTATGATACCACAAAAGATGACAATACTCGGATTGCCACTTTGAGCGGCGTACCCACACAGGCTGGCGAATACCCCGTTCGCTTGAAGGTCAGCAACGCCTACGGCTCCTGCGAGCAGGAGATCACCATCGTTGTGCTGGAAGCAGCCGAGCCTGTCAAGATTCTGACCGAGGCGCTACCGGATGCTGTGCAGAATGAGGCATACAATGCGGAAATTCTGTACGCAGGCACAAATGAGAGTGCTGCATACGGAGTCATCAACGTAACCTATGAATGCAACGGGGAAACGAAGCGGCTTCCGGCGGGCATGATGAGCGATAGTCCAACGCTCAGGGCAGACGGCTATTCTGTTTCCACAATCAGCGCCTCGCTCAACGCTCCCGTAACGGCAGCGCCGGGTACGTATAACATCAAGTGGACGGCGTATCACCTGAAAAACAGCGACGAGTATTCTGATTCCAATACCAAGCAGTTTACCTTGACGGTCAGGGCGGCGACGGAAAAGCCCGCCTTTACCACCATCACCTTGCCCAGTGCCGTCGGCGGCACTGCCTATACCGAGCAGCTCTTTGCAAGCGGCGGCAATGTCGCCTACGCTCTCACGGAGGGCAGGCTGCCCGTGGGCATGACGCTGAGCGCAAGCGGTATTCTCTCCGGTACGCCCACGGAAAGCGGAGACTTTCCCATTACCGTGACCGCGACCAACACCGCAGGCACAACCGAGCAGCAGCTGACGCTGCAGGTTGCCCCCGACCCAGCTTGGGTGACCATCTCCACAAAAACGCTGCCCGATGGAAACGAAGGTGCGCCCTACAGCCAACAGCTTTCCGCCACCACCGGCAGCGGCGCCATCATTTGGAGTACGACAAATCTGCCCACCGGCATAGCGCTCAGCCAAACTGGGCTTTTGAGCGGCACGCCCACGGTCAGCGGCGATTTCTATTTCACCGTAACCGCCGATAACGGAACAAACAACGCTACGCAGAATCTGCAGCTGCACATTGAGCATAAGCCCGTTTCGCCAGCCATTACAACAAAAAGCCTTGCAGGAGGCACGGTGGGTGCACCCTACAGCGAAACGTTGACGGCTACAGGCGACGCGCCGATCACGTGGAGCGTGACACAGGGTGCGCTCCCGCAAGGGTTGACCTTGGATGCCAATACCGGCGTGATCAGCGGCACACCGACCGTTGCGGGAATCGGCACCTTCACCATCACTGCCGATAACGGCATTGCTCCAAACAATGCCAGTGAGACTGCCTTGATGAGCAAGCCGTTCACCATAACGATTGCCCCCGCGCCTGTCGCGCCGACCATCACCACAGAAACGCTGAACGGCGGCACGGTGGGTGAAGCTTATAGCCAGACATTGACCGCCGACGGCGACGCACCCCTTACCTGGCGGCTATACAGCGGCACAATGCCCGACGGATTAACGCTTGCGACTGACGGCACGCTCAGCGGCACGCCCACACAGGCGGGCGCGTCCAGTGTCACGTTCATTGTGTCCAATCAATCAGGTGCGGATATGCGTATGCTTGCGCTGAACATCGGCGCAAAGGGCGCGCCAAAAATCACCTTTACCAAGCAGCCCGCGCAGTACACCACGGCTGCCGTTGGTAACATCACTGCTTCGCTGACCGCTGAAGCGGCGGTTTTGCCCTCGGCGGCTGTAACGCTCAGCTGGTACTCCTGCGACGAAAACGGCATCAGCAATGGAAACGTTCTTGCCACCGGTACTTCCTTCACACTGCCTACCGACTTAGAAGCGGGTGTGTATTACTACCTCTGTGAGGCCGTCTCAAGCGGCGCGGTTTCTGTGCTTTCCAACGTGGCAACGGTGATCGTTGGCAAAGCCAGCACGGTGAAGCTGGACACACCCACGGGGCTTGTATGGGAATCGGCAATTTCCGCCAAGGCGAAATGGACGGCGGTGGACAACGCCAGCGGCTACTCCGTGGCACTTTACAAGGACGGCGCGCTCTACGGCTCCGCGAGGTTTGTGAACGGTACGGAGTGCGACTTTACGGATACGATCAAGGATACTGGCAGCTATAACTTCAAGGTAACAGCCATGGGAAATGGCAAAGAATATGCAAACAGCGCCGAAAGCTTGGAAAGCGCGGCGTACAGCTACACAAAGTCCAACGGCAGTATCATTCTGTATTCCGATAGAGATCTAAGCGGAACGGGCTGGGAGTGGGATCATACTACGCGCATACTGACCCTAAATGGCGCTACGGTTGAAAATGTTTCCATGACAGGCAGTGACCCCGTGACCATCAACGTCGTGTCCGACAGCACCATCACAGGTGTTTTAAGCTGCGTCGAGCATGGACCGAATATCAAGTACGTTGTTACAAGCACAACGGGCGCGACCTTGACGGTTCGGGAGATCAATGGCAGCGGCAACAATAACGATTCTGTTACCGTGACGAATGGCGCGAAAGTGAATGCCCAGACGGCTTATTGGGGAGCCAGCGGCGGAGCGGACAGCTACCTTTCCGTTATAGGCACGGTTTCAACTACAGGCGCCGATTCAACCTTTACGCTGAACGATTCGATTTACAGGCAGCATTACACGGTCAAGGATGGAGCCACCCTGAATATTAACGGCTCAATGACCATAGCGGCAGGCGGATCGCTGGATCTGGATAAAATTTCGCACATCAATCTGGAGGATGGCCTGAGCATCGAGTCGGCGCCTACGGGTGACTACAGCGGGCTGCTACCTTACCTGCCCGACGGCTACTTCTTTGAATATGATGATAATAGCAGAGCATTTGTCTTGATGGAGTCCGCGTCGAAGCCGGCAACAAAGGTTGAGATGTACTACCGCACGCCTGGCGTGCTGAAGATCAACTTCACAATCCAGCCCGTTGCCAATACAGCAGTCGTGGCGGGAAGCATCACAGGCAGCTTGACGGCTGCAGCCACGGTATCGAACGGCGGTACAGCAGCGCTGAATTGGTATGCTTGTGACGTAAACGGTACGCCCTCCGGCAATTCGCTAGCCACGGGCAGCACGCTCAGCCTTCCCACCTATTTGCCAATTGGGACGTATCATTACCTCTGCCAAGCGTCCTATACAGGCGCAGCGACAGTCCATTCCAGCGTGGCAACGGTTACGGTTCGTACCACGCCAGTTGCAAATCATCTTGTTACGGTTTCTTTTGGCACAGGCGGCGGCAGCTACGACGAAGGTACTACCGTCACGCTCACAGCCGATTCACCGGTTACAGGCATGCAATTTAAGCAATGGGAAATCAGCCCAAGCGTGGGCTTTACCGAGGGTGGTATAGCGACCGCAACAGTAAAGTTCACGATGCCCGCCTATGCTGTGATTGCAACCGCAACCTATGAAGCCAGCTTTCGGATTATTACACAACCAGCGGAGCAAGCCGTGCTGGTTGGTGAACAGGCAACCTTCAGCGTGGTGGCTACAGGTGATGGACTAAAGTACCAATGGTATATCGACCGAAAGAACGGCGCATGGGAAGCCTTGAATGACGCGACCCTCGCAAGCTACACGACCTCGGCTGTGAACCTTAGCAACGATGGCTTCCGGTACAAATGCCGCATCAACGATTCACTGGGCGGTTGGTTGGAAACGGAAGCGGTCGCTTTGCGGGTCTCTGAACCGAGCATCCCGCCCAAGACCGGAGATAGCAGCCAGCCATTGCTTTGGCTTAGCCTATGTGTAATGGAAATGCTCAGCCTTATGCTGATAGGCCGTAAACAACGGCGAACCAAATAACAACAGCACGACGCGGATCATGACGGGTCCGCGTCGTGTTGTTGCTAAAAAAGGAGAAAGCGCTGAATAGAAATCTCGTAAGTGCCTGCCTTCTCTATGGTAAATCTATCTAAACGATACTTGACTTTCCATCGTGCGATCGATATGATTAGTAAGAGATAACGTAGGCTTCCTGTATGCAACTCCACTGGGCGAACGGAACGCGCCGTCCGGCAAGCGCGAGGCATGCCGAGCGAGACGCGGTGGAAAGGGAGAATCTGGAAATGAAAATGCAACGTTTATTATCAATTCTGGCATGCTGTGCGCTACTTATGTGCTTGCTGCCTACGGCGGCGCTGGCAGATGGGGACGAGAACGCTCTGCGTAAGCTTATCAACGGGATGAACGAGGGCGAGACGCTCAAGCTCAGCGAAAATTATAGCGCCAATATCTGGTCAATTGTCTATGTGAGGAAGAACATCATCATCGACCTGAACGGGCACTCGCTGACCAACCTACAGCTGCGTGTTGGGCAGGATGCGAAGGTGACGTCGTTCCAGCTCATTAATAGCAGCGCAACGCCCAGCGTGGTATCCATAAAGGATCCTAACGTGAGTCAAAGCTGCATCCAAGTGAGTCGCACTGGTATGAGCTCGGGTGAGGTTACGGACGTGCAAATTGGCAGCGGCTTGATTGGTGCGGATAGCAGCGTGCGTCTAGAGGCGCGGTACATCGGCGTCGAGATGCTTCAGGGCGGCAAAGTGACGCTAAACGGTGTGACCGTGCAGGCGCAAAACGGTGTGACTTTGGGTTACCAAGGTGTGGACAGTGCGCTAACGCTCACGAACACTCATATCATTTCTAGTGTTGCGAACCCCTATGACGCGACGCATGGGATCAGTAGCATCCCTCCGCTAATCATCCGGCTATCGGGCAAGAACACGGTGACCAGCGTGGGCGTCTCTGCCCTGAATCGCTATGGCATCTCCTGCAGTAAAAATCTTACCATTATCGGTCCCGGCACGCTGGACGTAACAAGCGGAGATACTACTTCGGATTCTAGCCATGGCATCGTCGGCGGCGGGATTGAAATCAACGGCGGCGCGACCGTAACCGCCACCGGCGGGACAGTGGGGGTCTCTAACGGCGGTAGCTTTGGCTTTAACTCCATGGCGGATCCCATTGTGATTACAAACGCGACCGTGACCGCCATCGGTGGCACAAAGGGCGTAAGCTACGGGATGCGCACGATGGGGCTGACGCTTACCGACTGCAGCTTAATCGCCCGAACGCTAGCCACTACGGGGACGCGCGGCTCGCTGCAATTTGAGCCTAGGGCGTTCACCTATACGAACGGCTACCGCTGGCGTTCGTCGACCAGCGCGGCGTACAACAACGGCGTTTCCATACCCTATGAGCTTAGCACGTCGGAAACCTATTTGGAGGTTTTTCCAGGCGGCTCGACGCTGACATTTGCGCACAACGATGCATATGATTTGCCAGCGGGGCAGCTGGGTGACTCCGTAAAGGCCATTGACGTAAGCGGCGGCGCCAGCGGCGGCACGCCGGGCTACGTTTATTCTCTGGGGGCGGATGCGCCCGCGTGGCTGAACATCACTACGGCGGGCGTGATTACTGGCACGCGGTCGGGCAAACCGCATGATGACACCACCGCTTATGTGTATGTGCAGGATAACGCCTCTCCCACCCCTTTCCGTGCGCGCATGACGATCCGTGTGGGCGCGACGCTGGCGGTGCCGCCCAAGACGGGCGACGAATTTCCGCTGGGGTGGGCGTGGCTAGCGCTGGGCGCGGCTACGCTTGCGGGCGCGTGTTGGTTGATCGCGCGAAAACACGGCAGGACTAGCGCACGCTGACAGGCAGGGGGCGTATGCGTTTGCGATAACGCGAACAGCCAAAAGGGATACGGTGAAAATCTTCCCTCGAACAAATCATCAATGAAGCTGCTTAGAAGCTTTGTAATTATCTTTCTTCCCTTGCTTCTTTATGGAAGGGTCTTCACTCTATGGGTAAAGGCGGTGATCCGTTTCCGTCAAATGTAACGAGAAGGCGAGGATGTCATGCGTTCCAAAAGCAAGCGTTTATACCGACACTTTTTAATATCTTGCATCTGTATTGCTGTTGTTCCGCTCACCCTGTTGGCGGTAATGGTGTACCTCGTAACCATGAACGAGTACCAAAACAAAGCGCAGGAATCCTTCCGGAGAGCGATGGCGCAATCGGCTGCGCATGTCGATACGCTGGTGCAGGAGATGCAATCCACGGTGGGTATTTTTACCGCCAATCAGCAAATGACAGCCCTGCTGGACCGTGCCGGGAAGGATTCTGACACGCTCACCTCTGTGATGAGCAGCTATCTGACCAACGCTCAGGAAAACAGCCGAATCAAAACACGGATGATTTTTTACCGCATGGGCGATACGATGATTTATTCTGCGGACGGTTTAATGGAATACGCAGCCTTTCAGTCGGAATTGGGCAAAGCGGTGGATTTGGATCGCTCGGCGTTTTTTTCTCATTTGAATAAAACCATATCCTTGACCTTTTGGCCATTGGTGCATGACGGTACGGCAGGCTCTGGCATGATGTCGCTGGCTTTGCCGGTATTTCAGGCAAGCACTGGCCGTCAGGGTACGTTTGTCTGCCTGATTGATACGGAACAATTATTGGACACCATAACGGAGTACTTGGGTACGGAGCCTGTTTGTCTACAGATTTACTCGCCCTCCTATGATCTTTTGGGACAGCGGCAGAGCTTGAAAATGAATGAGAAGGAAAACGTAGCGGTGCAGCAATGCGGCATCAATAACCTGACAACGGTGATGCTGGCTGGTGAAGAGTATCAAGCGCTGCGCTACAAAACGGACTTGTTCGGCATCAATCTGATAGCGGCGCTTCGGCTGACCTCCCTTTATGGCGGTATGGAACAGCTGCAAATGCGTACCATGCTGATTGTCGGAATGCTGGTGCTGGTGGTTCTCATTGTGGCGCTGTTCATGGCGCGTAACTTTTATCGGCCTGTGGGGAAGCTGCTGCATACCATCGCGGAAAATGAGGCTGACGCAGACGGGTCTTTTTCTGAGTATGACCGCATTGGCAGATACCTGAACAACATCCATCAGGAAAGAGACGAGCTTCAGGAGCAGCTGGCTATGCAGCGTCCGTTTGTACGGGATCAGCTATTGCTGCGGGTAATCCGCGGAAGCTTGAGCGACCATGATTTGGCTCAGCTGAACTACGCGCTGCCCGAAATCCCTCTCGCTGGGCAGCCCATGTATGCGTTGCTGATAACGGCCGATGTGGATTCGTTGAAGAATGCGCATGCGTTGGAAGAGCTAGTGTTGGAAGGGGCGGACGCTCACGGCGTTTATGTGGAGGACGAACGCTTTTTTGCGATGCTTATCGTCTGCCATACCAATCGCGATGCGCGCTTGGAGCATGGCGAGCATCTGATGCGTCTACTGTGTCAAATGAACATAACGATGTCGGGGATTGGCGCGGGAAGCATTGTGAACGAGTTAAAAAGCGTGCCGCGTTCCTATTTGGAAGCCTACATTGCGTTAAAGAATCACAGCGGCTCTCAAAATCGGCCGGGCGTTTGCCTTTACGAGCCGGAGAAGCCAGCCTGTGGACGAAACGAAAACTGGCTGCTTCGGGGCGGGGACGAGGCGGGGCTGTACCTACAGGCTGTGCATAGCGTTGATCAGCGCACGGCGTTAGAGGTTTTGGATACCTTGCTCACCCGGCTGCGCCACGAGCTGGTCAGCATGCTCAATGCCAGCTATATGCGCTTTGAATTGTTTTCGCGCACAATGGCGGTATGCGAGCCGGAGGTAGTGCACGCTTTTCGCGAGGAGTATAAATCCATCACCCTTTTTGCCGGCGAGCAAGCCTTTGAGGAGATGATGAAGCGGCTTACCGTTTCCAACTGTCAAGCGGTGGAGAAGCGCCGCGACACAGGCCGTTCCAGTCAGCAGCAGCTTATCCTAAACACATTGCGGGAGCATTGCTTTGAGCCTGATTTTTCCTTGGCCCGCTTGTCTGAGCTGGTGGAGTACTCGGGTACCTATATCAATCGCTGCCTACGGATGGAAACGGGCTATGGCTTTATGCAGCTGGTCTCTTCCTACAGACTGGCGTATGTGAAGCAGGAGCTTGCCCATACGGACGAAAAAATTAAAGACGTGGTCACGCGGGCAGGTTATATGGACATTGCCAGCTTTACGCGAAAATTTCGCGAGGCGGAGGGAATGACTCCCAGCGAGTACCGCTCCCTCAACCGTCCGCATGGCCTAGAGCCCTAAGCAAAGGCTTATATTATTTGGATTTTCACGTCGCTGTGCGTTTTTCGCATAGCGATTTTTTTGGCATAGTATCTGTGACGATTGCTTTTTGGCATAGTCAAAACTTAATGACATATTGCCAGATAAGACATCAACATTTATGCTAGAACCAAACAAACGGAGGTGAGCTCCATGACGAGCCTTACGACAGCTAAACCCGCTACTCGAGCCGGGACCTTGTGGAAATCCATGGTCAAGCATCGGTACATTTATTTTATGCTAATCCCGGTTGTGGCGTACTACCTGATTTTTCATTACGCCACGATGTACTATTCAGTGATTGCTTTTATGGACTATAAACCGATGAAGGGAATAGAGGGCAGCAAATTTGTCGGGTTCAAGCATTTTACCGATTTTTTAACCGGCGTATACGCATGGCGGGTCATTCGCAACACGTTGCTGTTGAATTTGTACCAGATTTTGTTTTCCTTTACAGGCTCCATTATTTTTGCGTTAATGATTAACCAAATGATGGAAAACAAATACAAAAACCTCATTCAAACGGTCACCTATATGCCTCATTTCATATCAGTGGTTGTGGTTTGCGGTTTGCTTACGGAATTTTGCGAGTCTACCTCGATTTTTGGAGATATTCTGGCCTTGTTCGGAGTGGAACGCAGCAACCTGCTAGCGTCTCCAAACAATTTTCGAACCATCTTTGTGGCTTCCGACATGTGGCAGCATATGGGCTGGGGAACCATCATCTATTTAGCTACGCTGTCGGGTGTGGATCCCTCCTTGCATGAGGCGGCTACCATCGATGGCGCGGGGCGCATTCAGCGGATTATTCACGTAAATATTCCGGCTATTTTACCGGTCATTGTGATTCAGCTTATTATGCGGGTAGGAAATATGATGGTCATGGGTTATGAAAAGATCATTCTGCTGTACTCGCCCGCTATTTATGAAACGTCGGATGTTATTTCCAGCTATGTGTATAGGCGCGGCCTTATGGAACGGGATTACAGCTATGGCGCTGCGGTGGGATTGTTTAATTCCATTATTAACCTGACCATACTAATCGGCGCGAATGCCTTTAGCCGTCGAGTGACCGAAACCAGCCTGTGGTAAGGAGGAGAAAACGTTATGATTGAACAACGCGATTTTGGCAGACGCTGCCTTACTTGGCTGAATTATTTCCTAATTACGTGCTTTGCTTTGATATGCGCTTATCCGATGATTCACGTGCTGGCTGCGTCGTTTAGCGATCCCATTCAGCTGATCCGTCATCGCGGACTGTTATTTTGGCCGGATGGATATTCCATTAAGGGCTATGCTACCGTGTTTAACAACCCCAATATCGGCATTGGGTATCTGAACACGCTATTCTATGTATTTGTGGGTACGGCGCTCAACATCGTGCTTACGTCTCTGGGGGCTTATGCGCTGGCGCGTACCGGCTGGCCGTTTCGCAAGCTGTTTGTCTTTCTGTTTGTTTTTACCATGTATTTTAGCGTGGGCATCATCCCTGTGTTTATGCAGGTAAAGGCGCTTGGGCTGCTTGACAGCCGCTGGGCGATTTTGCTGCCGACAGCCGTGAACACTTGGAACCTCATTGTCATGCGAACCGCATTCGCAGGGGTGCCGCAGGAGCTGCAGGAATCCGCTTATCTTGATGGCGCAAGCGATTTTCGTATTCTCTGCCAGATTTATATTCCTGTGTGTAAGGCCACTATGGCGGTGATACTGCTGTTTTACGCGGTGGAGCATTGGAATGCGTGGTTTACTTCCATGATCTATTTGCAGGATACAAGCAAATATCCGCTACAGATGTTTGTGCGGGATATTCTGCTTTATGATGCGGCGGGCGGCACCACAGAGGACGCAAACGCCATCTATTTGAAGGAATTGACCAAGTATGCCGTTATTATCGTTGCAGTCGTGCCCATCCTGTGCGTATATCCCTTTGTGCAAAAATTTTTCGTCAAGGGAATCATGCTGGGTTCTGTGAAGGGGTAAGAAGCTTTCCGGCGTTAGCGCCGGTGCTGATAAAAAAAGGAGGTATCCCTATGAAACGTTTTCTGACTCTGGTACTGGCGCTTGCGTTGTGCTTCAATATGCTTGCGCTCACGGCTTCGGCTGAAGAAACCGCTGAAGCATCTCTGAAGATCACCGACGAACCGGCTACCCTAACGGTTTTCCTGCCGATTGAGCCTAATTTGCAGGACTATATCAGTGATTGGAATGAAACGCCCTACTTTCAAGCGCTAGAACAAATGACCGGCGTACATGTGGAGTTTGTGCAGCCCGCATGGTCCGCCGCGAAGGAAACCCTGAACATGCTGATGGTATCCGGCGATATGCCCGACGTCATCATGTGCTCTAACTACTATCCCAGCGGCTCCTATCAGGCGGTGCTGGACGGTTATTATATTGACATTGCTCCCTATCTGGAGGAATATGCTCCCGATTACTGGAAGCTGATTACCCAGAGTGACGCTGTATGGCGTGACGCTGTGAACAGTAACGGCATCATCAGCAGCGTGTATCGCATCATGACCGCACCAAACCCGTCGTGGATGCGACTGGTGCTGAAAAAAGAAACCTTAGACCAATTGGGCGTAGCCGAAGTGCCCGCTACCATCGACGATTGGGACAGCCTGTTTAGCAAGATGCTGGCAGCTGGAATTACCCCCTTCATGCTGGAAGCAACCGGCTATGATGAGAAATTCATCGGTGCGTATAACGTTCGTCAGGACTTCTATCAGGAGGACGGCGTTGTAAAATATGGTCAAGTACAGGAAGGCTTCCGGCAGTATTTGGAGCTGATGCATGGTTGGTATGAAAAGGGATATATTTCCAACGACTTTGTCAGCGCCAGCAACAACGATACGCTATTCTCTGTAGGCGATATCGGCACCTATAATAAGCCCGTTGTAGCCGCGTTCAATTTCGGCAAGGCTGAGGGCTATACTGTGGTGTCCACACCGTATCCCCGCCAGACCAAGGATCAGTTCCTGCATTGGGATTCTTACAAAAACAGCTTGGTAAATAAATCGCTTGACTTTGGCAATATAGCGGTCAGCGGCAGCTGTAAGCAGGTTGAACTGGCGGTCAAATGGCTCAACTTCATGTATACCGACGCCGGCTCCACCCTTGCGAACTGGGGCGTGGAGGGCCAGAATTACCAGGTTGTTGACAATCAAAAGCAGTATTTACCTGTCATGTGGGACTATAAGGGAATCTCGCAAGAAGGCTTGAATTACTACTTTAAGATGCATAACATGGCGACCATAACCCCGCCCGACACCGTATGCCATGCCAATCTGCTGAAAAACCCGGAGGCTAACGCAATCCGTATGGAGTACGACGATGATCCGCTGCTGGACAGCGCGCTGTACCTGCCGGATGTGAGCCTGACGGAGGAGGAATCCGAAACCCGCACCTCCGTTATGACCGACATAGACATCTATGTGGATGAGATGGTACTGAAATTTATCATCGGAACTGAGCCGTTGAGCAACTGGGACAGCTATGTGAAGACGGTAGAGTCTATGGGCCTTGAGGATGCGATTGCTGCGACGCAGGCTGCGTATGAGCGCTATATGACCATCGGGCTAGAGGAATAGCCATACCAAGAGGGGGATGACTCATAACGTGCGGAATCAAGCTTCGCAGCGGACTGTGAGCCATCTCCCTTATTTTTCAAGCCTACCGATACTCAATGAAGGAGATTTCCATGAAAAAACATGCCATTCTGTTCATCACTACCGACGAGCAGCATTTGGATACGGTTTATCGAAAAGATATGCCTTATGAGCTGCCGGGGCTGCACGGGCTGATGGAGTGCTCTGATGTGTATACGCAGGCATATTCTGCAAGCCCGGTATGCTTACCGGCGCGCTGCACATGGATGACCGGTCTAACGCCTCATCGCAACGGCTGCATCAGCAATAATTACGGAGCGACTCTCCCAAGAGAGCTTCCCAACCTGTTTACCTGCCTTAAGGCGGCGGGATATACAACGTCGCTTCATGGCAAATGTCATTTCGTCCCTTGCCCCTATCCAGCGGTACGTCCCTTTTTAACGCAGGAATATGAGCATTTTCGTCAATACTACCGCTCGTTAGGCATGGATCATCTGGACTTACAGGATGATAAGAACATCTCCCTGTGGTATTACGATGATTACTCCATTGAGATGGAGAAGCAGAATTTGCTTGCCGAATATCGCAGCCGCTTCATGACCCATAAGAAGGTGGGGGAGCTGGGCGTATATCCCAACGAACCGTCTACCCATCCCGACTCGTGGACAGGACGCAAGGCGCTAGAATATCTGGACAGCTGCAGCGCGGATCAACCCCATTTTATGTGGGTCAGCTTCTCGGGCCCCCATTACCCGATGGACGCGCCTGTGTGCTATGAAGACCGGATTGACATGGACCGCGATATTCCCCGCCGCTTCCGTCCGGACGAATGGGAGGACGAAACCAAGCATAACCGCATGGCGTATTACGGAACCGGCCCCGGTGCGGAAGGCTGCGGCAACGCCCCCGACGGCGCGCAGAAGAACTTCTCCGAAGCCTATTGGCGGGCTTGGCGCAAACGGTATTATGCCAATATTGTGCAGATCGACGACTATGTGGAACAGATTGTGTCCAAGGCGAAGGCGATTTGGGGAGACGAGCTGGATATTGTTTTTTCGGCGGATCATGGCGATATGATGGGCAATCACAGCTTGTGGGGAAAGAACAGCGTGTTGTATAACGATGTGCTTCGCGTGCCGCTAATGGTGCACCACGGCGGTCAGAAGGAACGCCGGGATATCGACGAAACTGTATGCAGCACGGAGGTATTCCCAACGCTTCTCCAGCTGGGCGGCGGAGAAATTCCAGAGCATATCGACGGGAAACCGCTGGAGCAAATCGTGGAGGAAGGCGGAAGAAAAACCATTTTATCCTCTTGCGAGGGACGTGTCGCGATCGTACAGGATGGGATGAAGCTTTGCCTAAATGCAGTAGGCTTCGACGTTACGGATGATACGAAGATTTATCGCGAGCTATATGATTTGGAGAAGGATCCCGAGGAATACACCAATTTGTATGACGACCCGGCTTATGCTGCTCGGCGTGATCTATTGATGGCACGGTTGGAAAGCGAGCCGAATTTATTGCGCACGGTATTCTATCATCGTACGGATCGACCCTACTGGTTCAATGGCGGCAATGGCGCCGGCTACGAGCGCAACGGTCTGTAACCGACGATTTTACCCTCTTGCAAACCCTGCGCCCTTTTGCTATAATACTGCCAAGCCGCATTTGTAGCGGCTTGGCGATGACGAAGACCAACGCCCGGCAACCAAGCGCCGAAAAGAGAGGGCGGCAGGGGAAGCAATTCCCACGCTGAAAGCCGCCTGCGCCGCTTGCGGGAAATTCGCTTCCGAGCCTTTCCTCCGAAACGAAAGCTGTAAGAGGAAACGGTTGAGCCCCGTTAGCGGCTGAGAGCGTATCGGCGTTTTGTTCGCCCGTACGAAATTTGGGTGGTATCACGCGGCCTGCGTCCCATTGGGGATGCGGGCTTTTTCTGTGATTTCCGTCCGCAAAGGAGGAGCGTCCTTGGAGAATTTGCTGGTGAGCGCATGCTTGCTAGGGGTGCGCTGTCGCTACGACGGCGGCTGCAAGCCTGTGGAGGGAATGGAACGCTTGAAGGAGCGCTGGCATTTGATTCCTGTTTGCCCAGAAATCATGGGCGGATTGCCCACGCCCCGGCCCCCCGCCGAACGGGTTGGGGAGCAAATTACTACTCAGGCGGGCGTTGACGTGACCGCCGCTTATGAGCGGGGCGCGGCGGAGGCCTTGCGCTTGGCGCAATTTTTTAACTGTAGGCGGGCGCTTTTAAAGGAACGCAGCCCGTCCTGCGGCGCGGGGCAGATTTACGACGGCAGCTTTTCCGGGGCGCTCGCGTCCGGCGACGGCGTGTGCGCCCAAAGCCTTCAACAGAACGGTATACAGGTTTTTGGAGAATCTCAGCTGGAACGCTTGATCACGATGGCACAAGAAGAGGAGGAACGGTAAATGTCAGTAGTGGATACCCTGCGGGAATTAAAAGAGCAGGTGGACAAGGAGCTTAACGATCTAAACGGCTCTGCCGGGCTGGAAGCCCTGCGGGTAAAGGTGTTGGGCAAGAAAGGGGAGCTGACGGCCCTACTAAAGGGAATGGGGCAGCTAGCGCCCGAGGAGCGCCCCAAGGTAGGCGCACAGATTAACGAGGTTCGGGAATGGCTGACAGAGCGCATGAATCAGCGTCTTAACGCCATTCAAGCCGCCGAGCGGGAGGCCGCCATCCAGTCCGAAATCATCGACGTGACCGAGCCCCACGATCTGCCTGTGACGGGCAGCGCCCATCCGATCACGCTGGTGATGGATGAGCTGATCGATTGCTTCTCCGGCTTAGGCTTTGAGGTAATGGAAGGCCCTGAGGTGGAGCTGGATCATTATAATTTTGAGCTGATGAACCTCCCGAAGAATCATCCTGCTCGGGACGCTCAGGACACCTTTTATATGGACGACAACATCGTTCTTCGCACTCACACCAGCCCCATGCAGGCTCGCGCCATGCTGACGCGCAAGCCGCCGATTCGTATTATTTGCCCCGGTCGGGTTTATCGGGCCGACGAGGTGGATGCGACCCACAGCCCCGTTTTCCACCAGATGGAGGGCTTGGTTGTAGACGAAAACGTAAGCATGTCCGATCTTCGCGGAACCTTGGAGGCGTTTGCCAAAAAGCTTTACGGCGCGGACGTATCCACTCGCTTCCGTCCCAGCTTCTTCCCCTTCACAGAGCCCAGCGCCGAGGTGGATTTGACCTGCTCTGCTTGCCACGGCAAAGGCTGCCGTATCTGCAAGGACACCGGCTGGGTGGAAGTTTTGGGCTGCGGCATGGTCAACCCCAAGGTGCTTGAGATGTGCGGCATTGACAGCCACAAATACAGCGGCTTCGCCTTCGGTATCGGTTTGGAGCGTATCGCCATGAAGCGCTACGGTTTGACCGACATGCGTCTTTTATACGAAGGCGACGCAAGGCTGCTGGGGCAGCTGAGGTAACGGGGAGGGGACGATGGGGCACCGCCCCATACCCCGCCAAAGGGCTATGCCCTTTGGAAACCCCTCATGAGCTATTGAGCAGATGAACCCTTGACCGCGCATGCACGGTCAATATCGGGATTTTTAAGGGCATAGCCCTTAAACGGTGGGTGTGGGAGGCAGAGCCTCCCACCGTCCCCCCCGCTTACCCGGAGATAAGCATAGAAGGAGGCTGTAATCCTTGAAATTAGGTATGAATATGATCCGCGAGTATGCGGAGATTCCCGTTAGTCCCAAGGAGTACGAGGAACGGATGATTATGTCCGGCACCGGAGTAGAGGGCACGGAAGACGTTAGCGGCGGTATGGAAAAGGTGGTCGTGGGAAAGGTGCTCACCTGTGAGGATGTGGAGGGCACTCATTTGCACCAATGCACGGTGGATGTGGGCGGCGAGGAGCCGCTGCATATCGTGTGCGGCGCACCCAACGTGGGCGTTGGCAAGCTAGTGCCTGTGGCGTTAGACGGCGCGCGTCTGCCCGATGGTGTGAAGATCAAGAAGGGCAAGCTGCGGGGCATGATCAGCGAAGGAATGCTTTGTTCCGCCACGGAATTAAAGGTGCCGCAGGAGCTGTACCCCAGCGTTGGCGACGAGGGATTGCTGATCTTTAACGAAGAATATCCCTTAGGCAGCGACGTGAAGCCCATTTTGGGCATTGACGACACCGCCGTAGATTTTGAGATTTTGGCGAACCGGCCTGATTGCCTTTGCGCCGTCGGCATTGCCCGGGAAACCGCCGCCGCCATGGGGACGGAATATCACGGGCCGGATACCTCCGTTCGGGAAGTGGGCGGAGACGTCCATGCCGAGGTGAAGGTGCGGGTGGAGGACGATATGTTCTGCCCTCGCTATACTGCCCGGGTGATCAAGAATGTGCGCATTGGGCAATCACCGCTGTGGATGCGCAAGTATCTACACGCTGCCGGGCTTCGGGCGATTAACAATATCGTGGATATTACCAACTATATCATGCTGGAATACGGCCATCCCATGCACGCCTTTGATTTGGGCAAGGTGAAGGGGCGGCAGATTGTGGTGCGCCGCGCCCACGCAGGCGAAATGCTGACAACCTTAGACGGCGTGGAGCGGAAGCTTCGCACAGAGGATTTGGTCATTTGTGACGAAAGCGCCGCCACGGGACTTGCGGGCATTATGGGCGGCGAGGAAAGCGAGATTACGGAGGGCACGCAAGAGGTGATGTTCGAGTGCGCGGCCTTCGACCGTACCGCCATTCGTTTAACCAGCCGTGCGCTGGGCCTACGTACCGAGAGCAGCGGCCGCTTCGAGCGGGGCGTATGCGCGGCAACCGTTATGGAAGCGCTTGACCGGGCTTGCCATTTGGTGAACGAGCTAGACGCCGGCGATGTGGTGACGGGCGTGATCGATCATTACCCCGCGCCCAAGGCGCAGCAGCAGATCACCGCCAGCGTAAAGCGGATTCAGAGCCGAGCCGGTGTAGAGATTCCTGCCGACGCGATGGTGCGTATTTTAAACAAGCTATTCTTTGAAGCGAGCTTAGAGGGAGACGTGCTTAGCGTAAAGGTTCCTGCCTTCCGGGAGGATTTGGACGGCGAAGCGGACATTTGCGAGGAATGCTTGCGGATGTACGGCTATGATCATATCGGCGCAACGCCGCTTCGGGGCAGCACTACGCAGGGCGGGGTCAGCCCCATGAAGCATCTGAAGAATAAAGTTGGGCGGATGCTAAACGGCTTCGGTTATTTAGAGATTATGAACTACAGCTTCACCGGCTTGAAGGAAATCGCCAAGCTTGGCTTGCCGGAGGACGATTTGCGCATGAAGCCCATGGCTATTCGCAATCCCTTGGGAGAGGATACGGCGGTTATGCGGCCTACGCTGGTGTGCGACATGCTAAAAACCTTATCCTTCAACATGAATCACATGACGGAGCAGGCTTCGCTTTACGAGATGGCGGCGGTATTTGATCCCCATCATCCTACGGAGGAGGGGCTTCCCACCGAGACGCAGACCTTATGCTTGGGCGCTTATGGCGATCAGGTGGATTTCTTCACGGTTCGCGGAGCGGCGGAAGCGGTGTTGAATGGGCAGGGGATTGCTTGCCAAGCAGAGGCGGGCGGAGACTGCTACTATCATCCCGGACGTTGTGCGCGGCTTACCCGGGGCGGGGTTGTATTTGCAACGATTGGCGAGATTCATCCGGCGGTGATGGAACGGTTTGGCATGACCAGACGGGCTGTTGTGGCGGAGATCAATTTGGCGCAGTTATTGGAGTATGCAAAGCCCATGGGCGAGGTAAAGCCGCTGCCCCGGTTCCCGGCGATGAGCCGCGATTTGGCGTTGGTGATGGACGAGAGCGTATGCGTAGGGCCGTTGATGGCGGATATGCGCAAAGCGGCGGGTAATTTGTTGGAGAGCATCAAGATGTTTGATGTGTATCGGGGCTTGCAGGTAGGGTTAGGGAAGAAGAGCGTGGCGTTTTCATTGATTTTCCGTGCTAATGATCGGACATTGACGGATGAAGAGGTGCAGAAGGCCATGGATAAGGTTAGGAAGGTTTGCGATGATAAGCATGGAGCGGCGATAAGAGCCTAGCGCTATGTAAGGACACTCAAAAAGGGGTCAAGGGCGAAGCCCTTGTCAGGATTGGTAAGGGTGAAACCCTTACCTAGGTTTGGGCGAAGCCCAACGTCCCCCCCACAAGCGCCAGCGAGAGGAACAGCCCGAAGGGCTATGACGCTCGCGACGGCATCATCCAAGCCGCTTAGAAGAACAAACGATAAAATAGCCGGAGCAGGACATCAGTCCCGCCCCGGTTATTTTATTCACTTAGCTTAACAGAGCGGATGTGCTTGTGGGTAGGTGCGCCCGTTACTCTGGGGGGAGCGTGCTGCGGCACGGGGAAATGGGGCGCTGCCCCAAGCCCCGCAAGGGGCCTGAGGCCCCTTGAACCCACCCTATGTGATGAAATCTAGTTGGGTGTGGGTGTCGCTCGCTGCCTATGGCAGCATTGCTCTTGGGAATTGTGCTGCGGCACGGGGGAAATGGGGCGCTGCCCCAAGCCCCGCAAGGGGCCTCAGGCCCCTTGACCCCACTCTGTGTGATGAAACATGGTTGGGTGTGGGTGTCGCTCGCTACCTATGGCAGCATTGCTTTTGGGAATTGTGCTGCGGCACGGGGAAATGGGGCGCTGCCCCAAACCCCGCAAGGGGCCTGAGGCCCCTTGACCCCACTCTGTGTGATGAAACATGGTTGGGTGTGGGTGTCGCTCGCTACCTATGGCAGCATTGCTCTTGGGAACTGTGCTGCGGCACGGGGGAAATGGGGCGCTGCCCCAAGCCCCGCAAGGGGCCTGAGGCCCCTTGACCCCCACTATTTTACCTATTACCTTACTTACTTTCCACCAACAAAAATCTCCCACCTCTCACATCCATCCCCACGCCATTCTCTACCGCCAATTTTCCATTCACATACACCCTCTTTATTCCCACCGGCTGCCCATTCAAATCCTCTCCAGCCGCCACATTCTTAGGATCAAACAACACCAGATCAGCATATCCATTCTCTTTCAAATATCCACGCTCCTTAACCTTAAACCGATCTGCCGTTGCTCCCGTCATCTGCCGAATGACCCGCGCCATGTTATTTCTCTCCCGCCCAATCCGCAAAAACTCCGGGAAACAGCAAAACGCCGCCGGGTTATTCATTCCGCTCTCGTCAATCCATGCATCCGTCATATACAAACAGTGTTCGTCCGCCATCAGACGTTTCAATAGATCGTCAGTCAGGTATTTATACATCAACACGCGTCCCTGCCCGTTGGTGTCGTCCACAAGCTTCAAATAAGCCCGCAGATCGGAAACCTTCCATTCCTTCGCAATTTGGCTTACCGTCTTTCCGATTATGTCTCTATGCGCTTCTCCCGCCCATGTAATTTGAATATCGTTAAAGTTGAAGCCCAGCAGCTTCTTTGTCACGCCGATTTCTACCGTAAGCCGCGCAAAGGTGAGGGGCGAGGAGCGCTTCTCCTTTGGCAAGGACAAATACCATTCCGGCAGCACCACCGTGATCACCGATGCGCCGTAAAGCATGGCGTAGCTATCGTAGAAGAAGGAATAGCCCTCGTCATTGATTTCGCGGATCAATCGAAGCGCCTCGTCCGCTGTTTTCCAACTGCTTTCGCCCACAAAGATCAGGTGGCTGTACTGCACATCCACCCCCGTCTCCCGGGTTAGCTTCAGCATTTCATCCAATGCCCGCAGGTTATGGGCTCGTCCGCCCACGGGCGGGTTGTAGCTGGTGCTGGCTGCGGAGCAGGCGCGCTCGTGCACTGTTACGATTCGGCCGTACTCCTTGGCAATTTTCGCCGCACGCTTTAATTCCTCGTAAGGCGCGTAGCGATCCGGCTCGTACATCAGCCCGAAGGAAATCCCCGCCGCTCCCGCGTCTAGCTCCCTGCGAAGCAGTGCGTCCTGCTTTTTCAGCTCGTCCTCGCTGAGCGGTCGATTTTCATACCCGGCTAAACTGATGCGGCTGCTCATATGCCCCAGCATGGGAATGATGTTTACGTATGGCGTGCCTGACGCATCCATCCAGCCGCCTAAAGTGCTTAGCTCGCCCTCCGCGTCGCCCTGGGCGAAAAGTCCGCTGCCGATGAGCGCCTTATGCGAGGTATCCTTGTCGTAGCCGAAAGGAGAAAAGCCGCAATTACCCGTTACCTGCGTGGTAATACCCTGTTCTAAAAAGGAGTGGAAGAAGCTGCCGGCATTCTTTCGGGCGGTGAACCAGTCGTTATGGGAATGCGCGTCGATAAACCCCGGGGCTAAAGCCAATCCCGTGCAATCGATGGTTTCATCCGCTTGTGGGCAGTCGATAGCGCCTACCTCCAGAATGCGGTCATCCTCCACCAGCAGATCGCCCGTTATGGGCGCGGCCCCCGTGCCGTCGTAAAGAATCGCGTTTTTAAAATAAGTCCTCATGAATGAATCCTCCCTTTCCAATGAAATGAATCGAATGATGACAAATATAGACATCGTATTATACCAAACTTGAGAGCAAATGGAAATGACGAAGGCTTTTGGAAAGGCAGAGAACTTGCTTCTTATGCGCGGGCAGAGAATTCCCTAACGTTCGCTATGGACAGATCATCAACGCTCTTGACACCTCTTCCTCAAAATGGTATAAAGAACACGAAATTGATTGGGAAGCCGCGTTTCGGATGAAAATCCCGGGAGAGACCGCTAGGCGCCGAAGGGGAAAAACTCTCAGGCAAAAGGACCGGGATGGGACGAAGCTCCGTAGAGCTGTCGAATACAGCGCCGAAGAGGCAATCGCTGTTATGCGCGCAACGGCGAGAATCTTTCAGGCTAGTAACGGGGAGCGGCAGGCGTTTTTTCGCGCGCGCCTGCCGCTCCCCGGCTTTTCTTTACCAAGGGGATCAAATCCGAAGGGAGTTAAAAAATATGGATCAGAAAACACCGCTGTATGACTGCCATGAGGCGCTGGGGGGTAAAATCGTCCCTTTTGGAGGGTTTCTGTTGCCGGTGCAATATCCTACGGGCATTATCGCCGAGCATATGGCGGTACGTCAGCATGCAGGGCTGTTCGACGTGTCCCACATGGGCGAGGCGCTGCTGGAAGGCCCGGATGCTCTTGACAACCTCAACCGAATCCTGACCAACCGTTTTGACAGCCTCGCCGTGGGCGGCTGCCGCTATGCCATTATGCTCTATCCCGACGGTGGATGCGTGGACGATCTGATCGTATACCGCATGGGCGAGCAAAAGTTTTTCTTGGTGCTCAACGCCTCCAATACGGAAAAGGACGTGGCGTGGCTGAAGGAGCATCTTTCCGGCGACGTAGCCTTTACCAATTTGTCCTCCCAAACCGCGCAGATTGCCCTTCAAGGCCCTGACGCAAAAGAAATCCTGTCCCGGTATGCCGATGAAAGCGCCTTTCCCACCAAGTACTATAGCTTTGTGGAGCATTTGACCGTTGCCGGGGTAGACTGCCTCTGCTCCCGCACCGGCTATACGGGCGAATTTGGCTATGAGCTGTACATGAAGCCCGAACAGGCTGGAACGGTCTATAAAGCGCTGATCGAGGGGGGAGCCGTCCCCTGCGGCTTGGGCGCGCGGGATACCCTGCGGTTGGAAGCGGCTATGCCCTTGTATGGTCACGAAATCAGCGAAACCATCGATCCGCTGACGGCGGGCTTGTCCTTCGCTGTGAAGCTGGATAAGCCCTTTATCGGCAGGGACGCGCTGGTGGAAAAGGGCGAACCCGCCATGGCTCGGGTGGGCCTTCACGTGGTGGGACGGGGAATTGTTCGGGAACACATGACCCTCTTTAGCGGCGAGCGGGAGGTCGGCTTTACCACCTCCGGCACGATGTGCCCCTTCGTCAACTGTTGCTGCGCCATGGCGTATCTTCCCAAGGAGCTATCGGAAATTGGAACCAAAGTTGAGGCGGATGTGCGCGGTCGTCGGGTACCCTGCGAGGTCGTGGCGCTGCCCTTCTATAGCAAGACAAAAAAATAAGTGGAGGTCATCAAAATGAATTGTCCTGAGAATTTGAAGTACACCAAATCCCATGAGTTTGTGGAGACACTTGAAAACGGTAACGTGCGCATTGGAATCACCGATTACGCTCAAAACGAGCTGGGCGATTTGGTGTTTGTAAACCTGCCGCAGGCAGGCGACGAGGTAACGGCAGGCGAAGCCTTTGGCGATATGGAATCCGTCAAGGCGGTGGCCGATGTGCTTTCACCGGTCACCGGTACGGTCTGCGCTATTAACGAGGAGCTTTTGGACGCGCCTCAGAAGATCAACGAGAACGCTTACGAGGCGTGGATGATCGAAGTGGAAAGCCCTGAGCTGGAGGACGGCCTCATGGACGCGGCTGCCTACGCCGCCTTCTGCGAATCTGAGAAATAAGCGCCGAAAGGGAGTGTCCTTATGGGTAGCTTTGTGCCATCCAATCCCAAGGAGCGGGAGGAAATGCTGAAAACCGTGGGCGTTGAGTCGTTCCGCGATTTATATCGGGCTGTGCCCGAAGCGCTGCTCCTCCCTCGTGAAAAGCTGAACGTGCCCGATGGCGTATCCGAGCCGGAGGCGATGCGCGCCATGGAAACCATGGCGGAGAAAAACCGTGTTTTCCGCGCCGTGCTTCGCGGGGCGGGCGCTTATTGGCATTACATCCCCGCTATTGTTGGGCGGGTTACCTCCAAGGAGCAGTTCTTGACCGCCTATACCCCCTATCAGGCGGAAATCAGTCAAGGCGTGCTTCAATCCATCTTTGAATACCAGACCATGATGTGCGAGCTGACGGGCATGGCGGTGTCGAACGCTTCGGTATACGATGGCGCTACCGCCGCCGCCGAGGCTGCCGCTATGTGCGTGGATCGCAAGCGCAGCACGGTTTATCTCTCTAAAGCCCTCGCCCCGGACGTGATTAGGACGGTGCAAACCTATTGCTGGGGGGCGAACCGTCAGGTTCGGCTGATCCCAGTAAAGGACGGCTTGACGGATTTGGAGGCCCTAAAAGGCATGCTGGCGGAGGATTCGGCTGCTGCCGGTGTTATCTTTGCCCAGCCTAATTACTTTGGAAATTTGGAGGACTGCGCCGGACTGATTGAGCTCACCCATCAGGCGGGGGCTAAGGCGGTTATGAGCGTGAACCCCATCGCTATGGGCCTTTTGCAGACCCCCGGCGAGCTGGGCGCGGATATCGCCGTGGGCGAGGGTCAGCCCCTCGGTATGCCCATGGGCTTTGGCGGCCCGTATCTGGGCTTTATGTGCGCCAGTCAGGAGCTGTTCCGCCATCTGCCCGGACGCATCGTGGGCGAGACGACGGATGCACAGGGTAAGCGCTGCTATGTGCTGACCTTGCAGGCGAGAGAGCAGCATATTCGCCGGGAAAAGGCGGCTTCCAACATCTGCTCTAATCAGGCGCTGTGCGCCATGACCGCCGCCGTGTATCTGGCAGCCATGGGCGCGGAGGGAATAACGAAAACCGCCCGGCTCTGCTATGACAAGGCGCATTATCTGGCGGCAGAGCTTGAAAAAATCGGTTTAAAGCGTCGGGATGAAGCGGATTTCTTCCATGAGTTTGTTACGGAAACCGACTGTGCCGAAAAGCTGCTTGTAGCGCTAGAGGCAAAGGGCATTCTGGGCGGTCTGCCGGTGGAAAACGGCGTCCTGTGGTGCTGCACCGAGCAATGCGACCGTTCTGTTATGGATGAGGTTGTGGCAATTTGCAGGGAGGCGATGGCATGAAGCTGATTTTTGAACGCAGTATGGAAGGACATCAATGCAGCTTGGTTCCCCGCTCCGATGTACCCGCCGCTTCTTTGCCGGAAAAGCAGATGCGTAGGTCGACCCTTCGCCTGCCGGAGCTGTCGGAGACGGAGCTTTCCCGTCATTATACGGAGCTATCCAAGCAGGCTTACGGCGTGAACGACGGCTTCTATCCGCTGGGCTCCTGCACCATGAAATACAATCCGGCTGTGAACGAGGAAGCCGCTCGGCTAAAGGGCTTTGCCGCCCTCCATCCTTTACAGCCCGAAAGCACCGTTCAAGGGGCCATGGAGGTGCTGTACCGCGCCGAGCAGATTCTCTGTCAGGTGACGGCTATGGACGAAATGACCTTCCAGCCCGCCGCCGGTGCTCATGGAGAGTTTACGGGACTGTTGCTCATCAAGGCGTACCATGAGGCTCGAAAGGATTCAGCGCGGCGCAAGATTATCGTGCCCGATTCCGCCCACGGCACCAATCCGGCTTCCGCTGCCATGTGCGGCTTTACCGTGGTCAACATTCCCTCCAATGCTCAAGGTGGCGTGGACATCGACGCACTTCGGGCGGCGGTGGGGGAGGATACGGCGGGCTTGATGCTCACCAATCCGAATACGCTGGGTATTTTTGACCCCAACATTCTGGAAATTACCAAAATCGTCCATGAAGCGGGTGGCTTGTGCTACTACGACGGCGCAAACCTGAACGCGATCATGGGCAACGCTCGCCCCGGCGATATGGGCTTTGACGTGATTCATCTGAATCTGCACAAAACCTTTTCTACGCCTCACGGCGGCGGCGGCCCCGGCTCCGGCGCGGTAGGCGTGAAGAAGCAGCTTGCTCCGTACCTACCTGCTCCCCACGTGATGAAAACGGAGAAGGGCTTCACCTTTGAACGCGCAGCCCAGTCCTTGGGGCAGGTAAAGGCCTTCTACGGCAACTTCCTCGTGGTGGTGCGGGCGCTGTGCTATATGCTGATGCTGGGCGGAGACGGTATGCAGGAGGCCTCTGAAAACGCAGTGCTCAACGCCAACTATCTGCGCATGCTGCTAGCGCCTAACTGTAAGGTAGCTACCGACGGCCTGTGCATGCATGAGTTCGTACTGGACCTTGGCGAGATCAAGAAGGAAACAGGCGTATCCGCCATGGACGTGGCAAAGGCCATGCTGGACGAGGGCATGCATGCCCCCACCATGTACTTCCCGCTGATTGTTCATGAGGCGCTGATGTTCGAGCCAACCGAAACGGAGAGCAAGCAGACGCTGGATGAAGCCGCCCAAACGGTGAACGCTTTGCTGCAGGCAGCTTTTACCGACCCGGAGCGGCTGCATAACGCTCCCAGCCGCACCCCCATCGGCAGACCGGACGACGTGCAGGCGGCGCGGAAGCCTGTACTGCGCTATTCCTTTGAAAACCAATGATTACAAAGCTGCGCCTTTGCTCCTCCACGTCCTATGATCCCTATCGGAATCTGGCGCTGGAGGAGCGCTTTTTCAATACGGTCAAACCGGGGGAATGCATTCTCTACCTATGGCAGAATCAACGCACTGTGGTAATCGGTCGCAACCAGAACGCACGGGCTCAGTGCCGCGTGGATGCGCTGGAAAAGGACGGCGGCCATTTGGCTCGTCGTCTCTCCGGCGGCGGGGCAGTATTTCATGATCTGGGAAATCTCAACTTCACTTTTTTGGTAAGGGATAAGGATTACGACGTTCGCCGTCAGCTATCGGTGATTTGCGCCGCTGTAAAGCGTTTTGGTATACAAGCGGAAGTCAGCGGCCGCAATGATGTGCTGACCGAAGGACGCAAATTCTCCGGCAATGCGTTTCACCGCAGCGGCGACCGTCGCTATCATCATGGGACGCTGCTTGTGGACGTCAATACGGAGCAGATGATGAAGTATCTAAGCCCCGACGTATCCAAGCTGCAAGCGAAGGGGGTGGACTCCGTACGGGCGCGGGTGGTCAACCTCAAAACCCTTTGCCCCGCTATGACCATCGATAGGCTGCGAGCAGCCATGTCCCAAGCCTTTGGACAGGTGTACGGCAGCGTGCCGGAGAAGCTTTTGGAGCCGGAAGAGGAAGCGCTTCGGGAGGGGAAAGAACGCTTTGCCTCTTATGAATGGCTGTACGGGCAGGAGCGGGATTTTACCCTGCAAACGGAAACCCTTCGTTTTCCATGGGGCGGTGCGCAGCTCTGCCTAGCCGTAGACCATGGAAAAGTCAAGGATGCAGCGCTTTATACCGACGCGATGGAGCCGGAGCTGGCGACATACGTTCAGAAAGCAACGATCGGCGTTACATGCCGAGAAGAGCCGCTCTCGCGTGCTCTTTCGGCGGCGGCGAAGCAAAACCCGGCAATCGAACGCGAATTGCTGGACCTTCGAGAGCTGCTGAAGGGGCTATGAGGCGGACGGCGAATCCTCGGCGCGCTGAATTAACACCCTGTATTCTCTACCATCCAGCCCGACGCGACGCTGATACGGTCTAACGTCCCCCGGCGCGGGCTGGCCGCCCATGGCGTAGGCAACCCGACGAATAACGCCGTCACGCTGCCAATAGCCAATCCACAAGCCGTCCCCCTCTCTGGATACGCA
This sequence comes from Eubacteriales bacterium, assembly GCA_028693055.1. Lineage (GTDB taxonomy): Bacteria > Bacillota > Clostridia > Christensenellales > Aristaeellaceae > Limiplasma. The sequence goes on along the minus strand of JAQUWD010000005.1, from coordinate 45,905 downwards.
AACAAAGCGCCAGCCCGGCAAATCAAATACAGCGCAAGGCTTGAGACACTCGAAATGCTCCCGGAGCGGCGTAAAGAGCCGGGGCCAGCGCAAACGCTCCAGCGCGTCTACAGGAATCCTTTTGACCGCGTTTTCCCTTTGGGGAGGACGCGGATTTTTTGCGGTCTCCGCTTTTACGGCGGGCGGGACTACGGGAAGCGCTTCGGCTGGTGCCGGGGGGAGCTGGGCGGTGATATAGGGCGAAGGATCTACCGCTGGTAAAAAAATTTCACGGGGAAGCTCCGGCACAAACGTCGCTAGGGGAGGCGCTATCACGGTGGGGACGCTTTCCTTTGGAGGAGCTACAGGCGGCGGAGGAGGGATAGGCGCGGGAGGCTTGCTAGCTGGCGGCTTTTCGGCAGGGGAAAGCGCCGACTTTTTAGAAGCGTCTGCGTTTTTTTCAGCCTTCTCTGTTTCGCTTGCCCGCTTCATTCGCGCTAGCTTTTCACATAACGAAAGAGACGCGTTTTTTGCGTCCAGAATACTGCCTGCGCTTTGAGACGCGCACAGGCCGATCAGAAGCGGACGGGGCGATGGATCGCCGTCCACAATCAGCAGGGCTTGCAGCCGCTCCGGCGCGACACGGTTCTGGGGCGCGCTCACGCTGAGCGCCGCTTCGCCGCGAGGGTTTACCATTGCGCTGCCTAGCTCCTTCACCTCGCCGCCGCTGCAATACCAGAACACCCGAAGCTTTGAGCAGGCAAGGCCGCGCGCGTTCACCTGCACCCATGTCTTATCCCGCTCGCTTTGCAGCCGTGCATATCCGCTGACACCGGTCTGCATGGGCTTTAGCATAATCAATCGATGAGACGTATCTGTCATAGTCCGTCCTCCCTTTTGCTGGCAGGATATGCGGCAGCGGCGGCGAAAAAGTACTATACTAATCTTGCGTACATTGACACCCTAAATTCAGCCGATCTTCATGCAATGTTCATGTTGCAACTGTAAAATCATGCCTGTTGCGGGATGAATACAGTTCTTGATGGGCCGTTTGAATCGGCGCATCCCCCTTATCCTTTCGCCGCTGATGCGGGGAAATAATGCAGGTGAATAGCCAATGAGAACAACCAAACGGCGATGGGGAAGACATATGATCGTGCTTGTGGTGATCGTCGTGGCGGCCGCCATCACTTGGAGCAATCTGGCCCCTACCTTGACCGCACAAACGGTCACCCAATATACGCCCTATACAGTGGAGGCGCGGGATCTTTCCACTTCCATGAGCCTGAGCGGTACGGTGGAGATTCTGCGCTCCCAGTCTGTCTCGGTTAGTGAAAGCACGACGGTCAAGGAGGTTTATGTGGAGTCCTCCCAGACGGTGGCGGAAGGCGATAAGCTGTTGATGCTGGAGGATGGGCAGGTGTTGACCTCATCCATCGACGGCGTTGTAAACCAGATTCGCGCCAGAGCCGGCGGCTATGCCATGCAGGGGATGACGCTGGTGCAGATTTGCGATCTGAGCCATTTGCAGATTACCATGAGCGTGGATGAATATGATATTAGCAGCCTATCCTTGGGGGAGCCTTGCAGCGTTTATGTTCTGCCGCTGGACATGACCTTTGAAACGGAAATTGCCCATATCAATCGGGTTTCTAACGGCAGCGGCTCGGTGGCCTATTATACCGCTAGTATTGAATTGGAAGCGCCGGAAAGCTTGCTGCCCGGAATGCAGGCCAGCGTAACCATTCCCGGACAGGCAGAGCAGAACGTTCCTTGTCTGCCCATGGAGGCTCTCAGCTTCGATGAGGACGGCAGCCCTTATGTATATGTGCAAAGCGGCGTTGACCAGTATGAAAAACGTTCCGTTACGGTTGGGCTTAACGACGGTATGTATGTGCAGCTGACCGAGGGTGCGACCTTGGGCGATACGGTTTATGTAGCGCAGACGGTTGAGCTCAAGCAGGAGGGCTTCACACTGGCTGGTCTGTATAAACAGATATTTGGAGAGACGGTTGTGATTAACGCCGGGGAACGGGGCCGCGGAGGGAACCGTTCAGGAAACGGACAGGCAACCGAAGAAATGACATTGCCGGAGGGAATGGAGTTGCCCGAAGGAATGGAGCTACCTACCGGGCAAGGAGCGCCTATGGGAGAGAGGACCGGCTCTGATACGGGGAGCAGCGCCTCTGACAGCGCTGGAACCGACGAAGCACCTGCATCTCGCCCCACCAAGACACAGGGTACTGATGAACAAAACGCCGCAGACGGAGCGGCGCAAGGCGCAAAAAGCGCGGAGAAGGAGGAGTGACCATGCAACCCAAACGATGGCTGAGCCTTAGCCTAGGCGCTTTGATGGCGATGCTCCCGCAGATCACAGGTGCGTTGGCAGAGACGGAGCAGCTATCCGGCACGGTGGTAGCGGGCTATGAAACCAGCGTGATCGCACCCTTTGGGGGAACGGTCGATTCGGTGAACGTTCGGCAGGGACAGTGGGTCAGCGCGGGCGATACGCTAACGGAACTATGTACGACCCGCGTCTACGCCCCCGTGGAGGGAACCGTGGGCGGCGTTACCGTCAAGGTCGGCGACGGCGTGGACGGGGCGGCAATGAGCATTGCGCCCGTTCATAAGTATACGGTCACCGCTAGTGTCAGCGAGGTGTATGGCACAACGGATCCGTCGCAGACCTTTGTGTCTGCTGGAGAGACCGTTTATCTGCGCTGCGCGAAGGATCGCTCCCATATCGCCGTTGGGCAGATCGTATCTGTAAGCGGCACGGAGTATACGGTGGAAACCACCGGCGGCGAGCTGTATTTAGAGGAAACGGTCAACGTTTTCCGTAGCGATACCTACGCCTTTGATACGTGGATTGGCGCGGGAGACGTAAGCCGTACGGCGGCGCAGGAGGTGCAGGGTAGCGGCAGCGTGGTGCGGCTGTGGGTCAGCGAGGGCGATACCGTGGAGCGTGGGCAGCTTCTTTTTGAGACGGTGGAAGGCTCCTTGGATAACTATATGGCCGACGGAAGTCGCATTGCCACGACCACGGACGGCGTTATCGCCAGCCTTTCGCTGGCGGTGGGGCAGAAGGCTACGAAGGGCGCTTCGGTATGTACGATCTATCCCAGAGACGGCTTTCAGGTGGCTGTGGTGGTGCCGGAGGATATGATTTCCCAAATCAAACAGGGAGACATCCTGCGTTTCTTTTTGGACTGGAACGAAGAGGAACCGACTTGGTATGAGGGGACGGTAGCCGAGATTTCGTATGTCAGCACGGTAACGGACGGCAATACCACTACCTTCACCGTATATATGGATTTTGATGCGGACGAAAGCGTACGGCTGGGCATGACCGCCGTCGTGGAGCTGGATGTGTAGCAGAGGGGGAGGAGCCATGACAAGGAAATGGTCGTTCACGGCGGCGCTGATAGCCGCCTGCCTGACGAGCGCCGTTTGTACGACGGGACTATGCCAGGAAATGCCCTCAGGCGTCGGCGGTACCATGGGCGGGGATAATAGCGTATCCGTGATTGATTACAGCACCGGCCGCAGCGGCGGCGGGGACGGACGGAGCATATCCCATTCCCGTTCCGATGTGACGGATACCACTCCCTACAACGCCCTAGCGCTTGTGCTGGAAACGGCGGAGGATGGGACGATGCTGCTGGGAGGCCAGCCGCTGGGAATCGCCGTCGAGGGAGAAGCGGATACGGCGTATACAGCGTCCCTTGGCCTATTTGGAGAAAATGGCTATGAGACAGTAGATAGCGGTGCAAACGCACTGTGGGTAAGCGCCGATGCAGCGCAGCAATGGTCGTTTACCGGACAGACGCTGAAAAAGCTTTGGGACAGTGGGATTGACTGGCTGATTCTCGTTTCCGGGGAGCAGACGGCGGTGATTCCCACGGCGGAGTTTCTTTCGGGATACAAGTATCAGCAATGGAAAGCGAGTGGAATCCCCAGCAAGGATTTTCTCTATTCCGCCGATCTCGCAACGCAGAGCCTAACCGTAACGGTAGCAGGCGAAACCGTACGGGTGGGCGAGGATCCTCTATTGACCTTTAGCGGCGCGGTATCGTTTGGCGGCTCCGAGCTGCTTAACGCATCTGCCGCCCAATCAACCATCGGGAGTGAAGAACCGTGAGTGAGCAAAGGAAAAAATCAACCAAGAAGAAGCACCGCGTCCGTAAGGTAATCATCGTTATTCTGCTGCTGGCGCTGGTGGGCGCATGTCTGTGGTTCTTTGTGCTGCCGGGCCTGGCGGACAGCGCCACCACAACCTATAACAGCTACACCACCACCATTGGCAGCATCTCCAACTCGATGAGCTTTTCGGGCACCATCAGCGTGACCAATTATGAAACCCTCAGCCCAAGCGGCGAAAGCACCGTGCGGCAGATTTACGTCAGCGAGGAGCAGAACGTAAAGGAGGGAGATAAGCTGGTTCGCCTCTCCACGGGCGAAACGCTGAAGGCTAATTTTGACGGGCAGGTCAATTCCATCGACGTGGAGGTGGGAGACAGCGTCAATGCCAGCACCGGTGTGGTGCAGATTGTGGACTTTGACAATATGTCCGTTTCCATTCGGGTGGATGAATACGACATCGCTAAGCTTTCCGTGGGGCAGGCCTGCCAAGTGACGGTTACCGCCCTCGGCGTAACCTTCGATTCCTCCATCACCCATATTAACCGCATTCCCTCCAACAGCGGCTCCACGGCTTACTATACCGTCACGGCTGAATTCGCCGTAACGGAAAACGTGCTGCCGGGCATGCAGGTAACGGTGGTCATCCCCGAGGAAGAGGCGGAGAACGCCGTCATTCTGAACCGTAGCGCCTTGAGCTTCGGTGCGAACAACAGCGCCTATGTGCTCATGAAGAATGATGGCGGCGAGATGGAGCAGGTGGCTGTGGAAATCGGCGTGGACAACGATAACTATGTGGAGATTACCTCCGGGCTGAAAGAGGGCGACACGGTCTATGCCGTGGCGGAAACCTCCAGCTCCTCAAGCAGCGGCTTGGCTAGCCTGTTCAGCTCCCTAACTGGCGGCGGTATGCCCAGCGGTGAGATGCCCTCCGCGCCCAGCGGCGACTTTGGCGGCGGTAATTTTGGCGGCGGTAATTTTGGCGGCGGTAGCGGTGGCAATTTTGGCGGCGGTATGGGCGGCGGTAACATGGGCGGTGGTCGTCCATGAGCCAGGCAATCGAAGATCGCGGCGACTTTTTCATCATGCATAACATCGTGAAGGAATATCAAATGGGAGAGGAGGTCGCCACCATCCTGAAGGGCGTGAACCTGACGATTAACGAGGGCGAATATGTGTCGGTGCTGGGCCCGTCCGGCAGCGGCAAGTCCACGCTGATGAATATCATCGGATGCTTGGACCAGCCTACCTCCGGAGAGTATATTCTGCGCAACCAGTGGGTGGATGAACTGGATGAAAAGGAATTAAGCCACATCCGCTCGAAGGAAATCGGCTTCATTTTCCAGAACTCTCAAATGCTGCCCCTTTTGGACGCCCAGAAGAACGTCGAATTACCGCTGATCTATGCGGGAGTACGCCCAAAGGAGCGCCGGGAGCGGGCGGCAGAAATGCTGGAGCATGTGGGGCTGGGCGACCGGCGGCATCATCGGCCTAATCAGCTGTCCGGCGGTCAGCAGCAGCGGGTGGCTATCGCCCGGGCGTTGGTGACCAACCCCACGTTGCTATTGGCTGACGAACCTACCGGCGCGTTGGATCAGAAGATGGGTCGGCAGATTATGGAGCTGTTTCAGGAGCTAAGCGACGGCGGGCATACCATCGTCATGATCACCCATGACCTGAACATCGCCAAGCACGCCAAACGCGTGGTGCACATTATCGACGGCGAGCTGACCGAGCATGAGGGAGGGGAGCTGGAAGCATGAAGAAGCTTTTTTCCTCTTTGAGCGGACGGTTTTACATGCTGGTGGAAAGCGTGCGCATGTCGGTAAGCAACATCTGCCAAAACCGGATGCGCTCCTTCCTGACCATTTTGGGAATCATGATCGGCGTTACGGCTGTCATTGCGCTGGTGACCACGGTATCCGGCGTTTCCAGCTCGATCTCCGATTCCTTTACCTCCATGGGCGCGGGCACCATGACCCTTAGCGTAAGCGGCACGGAGCTTAAAAGCGGGCTGACGGACGAGGACATGAAGAGCATTACCGCGCTAGAGCACGTTCTTGGCGTATCCCCTACGGTTAGCGCGAGCCTGACGGTCAGCGCGGATGGGGTCAGCGAAAGCGGAACCTCCGTCAGCGGGCGCAACGCGTTCTATTTCAGCTATAACACAGATGTGGTGGAGCGCGGACGAAGCCTGAACGAGCTGGACATGACCAGCTCCAACCGGGTGTGCGTCATCAGCTCGGATATGGTGGAAACCTTCTTTTATGGAGTAGACCCCATCGGAAAGACGCTGTACCTGAACAACCAGAGCTTTACCGTGGTGGGGGTGCTAAAGGACGATGCGGATTCCTCGGTGACCAGCCTTGTGGCGGGCTCCAGCGATATTCTGGTGCCCTACACCACGGCGCTGAAAATGAACAGTGCCACCATGGTTATCAACCTGACGGTTTACACGGACGATATCGATTCTTCCTCGGCAGTGGAAAGCGAGCTGGAAGCCTTTCTGGATCCGCTGTTTAACTACGAGGACGATACCTATTCCATCAACAGCATGGAATCCATCGGCGATACCATGACAGAGATGCTCGGTATGATGTCCATGCTATTGGGCGGTATCGCTTCCATCGCGCTGGTGGTTGGCGGCATCGGCATTATGAACATGATGTTGACCTCCGTGACCGAGCGCACGGTGGAGATTGGCTTGAAAAAAGCCATTGGCGCAGAGCCGGGACAGATTCAGCTGCAATTTCTAATCGAGTCGTTTTTACTGTCCATGGTGGGCGGCTTGGCAGGGGTGCTGCTGGGCGTCATCCTGTCGGCGCTGCTGTGCTCCGTAATGGGAACCGCGTTCAGCCTTTCCTACGGGGCGATTGCGCTGGGCGTTGGGTTTTCAGCAGCGGTTGGCATCGTCTTTGGCTGGTCGCCAGCGCGCAAGGCCAGCAAGCTAAGCCCCATCGACGCTCTTCGACGGATGTAACGCTGCTTTTACAGCAGCTTAGAAAGAGAGGGAATACCATGGTTAAAAAGCTTCTTTCCCTGCTGGCGGCAGCGCTTCTGACGTTTACGGGCAGCGCTCTGGCGGAGGCAACCTTTGAGGGAACGGTGGTGGCGGGCAGCTCCGTCAGCGTATCCGCGCCCTTTGGCGGCACGGTGTCGTCCTTTGGCTTGCGAGAGGGCAGCGTGGTTCATCAGGGAGATGTCATTGCGGATATCGCCACAACGAAGATTTACGCCTCGTCGGCAGGCACCGTAACGGGCGTGTTCGCCCAGCCGGGAGACGCGCTGGAGGATGTGGCGACCCGCTACGGCGCGGCGATGTACATCACGCCGGAGAGCCGCTACCAAATCACGGCGGATATCCAGTACGCCTATAATCAAATGGAAAACAAGTATGTCAACATCGGCGAATCCGTCTATATTTCCTGCACCACGGACAGCGGCAAGCATACCGCTCAGGGAATGGTGACGGCAGTGGATGGCACCAGCTTCACCGTAGAAACAACCTCCGGTGAGCTGATGGTGGACGAGACGGTGCGTATTTACCGCAGCGCCGACCTGAGCGCCAAATCTCGCATCGGCGGCGGCGATGTGACCCGCATCGGTGATATCGCGGTCACCGGCTCCGGCAGCCTTTTGTACCTTCATGTAAAAGAGGGCGAGACAGTGGAGCGGGGCCAGCTACTGATGGAAACCGTCACCGGCAGTCTGGATGGGCTTTATGCCAGCGGCAGTCAGGTTTTATCGGATGTGGACGGCATTGTAGCCACCGCTAACGTGCAGGCGGGTTCCACCGTAAACAAGGGGGAAGCGCTGATCACCGTCTATCCGCAGGATTCGCTGCTGATGGAAATCAGCATTTCGGAATACGAGCTGGGCAATGTCGCCCAAGGGGATGCGGTAACCTTTACACTCAACTATCAGGAGGGCAATGTAACCACCTATCACGGCGTGGTGGACATGATATCCTACCTGAGCGATGAGGATAGCGGAGAAATCCATTACAAGGGCTATGTGTCCTTTGACGCGACGGACGAGGTGCGCATCGGCATGACCGCCGCTGTGACGGTGGAATAGAAAAATAGGGGACAGGATCACAAAAAACGGCAGGGCTAAGCTCCTACCGTTTTTTCGTGATTTAGTTTCTTTCGATATTATACCAGCCCGCCGTAGATTATAGGCATCATGGACCAGCCGACCGTGGCATAGGGCATGGCGTTTTGCAGATAAACAAGCGTCATATCCTCTTGCGGGTCTACAGCCATCCAGCAGCCCATCATGCCGTCCCAGCCGAACTCGCCGACGGAGCCGTTGAGCATCCGCTTGGAGAGTAAGGTGCGCATACCCACACCATAGCCATAGCCCCTGTCCCGCCAGCCAAAGGAGGCCATCTGCGCATCATTTAGCTGATTGGAGGCCATCATTTGGACGGTTTTGGCGCTTAACAGGCGTTCTCCCTGATACTCGCCGCCATAAAGAAGCATTTGGCAAAACTTGGCGTAGTCGTCCAAGGTGGAGGTCAAGCCGCCGCCACCGGAATGGAAAGGCGCGTCCTGTAGAAAGTGGTCTAAATACTCCGGCTCAGTCATGGGGCGCAGCTCGCCGTCCTTCCCTTCATAGGCGGTTACAAGGCGGCTGTGCTTCTCCTTGGGTACGAAGAAGCCGGTATCGTTCATGGAAAGAGGCTCAAAAATATTCTTGCGCATGTATTCGCCCAGCCGCATGCCTGTGACCTTTGCAATCACGGCTCCCAATATGTCGTGGGAAAAGCCGTACATCCATTTTTCACCCGGCTGGAAGCAGAGCGCGCCCTCGGTAGCCAGCGTATGCATAAGCTCGTCCGCGTTGGCGGTTTCAGGCGCCAAGTCAAACGCGTCCCGAATCTTCCGGGCGGCAACGCTGTCGTCGCCCCCATAAGGAATGCCGCTGGTCATGGTGTAAAGCTCCCGGATGGTGGGCGGTCGTTTTTGCTTTTCATAACGCACCGAGCCATCCGCTTCCTCAATTGCCACGGGCATATGGGAAACCTCGGGGTAGAATTTTGTCAGCGGATCCTCCGGTGAGATCAGCCCCCGCTCGTACAGCTGCATCAGCGCCGTCATGGTGACGGGCTTGGTCATAGAATAAAGACGAAAGATGGATTTGCGGGTGATGGGCGTACCGGCTTCCACATTGGCATAGCCGACCGCATGCTCATAACAGACTTCTCCTCGACGGATGATTCGCAGAATGCCGCCGGCGGTTTGCTTGTCCTGCCGTGCTTTTTCCAGCCGTTGGTTTAACGCGGACACAGATATTTCTCGAAAGCTTTTACTCATGCTTGAGCCCCCTAATAAAATGCTGTCGTTTTGTTTTCCAAAGCAAACGCTTTTCTATTTCCTGATTGTAGCATTCTGATATCTATCTGTCAACGCGGGGGGATTTGGGGACAAAAAGTGAAAATCCCCCGGTGGAAGGGACGAGCGGAACTCGTTTTCACACAGGGGGATACGAGAATGTGGGATTGATTTTACGCCTCGAAGACGCGTACCCGAATGACGCCCGGCAAAGCCTTCAATTCGGTTAGCAGTCGCGCGTCGGGGGTCTTTTCCAGCTCCAGCACGGTTACGGCTATGTTTTTGCGGCTCTTGTTAATCATGTTGTTGATGTTGATCTTTCGTGCGCCGATGGCGGCGGAAATGGCGCTGACCATGCCCGGCTCGTTTTCGTGAATCATCAGTACCCGCACGCCCTCGCTGTAGCCTAGAACAATTTCTGGCAGGTTGACGCTGTTGCGGATCTGTCCGTTTTCCAAATACTCCCGCAGCTCATGGGCTGCCATTGAGGCGCAGTTTTCCTCGCTCTCCGGGGTAGACGCGCCCAGATGGGGGATGGCTACCACGTTTTTCATGGCTAGCACCGCTTCTGTGGGGAAGTCGGTAACATAGGTGGCGACCTTGCCGGATTCCAGCGCGGCGGTTAAATCGTCGAAATTTGCCAGCTCGGCACGGCTGAAATTCATCAGGCGAACGCCGTCCTTCATTTTGGCGAAAGCGTCCTTGTTCAGCATACCCCGGGTATTATCCTTGAGGGGAACGTGAACGGTGATATAGTCGGCTTGCGCGAAGATTTCATCCATGGTGTTGCAATGGCGAACGGCGCGGCTTAGGCTCCAAGCGTTTTCGACGCTGATATAGGGATCGTAGCCCACCACGTTCATTTGCAGCCCCTGAGCGGCGGCGTTGGCAACGATTGCGCCGATAGCTCCCAGACCGATAACGCCTAACGTTTTTCCCCGTACCTCGGGGCCTACGAACTGGCCCTTTCCCTTCTCAACCAGACCGGCTACTTCGCCGCCTTTGTCCGCTAAGGTACGCGCCCAGTCCACGCCGCCGGTTACGTTTCGACTGCCCAGCATGAGGGCGCAGATGACCAGCTCTGCCACCGCGTTGGCGTTAGCGCCGGGGGTGTTGAACACGGCGATTCCCTGCTTGGTGCATTCGTCGATCGGAATATTGTTGGTGCCCGCACCCGCACGAGCAATAGCCAGCAGACTTTCGGGCAGCTCCATATCATGCATGGAGGCGGAACGAACCAAAACACCGTCGGGGACGGGCTCTTCTTTAGCAATCAGGTATTTATCGGCGGTCAGCTCCTGATGGATGATGTCGGAAATGGCGTTGAGGGTTTGAATCTTAAACATTAGGCATTCTCCTTTTCAAAGGCTTTCATGACCGCTACCAGCTTTTGCACGCCCGCCTCCGGCATGGCGTTATAGATGCTGGCGCGCATGCCGCCTACGTTGCGGTGACCCTTCAAATTGACCAGACCGTTGGCGGCGGCGTATTTGACGAAGGCTGCGTCCTTGTCTGCATCGCCGGTAACGAAGGTGACGTTCATCAAAGAGCGGTATGCCTTTTGCGCTGGAGCCTTAAAGAGCTTGCTTTCATCCAGATAGTCGTACAAAAGAGCTGCCTTGCGTTTGTTGATTTCGTAGATGGCGTTTACGCCGCCCAATTCCTTAAGCCACTCGAAGCCTAGCTTTGCCATATAGATGCCATAGGTGTTGGGGGTGTTGAGCATGCTGTCGTTCTTGGCCTCCAGCGCCCAGCTCATCAGCTTGGGGCAGAGGGGATTTTCGCGTCCTAGCAGATCCTCTCGGACGATGACCACGCAAACCCCGGCAGGGCCGATGTTCTTCTGCGCACCGGCGAAGATCATGCCGAATTTGCTTACGTCGTAAGGCTCCGAGAGAATGTTGGAGCTCATATCGGCTACCAGCGGCACAGCGCCTGTATCGGGCAGGCTGTTGAAGCGGGTGCCATAGATGGTGTTGTTGGTGGTGATGTAGGCGTAGTCCGCGTCCTTGCTCCACTGGGCGTTGGCAAGGTCTGGCACATAGGTGTAGTTATCCTCCCGGGAGGATGCCACGACGTTGACCGTGCCATATTTTTTTGCTTCTTCCGCAGCTAGATGGGCAAAGTTGCCGCTGTCCACATAATCGGCCTTTTTAGAGCCTGTCATCAGATTCAGCGGTACCGCGCTGAACTGCAAGGTGGCGCCTCCCTGTAAAAACAAGATCTTGTATTGATCCGGTATCTGCATGAGCTCTTTAAGCAGGGCTACGGTTTCGTTAAAGATATCGAGATACATGCCGCTGCGATGGCTCATTTCCATGACGCTCATGCCCTTATCGCCGTAGCAGACCAATTCCTTCTGGGCCTTTTCCAGCACGCTTTGAGCAATCGTGGCGGGACCCGGCGCAAAATTAAAAACTCGTTCCATGTGAAATCTACCTCCCGAAAAATGCTGATTCATCCAATCCCTTTCACTGGTTGAACTCGTACGGGACACTTTCTGCCCTATGGGCGATTATCAAACCGCTTGAGGGGATTATGCACCCATTTAGCGAAAATTGCAAGCTTTATTTTTTGAAAAGCTGCCGTATCAGGCGGAAAATGCACCAGAAAAACAGAAAAGGAACAATCGCAAGCTTGACAGGCCGCGTCTTTTCAGAACAAAATAGGGTAACTCATGTGCTTTCGGAAGCGGCGCGTGAATTGTATAGGGAGTGATACGGATGAAGAAAATCATGGTGATTCTTTGCCTTGCGGTCTGCTTGCTGACGGCTGCAGCCGCAGGTGCGGAGGGCGCGTCGGATTCCGCGCCGGCGTGGACGCAGAATTTGGTGGATGCGATTACGGCTGGTAACAGCGCGGTCAACAATATTGTATGGGGGATTCCCATGCTGGTGCTGTTGATTGGCACGGGGATTTATTTTTCCATTCGAACTCATTTTTTTCAGGTAATCTACGCTAAGTTTGTAACCAATATGACCTTTTTGGGAATTCTGAAAAATAAGAAGGTTAAGGGCATCACAGATAAGAAGGCTATCTCCCAGTTTCAGGCTCTGTCTACGGCGCTGGCGGCTACCATCGGCGTGGGCAATATCGCGGGCGTGGCGACGGCGATCACCATCGGCGGGCCCGGCGCGGTATTCTGGATGTGGGTCAGCGCGTTCTTTGGTATGATGACCAACTATTCCGAAAATGTGCTGGGCATCTACTTCCGCCGCAAAAATGCCCAAGGGGAATGGTCCGGGGGAGCTATGCACTATATCGAGAACGGCTTTCAGGACAAGAAGTTTTTTCGGCACATCGGAAAGCCCTTGGCGGTGCTATTCAGCGTCTTTTGCGTGCTGGCCAGCTTCGGCATTGGCAATATGTCACAGGTGAATACCATCGCTACCAGCATGAACGGCGCTTTTGGCATTCCTCCCTTAGCCATCGGCATCGCGCTGGCTATTCTGGCTGGGTTGGTCATCATCGGCGGCGTGAAGCGCATTGCGAAGGTGGCGGAGAGCATCGTGCCCTTCATGGCCATCGCCTATATTCTGGCTACGCTGGTGATCCTCATCATGCATATCCAGCAGGTTCCGGCGGTATTTGCGCAGATTTTTCAAGGCGCGTTTGGCGTTCAGGCTGGGATTGGCGGCGTTAGCGGCGTGCTGATGAAGGAAGCCGTTACCATGGGCTTTAAGCGGGGCGTGTTCTCTAACGAGGCGGGCCTTGGCTCCAGCGTAATGGTTCACAGCTCCACCGACGTAAAGGAGCCTGTGGTGCAGGGCATCTGGGGCATCTTTGAGGTATTCTTTGACACCATTATCGTCTGCACCTTAACAGCCTTTACGGTGCTTAGCAGTGTAAATCTGGGAACTACCTCCGCTGAGGGCGTTAATCTGGTCACCGAGGCCTTTGCCACCTCCTTCCATTCGGCGGCGGGCGGCATGCTGGCCATTGCGGTAACGCTCTTTGCCTTTACCACCGTACTGGGCTGGTCCTTTTACGGCACAAAGGCCATGGAATATCTCTTTGGGATGAAGAGCACCATTTATTACAAGATTGTCTTTATCGTGTTTATCGTGGTGGGGGCAGTGATGAAGCTGTCGCTGGCGTGGGACATCAGCGATACCTTTAACGGCTTGATGGCAATCCCCAACCTGATCGGTATTTTGGTGTTAAGCGGACTGGTGATCAAAATTACCCGCAACTATGTGGGGCGAAAAATCAAGAAAAATGCCCCGGACGTAAAGCCTATGCTGAGCCATTTCGAGGAGATACAAGTATGGCAGGAGGAAGAAATGCGTAAGGAGGACGAAGCCGTCAAGGAGGAAACGGCGGTGCAGGCGTAAGGAAGCGAATAGCGAAACGACGCGGGGAGAAGACGGAAGCTTCCGTCAACGCACCCGCGTCGTTTGATTAGAATGAACCTGTTCGGGGATCCATACCCCAAACTGCATGGATTGGGGGATCGGAATCCAGATAAACCTTCACTCACGGCAAAATCGCAAGCGGGGAGCCGGGGCAGTTACGAAAAATGCCCCGGCTCCCCGCCTGACATGGGAGTTTGTTTTACTTGGAGTGGTAGCTAGCGCATTCGCTTTCGTCGCAATCGCCGGAATGGCAGCCGCAGCGCGGGGCAACCTTGATGCTTTCAAGCTCACACAGGCCGTCCTGGGCATGATGCTGGCAGCTTTCCACATCGCAATGGATGCACTGGTTCTTGTTGGAAAAAGACATGAGATTCACCTCCCCTTCGTGTTCCTTAACAGTGTGTCCAAGTGTAAAAAACTCATGCATGCCCTCGACGAGAAATGGTAACTGTGCTATACTGAAACTTGATTGATTTTTTCCAATGATGTTGGGAGGTTTTACGTTGAAACCCAATTCTACCGTACGTTCTCTTTGCTTATCCGCCATGATCGCGGCGCTGTATTTGGCGTTGACGCTGATCTTTCAGGCTATCAGCTTCGGTGCGGTGCAGTTCCGTATTTCGGAAGCGCTGACGCTGCTGCCCGTGCTGTTTCCACAGGCTGTCCCCGGTTTGGCTGTCGGGTGCCTACTTTCCAATCTGCTGGCTGGCGCAAATCCATACGACATCGTCTTTGGCACGCTGGCGACGCTGATGGCTGCTCTTTTGAGCCGTCGGCTTCGGTCGAATCCATGGCTGGCTGCGCTGCCGCCGGTTATTTGCAACGGCGTTATCGTCGGCTTGGTATTGACCTACGCCTATGGCATTGATGTATTGTGGATGAATATGCTCACCGTTGCGCTGGGCGAAGCTGTGGTTTGCTATGTGTTGGGCGTGCCGCTGGTGAAGGGTCTTTCGAAAACGAACATCAAGAAATGGATAGAATGAACGCGTAAAGGGGGGCTTTCCGTTGACGACTCAAAAAGCGTTGACCTTCCTAGTCTGCCTGCTGTGCTTGACGCTGCTTTGCGCGATTGCTGTTGCGCAGGATTTCGGCACGGTAGGAGACGTTCGCACGCTGTACGACGATCTGCTGGATCAGGAACGGGCCGGGAGCATGGGCGTAACCATTCCCACCTGCGACAAACCCGCTGGGTGCGCTCATATTGCCATTGACGAGCAGGGGAATGCGACCGCTCTGTGTCCTTTTGGGCAATGGCTACTGTCCGCCGATGAAATGGGCGTTATGTTCATGGCTAGCAGCGAGATCGATCTGCCCTTGACCAATGGGGAAACCCATATGATCTATCGTAGCGGGACCTATCGGGTAACGGGCGGTGATGGAGCCACCACCTTGATTGTAACGCAGGGTCGAGCGGTTTCGCTTCTTTTTGACGGCGCTACTGTGGGTACATTACGGCTTTCCGACGGTGCGACCGCCGGTATTTCGATGAAGAACGGTGCGGTTGTATCCACCGTTGTTCCTGTGAATGCGCAGCTGGAGCCAGTGGACGCGGTGCAGCTGGGTACGCTGGCTGCCGGCGGCTTAACGGTGTCAGGCGACGGCGTTCTAAGCGTCGGGCAGCTGAATGCCGAGCTTTCCGCCGCCTCCACGGGTAGCTTTATCCTGCGATATGGCGCTGTGGGCGCGGACGCGTTGAAAAATTTGCAGGAGATTACCCCTAAGCAAAGCGGAGCCGTCTTTCAATTGCCGCTGACGGCTAGCTATCAGGGACAGCCGTTGCCGCTGGTGTTTTTGGCAGATGAGACGGGAGCGTCAAAAGCTTTTGCGCCCCTTTCCAAGCCTACATCCGGCAACGCCTATAAGGCAACTTTTCAAGAGGGAAAATGTACCGTGGCGCTGGAAAGAGAGCCGGATACCTTCCTGATTGACCAAAGCACGCTGTCGATTTCCTCCAGCGGTATGCTGCGCAGTACGGACAACGCCGTAGGAAATGTTGAAACAAGCGGCTCTATCGCGCTGGAAGCGTGGGGCGCAAAAACCGCGGGCAGCTTTACCGTTCATCCGGGAGCGGCTGTGGATATGCGGCTTTACGGCACATGCTCCTTCGGGCAGATGATCGTGGCAGGAACGCTTACCCTCAAGGGAAACGGCGTGTTGACGGTAGCCAACGGGTCAGGCAGCGGAACGGTTGCGGTTGATGAACAGACCAATTTGCGGATTGAAGCGGAGCCTGCTGAGCTTAATGGGAAAAAGCCTACGAAAATCACGGTTGTGGGGATGGCGGGGCAGCCCGTGGCTAATACGCGGCTATTGCTGAAGCTAGGAAATGGCGAAAGCTTTACCACGACCACCGATGGGGCGGGCCGCATTACCCTATGGCGGAGTGAAAAAATTTCCAGCGTTGACGTGGTAGCCCTCAGCGGCAACGATACCTATGCCGCCATTATTTCTGGCGGACAGGCGGACGTGGACGCGCTGCCGGAGATTACCTCCGTCAACGTTTCCAAAACCGGCGTAGTCAACGTAAAGGCGACGGGAGCAAAAACCATCGGCGTTCAATACATCCTATCCGACAAAGAGCAGGAGCTGCGCGACGCTTATCAAGCGGGCGCGCAATGGATTCTCTGCGACGCGGAGGGGAAGGCGACCATACCGGGCGTAAAGGAAGGGGATATTGTCACCCTACGCGCGTACGCTGCAAAGGACGAAGGCGCGACGTTAAGCCCAGAAACCACGGACGCTTTCGCCTTTTCTGCCAAGCAAATCATCTCGATTACGGAGAAAAAGGTATTCTCTTTGGGAACGCAGCGAATGACCTACGACAGTATGCCCTTTAGCTTTAAGGCGGGCGTGCTGCCCAAGGAACGGGAAATTGTTTTTTACCGCAACGGCAAGCAGATTGACCACACCAATGTTGTGGAGGTGGGGGACTATACTGCGAAGATCACAGTGAAAAATACGGATCCCGATTATCAGCCGGGCGTTTATGAGGTTAGCATTACGATCGACCGTCTGCGCATCAACGTATACCCCTTCGGCGATTATAAAGTAAAGGGACAGCCTGACCCGGAGATTCTGTACATGACGGATCCGTTGCTCAACGGGGACGAGGTAGCCGGAGGCCTTCGCAGGATGAAGGGCGAGGGTTATGGCAACTATCCCTATTATGTGGACGGCTTATACGCGGTGGACGAAAACAATAAGAAGGTGTACCACTACCAATTTATCATCCCGGAGGGGAGCCCCTATTTCTTCATTGATTGGAACATCCATCACTATTTGCCCTTTAATCCGCTGGACCGGATTGACCCTGTGTATGACGAGCTTCACTTCGGCGACGGCAGCACGCTGTCTGTGCAGCGACGCACCTCCGAGATGCTCAATCTGGGCGGCACTTATTTTGGCACGTTAGTGACCGACCTAACGAATGGCGGAGGGAAGCCTTTTATCCCATCCTTGCGCATGAAAAAGGGTGAGGATCGGGCGCTGCTGATCCTAACAGCGGATGCGGAGCTGGATAAGGATGGCGGCTACGCTACGGATGCAGACGGTAAGCGCCTTTGGCAGGGACGAGCGCTCACCTTAGGGTATTGGCATGTCGCCCAATTGAAGCGTAAGCATATCGAGGAGGTAGCCTTTTCGCTTAACGGCGCAAGCGTGCTGTTTTCCTTGGACGATTTAAACGGGGATGCGGTGAATCAACTGATGGAGGCTGCCGACATGCCCAAGCGAAACACCGCCTTCCGTTTTGAGCTGGAGCCGATCCTATCGATTGCTTCCCTTGGGGAAGGGGAAGAGTCCGCTACGAATTTGCTGCTCAATCAGCAGTCGTTGGTTCGGGTACGTGTTTTTGTGGAAAATCAAAAGAATCGCATCGAGATTACCGAGGCATTGCCTAGCGCGAAGCTTGTGCTGGACGCAGGAGAGCTGCTGAGAACAAAGGAGAAAGCGGAAGCCTCCGACATTACGGAAACGGTAAACGGAAAAACGTCGGAGGAGCTAGAAAAAGCCAAGCAAACCGATGAGGAAAGCGCCGCCGTTAAGGGCGTGCTGGGAGAGGGCGAAACCAACGGCGAGTTGTTGGAGCTGGCGTATCGACTGCTTGAGGATAAAATCCAAAAGGAAAATCAAGCGTTACAGCTTTTTGTTAACGGACAAGCCCAAGCGCTCGACTCGACGATCGTGGTACCCTATACGGCGTCTGAAACCGCTACCATGCAATATGCGGCGCTAATGCGTACGAAGCCCTTCGTCATAGCCCCGCTGCGGCAAGGCGGACTGTACGGCTTGGGAATCAACGTCGCTGACTGATAAGGAGAGAATGCAGGATGATCAAAAAAGCACTGACACTATTGGTTTGTTTAACGCTCTTACTGAATATGGCGGGAATAGCGCTGGCGGAGGAGACCGATTTAACCGCCGGTGAGGATTTAACCGCTGAGGAAAAAGCACAGTGGGAGGAATGGGCGCAGGAAGAAAACACGGAGGAAAATACTGCGGATGAAGCGGCAAAGGCCAACTCCATTGAAATGACCGAGGAAGAAAAGGCGCAGTTAAGCGGCTTGACGACAGCTATGGAGGAAAGCGCCCATTTGGACGAGGTGGATTTAACCAATCTAGATAAAAACGAAAGCCTGCCCAAGGATGTATTTAATATTCTGCTGCTGGGCGTAGATAATCGAAGCACGGAGCTGGAACGGGGCCGTACCGACGCCATCATGATTTGCTCGGTGAACCTGAACACCGGCGCGATTAAAATGGTTTCCATTGCCCGGGATACCGCGGCGGTGATCCCCGGCCTAAAGCAAATGGGGCGCATCAACACCGCCTACATGTATGGCGGCGCAGAGCTGAGTATGAAAACGGTCAACCAAAATTACCAGATGAATGTTGACCGTTATGTCACAGTGAATATCCATGGCTTGGCTGCCATTATCGACGCCCTGGGCGGCGTGGATATGGACATGACGGCGCGAGAAGCCAACCGTATCAATTTTGAGCTTCGTAAGGAGCCTATGGATAAGGTGAAGCGGGAGAGCGTGAAGCGACTGGATGGCGTGCAGCATTTGGACGGCATGCAAGCGGTCACCTTTGCTCGGATTCGCGCTATCGACAGCGATCTGGAACGCACCCGTCGTCAGCGTCAGCTGCTGGAAACCTTGCTGGAAAAGGTTATGGTGGATATGGATATCTCCAAGCTGATGACGTTAATTGAAACCTCGCTGCCTTATGGAGATACCAATTTGACCATTGACGAGCTGCTCACCTTGGGCATGGCGGTCATGGGCAGTGAAGCCGCGTCCAGCGATGGCGAATGGATGGAGCAGATGCGCGTGCCCATGGACAAGCATTATGGATGGCAGAAATTCGGCGATTTTGCGCTTTTATATCTCAATGAGAAAAACCTGAAATACACCATCGAAACGATGCAGGAATTCCTGTACGGACAATCCTACTATATCGAGGCAGCGCAATAACGAGAACGCTTTTTCTCCCGCGTTTGTTGTGAAAAGCGCCTTACCGTGGTATCCTAGGCAAAGAAAGGGGGACGACAATGATGAAATGGTTGGACCAGCTGGAAAGAAAAACGCGCCGCTTTGCGATTGTCCATCTAATGAACTATATCGTATTCGGCATGGCGCTGACTTTTATCGCGGATTTTATGGGGCTTGGCTTTTCACGCATGTTAAGCCTGAACATGGCGGCTGTGGCTCGGGGTCAAATTTGGCGGTTGGTGACCTTTGTCTTTTTGCCGCCGAATACGTCCTTGCTGTGGATTCTTTTCTCGCTGTACTTTTACTGGATGATCGGCTCTGCACTGGAAAACCAGTGGGGTTCAGCAAGATTTACCCTTTTCTATTTAACGGGCATGATCGGCAATATACTGGCGGCGCTGCTGACGGGATACGCGGATAATATGTATCTGAACCTGTCCCTTTTCTTCGCCTTTGCCGCGCTCTGGCCGGATTTCGAAATCATGGTTTTCTTCATTCTGCCGGTGAAAATGAAATGGCTGGCGTTGCTGAATGCCGCGTTGTTCGTCTGGCAGCTCATTGTGGGCACTTGGAGCACTCGCGCCGTGATTTTTTTCTCTTTGCTGAATGTGGCGCTGTTTTTGGGCGGCGATTTATTCAACCGTATCAAGCAGGACTCCCATTATTGGAAAACCCGCTACAATTTCCGAAAATCCATGAAAAAGTAATCCAATAGCAAAAGAGCGAACCGAGGCGGATAACGCCCGATTCGCTCTTTCTTCTTATTGCAGCAAAGACTGCACGTAGGCCTGCATTTCTTCTTTGGAAGCGATGGAGTGGGTGTGGGCGATAACTGCCTGCTGCTCCTCCGGGGTCATATTCGCAAAGCGATTCATTGCTTGGAGGTTTTGCCCCAGCGCCATTCCCAGTCCCAAGGGCATTTCCGGCCCGTCGATCAGGTTGCTCATTGCATTTCAGTCCTTTCGCGTTTTGCACGCTTAGCCGCCCATGTGCTTGCGCATATGTCCCAGCGCGTTTTTCTCCAAACGGCTTACCTGCGCCTGAGAGATACCGATTTCTCCCGCTACCTCCATCTGGGTTCTGCCTTGAAAGAAGCGCAGCTTGAGAATATGCTTTTCCCGGTCGCTTAATCGGCTCATAGCGTCCTGAACGCCGATTTCGTCCAGCCAGCTGTTATCCGGCTTGCGCTCGTCCGTCACCTGATCCATGATGTACAGCGCGTCGCCGCCATCGTTGAATACAGGCTCGAACAAGCTGACCGGGTCTTGAATCGCCTCCAGCGCAAAGACAACGTCCTCGCGAGGAAGATGAAGCTCCTCTGCCAGCTCGTTGATGTTAGGCTCCCGGCCCAGACGGTCCGAAAGCAAATCCCGAGCCTTGAGCGCTTTATAGGCTACATCCCGCATGCTTCTGCTAACGCGGATGGAATTATTATCCCGTAAATATCGCCGTATTTCTCCAATGATCATTGGCACGGCATAGGTGGAAAAGCGCACGTTTAGGGTTACGTCAAAATTGTCCAGCGCCTTGATCAGACCGATGCATCCGACCTGAAACAGGTCGTCCACATTCTCGCCGCGGTTATGAAACCGCTGGATAATGCTTAATACCAGTCGCAGGTTACCGCGTATGAATTCCTCCCGGGCGTTCAAATCGCCGCTGTGTACCAAAGGAAACAGCTCCCGCATCCGCTCGTTGGTCAGCACGGGCAAGGTGGACGTGTCTACACCGCATATCTCAACCTTGTTGATGGCCATGATCTTTCCCTCCGCTCATAGGCTTGTACCAAAAGTATGGGCGAAGAAGAGAAATTTCATTCCATCGTACTACAAACTGATAAAGAAATTGTTAATGAGTTAAAAAACAGGTTTTTTCGCGCACTTTAGCGAAAATGAATACCCTATCTATATCCTTTTCATTTTTATTAGCAGGAGGCGCAAAAGAGATGAACGCTGAGGTTTCCAAGCTGCAACAGATGATACGCAACGCTGAGAATATCGTATTTTTTGGAGGCGCGGGGGTTAGCACCCGCAGCGGTATCCCAGATTTTCGCAGCGCCCATGGCTTGTACCGGCAGGCACAGGGAAAAAGCTACGAGGAGATGCTTTCCATTGGCTATTTTGAGAACGACCCTGACGGCTTTTGGCGTTTTTACAGGGATGTAATGCTCTACCCGGACGCGCAGCCAAACGGCGCGCATTTGGCGCTGGCGGCGCTGGAAAAGCAGGGAAAATGCAAGGCTGTAGTTACGCAGAATATCGATGGGCTGCATCAAGCGGCAGGCAGCAAAAATGTATTGGAGCTGCACGGCTCCGTCCATCGGAATCACTGTATGCGCTGCGGCACGTTTTTTCCCTTGGATGCGCTTTTGAAGGGTGAAAAAGCCCCCCGCTGCCAGTGCGGAGGGCTGATCAAACCAGATGTGGTGCTTTATGGGGAATGCCTGGAGGAAGAAGTGCTGGAAAAGGCGGTCAAGGCTATTCAGCAATGCGATTTGTTAATCGTGGGCGGCACATCCTTGGTGGTACATCCGGCGGCTGGGCTGATCAGCTACCGCTCTGCCAGCGCGAAGATGGCGCTATTGAATCGCGATGAAACGCCCTATGACGATACCGCTGATTTGGTCGTCCGTGAGGATATCGCTTCTACACTGGAACAGGCGGTACAGCAAGCCTAGTACAGGCTTAACCAGCTACTGCGCACGGCTGGCCAGGAATACAGCTTGGGAAACAGGGCCCGCTGCTCGGCGCTGAGCTCGTTCAGCCGATGCTCCATCGCCAGCGAGATCATGCCGGGCAATTCGTCGAATTGATGGAAATCGTTGATTTCGATGCCCATGTCCTTTAATTGGGGATAACCCAGCCAGTCGCCCTTGATGATGGTGGCTCCTGCATACAAATACTCCTGCATGCTGCCGGAAAAAGCATCGGTGGTAATGGCAAGAATAAATAGATCGGCGGAAAGCCGCAGCCGCGCGCTGTCCTCGCCGTCCATAAAATCGGTAAGCACAACCGTTTGACAGGGTAAACGGCCAGCGTATTCGCGTACCCGTTTCACGTAGTCCGGGTCGTTTTGGGAATAGGTCTGCTGCAGCACCAGCGTGATCCTCCGCTGGGTTTCCTCCGTCAAAAGAGAAATTGCCTCTAAAACCGGCAGCTGCTGCTGCGCTGAGGACGCGCTGTAGCCCACGCAAATCACATAGCGATCCTTGGAAATGCCAAAATATTGCTTGCACTGCTCCTTGGTCATTTCCTTACGGATTTCGTCTATGTAATGATAGCCGATCTGACCGAAGTAAAGCAGCGTGGTTTTATCCGCATAGCTTTGTCCGTAGAATTCACGTATTTTGGTTCGGTTTAGCTCGCTGTGAACGGTAATGGCGTCGCAGCGATTTAGGTAGGGCTTCATCCGCGCAAGCTCCAGCCGGGAAGAACGCATGAGATCGCTGCCCCAAAAGCTGCACACCCAGCGCGCGCCGAAGGCTTTAACCATTCGCCATCCCAGCGCCAAATCCCGTTGGGACAGATAATGATTGTGAACGACGTCAAAGGGCCCCAGCTTGCGAAGCTGGCGGGCGTTAGCGGCGACCCGCGCCCACATTCGCAGCCGAGGTATATAACGGATCAAAGGTAGATGGTGCTTGTCCTGATAGACGGTAATACCTTGCGCCTGATAATAATGCTCGTACCGTTTGCCGTCGCCCCAAATGGGAAAAATAACGATTTCGTACTGATCCTCCGCGTCATCGGGCAGCAGCAAATATTCAATATATCGCTGGGTCCATAGCGCGTCGCTGTCTGCTATGAGCAGGATTCGCTTACGGCTCATTCTGTGGCGCTCCCTTCCCCCGGGCCTTTGCGCCGAAGCGTAAGCATTTCCTTTAAGGTGCCAAGCAAGGTTGATATTTCCTTGCGGTAAAGCACGCAGGCTAAAGCGGTTACTGCCGTCAGCAGTAAATATTTAGGAACGGGGCTTTCATCCAGCAGGAGATTGCCGAAGGAAGCGATTAGCATCAGCCCGATGGTATAAAGTAAGTAACGGTAGCTGGTAAGAATTTTGTAATATCGTTCCCCAACCGCCGTGCGAAGCACTAAGGTAAGAATGGCGGTGGCGGCAGAGGCCAGCGCCGCGCCCGCCATGCCCAGCCATGGAATGAAAAGATAGCAGAAAACCACGTTAATGATCGCTGAAAAGAGAAAGATCAGGGTAGTCCAGTGGGTTTTTTTGGCGATGGTGATGCCCATTCCCGTTGTTTCGCCTAAGCAATAGCAGATTGGCGATAAGAACAGGAAGGGGAAAAAGACGACGGAGCTTCGGTAAGCTTTTCCCAGCAGTAAAAAGACGGGAGCTTGAAGAAGAGAGATCAACAGCCCAAACAGCGTCAGCAGGCAGGCCATCAGGCGATGTACGGTAAAGAAACGGGTGGAATCGTCCTGATAGTGCTCCAGCACATAGGGTGCATAATAGGCGTTAAAGCCGGTTTGAATGATGTTGATGGAGGCTGCCAGCCCTAATGCGCTGGAATAAATGGCGGTTTCGCTAAAGCCCATCAGCTGGTTGAGCACCACGGTATTGACGTTGGTGTTAAGCCAGCTGAGCAAGGACAGAGGGACCAACGGCAGGGCAAAGGCCCATAGCTCTTTTTTGAAGGGCTTGTCCGCCTCTCTAAGGGAGCGAGGTTCCAGCCGATTACGCTGAAACCAAAGACAGACCAGCGAGAAAAGGGACATGAGCACCGTCAACGATAGGATGGCGGCTTTACCGGTAGCGTTGCCAAAGCCCACGGCTAAATAGGCAATTTTTGTGATGAGAACCTGAAATACGCCTTGAATGGTGTAGAGTTTCGCGTTTTGCTCCATGCGGTAGCTTAATGACAGAAAGCGAAACATCACTAGCGAAAAGCTGTATAGGCACAGACACAGAAAAATGCCCGGGTCGGCGTCCCCCGCTATTTCCGTGGAAATGGAGCGCCAGAAAAACAATAGAGCCAGTGAGGAGAGAACGCTGAAAGCCAGCGGAACGCCGATGCAGAAGGTATACAGCGTTTGCCGCTTCGCCGCCCGGGGAGGCTCCCGGAAGAAACGCACATAGGCTTGATCCAGCCCCAAATAACAGATGGAGCTGAATAGGGCGGCATAGATGCCGAAAAGATTAACCTTCGCCAATTCGTCCGGCATAAAAAGCCGGGTGGCAATGGGGGAAGAAATGAAGCCCAAGGCAAAGCTGATCCATGTGACCATGGAAAAGCCTACCATATTTTTGAGGAATTTTTTCTTGCTCTGTTCCATAGGCTCGGCAGGGCTTAGCCTGCACTCCCTTCCTTATCAGATGGGGCGCGGTCGCCTACGGCCCGGGGAGCCTCTCTGGGAAGCGTAACCGTAATAGCCGTATCCTTGGCGTTTGCGTCCACGTGAATGGAACCGCCGTATTCGTCCAATCGTTGACGCACAATAGCCAGTCCCATCCCATGGCCTTCTCCCTTGGTGGTGACGCCTTCCTCGAAGATTGCGTCCAGCATACCGGGGGGAATGGTCGCGCCGTTGTTCAGCAGCACAAACTCGAAGCTGCGCAGCGTCTCCGTAATCCGTAGACTTACCTCCGGGGCTTGCGCCTGAACGGCAGCGTCCATGGCGTTATCTAGTAGATTGCCAATGACGCAGCATAGCTCCCAGGAGGGCATAGACACGCCCTCTAGAGTGCTTCGAATATCCATGACAAACTGAATCCCGCGCTGTTCACAGGCAGCGTTTTTGACCTGTAATAGGGCGTTAAACGCGGTAACGCCGGTGCGCAAAACGGTGGAAACCGCCTTTAGCTGGGTATAGACCTTTTCCAGATAATCGGTGGCTTCTTGATACTCGTCCATTTCCATCAGGCTGTAGACCACCTGCAAATGGTTGAGAAAGTCGTGGCGCTGTGCGCGGAGTTTAAAATTGAGGGTTTCCATTTGCTCGTTCACCGTTTGCAGCTCGCTGATGGTGCGCATCCGCCGCCGTGTTAAAAGAGCGTCTTGAATGTCGATAAAAGCGCCCCAGCCGGCTAGCAGCGCGCCGATGATGGCGATGGCCTGTAAATAGTAACGGCTGGTACCCGTCAAATCCGCCAAGGTAACATACAGCACAAAGGCAAGCAGAGCCAGCATTTGCACGCCGTTGACCACAATGGCGTACATTGTGGTTTTCTGGACGTCCGGCTTATGGTCGTGTCTTGTCATGCTCCGCTCCATATCTGCGCAAGTGACGCGCCTTTAGCTTGGCTTCGTGGCCCTGCTCGGTGGGGTGATAATAAACCTTGTGCTCATAGCCCTCCGGTAGGTAGGTCTGGTTTACAAAATGACCGGGATATTGATGGGGATAAAGGTATTGCGGCGTTTTGGCGTGAGGTACGGCATAGCTTTGATCCCGTAGGTACACGGGTACGGGGCTGAAATTGCCCTTTTCTGCGTCCGCTTGAGCCAGCTCCAGCGCTTCAACAACCGAGTTGCTTTTCTCCGCCATGCTCACGGCGATGATCGCCTGCGCGATGGGGATGCGGGCTTCCGGCATGCCCACAAATTCCAGCGCCGTTGCCGCCGCCGAAGCCAAGAGCATCGCGGTGGGATCCGCCATGCCTACGTCCTCGCTGGCATGAACCACAATACGCCGAACGATCAGCTTTGGGTCCACCCCGGCGTATAGCATTCGGCTGAACCATAGAAGCGCCGCATCGGGATCGCTTCCGCGCATGCTTTTGATAAAGGCTGAGAGCATGTCATAATACAGGTCCTCGTCCAGCTTAAGCATGGGTTTTTGCACGCTTTCCTGGGCGGTGGAAAGGGTGATGCGACGAAAGCTCACGCCGTGATCGTCCGTTTCCTCATCGGTGGTTAAAAAGGCCAGCTCCAGCGCGCCCAATGCCGTGCGTACGTCTCCGCCCGCCACGCCTGCGATGTAGCGCAGCGCTCCGTCCTCGCAGCGCACGTCGTAGCGTCCATAGCCCCGTTCCTCATCCTTAAGAGCCGCTTCCAGCGCTTTTTGCACGTCTGCCTGACTGAGCGGCTGGAATTGAAAAACCCGGCAGCGACTTACAATGGCTGGCGTCATACTAACCATAGGGTTTTCCGTGGTTGAGCCGATGAAGCGGATCAACCCGGTTTCGATAGCGGGAAGAATGCTATCGCTCTGGGACTTCGACCAGCGGTGGCACTCGTCCAGCAGCAAATAGGTAGCTTTACCGTACCGCACGCGGCGTTCGTCCGCGTCCTTTAGCACCTTGCGCACGTCCGCTACGCCGCTGGTTACGGCGTTTAGCTTTTCAAAGGCGCTGCCCGTCATTCCCGCAATAATGGAGGCCAGCGTTGTTTTGCCGCAGCCCGGAGGCCCCCAGAAAATGCTGCTTTGCAGGCGATCCGCCTGAATGGCGCGCCGAAGCAGCCGTCCCTGCGCCAGTAAGTGCTCCTGCCCGATAAATTCCTCCAAGGAGCGGGGACGCATGCGCTGGGCTAACGGCGGCTGGGTTTCATGCTCGGTGAGGCCGCTCCATAGGGTTTGCTGCTCCGTATCGTTCATAAAGCAAGTTGCCATCCTCATAGGGTAGAAATCAGTTGCGCGTCGATTTGTGAAAAAAGCGCACACTTTTTAACTATACACTTTTTTACGTTAAAATTCAATCAGTCAACCAATCCTCATATTTTGCTGGCGGATAGATCCGTTTGATCATAGCGACGATGAAAAAATACTCCTGATCCGTATAAAAGGAGCGGTATTTCTGGCACAGCACCCGCAGCGCGGAAAGGCTCTGAACCCGCAGACTGTAATCGTTGAGCTTGATAAAGTTGGCGGAGAAGGGCGTTAGCTTATCAAAAAGCACGCCCATCACATCGTCGGTAATCCACTTGATATGCTCGATGGTCAGACGGGTGGTGCGGTAACGATCATTAAGCACCATCATGCTGGAATGGGTGTAGCGGTTAATGCCCATGACGAGAAAGCTCTCCACCTCGTCCCGCAGACTTTCTAGCGTTTGCTTGTAGGGGGCATAGGCGCGCAGGCGTTCGGCCAATTGATCCAGCAAAGGGTTGGAGCTCAAAAAAAGCGTGCCCAGCCATGGCCTAAGCGCACTTTCCAGCTCCTCCCTTACAATTGGCACCGCCATCTTTTTTCCCCTCCAAGCTGTGTACTATTCATTTTACAATTCTACAGTTTTTGTCACATTTCCTTGTCATTTTTTAAGAAATGATATCCGCGAGGTAATGTTTTCTTTTTATATGAATTTTTATACGTATAATTATGCATAAAAATACGATATTTTCCTAGGCGTAATCCATCACTTGTGGAGTGGCTTTTGACCCATACAAGGGATAGAGGATTGGTGATATCCGCCGACGTATTCTATACACTCTGAAAATACAAGTGGACGCTTGCGTAAATCATCGAAACTTGCTATGATAGGACAGCCCGATAAAAATACGGGGGAATTTTTTTTCGCTTTTTCCACATACGACCGCTGTTTTCTGGCTGCACTGTGGATAACTTGTCTTACACGAAATGTATATTATACAACGTTTAAAAGGGGTAGGGTACGATATGACGAATGGTGAGGAATTATGGAGTAGCGCATGCCAGATTTTAAAAGAGGAAATGGCCCGCGTCAGCTATGATACGTGGATCGAATCGGCGTTAAAGCCCTATGGGGTGATGGGCGACTCGCTTTTGCTGGAATGCGTGAACTCCATGATGCGGGAATTTGGCATCAATCGCTTTTTGCCACAAATTCAAAAAGCGGTAGCCACCGCCGCCGGAAAGGCGCTTACTGTAGAGGTGCTCTGCCAAGACGAGCTTCAAGCGCGCGTTAACGAGCTGGACGCAAAGAGCAGCGGCGGCTCCTTGGAGCAGCTAAACCCAAAATATACCTTCGACACCTTTGTAGTGGGCAACGGCAATCGCTTTGCCCACGCCGTTTCCTTAGCTGTGGCCGAGGTGCCCGCCAAGGCCTATAACCCCTTGTTTATCTATGGCGGCGTGGGGCTGGGCAAAACCCATTTGATGCACGCCATCGGTCATTATGCTCACGAGCTGTACCCGAAGATGAATATCGTATACATCACCAGCGAGGATTTTACCAATCAATTGGTCAGCGCCATGCAAACCAACAAGAATCAGGATTTTCGCGACCGCTTCCGCAATGCGGATATTCTGATGGTGGACGATATCCAGTTTATTGCAGGCAAGCACGGCACCGAGGAGGAATTTTTCCATACGTTTAACCATCTGCGAGAGGCCGGTAAGCAGATCGTTATGACCAGCGATAAACCGCCTAAGGAAATCCAGAAGCTGGAGGAGCGGCTCTGCAGCCGCTTTGAGGGCGGGTTGATCGCCGATATCCAGCGCCCCGACTTTGAAACCCGGCTGGCGATTTTACGGAAAAAGGCTGAATTTGAACGTCTAAACGTCAGCGATGATATTTTAGCGCTGATTGCCGAGAAGATCGATACTAACGTTCGAGAGCTGGAGGGCAGCCTGACACGGTTGACTGCCTACAGCACCTTAGCCCGCCGCCCCATTGACATGCAGCTGGCGAGAGAAGCCCTGCGGGAGCTTTTCAGTCACAGCGAATCCAAGCGCATTACCTGCGACAGTATTCAGGAAGCGGTAGCTGCTTATTACGGCCTGTCCGTAGAGGATTTAAAAAGCCCGAAGCGCAACCATGAAATTACCGTTCCTCGTCAGATTGCTATGTATCTGACCCGGGAAATGATGGGCTTAAGCCTCACCAAAATCGGCGACGCTTTCGGTGGACGGCACTATACCACCGTTATGGCCTCCATTGAAAAGGTGGAAAATTCCATAAAGCAATCGCCCAGCTTGGCTAGCCTGTTGGACGATATACGTAGGCAAATCAAGGATATTAAATAAACCCTGCCGCCCGGAGCACAAATCATCGGGCTTGCGACGCGTGGGCGTGCTATGATGAGCTTGCAGAGAGAGAGGGTGCGGCATGCAGGGCTGGATAGATGGGATCCAAAACGCCTTGGAGTACATCGAGGAGCATCTGCTGGAGGAGCTGGACGTTAGGGACGTAGCGGCTCAGGCCTATGTTTCCGCATTCCATTTCCAACGCGTTTTCAGCGTGCTGTGCGGCTTTACAGTGGGAGAGTATATCCGTAACAGACGGCTTAGCCTAGCCGCTCAGGAGCTGTCCGCGACAGATGGAAGGGTCATCGACGTGGCGCTTGCCTACGGGTATGAGTCTCCGGACAGCTTCACCCGCGCCTTTACGCGTTTCCATGGCATTTCGCCGTCAGCCGCAAAAGAAAAGGGAGCCAAGCTGCGTTCCTTCGCACCTCTGCACATTCAAATATCATTGGAGGGCGCGCGTATGTTGGAGTACAAAATTGTTGAAAAACCGTCGTTCACCGTCATGGGGCTATCCAGAACCTTCTCAAACGAGACCTCTTACAGCGAAATTCCGAAATTTTGGCAAGAAAAGATGGAGCGCTACCCGGACTTCGCCGCCATGTACGGCGTATGTATGGACAGCAACGGCAAAGACTTTACCTATCTGATCGCCGGTAACTACATTCCTTGGGAGGATGTACCCGAGGGCTTTACGACCGAGACGATCCCAGCCGGAACATGGGCTGTATTCCCTTGCCGGGGAGCGCTTCCGGAGGCGTTACAGGCCGTGAATACGCGGATGTGGAAGGAATGGGTGCCCAGCTGCCGCGAGTACAAGCTGGGCGGCAACTACAATATCGAGATGTACGGCCCGCCAGACGGCGATTATAACGAAATCTGGCTTCCTGTTAAGCCCGTGTGAGTAGTTTTTTGCGGTAGAACGACAGGGTGTAAATGGAAAGCCTAGAAAAATCAGCCCATGCCCGCGCCTTCATCGGTGTTTTCATCCGGTGCGGGCGTTTCGCTTTCTATGCTCTCAGCCGTAGACTCGGGCGCAACGACGGCGCTGTTTTCAAAGGAGAGGGTAACGGTACCGCTGGTGTTGGTGCAAACCAGCGCATAAAGACCGATTTGCGTGGTAAAGGAGCCTTCGCTTTGCTTTAACCCCTCCTCCACCTTTTGGACGAGAGCATAGCGCTCGGCAGGGGTGGAAGCCACGTCCATAGCCATTAGCAGCGCATAGCTGTGATAGCCGGAGGTGGTGAAGTCGTTATAAGCGGCGTTGCCAATCTCCATTCCTGCGGGAGCTGTCAGCACCATTTGGCACATTTCAACAATGCCGCCGGTAGGGTCGGTACGCACGGTGAGTGAAAGCACTTCGCCTGTGATTTCATATACCGTCCGTCCATCCCCTTCCCCGGAGTCTCGCTTGGTTATGCCCAGCGGCAGAAGGTGGCGGCCCGTATTTTCGTTGATAAAAGTGATGTTTTCCTCGTAGCTGGCTAGAAAGCTATTATAGGATATACCGCTGAGCGTCGCTCCTAAGGCGACGGAGCTTCCAAGCAGCAGGAGTAGGATGAGCCCAACCGATAATTGCTTTTTCATTGGCAGTCTCCTTTCGTGGGGCGGGTCCGACAGGCGCGCGGGAAGGGACACGGCGTCAGCATAGCATAATAGGACTTGCTTTTCAAGGCTGCGCGGAAAAGCAAGTCAATAGGAGCAATGCTTTTACCTCTTTGACGATATCCTTTATGATATTCAAAAAAGTTTTTTTGCAAAAGCTTTGCAAATCACAGAGGTTCATGCTATAATGCTCATGTCGCCCTGCTATGGTAATCTGGTTCAGGTTCCTTCTCCCAGCTTGTTCGGAAGCATGGAAACCCAAGACCAAGGAACTTTCAGCAAATGGGACGGATATTTCATATTTTGGAGGGAACCTACTATGTTCGAAGACAAGACTCTGGTTTGCCGTGACTGTGGCAAGGAATTCGTGTTTACCGCTTCTGAGCAGCAATTCTTTGCTGACAAGGGCTTCCAGAACGACCCCACCCGCTGCCATGAGTGCCGCGTTGCTCGCCGCAACCGTGAAAACCCCAACCGTGCCGAGCGTCAGATGTATGACGTAATCTGCGATGGTTGCGGTGCCACCACTCAAGTGCCTTTCCAGCCCAAGGGTGATCGTCCTGTATACTGCCGCGAGTGCTTTGAGCGCAATCGCAACCAGCAGTACTAAGAGCTGATCAAAAAGCCCGCCATGTGAAAACATGGCGGGCTTTTTTGAAAACAAATCGTGAATGGACGGGATTGTCAAGAGAACCGTCTGGGTTGAAACTGCATTTCCCTTCCATTGACATTCCCCTCTCACGCTGGTAAAATAACCGCAACTCAAGTACGAAAGGGTGGTTAAGAGATGCTGGACGAAAACCTTCGCACAGGCCTTACGTTCGATGACGTACTGCTGGTTCCCCGGGAAAGTCATGTGCTTCCGCGCGACGTGGACACATCAACCTTCCTCACCCCCACGATCAAGCTGAACGTACCGCTGCTGTCCGCCGCCATGGATACTGTAACCGATGCGCGGCTGGCGATTGCCATTGCCCGGGAAGGCGGTCTGGGAATCATCCATAAAAACATGACCGTGGAGGAACAGGCGGCACAGGTGGATAAGGTGAAGCGCAGCGAGCATGGCGTGATCACCGATCCGTTCTTTCTTTCGCCGGATCATTTAATCCGGGATGCGGAGGCCCTTATGTCCCGCTATCGCATCAGCGGCGTGCCCATCACGCGGGGAAAAAAGCTGGTGGGTATTCTTACCAACCGTGATTTACGCTTTGAAACCGATGATTCCCGCCGTATCGAAGAGGTAATGACCAGCAAAAACTTGATTACCGCTCCCGTAGGGACTACCTTGGAAACGGCAAAAAAGATTTTGGCGGCGCATCGCATCGAGAAGCTGCCCATCGTCAACGATGATTTCGAGCTTTGCGGGTTGATTACCATTAAGGATATCGAAAAATCCACAAAGTACCCCAACTCCGCCAAGGATCAGAAGGGACGTTTGCTTTGCGGCGCTGCTGTGGGCGTCACCAAGGATACCATGCTTCGGGTGGAGGCGCTGGTAAACGCTAAGGTGGACGTGATTTCCATCGACACCGCTCACGGCCATAACGCCGGCGTATCGGAAAAGCTGAGAGAAATCCGGGCCGCCTATCCTGAGCTGCCTATCATTGCGGGTAACGTAGCCACAGCCGCCGCTACCAAGGCGCTCATCGAGGCTGGCGCAAGCAGCGTAAAGGTGGGTATCGGCCCCGGCAGCATTTGCACCACCCGTATTGTGGCGGGTATCGGCGTGCCCCAGCTTACTGCAGTGGCAGACTGCGCCAAGGAAGCGCAGAAGTATGGCGTTACCATCATTGCTGACGGCGGTATCAAATACTCGGGAGACATTGCCAAGGCTATCGCTGGCGGCGCTAACGCCGTCATGATTGGCAGCCTCTTCGCGGGTGTGGACGAAAGCCCGGGAGATATGGAAATCTATCAAGGCCGCAGCTTCAAGGTTTATCGCGGGATGGGCAGCATCGGCGCAATGGCGCAGGCCCATGGCTCCAGCGACCGCTATTTTCAGGAGCAGGACAAGAAGCTGGTGCCTGAAGGGGTAGAAGGCAGGGTGCCCTACAAGGGTTCTCTGGCGGATACCGTCTATCAGATGGTCGGCGGCTTGCGCTCCAGCATGGGCTATTGCGGCGCGGCTACGATCGAGGACATGCGTAAAAACGCGGAATTTATCCGCATCACGGGCGCGGGCTTGCAGGAAAGCCATCCTCACGATATCTCCATCACCAAGGAAGCTCCCAATTATTCCCGTATGGATTAAAGGCAGTTTATCAAGCCGACGAGTTGCTCCAGCTGAAAGGCTGGCTGCTCGTCGGCTTTTTTGTGATGTGGTTCAAAGAATTTGAACTTGCCGTGCTAGGCCTATTTGTGCTATGCTGGCAGCTAGAAAAGCAGGGGAGGACGATGTGCGTGTCGGTCGTATCGATTCGCCGGTCGGCGGGTTATGAGGAGGAAGCGCTGTATGAGGCGGTTTGCGCTCATTTTGAGGCGCTGGAGGTAGAAAAAGAGCTTACCCCAGAAACCAAGGTGCTGTTAAAGGTCAACCTGCTGGCTGCGCGGGAGCCCGAAAGCGCCGCCACAACCCATCCCGCGCTGGTAAGAGCAGTGGCGCGTCGGGTAAAGGAGCTGGGGGTGAAGCAGATCGTGCTGGCGGACAGCCCCGGCGGCATGTATACCGCCGCTATTTTACGCAAGACCTATACGGTCTGCGGCATGGATGGCTTATCCGATTTGGCGGCTTTGAATATGGATGTTAGCGCTGCCGACCGCAATGGCTTTACGCTGATTCGGCCAGTGCTGGACGCAGATTATATCATCGACTGTGCAAAGCTGAAAACCCATGGCTTGACCACCATGACGGGCTGCGTCAAAAACCTATTCGGCTGCATTCCGGGGTTGAAAAAGCCCGAAATCCATTGTGTCAAGCCCACCATCGACTCCTTTGCCCACTACTTAATCGCCCTTTGCGAGGAGGTTAAGCCGAAGCTATGCCTTTTAGACGCGGTGGAGTGCATGGAGGGCAACGGGCCCGGCGGCGGGTCGGTTCGCTTTATGGGCTATACTCTGTGCTCCCGCTCTCCCTATGGGATTGACGAGCAGGCGGCGCTCCTGATGGGCTTGCCCGCCAACATGCCGCCCATCAATCGGCTTGCACGGCAAATGGGAATGCTTTGTGGAAAAACGGAGCTGGTAGGCGATGAATTGATACCTGCAGAGCCGCCCTTTATTCTGCCGGACGCCATTTTACAAAAGGAGCGTTTCTTCACACCTAACGGAATTTTCCATTGCTTTTTGGGGCAGAGAAGAACCTTGCCCCATGTGGTGGAAGAGAACTGCGTGGGCTGCGGCCGCTGCGCAGAAAGCTGCCCGCGGCATTTGATTCGGGTGGAGAATCACAAGGCTGTTATGGAAAGTAAGGGCTGCATCTCCTGCTTTTGCTGTCAGGAAATGTGCCCCGCTCACGCTATCGACGTACGCAGAAAACGGTTCTTTCAGCGCTGAATGTCTACAGCCCCTTACGTCGATACAGGCAGACCCGATCATACCAATAGCCCTCCGGAGTATCTGCCGTGGCGATGAGGGTGTAATGCTCCGTAATGCTATCGGGCTGGCGATCACGGGTTACCACGTAATCGCAAATTGCCTCGGTGACATAACGCTCCTGCTCGTCTAGCATTTCCTGTAGGGGAACGTTGGTTTGATGATAATATTTTACCGAGGGGGCAATACCTGCGGCGGTATAGAAGCCCGCGTCCATAAAGCCGTAATTGAGCAGCGTGGCTCCCGGCGTTTCGTTGATCAGGGCGGCAAATTGATATTGCATGGTTTCCTCGCGAGGCTGGGCGAAGTTGTCGGCTACGTTGGGGCTGAGAACTGGGCATAAGCCGATTCCAACGGCGCAGGCGAATGCAGCTAAGCCGAATCGGCGGCTTGAACGGGCGGCGAGCCACGGTGACAGGCGGCGGCAAGGCCACAGGAAGAACGCAGGGGCAAAAGCGGAAAGCGCCAACGGATAATAAGGATAGGTTCTACCGGCGATGAATACGCCCAAAGCGGAAAAACAAAAGCATAAAATCCAAACCAGCCGCTCCCGGACAGCGGCTTTTTTTCGTAGCGCCTGTCCGAGGATTCCTAGCAAAGTGGGAATGGAGTAAAGCGGGTTTTGGACGACCCAGTCAAGGGCGCTTTGGAGCATTAGCTTTAACCGAGCAACCAGTCCCACGGCGTCCTCGCTGCTGGAATAGAGAAACAAATTGTCGTACAGATAGGTTTTCAGCCACGGCTCAAGACCGTTGTTCAGCCCGAAATAGAGAAGCCATGGAACGGTGGAAAGGAAAAAACCTAGCAGCATCCAACCCAATGCGGTAAGAGCACTGCGCCAGCCGCCTTTTCCGGCGCTATACAGCAGACAGAGCAAGGCAGCGCCCTGTAAGCCGCAGAGAGTAAACTTGGTCCAGAATACGCAGCCCAGTAAAAAACCGTGAAGCAGGAGCCGCAGGGGAGGCATCGACATTTTTGGCTCTGCTTTTAAATAACGCAGCGTATCGTAGAGGGTAAACAGGCATAGGGGCAAGGTCAGCTCCTCGGCGCTGTCTCCCAGCTGAAAGCTAAAGGAGGTATAAATCATCAGCGCCAGCAGCGGCAGCGCCAAGGGCGCGGACTTTTCACCGCCGTAAAGGGCAATGAAACCATAGGATACGGTTAAAAAGAGTGCGCCGCAGAGAATCTCCAGCAGATAAACCCCGATAAAGCCGGAGGGGGAAAGCAAGGCGCACAGCGCGTGGAGGGCGTAAAGCAGCGGCCCCTTGTGATCATAAAGATCACGGTACATCACCTTGCCCTGTAAAATCCCCTTACCGGCGGAAAAATAGATGTTCGCGTCGGACCAATCGTTGAGGGGATAAGCGGGGGAGGATTTGGAGCAGAAAAACAGCGCCGCTGCCGCTAGCACAGCGGCGTAAGCAAATACCAGCCATAACGATCTTCGCTTTGAAGCCGTAGCCATTTTATCGCCGCCTTTCCAATCTCAAGTAGCGTACCATATTTTTGAGACACAGGCAAGCATTTTCGGCAGCATTCGCACATACCCTTGAGCAAATCATACCGGGGAGGGGACAGCTATGCGAAGGTCGGGCTTGCTAAGCGCGCTGCTGCTGACTGCCGCGCTGTTCTGCGCGATGCCTGGGCTTCTGCGTTCCTTTGAAAGCACGGACGCCAATCGGATGGATGAGCGCCTCCGTCCGGCGGAGACCCGTACGTTGACGGTATGGGTTTTGGGGGATGAGTTGAAGGACGGCGGGCTGCTGAGCAGCTTGTGCAGCGATTTTGAAAAGGAGCATCGCGGCTTGCGGGTATTCCTGCGCCGGGTTACGCCCGAAGAGCTGGAAAAGGAGGAGGCTGTACTGCCGGAGCTGGTCTTTTTCCAGACTGGCGAGCTGATATCGCCGGAACGATGGTTTAAGCCGATCCTGCAAACAGAAGGCATAGACCCGAACGCTCTGCTTTCCGGTCAAAGCGGGGGAAGCCTCTACGCCGTGCCGCTCTGGTTTTCGCCTAATGTGCTGAGCATTCCCGCCCAGTGGCTCAAGGACAGCGGCGCGGCTCCGGCGGTTACAGAGCCGCCTTCCTTTTTTGGGCTCGCCACCTCCGCGCCCGAAATCAAGCCTAAGGAAACCCTGACGCTGGAAACCTTGCCGTGGAGCAAATTGCTGGCTTCCGGCGCATTGTGGATTCAACAGGGAATCGGCGCACAGCAAATGCTTTTCGTTTGCCCGGATGGCTTGGAAAACGAGCTTATTGCGGCGCAAAGCCAACAAAGCGCCGATGCAAAGGCTGCGCGGGCTTGGAGCCTGAAAGCGCATGGAACCGCAGTAAAGGCGGGCGAGGCGTTGGAAGCGGTGCCATTGCTGCCGGCGGTTAGCGATCAGGTGCGTTATCTGTCCTTCTGCAAAGACAGTGAGGATGCAAAGAAATTGCTGACTTATTTGGTAACGCCAGCGGTGCAGGCCAAAGCGCAGGAAGCGGGGTATCTAGCCGTCAGCGGGAATGCGCCCGCTTATTCGTTGCTGCAGCAGCACTTAAAGGAAAGTTATCAAAGCGGATTGCTGTTTCCCAATGCTTTTGCGCACACGCGGCAGGAGCTGAACGCCCTGTGCCGCGACAGCCTTCTTCGGCGCGTTGACCCCGTGGAAACCCTTTTGAAGCTACGATAAGATGTAGAATCATCCATTGCACGTTTCCATATTTGGACTGCGCGAGTATAAATTGTCTTCTCCTTCCCATACTAAGCGTGTACAAAAACCGTCGGAGGCGATTATCATGACTCAAGTGACACACCACTCACGGGGAGGCTGGCAGCAGGATGAAATCGATCTGTTGTTCCACGCCGTCAGGAATGCTACGGAAGAAGGCAAACCTCTTCGCAATGTTTTTTCCGATGTGGGACAGCGTCTTCAACGCAAACCAAATAGTATCCGCAACTATTACTACGCACGGGTGCGGGAAACGCCGGAGCTTGCCGTGCGCCAGACCCCCTTTCGGGCTTTTACAGACGACGAGCTTCATAGCCTGCTGCGGGAGGTGCTCATGGGCCGCGGCAATGGAGAGAGCGTTCGGGCATGCGTAACCCGTTTGGCGGGCGGCGATCGTTCCGCCATGCTTCGCTATCAGAACAAATATCGATCTATCCTAAAAAACCGTCCTGAGCTGTTGATGGAAGCGGCGCGAGAGCTGCAGGCGGAGGGACGGCCTTGCCCTGAGGACGTGATTGCCTACCGCCGCTATGGGCAGCCCCCTAAGGAGGATACTGCGGATCATCTGGTAGCCCTGAGCCGATACTTAGAGGAGCCGTCGATAGCGGAAATCGTGAACGCTCTTTGTCGGTTGGCGGGCCAATGGGAGGCGGCAACGGCGGCGCTCCGGGAGCGGAGCGAGGCGGAGGAAAGCACCGGCACGCTGTTTACCAAATGGACAGACGCACGCCGGGAAGCCGACCGACTGCGGGTAGAGGTTGATTTGCTAAAGATGGCGCTGGAGGATGCTCGCGAGGGCAAAACCAGCAGTTTTGATTCCGAGCTGGACGGAGATTACTGATCTTGCTATTGACGAATGGAACGCAATCTGCTATCCTATTCTACGACAACTGAACACCTTATAAAGAGTGGTTGAGGGACGGGCCCTATGAAACCCGCCAACCTGCGGTAAACGCGAGGTGGCAAATCCCGCAGCGTGCATGCGCTGGCAGATAAGGTCGATAAAGAATCCTTTTCACGCCTGCAATGCCGCAGGCGTTTGTTTTTTGGAAAGAAACCTCCGCCTGTGTGAAACTGTTTAGCTGCCGCAATTTTACCAAGGAGGAAAAAAACATGAGAACCGTTTTTACCAGTGAATCCGTAACCGAGGGACATCCGGACAAGCTATGCGACCAAATCAGCGACGCTGTGCTGGATGAAATTCTCAAACAGGATCCCATGGCTCGGGTGGCCTGTGAAACCTGTGCAACTACCGGGTTTGTGCAGGTCATGGGAGAGATTACTACCACGGCGTACGTAGCCATCGACGAGGTCACCCGGCAGGTGGTGAAGGACATCGGCTATACCAGCAGCGAGCTCTGCTTTGACGGTAATAGCTGCGCCGTGCTGACCTCCGTGCATGCCCAAAGCCCAGATATTGCCATGGGTGTGAACCGGGCCTTGGAAACCCGGAGCAGCGGGGAGGCAACCTCCGGCGCGGGCGACCAAGGCATGATGTTTGGCTTTGCGTGTAACGAGACCCCCGAATTGATGCCCATGCCGATTTCTTTGGCCCATCGCCTGACCCGTCGACTGACCGAGATACGGAAAAACGGCATGTATCCGTGGCTGCGTCCGGACGGAAAAAGCCAAGTAACCGTGATTTACGAGGGCCACAAGCCTGTTGCCGTAGATACGGTGGTTATCTCTACGCAGCACGCCGAGAGCGTGAGCCATGAGCAGATCGAGGAAGCCGTGTTAAAGGACGTGATCCACGCCGTAATCCCCGACGAGCTGTGGACAAAGGAAACCAAGGTGTATATCAACCCCACCGGGCGTTTTGTGCTGGGCGGGCCTGCCGGAGATACGGGACTCACCGGTCGAAAGATTATCGTAGATACTTACGGCGGGTACGCTCACCATGGCGGCGGCGCTTTTAGCGGCAAGGATCCCACAAAGGTCGACCGTTCCGCCTGCTACGCCGCCCGCTATGCCGCCAAGAACTTGGTAGCCGCCGGACTGTGCGACCGCTGCGAAATTGCGCTGGCTTATGCTATTGGCGTGGCACAGCCTGTCAGCGTGCAGATTGATAGCTTTGGCACGGGTAAGCTACCCGACGATGAATTAGGCAAATTGGTGCTGCGGCATTTTGACTTAAGCCCAGACGGAATTATTAAGATGCTGGATCTTCGTCGACCGATTTATCGTCAAACCGCCGCCTACGGTCACTTCGGACGTACTGATGTGGACTTGCCTTGGGAGCATACCGATAAAGTGGAAGAGCTGTTGGAAAAGTAAAAAAACCGGCTGTCTGGCGAATCGCCAGCAGCCGGTTTTTTCGTCGAAACAACACTGGTCAAAAAAACTCCAACGGTGGCAGCGCGTCGTCCTTTCCCTGCCTGCGATACTCGGCGGGAGATATGCCTACGATCCGCTTAAAAAGCTGCGCGAAATGCTGCGGACTGCTGATACCTACTGCCGCCGCCACCTCCGGTAGCGCATCCTTCGTATGCAGCAGCAGCCTTTGGGCCTGCTGAACACGGATGCGCTGCAAATGCTCGCCCATGGTATAGGCCGTATGCTCCCTGAATAGCCGGTGTAAATAGGTAGGCTGAACATGCAGCTGGGCGGCGATTCCGGCAACGGTCAAGGGCTCTGCGTAATCGCGGCGCATAATGGAAAGCGCGTCGCTTACATAGCGGTTAGTAATAGGGGGAAGAGCCCCTCTGCGTTGCTGGAATAGCCTTGCCACCTCCAGCATTACCTGTGTGCACAGCAGCGAGCATAGCCGCTCGGACTGCTTATGGGTGCTGTCGGCTAATTGAATGATTTCCTTCATCAAATGGTAAACCGTATCGTCTCGATCGGTCAGCACCATATGAGGAACGGGATGAGAGATTAGCTCCTGCGTTGCGTCGTCCTGCCGGGAGATAGCCCGGAGCGTCGGGGCGCGGCAGTCCAGCAGCTCATACTGAAACTCGATATTCATCATGCTGCAAAGGCTGTCGCCGAAGTTCAGCCCCCAATGCTTTACGTTAGCGTCTAACCAAATAAATT
Source organism: Eubacteriales bacterium (assembly GCA_028693055.1). Lineage (GTDB taxonomy): Bacteria > Bacillota > Clostridia > Christensenellales > Aristaeellaceae > Limiplasma. Next base: position 5,821 of record JAQUWD010000005.1, on the reverse strand, counting down.
GCTTGCGCCCAACTTGAATCAGCCCCTCCTCTGTCTCAAGGGACATCTGCCCTTCGTTAACGTACATGATTTCGCACAGGGAATGGGCGTGATTGACCCTAAGAACGGTGGAGCGCTGCATATCGGCGCGATCGTAATAGCTATGCACCACGGGGACATAGTCGCTTTGCCGGTATAGGGGATCAAAATAGGAAATCATACGCTTCTCCCCTCCACGTCGCCGGCTTCGTAGGTGTTGTACTGCAAAACGGCGCTGGCTGGGCAGGTTAACGCGTAGGATTTACGGAAAGCCTGCGGCGTCATGCCCACCTGCTGCTTAAACAAGCGGCTGAAATATTGTTGAGTGCTGACCCCCACCCGATGGGCGACGGCAATGGTGGAGATATCCGTTCGCATCAATAGGGATTTGGCTTTATCCATCCGTATTTTGGTCAGGTATTCACCTACCCGGTAGCCTGTTTCCGCTAGAAAAATACGGTGCAGATGACCGATATGCACGCCTGCCGCCTGCGCAATGTCCGTTGTGGAGATACTGCTCATGTAATTCTCGTGAATGTATTGCAGGGCTGTACGCACATGCTTTCCGTAACGTGTGTCCGCCAAGTCCTCCTCCCAAGAAGAGGTGGCGGCGGCGGACAAAAGAAAGCTGAGGGTGAGGGAAATTTGCCGCTCACGCTGACCCGGCTCGTATAGGGAGAAGGTGCGAAGCAATTGCAAAGACGTCATCACCATGGCAAAGTTATCGTAAAACACGGCGCAGTGGAGGGAATGACGGGTAAAGCGCCGCATCTCCGGGAAGGCCGTCTCCAGCTCGCCTAAGCCAAAGCCGCACAGCTTGCCCGGCTTCAGCTCTATATCCAAGCGGGTTAGACTAAAATCCGCCGTGGAATGGCTCAACTGATAGGAGACCTCTCCGATTAAAAAAATCATGCGGGCTCCCAGCAGCTCCACCTGCTTATCGTCGATTGTAACAAAGCAGCTGCCGCTGGACGCGCATAGCAGCTGCCCAATTCCTTTGGGACAGACGCACTCGCGGTCAGCCTGGACAAGGGAGGTGGCAATGGTTGAAAGAACCGGGTGCACAGATGAGTGCAAAGCAAAAAATTCTGACATATGCGCTTCTCCTTTTCCAGTATTTTCATCTGCATAAAGTATACACCTTGGGTGACGGTGCAAACAAGAAGGGGCTGTTACTATTTATCAAAAAGTATTGCATAATCCTCACATAAAGCTTATAGGTCATGTGCTTTTCAGATGTTTATAGGCCAAAAAAAATTTCGTGCGAGAAATGTGCACAAGAAAGATAGCATTTATGTTGCAAGGTGAACGAATTGCGTGCTAGAATAAGACAACATAAAATTCAAAAGGAGGTACCCCATTCATGAAAAAAACACTTGCCATGTTGGTAACTCTTTGCCTACTACTGTCCCTGTTTGCGCCCGTCGCGCTGGCAGAGGGTGATGTGACCATTACCTTCGCTTTCTGGGACACCAACCAAGAGCCGGGCATGAAGGCTATTGCGGAAGCATACATGGCTAAGAACCCCAATGTAAAGGTCGAAACCCAGGTTACGCCGTGGAACGAATACTGGACCAAGCTGGAAGCAGCCGCTCAGGGCGGAGCGCTACCTGATGTGTTCTGGATGCATTCCAACCAGTTCTATAAGTACGTCACCGCCGGCATGTTGCTGGATTTGACGGACCTGAACCTGGACTACAGCCCCTACCCGGCTGGCATCACCGCTCTGTACAACTATGAAGGCTCTCAGTGGGCGGTACCCAAGGACTACGACACTATCGCACTGGCCTACAACAAAGAACTGTTCGACAAGGCCGGTATCGCATATCCTGATGATACTTGGACTTGGGACACCCTCCGCGAAACCGCCAAGAAACTGAACGATGTGGAAAACGGCGTTTATGGCTTCGCAGCGCCTAACGACACCCAGAGCGGTTACTACAACTTTGTATACCAAAACGGCGGCAAGATTTTTGAAAACGGCGAATCCGGCTTCAATCTGCCCGAAACTCAGGAAGCCATCAAGACGTGGATGAATTTCATGCTTGAGGACGGCATTTCGCCCAGCTTGGAATCCTTCACCGATATGAGCCAGGACGATCAGTTCCAGGCTGGCAAGGTTGCCATGGAATTCATCGGCAGCTGGATGATGAGCGCCTTTACCTCCAACGAGTTCATCAAGGATAAGTTCGACCTGTGCGTGTTGCCTCAGGGCAAGACCCGCGCCTCCATCTATAACGGACTGGGCTACGCCGGCGCTTACAATACCGCTAATCCCGACGTTGTGAAGGATTTCATAGCCTTCTGCGGCAGCGAAGAAGCGAACATCCTGCAGGCCCAGAACAAGGCCGCTATCCCCGCTTACAAGGGAACCGAGCATTATTTCACCGATCTGTTCACCAACATCAACATCGCTTGCTACACCGAGATGATCGAGTACGGCGTGCAGTTCCCCTTCTCTCCCAACAAGAGCCTGTGGGAAGGCACCGAGACCGAACTGATGACCTCCGCATATACCGGCGAATTGACGGTGGAAGAGGCTTGCAATCAGCTTCACGAAGCCATCATGGAAATCGAAGCGGAGTAATCAATCTGCCAATCGCTTCGGAGGGGAGACCTGTAAAAGGTCTCCCCCCATCTGTTATGATTTTCGCTTAGAGAGAGCCTCGCTGTGAGGTGAGAGAACGGAGGCATGCCAATTGAGCGCGCAAGCAATCAATTCTGATTTGCGGCGGAAAAAGCCGTTTCGCTTTCAATCAGATTGGGGATGGGCCTATCTTTTGATCGCTCCTACGATTATTGGGCTCATCATTCTAAATCTGTACCCGTTTGTGGAGACCATTATATTAAGCACGCAAAAATCACAGGGCCTTGGCGCGGCAAAATTCGTTGGTTTACAAAACTATGAAAAGCTTTTTGCCGATAAGCAAATTTGGCAATCCACATGGAATACGTTATATTACATGATCCTGACGGTTCCCGTGGGGGTTTTTCTAGCGTTGGTTTTAGCCGTGCTGTTGAATTCGAAGATTCGTGGCCGCGACGTCTATCGCGGTATTTACTTTATGCCTATGGTGGTTGCTCCGGCAGCTGTGGCCATGGTGTGGAAGTGGATCTTCAACGCCGAGGTTGGTATTTTAAATCAGTTTTTAGGTCTTTTCGGCGTGGCAACCATCAACTGGCTTTCCGACCCCAATACAGCGATTATTTCCTGCGCGATGATCGGGATTTGGAGTGCGGTGGGTTATGATTTGGTGCTGATCCTTGCGGGCTTGCAGTCGATTTCTACCTCTTATTACGAAGCCAGCGAAATTGACGGGGCCAGCGCTGTACAGCGGTTTTTCCATATTACGGTGCCGTTGATTAGCCCCACCCTTTTCTTTGTGGTGATCATGCGGGTAATGACCTCCATCAAGCAGTTTGATACGGTATATCTGCTGATCAAGTCAACGAATCCCGCCTATAAAAAGACCATTACATTGATGGTCATGTTCTATCGCGAGGCCTTTGAAAAGTTTAACAAAGGGTACGCTTCTGCAATCGTGATGTGGAGCTTTGTGATTATTATGGTGATCACGGCGATACAGTTCTGGTCTGAAAAGAAGCTCGTCCATTATGAATAAGGAGGTGCTGGCATGACGACGGCTGCTATTACGCCTAAGCGGGAATCCGCATACAGACGGCGAGGAAAAATTGGAATTCATATAGTATTGCTATTGGGCTCGATCATCATGATCTTTCCCTTCATATGGATGATCCTCACATCGTTTAAAACCCAAGGCGAGGCGATCATGATCCCGCCCATTATTTTCCCAGCCAACTGGAATTTAAGCAATTACTCGGAGGTTATGCGCACCTTACCCTTTGACGCGCTGTATGTGAACACGCTGCTGCTGATCTTCTGGCGTGTGCTGTGCGCGTCGGTGTTTTCCTCCATGGCGGGCTTTGCCTTTGCCAAGCTGGAATTCCCGTTGAAGAAGCTCTTCTTTGCCATCATTTTGACGCAGCTGATGTTGCCTTCACAGGTGTTCATTATCCCCCAGTACATGATATTGTCCAGCATGAATATGCTCAATACAATCTTTGCGCTGGTGTTTCCGGGCTTGGTGAGCGCTTTTGGTACCTTTTTCCTACGGCAGTTTTATCTAAGCCTGCCTAACGACCTGATGGAGGCCGCTAAGCTGGACGGCTGCAATGTTATGCAGACCTTCATAAAGGTGATGGCTCCCCTAACCAAAACCGCCGTTATGGCTCTAGCGGTATTCACCGCGTTGTTTGCCTATAGCGATATGATGTGGCCGCTTATCGTCAATATGAATATTGACAAGATGACCTTGGCGGCGGGGATCAGCTCGCTACAGGGGCAGCATTCCACAAAATATCCCATTATGATGGCAGGCTCGGCGTTGGCAATGATTCCTATGTTGATCCTGTATATCGCGTTCCAGCGCCAGTTCATTGAGGGCATTGCTTTGACGGGCACAAAGGCATAGAGAAATGGGTCAACGGCGTTAGCCCTTGCCGTTTCCCTCGTTACCCCCTGCCGCCAGCTCTTGTCGGGTGCTCCTTTAGGAAGGCTAAGATACGCTCGTAATCCTCCACATAATCCACTTCGGCCCAGAAGCGCTCGTCTGTGTTTTCCACATAGACGGGCTGCTCGTCTAAATGGGCGTAGAGCACATTTTCCCACCAGAGGGAATGCTGGCTTTGAGCGATCATCGTTTCCAAACGGCGGACAAACGACGGCAAATGCTGGCGGCTCAGCTTGGCCAAGCCGATGTACTCTCCGGTGATATCAGCGCCGGAGAGTTCTTTTCCATACTTTTCAAGCAGTCCGTTGCGATAGAAGAATTTATAGTCCGCTTCCTCCCGGCGGCTGTCGTCGGCAAACATTACCGGGCTTTTTGGCTCGCCTAGCACCTGTGTTAGAAGCGCGTCCTCCAGAAAAACGTCGCCGTTCATGATCATAACGTCATCGTCTTTAAGGAAATCTCGGGCAAACCAAGCGGAAGCAATGCTGTTGGTTACATCATAAAATGGATTATGAAAATACTGTACCTCTAAGCCATGAAGAACCTGACGGATAACGTCCTGCTGATAGCCAACCGCCAGCGCGATATCGGTAACGCCTTCTCGCTGCAGGGCTTCCACTGTGTGACGAATCAAGGGAATGCCGCCCAGATCGACCGTACATTTAGGCGCGCCGCCCAGAAAACGGCTGATGCGAGTGCCGCGTCCAGCAGCTAAAATCAGGCATTTCATAGCAGGTTCCTCCTGTTCATATCATGGAGCGCCGCTAAAAGACGCTGATAGTCCGCCCCATGGAGCGCACCCATGTGCCCTACACGGAATACGCGCTCCTTTAAAGCGCCGCCGTTGGGGCAGACGCAGAGGTCATACTCCTCCATCAGGGTCTGAAAAACACCATGTGCGGAAATTCCTTCCCGGGTGCATAGCGCGGTTACGCCATTGGAGGGGTGCTGGGAAAGCAAGCGAAGGGGGAGCGCTTCTATTTGGCGGCGAAACGCAGCGGCGTCCGCGGCTATTTGCTGCTGCTCCGCTAAAAGGCCGCCGCCCGAAAGCTCGTGCAGCCGTGCAGCTACTTGGAGCATGACGCTTTCCGTTAGCGTGTAGGGAGGCTGACCTCGCTTGCCGTTGAGCAGTGCGGCTTGCAGGCTGAGATAAGTGCAGGAAGGCTGCAGACGGTTGATGCGCTCTATGGCCCTTTGGCTCAGGGCCACCGGGGCAATCCCCGGCGCACAGGCCAGCGCCTTTTGAGAGGCGGTTAATACCGCGTCCGCAC
>JAQUWD010000096.1 GCA_028693055.1 Eubacteriales bacterium | reverse complement strand
TCTTGAAACCCGTGCCGTATCTTCCATTTGCAGTTTTCACTCACGAACAGGCTCTCCTCCTGCGCGTAGGACGCGAGAAGTGTCAGCACAAGCTCGCCGTCCTCTGACATGCTGTGAATGCTCTCCTCCTCGAAGTAGCAGTCGATACCCAGCAATTTTAATTCTCTGATGGCATTGAGTGTCGTCAGCGTATTTCGCGCGAACCGACTGACGGATTTCGTCAAGACCAAATCGACGGCACCTGCGCGGCAATCAGCCAGCAAGCGTTGAAATTCGGGTCTTGCGTCCCTCGTTCCCGTGTAATCCTCATCTGCATATACACCGACATAGCTCCATGCGGGGTTCTTCTGGATAAGCTCGCTGTAGTAGCTGACCTGAGCAGACAGAGAGTGCAGCATCGCGTCCTTCCCGCTGGAGACGCGGGCGTATGCGGCGACGCGACGGAGTCTGGGCGGTACCTTCAGCATTGCTGGCAGGACTGTAATTTCCATTTTGGGGTCATTCATGTGACCGCCTCCTTTCACGTATATGATTGCTCTTGTTCAGCGTAATAGCAAGCGATAAACCCTTTATTTATCAGCAATTCCCGCCCAGACAGGAGAGAATTCAGCCGTGATTTTTTGTTTGATTTGACGGGCTTCCGCCTGCGATAATAGGCTTTCTTCGCATAACCGCCGCAGTACATGCAAAGCGGCACGATAATCCAATTCACGCTGGAGCTGCTCCTGCGTAAGTTCGGGTTTAAGGATAGACGCCGCAGAGAATGATTGCATATGCGTTGCAGCGAAGCGGCATATGATCCAGTTCTTCCACAGCCTGCATGATGCGTTCGACTTGTGCATCCGCGTTGTCAGGTGACAGCAGCGAATAGGCAATGTAGCTGTAGATATCCGATAAATCACGCTCTGCCTCATCAGTGTACTCGACGCGCCACTGGCTCATACAATGCTCTCCTTGCGCATGCTGGCACGAATTCTTGCGTGTACATCAGTCGCCGAGGATGTTCTCCCAGCCGCGAAAGAGTCCATGCCCTTTTGTACTTCGGCGTCGAACGCTTCCTTTGACATCGTACCGATATCCAAAGGACGATTGCCGGGGAGTTTCATCTCGAATGGGATGCCTCGTTGAAGCACAACCTGTCTGAGAAAAAGACCGATCGCGTTTGACATCGGAATTCCAAGCTGCTCAAGCACGACCTCGGCTTGTTCTTTGACTTTCGGTTCTACTCTCGCAAATACGTTTGATGTTCTTGCCATATTGAACACCTCCTCTTGCTCATAGTATACCCGAAATCAGCTTTTTATGCAAGCTGTTCGCAAGCTATTCGCAGGCATTTCACAATAGTCCATTAAGGAACGGGTTTTTCACTCTGCACCTCCCCAAAATGGGCATAAAAAGAGCGCCTGCCTTTTGACAGACGCCGGTATCATGCAGCGGTTATTGGTTGATTCGCTTGAAGATGCTTCTCATGTAGTCGCTGCGCCCATAGACTACGCGATCAACATACATTCGGTCTGCATCAACTCGGTAGAAAGCCATGTATGCTTTGAACACGACGAAGTAATATCCCGTGAAGCCGCCCTCATAGTAAAGCGGTGAGCCGGACTTTGGAAACTCACCCTTTGCCGCAACCTGATCCATTAAATCGTCGATGTAGCGAAGCGCGATATCCATGTCTTTGGAGGCTTCCAATACCTCGGCATACACGCGATCCAAATCCCGAATCGCAATCGGAGAGTATTCGATTCTGTAGCTCATTTTGCCTTATTGTGAAAGCGAGCTCTGACGTCATCCTCAGAAACCCAGCCTTCTTCCTCCCCTGATCGCTTGCCTTCGTTCAATTCGCACATCAAGCGAAGCATAGCTTTTGCTTTTTCAAATTCCTCATCATCCGCAATGTCCCGAATCGTATAGCGGCCTCGACCGTTCACAGTCAGGTAAACCGGAGAGCCGGTGTTCACTTGTTCGAGAACTGTGTTGTAGTTTCGCAAATCCGATACAGGGTTAATGATTGCCATCGCCTTTCAACTCCCTTCTGCGCTTATTATACCAAGCCACAAGACCATGTGCAACATATTACGAAGAATTTTACGAAAATATCTGCTGGTAATGATTACATCGTAGTCTAAACCATCGAATCGGATGTGTCTCGTTCGCTTGCGATAGCGTCTTCTGCAATGATCGCCGGATCGAGTTTTTCAAGCGGTTCGATTTTCACTGGCGTATCCTTGCTCAAGTCGTCCGCTGCAGTATCAGGCTCCATGACCGGATGCCGCTTGGAGCCGTTGCCGGGGATGCCCTTCATCAGGTACTTGCGCACGGTTTTGTACTCGTCCCCAATAAACCCTAACCGCAGCAGGAAGCAGCGGAAGGCATAGCGCGGGTTATCTGTCTGCCGCTCCGTTGCCGTGACGCGGCGGAGCTTCCTTGCCAGCTTCATGATTGCTGCCAGCAGCCGCGTGGTCGCGTCGATCATTTCATGCGGCGCAGTGATTGGCAGCCATGTGAAGGTGAGCTTATCATCTTCATCCTCAATGGGCAACTCGTCCAATTCCAACGCCAGCTTGATCAGCGGCGCTTTTGCGGCGATGATTTTCTTCACATTGGAGATGGCCTCCTCGCTCATTCCGTCCCTTGGGAAGGACAGCGCGACGCCGTCCTCTCGCGGCGCGGTCAGGCATGCTTGCGTTTCCTCCTCGGTTGGCGCTTTTTCCGGCGTGTCCCACTCGCTGCCCTCTTGAATGAAGCCGTGGGCGCGAAGCGCGTGGAACGTCAGCCCAAGCTCCTTCACATCCAGCAGATCGTCCGCTTCTACGCTGCCGTCCCTATGGATGATGTAATCGCCGACCTTATAATCAAATGTCGGTGCGCCCAGGTATTCAGACTTGCATCCCGTCACCTCTGTCAGTGCCTGTACCAGTTCCTTGCGCCGTCCGCTTGCTTCCTCAAAATGAATCGTCATGTTGCGTCCCGTCCTTTCACCTTTTCGGTGTTCTATACATGCCTCAACTTCGGAGGAATAGCAAGTTGTATTTCCGCTCAATTGATGTAGAAAGCAGCGGGAGTTCTTTGTGTAATTTACAGCCCCATGCCGGTTTTATAGTCGTGGCAGGGCTTGCAGAGCGGCTGCCAGTTGGATTCATCCCAGAACAAGCGCTCATCGCCGCGATGCGGGATGATGTGATCGACCACCGTCGCGGGCGTGAGCATGCCGTTTCGCTGACACTCCGCGCATAGAGGGCGCGAACGAAGAAAGCGTCGCCGCGCCGCTTGCCAGCGCTTGTCATAGCCGCGACTGGCGGCGGTTTCCCGCGCATACAGCGGGCGATGCTTCTCGCAATACACATCATCGGAGAGGTTGGGGCAGCCCGGATGTCGGCAGGGACGTTTGGGTTTATGTGGCATTTACTCGCCTCCAATGGGTGGTTTTCGCGGTCAAAACGCCCGATATTCTGTTTTTTACGAGCAAAATCGAAGCAGAATCGGCCTTTTCACGGTGATTTCAATCGAGAACGAGCAATCCACGGCTGTCATAAACGCTCCCGCCGCCATTTCCGTTCTTCATCGCCCGATCCAGCCCCATGACCAACGCAACAGCGCCGTCCACCTTTTCCGTGGATTTCTGCTTGTCGATCTTCTGATTTCCGGCAGGATCGGTGCGCACATAGGCGTTATCCATGTTCCAGCGAAGCACCGGATGCCCACCGTGCGCCACGTTGTGCTCCAGCACAAGGCGCATCAGCTCTTTGGTGGGCGGGGACATGTCCTTAAAGCCTTGACCAAAGGGCACCATGTCGATGGTGATCGTGTGCCCCAGCGAGGGATTGCACTTGTACCAGTTTCGCTCATCCTTCCAGTCGGCACTATCCGGCAGACCATATACGATGGGATAAAAACGAGGATCGCGCTTGCGACCCTCTAAGATATCCATGGCCTTTTGGTGAACCTCCCAGCAGACGGAATTGCGATCCGTACCCGCTGTGGTCAGGAAAAACCAGAGCGGCTGCTTTCGCGCGTCGCCGGAGCCCTGCGTCATTACGTCGTAAAGGGCGCGGGTGGGCTGGGTGTGCAGCTCGTCGAAGATACAGGCTGAAACATTCAGACCGTGCTTCGTAGCCACTTCACTGGACAGCACCTGATAGATGCTGCCGGCGGGCTGGTACACCATGCGTTTCGTGGAGGGGATGATCTTGACGAGTTTCCTAAGCGTGGGATTCTGCTGCACCATGTCGACGGCAACGTCAAAGACGATACCGGCTTGCTGACGGTCGGATGCGCAGGAGTAAACCTCCGCTTTCCATTCATCGTCGTTGATCAGCATATTGAGCGCCAGCGCTGCGCCCAGCTCTGATTTACCATTTTTCTTTCCGATTTCGATATACACCTGATTGAATTGGCGCATATCCGGGGCTTCGTCACGGACTGTGCCGAACACGTCGCGGACGATTTTCTCCTGCCATGGTAGTAGGTGGAAAGGCTTCCCGTGAAACTCACCCTTGGTGTGTTTCTGGCATTCAATGAACCGAATCACGCGACGTGCGCGGCTTTCATCAAACATCGTCCTTCCACCCGCCCTTCAAAAGCTGTTCCATGGGATCGTCGTTCAGCTCGCCGCCTTTCCCGTTCGCCGCAACGATACGCGCACGGCAGGCGGGCGTTAAGCCAAACTCCGTGGCGAAGGACTGCATGAGCTTCATGTTCTGCTGCGCGATGGACACCTGCGGCACCTGCTGGACATACCCGGATGGCGTTTTGAAGATGCTGCCGTGTTGGGTAATGAACTCCTCGGCTTCGCGCCAACGGGCGTAGGCTTGGCAGTACCCGGCGAAAGCAGTTAGATCAGCCATAGTCAGCACGCCCATCGCTTCGAGGGAGGAAGCCAGACGCTTCCACTCCTTCTTGGCTTCGGGCATCAACCACGTAGGGCACTTCACGCCGCCAGAGGGAGGCATGGGTTCATGCTCGTTGATCGGGCGACGACCCTTGCCCCGGTCGCCTTCCAGTACCTTGAGCGCCGTGGGTAACGGCTTACGTCCTCTAGTAGCCATTGGCCTCACCTCCCCTTGATAAATTTGTTTCTTGTTTTCTTTGTTTCCTGTCTCTTTACTTGTCAAAGAAAAAGTGCTATGATGAAATCGTGGAATAAAGTCCCTTGATGGGACATAGACTACAGGAGGAATCATCATGCAGGCAATTACGGAGAAGAACATGATAAAAAAGCGTATTTCCGTTTCTGGCAAACGCCAGATCACCATCCCCATAGAATTCTTTTCGCAACTGGGTATCGATAAAGAAGTCGAATGTTATGTGCGGAACGGTAGTTTGATCGTTCGACCCGCAACTGCGGAGGGTGGTGGCGAGTTTGCAGAACAGATACTTGCTGATCTGATCGCACAGGGGCTTCAGGGAAACGAATTGATGGAACGTTTTAAGCAGGTCAATCGGGCCACGCGTCCCGCAGTTGAAGCAATGATTTTGCAAGCGGATGATATCGCTTCCGGCAAAACCGCATCAGCAACTATGAGTGATCTCTTTGGCGAGGGGGAATAACCGATGTATGAGCTTCGGTTTTCCCCTCAAGCAGAGAAGTATTTTCGGAAGATCAAGGAAAAACCACTTAAAAAAGCCTTCCAAGAAGCCTTGCTCACTATTTCCGAAGACCCGTATGACGGAAGTGAAAAAAAAGGCGATCTTGCTGGGCTTTATGGTTGGGATGTTTTCTATGCCCGCACCAACTATGAAATCGCCTATCGTAAGGGGCGTTCGTATTACTTGCCACCCTTAAAAGGGTCTTCGTATTCTTTCACACTTAACTTATCCAAGGCAATATCATGTTTCTCTTGATCTTCGATGTATTTTTTGATTGTTGTCTCATTAAGT
>JAQUWD010000095.1 GCA_028693055.1 Eubacteriales bacterium | reverse complement strand
CAGCAAGGGCTGACCGGAGAGCGTGTATTTCCATACTGGGGCATGTCCCCGATGAGGAGGTAATTCCCGTGAAAGTTAGACCGTCTGTAAAACCCATTTGCGAAAAGTGCAAGATCATTAAGCGGAAGGGCCGCGTCATGGTGATCTGCGAAAACCCCAAGCACAAGCAGCGTCAGGGCTGAGCCTTGACCTATAGAAAACGCGCGCGGACGTTTGTCAGCGTGCGTTTTTTAAACGTAAAAATATATCTGCGAAAAATATTGCGCAAAATGAAAGAAGGGTTACCCATGAATAAGTGCTTATCTACCGCGCAAGCGCCCGCAGCCATTGGCCCCTATTCCCAAGGCGTGCAGGCCGGAAGCATGGTTTTTGTCAGCGGACAGCTGCCTATCGTGCCGGAGACCGGCGCACTGTTGGACGGCTCTATCGGAGAGCAGACCACCCAAAGCATAAAGAACGTGCAGGCCATCCTAGCCGGGGCGGGCTGCACCCTGCGGGATGTGGTAAAGACAACCATTTTCCTAAAGGATCTGAACGACTTTGGCGAGGTGAATGCAGCCTACGCCGTCTATTTCCCTACAGACGCGCCAGCCCGCGCCTGCGTGCAGGTGGCTAAGCTGCCGAAGGAAGCACGCGTGGAAATAGAGGCCATCGCCGTCAAGGGCTAAAGTAACTGCCGCGAGGGGACGATGGGAGGCTTTGCCTCCCATGCCCACCACCAAAGGGCCAAAGGCCCCTTGGAATTCCATTTTTGACCGCGCTTTGCGCGGTCAAATTTTATTTTGGGGCGGATGAAGCGGGCAATCACATGGGGTTGCCATCGTCCTGCTCGCCCCGCCCCCGGACAGGGCTTTGCCCTGTCCGTAACGGGTCAAGGGCTGAAAGCCCTTGTCAGGGTCGTAGGGGTGAACCCCCTACCGTTCCCTCGTTTTTCTCAGCTAATACAAGTACGCCCCAAGGCGGTAGCACCTGCGCGCCGCTGATGCTGCCTTGGCCCGGATAAAGCTGGCGGTATTCGCCGAGCAGCGTTACGTGAGCGTCATTGGGTGTGTAGTTCATCAGGAAACGATAGGTTTCATCCTGCCCTACGCGGGTGGACGTGCCCACACCGTAAGGCACGTCTGCCGGAAAGCGCGGTAGATCGGCTTGCTCGGCGGCGTGGCGATAGAGGGCGGTTAATAGTTCGGTTCCGGTGCGCGCGGCGATGTAGTAGCAGTGTCCGGCTCCAAAGTCATTTTCGGTCAATGCAGGCGTACCGGCGTAAAAATCGCTGTCGTATACGCCCATCGACTTTGCCGTTTCACAGTGAATCACCTCGCACTGGTCAAAGGCTTCGTATTTCTGATTTTGCCAGACAATGGCGTTGCGATCCTCAGGATAAAGGGTATCCAGTTCTTCAGCCCAGATACCGGATACCTCGCGCAGCTCGCCGGGAAAGCCGTTTAAATAGCAGAGGCACTCCTCATCAACATAGCCGGTCATATAGGTGAGCACAGCCGTGCCGCCGTTTCTCACAAAGTCCGTCAGCCGCTTGCCAAAGCCCTTGCGCAGCAGGTAGCCCATGGGCAGCGCTACCAGCTTGTATGGCGTGAGGTCGGCGGTTTGGTCAATCACATCCACATCAAGCCCCGCCGCCTTTAACCCAGCGTAGTGCTGGACGACTGTCTTTTCATAACCCTTGTCAGCGCGCTTGGCCAGCCAAGCATCCTCCAGCGCCCAGCGGTTTTCCCAATCGAAAATAAGCGCGGCGCGGCTTTCGGCGGCGCTGCCCGCCACCATGGACAGCTGGGAAAGCGCCTTGCCCACTTGGGTCAGCTCCTGAAACACGCGGGTGTCCTGCCGCCGAGCGTGATCGATCACCGCGCCGTGGAATTGCTCGGTCTGCCCCCGGCTCTTGCGAAACTGAAAATATTGTACCGAATCAGATCCACAGGCGATGGCCTGCAGGCTTTGCAAAAGCAGCTGACCGGGACGGCGCAGCTTGTTGACAGGCTGCCAGTTGACCGAGGAGGGACTGGATTCCATCATCAAAAAGGGCTTCTGCCCGCCAACGCCGCGCATTAGGTCGTGGCGGAAGGCCGAGTCAACACCGGTTTCCACATCCCCCTCCGTGCCGTTCCAGCGAGGGTAATTGTCCCAGCTGGCCAGATCCATCACCTTACCAAGGGCGAAATAATCAGTGCTGGGATGGGTGCTCATCAAATTAGTCACGCAGGGAATGTCTGGGGTCAGCTCCTTAAGGGGCAGCGTTTCCTGCGTGTAGAAATCAATGGTCTGCGCGCTGGCGAAGCGACGCCAGTTAAGCGATAGGCCAAGGCTGACGTCCTCGCCGATAGGGGAAGGACTTTCAATCTGATCAAAGCTAGTATAGCGATGCGACCAAAAGGTGTTCCACCAGGCGGCGTTCAGCGCGTCAATGGAACCGTAGCGCGCCTTCAAAAATTCCCGAAAGGCCTGCTGGCACAAGGGACAGTGGCAGTCGCCGCCATACTCGTTGCTGATGTGCCAAAGGCCCAGCGCGGGATGATGGCCATACCGCTGGGCCAAACGGCGGTTGATCTCCTGCACCTTGTCCCGATAAACAGGCGAGGTGAAGCAGTGATTGTGCCGCCCGCCGTAAAGCTGATGCTCGCGGCGACTGTTCACACGCAGCACCTCGGGGTATTTCTCCGCCAGCCAAGGCGGACGCGCTCCGCTAGGCGTTGCCAAAACGGCCTTGATACCGTTAGCAGCCAGCATGTCCATAACTTCATCCATCCAAGAAAAATCATATACGCCGTCGCTGGGCTCCAGCATCGACCAAGAGAAAATGCCAATGGAAAGGGTGTTGATGTGAGCGGCCTTTGCATAGGCCATGTCTTCCTTCCAGATAGTATCCTTCTGGTCGAGCCACTGCTCGGGGTTGTAGTCTCCGCCGTGAAGCAGGCCGGGAACGCCGGAGATAATAGGAGGATATTGCATAGCAGAAACCGTCCTTTGCTGAATTAATATGGGTTGACCATAGGGGTATATTTCTGAATGCGGGCGCTATTTCCCTGCCGGGAAAAAAGAAAAAGGGTCGAGAAGCAGTAGGCTCTAGATCGTATTTAGCATTGCTGCTCACATAATATGCTGACCGAAAAGTAGACAACGATATAAGAGACAGGCAAAGCTGATGATCTTCAGAAATTTGCACTTTTGCAAGAGAAGACGTTCCAAATCAGACAAAAAGAGTTCGATTATTTCCGCTTTGCTCTGGTTTACGTGTTATAATGTGCCTAACAAATCGCGGAAAATTGATTGGAGAGGAAGGGTATATGGAGAATGAAAAAAGGCGTACGAAGCAGGAAATCTGCGACAAAGACTCTTTATCCTATAAAATAATTCGTTCCTTTGTTATCCAGTCAGACATAGATTTATCTACTGACTCAAACGATAAAGTTGTCTTGCTTTTTGGAACGCGCAATAACTCTAAGCTGTTTATAGATGACGCGCAATACGACTTGTTTGACGGTAGCTTTGCATCTATTTATGGGGAAAGGAATATTAGACTAGCAAATGTTTGCGGATCCGTTTTTGCAATACTACTCATAAAATGCGATTATGAAGCAAGGGATTTCTCAATTGTAGAAGCAATGAGGGTTTCGCCGACTGTTGCTGATATCTTTGACCCCAAATATACCTTCTACACAGTGCCTAATGTTTACTCCATTTATACATTGCTGTTGGAAATCATGTTTGAGAGCGGCTATATGATAGATAACGATCGTTCTGTTATGGAAAGATTAGTTACCGCAATGTTAATTCGCATCGGCAATCAAAGCAATACGCATTATGGCCGAAAACCAGATTACGCTGCTAATGCTAAGCAGTACATTCAGGAGCATTATCAGGAAGAATTGGATGCCCAGTTCCTGGCTGACCGACAGTGGATCAGTAAATCTTACATGCAAGCTAGTTTTAAAAATAGTGTAGGCTGCACGATCAACGAATATATTACCCGCATCCGCATCGAGCATGCAAAAGAAATGCTATCCTCCGGAGATTTATCCGCTACGGACGTTGCATTTTTATGCGGCTTTAATAATCGGCAATGGTTTACCCACGTTTTTGAACAGGCTGTTGGTGTATCGCCACGTGAATACAAAAAAATAGGAAAGAAAGAGGAAACGCAGGATGATGGATTTCACTAATCTTGACAAGCTGTTAAAAGGCTTTTCCGATGAATTGGTTGCTGGCTGCGGGTGTATCGTAACGAAGGATCAGCGCATTGTATACGAAGGTTACCATGGCTTTGCCAACATTGAGAAAAACATCCCAATTTCCGATAAAACGCTTTATCGTATTTTTTCTATGACAAAGATTCCGATTTTTACCGCATGCATGATGCTCTATGAGCAAGGAAAGTTGCTCTTGACAGATCCGCTGTATAAATTTTTCCCGGAATATCGGCACAGCGCGCGTTACGTTCGTCAGCCTAACGGACAATATACGGTAGAAGAATTAGAAAAGCCCATTTGCATTAAGCATGTTTTAAGTATGTCCTTTGGTATGCCCTACGGTCAAGATGTTGGCGACGTTCAAACTGATCCTACGCAGCGGGAGATTATCCGAGTAACAAAGGAGCTTCACAGCAAGGGTAACTACTCTCTGCGCGATGAGATCAAGGCTGTTGCTAATGTTCCTGTTGCCTTTGAACCGGGCTCTCACTGGATGTATGGCTTTGGCAGTGAACTAGCTGCCGGCTTAGTGGAGCTGCTGACCGGAAAAGAAATCGAAACAGCGCTGCGTGAAATGCTTTTTAACCCGCTGGACATGAAGGATACCTGCATGCGTTTTCAAGCCGATACCAAGGAAAGGCTAAGCGTCTTCTATGCACCGGATGGCAAAGGCGGCTTTGTGCCGGTTCAGCCGATGTTTGATGAAAAGCATATTCCCGGACCTGAAAATCTCTATGGTTGCCCAAGAATCATCACCTCCATTTCAGATTACTCCAAGCTAGGCCGTATGCTGGCAAATGGGGGCGTCTATAATGGGCAGCGCATTTTGGGACGTAAGACCATTGAAATGATGAGAGATAATCAGCTAAACGCCAATCAATTGAAGGATTATCGTTCGCCTGATTTGCTGGGCTATGGGTATGGGCTGGGTGTTCGCACCCTGATGAGTCATGCGGAAAGCGGCTGCAACGCTTCATTGGGCGAGTTTGGCTGGAGCGGTGGGTCTGGAACGTGGTTCTCTGTAGATCCTGTTGAGCAGGTTTCCGTTACATATATGCATCAGTTGGTGCCGTGCCCTGATCCTGATGTACACCTTCGTGTGCGTAACGTTGCCTACGGTTGCTTGTAAGGCAGAAAGAAGATAGGGATGAATATTGAATTAAAATCGTTCCCGTTTGAAAGCAAAGACAAGTTTTTAACGGTTTTGGACCATACCTTAACCGGCAAAGCTTTTCACGTGAGAATGGAGCACGGAGAACAAAGGCTTTATCTTTTTGCAACAGATGGCGCATTGCTGCTGGGACAATGCGGAAAACCTACGTGCTGGTATCCCTATAAAGCTTTGCGAGCGGATGAACAGACTTACATGGTTGCCATCGAAATGGTGGGTCAGAAATATCCCACATGCAGCACCATGATTTTTGATTTAGAAAACGGGCTGGTTACCGAGGTACGCAATAAAATCGGAACGGTACCTGGATACCCTCGTATGGCCGTTGTGGAGTATCAGTTTGGCGCTATTTGTGAAGATGGGCAGCCAAAGAACAGCAGGCGGCACGGTTATACAACAGACCTGATTGGCATGAAAGTAAACTGGTACTATGCAACGGGATTTGTAAATACGCATTACTATTACGATCCGATGTATTATCGCTGTAAGGCATATTACGTTCCTGGTGTAGTTGAGAATATGGTTGCGGACGAA
>JAQUWD010000094.1 GCA_028693055.1 Eubacteriales bacterium | reverse complement strand
ACTTAATGAGACAACAATCAAAAAATACATCGAAGATCAAGAGAAACATGATATTGCCTTGGATAAGTTAAGTGTGAAAGAATACGAAGACCCTTTTAAGGGTGGCAAGTAATACGAACGCCCCTTAAGGGGCAGCAAAAGAGGCAAAGGCAATAGGCTTGAACAAAGTGAAAGCCCGCGCCTTTAGACGCGAGCCGGTATTAATAGGCTTTTAGCCTTAGAGCAAACCACCCGTTTGACGGGTGGTTTTGATTGTCGAAAACTCCTTAAGGGGGTGTCGGGGGAGCCCGAAGGCTACCCTGACTGCATTCGTATCGCTCGGCTTTGCCGGGCGGGCGGGCAGTTTGCGGCAAAGCCGCAAACAGTACCCGTAACTGGCGAAAAAGCGCGTAGCGCTTTTTTGA
The DNA here is from genome assembly GCA_028693055.1 of Eubacteriales bacterium. Taxonomy (GTDB): domain Bacteria; phylum Bacillota; class Clostridia; order Christensenellales; family Aristaeellaceae; genus Limiplasma. The sequence continues at coordinate 5,507 of JAQUWD010000094.1, read as the reverse complement.
CACGCTGAAGCGGCGGGGAAGCTTCCCTGCCGCTTGCTGTTTCTTTGATGCTCTGGATTTCGATCCGTCGACGGCTTTATTTCCCCGCCAGTTTTTCAATAGCCCGGGCAAAAATGCGCATGCTCTGCATCAGCCCGTCCAGGCTCGTATATTCCCCAGCCTGATGTGCCAAATCCTCATCCTCCGGGAAGGAGCAGCCAAAGGCTACGCCCTCGTCGAGGCACTTGGCATAGGTGCCGCCGCCGGTGGCGACGCACTCTCTGGGGCGGTCCGTCACCTCGTGATACGCGTCTAGCAGCGCCATAACCAACGGGCTGTTGGGGGCAACGTGGTGGGGCTCCGTCTGTTTCTCCACCGTCACTTCAATCTGGTCGCCCAAGGCTGCCTTCAATGCGGCGGTTAGGCTGCGGTGATCGCAAAGGATCGGATAACGGATGTCCAGCGTAGCGTATAAGCCGCTTTCATCATAGCGCAAAATACCCAGATTACAGGTAAGGCTTCCGCTGGTTTCGTCGCTGCAACGGATGTTCAAGCTTGTGCCGTCATATTCCATTCCCACCGCGTCAGCCAGCGTTTTTAAAGCGCCCGTTACGCCTAGCGCCCGCAAAAAGAGCGTCAACTGGCCCAAGGCATTCTTTGCGATTTCGGGGTAGGCTGCATGACCTGGTACGCCGCTGGAGCTGAGCAGTACCATTCCCTCGGGACGAGGCTCCGCCTTCACGTTGAGATGCATCTCAACCGCTAGACGGTTTGCCTTGTCGCAAAACGCGCTGTCGCCAAACACCAGCGCGGTAGCCTCGCCGGGGATCACATTGCAGCGCTCGCCTACCTGAATGGACTTAACAGCCAGCCCCTCTTTGCTGTAGGGAGCCCGCAGGCTCAGGTGTAAAAGTCCCTTTTCCGTGTTGATAACGGGGTAGCTGGCGTCAGGGCTAAAGCCGCTGCGGGGCATATCGCAATGCGCCTTATAGTAGTCGATATCCTCCCAACCGCTTTCCTCGTCGCAGCCAAGGATCATGCGCACCTCGCGCTTTAAAGGCGTGCCAGCCTTTTTCAGCGCCAACATCGCCAAAAGCGCCGCCAAGGCGGGGCCTTTATCGTCCGAGGTACCGCGCGCATAAATACGGTCGCCCTCCTGCACAGGCGTAAAGGGGTCGGTTTTCCAGCCGTCCCCAGCCGGCACAACATCCAAATGCGCTAAAATAGCCAGCGGCTCCACTCCTATTTCACCCATGCGGATATCTCCGGCATAGCCGTCGAAATTGCGCACCTGAAAGCCCATGGCCTCCGCGTCGGCAAGCGCTTGATCCAGCATGCGGCGAACCTCAACGCCAAAAGGAGCGCCGGGTGCGGCTTCTCCCTTTACGCTTGCAATCTTCAACCAGCTTTTCAGCCGTTCAGCAAGCTCCTCCCGCAATTCATCAATGATCGTACTCAAGTCTTCCATTTTCTTTCCTCCGTTTTGCTTATGATTCGTTTATCCAATAATGGCTTTTTCCAGCCGTTCCATTGCGTTCAGGGTTTGGCTGTGAGGGCAGGCAAAATTGATGCGCAAAAAGCCCTCCTCGCTGCCAAAGAAGGTGCCGCCGGTGAAGGCCACCCCTGCCTGATGGGTGCGTTTCATCAGCTCCTCCTCGCCAAAGCCATAGGCTCGCAAGTCCATCCAGCCTAGATACGTTGCGTTCATGGGAGAAAACACTGCCTCAGGCAAGCGCTTTTCCAGCTCGCGCCGAACCAGCTTCTCACCCTCCTTCAGGTAGGGAATCAACCCGTCCAGCCACGCATCGCCATAGCGGAAAGCGGCCTCCGTGGCCGTCATGGCAAAGATATTGCCCTGTACCACGCCTACCCGGTGTAAGCTATCTGCCAGCTTCTTTTTTAGCTCCTGATTGCGGGTAAACAGCACCGCCTGCTGCAACCCAGCCAAGTTGAAGGTTTTGCTGGCGCTGGTCAGGGACAGTAGCCTTGCGCTTTCCTCCGGGATCAACGCAAGCATGGGGGTTATACCCATGGGCTCAAAGGCAAAATCCTCGTGGATTTCATCAGAAACCAGCGTAACGCCGTATCGATTCAGCACGTTCCACAGTGCTAACAGCTCGGTCTTGCTCCATGCCCGCCCCACGGGATTGTGAGGGTTGCACAGGAACATCAGCTTAGCGCCTTTTTGGCACGCGTCTTCCACCGCGTTCAAGTCCATTTGGTAGCCGCCGTCCTTTTCACGAATCAGCGGGCAATCGATCACCTTGCGTCCGTTCTCCCGCACGCTGGCATAGAAAGGGCCGTATACTGGAGACTGGACGATCACACCCTCGCCGGGCTCTGTCAACGTCAGTACAGCCGCCCGCAAGCCGGAGATCACGCAGGGCAGCATCAGCTGCTGCTCCGGCTTTAGGTGCAGCCCATGCCGCCGTTCCATAAAGCCCAGCATAGCTTCCACGGCGGCATCGGTAGCATCCGTATATCCATAAACCGGGTGAGACGCACGCTTCACCAGCGCCTCCACAATTTCATCGGCGCAGCGGAAATCCATGTCTGCCACCCACATAGGCAAAAGCTCCGCATTTTCCCGCTGGCGCAGCCCATCCCATTTTTCACAATCCGTACCGATACGGTCAATCGGTTCGTCAAAAAACGTTGAAGTATACATGCTCATTGATTGATTTCTCCTTTCGTACCATTGGGTTTTGTGCATCGTATCACCCAGTAGCCCGCCTTCTTGGATACGGCGGCTACCTCTTGAAATAGGCTTTCCAGATAAGTCATGGCGGACGCCGCGCCCTGCTGCTTGCGGATCACCAGCCAAAGAGAGCCGTCCTCCCGCAGCCTGCGGGAGCCTTCGGCAAACATTCCATAGATGACTGTTTTTCCCGCGCGAATGGGCGGATTTTGAATGATCATATCGAAGCGTTCTTCACCAAAGGAGGCATAGCCGTCGCTCTGCAAAATCCGCGCCTTAACGCCGTTGCGCTCCGCATTTTCCTTCGCCAGTCCGCAGGCGCGCTCGTTTACGTCGGACATGGTTACGGAGCACAGCGGCGCTCTTTTGCCCATGGTCACGCCGATCACGCCGTAACCGCAGCCCAAATCCAGCACCGCCCCCGCTTCGAGGTTTGGCAGTGCATCCAGCAGTATTTCCGTGCCTTGATCAATTTTCGTTCGGGAAAATACGCCGCTATCCGTTGAAAACAGCAGCGTTCCGCATCGATCCTCATAGCAGACCTCGCCCGGCTTATGAGCGCTTTGAGGCGTCTGTGTATAATAATGATCAGCCATTTGCAACTCCCGTTTGTCCAGAATCGTCTCGTTTTAGGGCGGCAAGCTCTTCCCCGGTTAGCTCCCGCCATTCGCCTGCCGACAAATCCTCCGGCAGCGTCAACGCGCCAAAAGCCACCCGATGCAGTGTCAGCACCTCGTGGCCTCGGGAAAGAAACATTCTTTTTACCTGATGAAACTTGCCCTCTCGCAGCTCCACCAGCGCCCGGCTTTCTTCTGCCTCAGCCGAAAGAATCCGAAGCCCGGCGGGCTTACTTGTAAAGTCCGAAAGCGCTATTCCATTTTCGAATGCCGCTACATCCTCCGAGATTAAGCGCCCGCTCACCACCGCCAAATAGCGCTTCCATACATGACGCTTAGGGCTTAACAGGCGGTGAGCCAGCTCGCCATCATTGGTGAGCAGCAAAAGCCCGGTGGTATCCTTATCCAGACGACCGACAGGCAGCACCTTGCGCCGCAAAAGCGACTCCGGCAGCAGATCCATCACCGTGGAAGCATGCCGATCGCTGGCAGCGGTCAATACCCCTGCGGGTTTATGAAGCATTACATATTGATACGTATGGTTCCCGACGGACGCGCCATGAAGACGAACGTCGTCCCCCTCCCGTACCTGAAAGGAACCGTCCCTCACCGTTTGACCATTAACCTCGGCCTGTCCCCCGCGAATCATACGGGTGGCCTCGGTTCTTGTATGCTCGCCGCTGAGCGCAAGATATTTATCCAATCTCATGCTACGTTATGCGCCTAAACCATTCCCGGATTCCGTGCTTTCCGGCTGATTCTCAGGCTCGTTCTCGGCGCGAACCCATTCTGGCACCAATGCAGGCGGCAGCTGGGCTTCGTCCGTCGTTTCCACATTCTGCGTCTCGGCGGTGATCTCCGCCGTTTTCCGCACCGGAATGGTATGCCGTGTCTCGCGAATGGCAAAGGTGGCTGTCAATATGCGGCGAGCCGGAAGCAGCGGCATATACAGCAGCAAGAACGCCCAGATCAGCGGTTGAAATTTTGAAAGCAGCGTCAGCGGAGACGGGCCGCCATAACCGACGATCAGCATGAGCTGAGTGGAAGCCTCTGCCGCCACATCCTTGACGCACAAGGCCAGCACAATCAAGAAAGGCGACCACAGCGCCAGATTGCAAAGCCCAGCCAAGCATTGCTGCCAGCGACGGCCCCGCATCCGACGGCTGATCTCGGTACGGGTGGAGTGATTTTCTCCATTGGCAACGGCCCAGATATAGCGGTTACAGCTATTGCGCATGGCTCCGAAAAGGAGCACCGCAAGCGCCAGTCCAGCTACCGCCAGCACCGTATAAATGCCCTCCATCAGCGATCCCGCCACCTGCGTCAGGGGAGCGCCGCCAAAGAGCGTCGCAAAGAAATTGGCGATCGCCTGCCAAACGCCGGTTACATTCTTACCCAGCTCCATCAGGGATAGCATCAAGGTCTTCACGTCTACATTCTTCTGCACATACAGCGCGTAAACGCCCACGGCCAGCAACGGAATACCCCACTTCGCCACATTGACGAAATGCAGCAGGCTTTCCAGCAGCTTTTCACCGTAATTACCCATATTGAGGGCCGTATCAAAGGAAAAATAGCGGAATCGGGATTTTCTAGCCAGCGCCTGTGCAAAGGAAAAGCGCAGGGGCAAAATGCCAAAAATCACAAGAAGCGGGCACAACACCGCCAGATAGCGCAGCGGCGATCCGGCAGGAAACAATAACAAAGCCGCCAGCGGCGCAAAAGCCGCCAGCCGCAGCAGCAGCGCAATAAACATGTATAGAAGCGTGCGCAGATAATAGGTCAGGGGATTTTGTTTCACCGGTGCCTGTTGCATATAAGACATCCTTCCTCAGATGGGTGCTGTTGAGACGCTATTTATTATAGTGCATAAGGCGGTTTGTTGCAAGGGTTGATGAAATCGGCCCGACCGATAGGTGAAAGCCTTGTTTACAAAATGCTCACGATTCGGTCAGTCGTATGACAAAATTCTCCTGTATACTATTCTCATGGTTCAGGAGAGGAAGGAACCAAGCGGCTACTGCCCGCCGGGTAGCGACCAAAGCGGCAGACAAAAAACTCTCGCCGAAAGGCGATTTATATAGACAGGGGCTGTCTCAAAACGGTTAGAAGAAATTAACCAGTAAAGACGGCCCCATTGAATCCCTAAACTTCCCGAGACCCCATAAAAACAAGCGCTACGGCCGCCCGAAAGGGTGTACCGAAGCGCTTGT
>JAQUWD010000093.1 GCA_028693055.1 Eubacteriales bacterium | reverse complement strand
CTGGCGCGACCGCCGCCACGCTGCTGATTGTACAGTTCTTGAAAGTCCCCCTTGATAAAGTTTGGAAGATTCCCACCAGAGCGTTCGTATACATCGTTTCCCTTGCAATATTGCTTGTTGCGACTGCTTTCACGTCCGGAATTACACTACAGAATGCCCCCCTCGCCGCCGTGAATGCTTTCTTGGTTGCCCTGACCGCCTACGGCGCATACGAAGTCACGTTCGCCAAGCTGGAAAATAAGTATAAGTAGCCACCCGCGGAAAACAGCAGAATACGCAAAAAAGCCGCCCTGTACAGGGCGGCTTTTTTTATTTCAATTGAATCGTACTCGTCCGTTCGTTCCTTACACCACTTACATTTTCACCGCCCCGGTAATCAAATATCATAGAAAACGATGCAACGTCAGTAATACCATATTTCAGATACATCTCAGCATCGTTTGTCCACTCGTAGAGGTATTTTGAATTTCCTGGAATTTCAACAAACTTACTGATATCGACGGCACACCCATTCACAATGATGCTGTCACATGTAACATCGAGTAATTCATCGGTTTTGTTTACGAAGAGGTACTCAGTCATCAGATAGGAACTGTCTCCGAGCTTTTCTACGCGAAGGCTAGAGAAGGAAATCGAGAGATAATCGTCCTCGTACAGCAATCGATCAGAAGAAGCGTTTTCAGATTGAACTTCACAGAGACCGTTCTCATCAAACGCAACATCGGGGACCGGGATTTCTCCAACGAGCGGAAATAACAACACCGTCTCCGGCAGATCAAGAACGCAGCCCTCCGGAAGATATACATGCGTTGCGCCAAATCCTGATTTTTCAAGATATATACTATACCAGCCAGCAGGAATATCAACGCCGACTTTTCGTTCACCAAGCTCAAGCTCTTCGGCAGAACCGCCCAGATTGCAGATAAGCAGCAACAGGCACAGAATGATAGCAGCAGCTTTCTTCATTGATTTTCCCTCCACACCATAATAAGCCCGACAGCAAAGCACCACACCAAACATACATCCGCCCGCTTCTATATCTTCATTCCGTCCGGGAAAAGAAATGCGCACGGAAGAAACTCGGCGCCGAGCACTTCTGCTATCTTTTTTAGTTCTTCGTCTGTAAATGTATCACGCTTTAACTTTTGATTGAAATTCGGAGGCGTCATACCAATCCCAACCGCCAGCTTCGCTTGGCTTATACCCTTATATGTAGCAGCAGTCTTTATTTTCGTTTCTTTGTCCACGAAACCCTCACCCCCTTTTTTTCTGACCTCTCTACAATTATATGCAAAATCGCGCATGGCGTCAATCGATTGCTTCACGCCATTCAGCAAAAGCAAAAAATTATTTCTATTAAGATTAATTAATCGCTTGACATTATTAAGCGATTGATTTATACTTAATGCAGACAGAGAACACAACAGCCAAGCAGGAGGACAAGAGAATGACACTCAAGCAATTGACCGCGGAAATCAAGCGCATGGCGAACTACCTCGAGGAAGCGAAAAAGAACGACAAGGAAATGCTGGAACTTCGGGGATTCAGCACCTACGGAAAAGAAGTCGACTACTACACCAAGCGGCTGCACACACTCCGAGGCGCCCTGCCTGAAGCCGAGCGCGTTGAGGAAGAAAAGGTTCTCGCGAAAATTTCCAAGCAGCAACTGAAAGACAAGGCGAGCACAATCCAGTACATCCAGAAGGGCAACGACCTTTATGGCATCACCCCGAGCGGCAAGAAGTGGATCGCGGTTCACAATTGGTATGGATCGACGGAAAGAACGCTCCACTGCTACGCGCTACACATCGACGGCGAAACGATATTCACAAGCGGGACAATTGACACAGTTCTTGTAAACGTAGCACAGAATTAAGCTTCCCTCGCCGGTCGCTCTCTACAGGGGCGACCGATGGGACAGGATGCCTACGAACGGAAAGGAGCGAAACCCAATGAAGGCATTATCAGTTCTCGTTTACCGAAGCGCAGCCATCGGGGATTGCACAAATGGCGGAATATCATCCCGGTTCAAAGAACTGCTGGTTGAATGCGAGGAAGGATACATCAACGTCGACCCAGCGAACCCACCGGAGAACCTTGTGCGGTTGGCCTACCGGAGGATCGGAGGCCGCGACGTTTACCATCTTGAACCCACGGCAAAAGCGACAGGCGTCGGCTGGATGATGGGAGGCAACTACGCGGCCACGTCCGATTCGCGCTTCGGGGAGATGACGGGCATCTACGGCGCAATCGCGATCCACGACCGCACAGAAAGCCAAGAGCTGTACGATTTGATGTCACGATAAGGCGCGCCGGGCGAAAGCTCAGCAGTCAGGAGGGCAATATGATTTGGGTAGTGTTCAAAGACAAGGCCGGGAAAGAGCTCCTTTCATACACGGCAAATGGCACTTTTGCCGGAGAAGCAGACGAGACAAAAGCGCTGCTCGCTTATGAAAACGAACTAGAGCCGAACGAAATCATGTTAGAGATACAAGACCGCTAGCCTAAGCCGGGCGAAAGCCCGATCCCGTGCTTCCATAGAAGCTGACGCTGAACGACCAAGAGCAGCAGAACGGAGTTAAAAATGGATGGATTCTACAACAGGATGTGCCTCGACTGTACGGAGCGTGGAAAAAGCTGCAGCGGAACTACATGCAAAACGTGGACTGGTTGCGTATATCGTAATGCCAGCACAAATACCGACAACAGCATTATCCCGATTATGTCCCGCGAAGACTTGTCCGAAAAGGGCGTATTGATAAGCGCCATCATCTCGCCCGAGAGGAGGCCACTATGACCCGGAGGCAAGAAATCGACCAAGAGGTTCAGCGACTTATCAAGAAGCTGCTCCCAAGCTGCAACGCGCTGTTCGAGCTCCCGTCGCTCGTATACGCACAGATCATGAAGGACAACGTCACGCGGAAGCAGCCTTACCGCGTCAGCTTCAACCACATTGAGAGCATCATGCACCAGATGAGCAGCGCAGGGCTTATTTGAAAGGAGGAACATAACATGACAGAATTAGCAGACAGGATTCGGGGCGCGCTTTACGGCGTCGCGGTCGGGGATGCGCTGGGCGCACCCCTTGAGTTTATGAGCGCGGAGGGCATACGGCAGCAGCACGGGTACGTCCGGGAGATGATCGGGGGCGGTTGGCTTGACGTCCGGCCCGGCGAAGTCACGGACGATACCCAGATGACCCTCGCCGTAGCAAAGGGAATCGTCGAACAGCCGGACGACCCCATCCCGGCCATTGGGAGGCGCTTCGTGGAATGGTACGCCAGCAGGCCGAAGGATGTTGGGGCAACATGCGCGACGTCCATCAGGAAGGCCGTCGCCATTGCGCAAGACAAAGCGAACCCCTCGTCCAAAGACTGGATGAACGCTTCGGAATGGACTGATCGCTCGATGGGGGGAAGGAGCGCGGGCAACGGCTCGCTCATGCGCACAGCCTATGTCGGCTTGTACTATGTCGACGAGAACGACGCCTTCAACACTGCCGGAGCCATCTCGAAGATGACCCACTACGACCGCGTAGCCGCACAGGACTGCCAAGCATACAGCGTCATGCTGCAGCGCATGGTCACGGAACCCTCAATCGAAAAGCGATTCGGCATCATCCGCGACGTATTCCGGATCTGGCCATGCGGCGAGCGGTACGACATCGACGAGCTCTCCTGCGATGATTACTCCCCCGAGCCGACCGGCTATGTCGTGGACAGCTTCGCTGCCGCCCTGCATTGTGTCCTCACAACGTACAGCTTTGAGGATGCGGTCGCAAAGGCCGTGAACCTTGGCGGAGACGCCGACACTATCGCCGCGATCACGGGCGGCCTTGCCGGCGCGATCTACGGATTCATGAGCATCCCGGATCGCTGGGCGCAGAAACTTGAACCGAAGTACCGGAAGGAGCTTTACGATCTTTGCGAGGCGGCCATTGCCGCGAGGAAGGAGTTTGTATCATGAGGCGGCTTACGGTAGATTCGCTCGAAGACGTTTCGAGCAAGATGGACTGCATCATCGGAGCCATGTCACTTTTCGTCATGGGCATAGGTGGCAAGACGGCCACGCGGCAGGAAATCGCTGGATGCGCCCAACTCGTCCTCCGCGCCGCCACCGACTGCAAAGACGATCTCGACAACGTCATCGGCGACATCCTCGATTCGGAGGTGCTGGAGTGAACGAACTGCGGATTTTTGAGAGCAGCGACTTCGGAAGCGTCCGCGTCCTGTCTCAGAAGAACGAGCCTTGGTTCGTTGCGGCGGATGTGTGCAAGGCACTGGGACACAGCAACGTCACCGCAGCGCTTAAGAGGCTCGACGAGGACGAGAGGGCTAAATTCAATTTAGGCCTCTCCTACGGAGAAGCAAACATCGTCAACGAACCTGGCCTCTACTCCCTCGTGCTCGGTAGCCGAAAGCCTCAAGCCAAGGAGTTCAAACGCTGGATTACCCACGACGTCATACCGGCGATCAGAAAAACGGGCGGATACATAGCTGGAGAGGAAGCAATGAGCGATGACGAGCTCCTTTCGAGAGCGCTCCAAGTAGCAGCGATTAAGCTCAAACAGCGGGAGGAAATCATCCTCGAATTGCAGCTTGAAAACACAACCCTTGCATACGCGAACCACCAACTCCAAGCAAAGGCCAACTACTTCGACGCCGCGATGGACAGCAAGCTTCTCACAGGCATACGTGAAACAGCAAAGCTGTTTGGGATCAAGCAGAATCAGCTCGTTCAATTTCTCCTGTCGACCAAATACGCATACAGGAACGGGAAAGGCGTCCTTCTTCCATACGAAAACAAAAATCGAGGCTATTTCACAGTAAAGGAGGTGCGAAATCAACAAACCGGGTGGTTCATCGTCATGTTCATGTTCACGCCGAAAGGGAGGGCATATTTCCACCGGATCCTTTTCAAGTACAACAGCGACCAGTTTTTGCTGCAATCGCCCGTCTGACGCCGCATGATCACAGAAAAGCGGATAATCATTACCAGCCGCCCCAGAACCCACACAGGGAACGGAGGCGGCCCTTTATTCCCACTTATTGTCGCTACGCTCAGCGTATTAGTTTAACGGAATTAAACGGCCATCAGAGCCTTTCTACTGGCACACACTACAAATACACTACCGGGATGGAAAAACGGGCAGAAGCCGCCTTCCCGGGCGAAACGATGGCATTCCCGATTTGAAGATGGATTTGCGAGTTAAAAGCAAAGAACAATGCGTATCTGAGAATCTACGAGGCATAATCTCGGAGCAACCATGATGGCATAATAACCCCAGCGTAACCGGGTTACTATAGGGTTAGTAACCCGGTTATTATGCGGTTAGTAACCGCGGAATAACCGCCTGTTCCCCCCACACCCCCCTCAGCAGTAGTAGTTAATCTATTAATAATTAAGCTACGTAAGGAGAGAACGTATTATATAAATATATATACGCGCGCGCGAAGCCGGGTGCATGGAAAGACGCCTGTCAAACCACGACCCGTATAGTTGCACGCGCACCAAGATTCGGACAGGATATATCAAGGATAGTCGTTAAACGCCGGTAAACGCTCCTAGAATCCTCCGAGAGCGCGCGCCCTATAAAGATACCGTCCACGGAAGAAAGCGCAGGAACGCGCTGCCAGAGGCCAAATAACGCCATGCCGATGCGGAAATCGTATGGGCGTTTACCACGCACAAGGGGATTACTACCACAGCTTTACCACGGACGGCATATTTGAAGCATCAGGAATGGCAGAAAAAACAGGAGGAGCGGGGGCGTTTTTCCCATGAGACGGCATGAAAAAGCCCGTAGAATCAGGCATTTCCTTGATTCTACGGGCTTCTTGTTCTGGTCGAGGTGACAGGATTTGAACCTGCGACCTTTTGGTCCCGAAGCACTTTTCGGTTATTGCATTTTATACACAAAACACCGTATATTGCAGTATAAGCAGGCGGTTCATTGCATATATAGCATTGAATTATACATTAAGTATACT
>JAQUWD010000092.1 GCA_028693055.1 Eubacteriales bacterium | reverse complement strand
TAATGAAGACAGAAATGGTGGTAAAATGGATGGCATAGAAAAGATGACAGCGTATCAAATCAGTGCGTCCACAGCTTTCGCAGTTAAGGATATGGAAGGGGCTTGAGCACACGGAACGGGGGATGCAATGCATGAACTAAACAGTTTTCCCAAAACAGTATTGATCGTAGACGATTCGCCGATCAACCGTGCCGTTCTGGAGAATATTCTTCAGCCTGACTACCCCATTTTACAGGCGCAGGATGGCTTGGAGGCTATTTCACAGGTGGAGCAGCACGAAAATGAAATTGCGATCATCCTGTTGGATATTATCATGCCGAAGCTGGATGGATTTGGCGTGCTCGATCATTTAAAAAATGCGGGCGTGCTGGAAAATATCCCCGTGGTCATCATTTCCTCCGAAACCTCGGCTCAGTTCATCAAGCGCGGATACACCCGAGGCGCGATTGACTATATTCAACGCCCCTTTGATCCTGAAATTGTTCAGCAGTGCGTAATCAATACCATTATGCTTTACTCCAAGCAAAAAGCCCTGCGAGCCATGGTGGACGAGCAGGTACGGGAAATGGAACGGAACAACACGCTGATGATCGACATTCTATCCAACGTGATGGAAATCCGCAGCCATGAAAGCGGTATGCATATCACTCATATTCGCGCCCTGACAGAGCTTATGATGAGAACCGTATCGGAGCGCTTAACGGAGTATGAAATCCAACTGCAGGATATCAAAACAGTTGCAGACGCGTCGGTTTTTCATGACATCGGAAAAATCGGCATTCCGGAAGCAATTTTAAACAAGCCCGGAAAGCTGACCGCGCAGGAGTTTGAAACCATTAAAGAACACACGGCGTTGGGCGAACAAATGCTTCACCGCTTAATCTTCGGAGAAAACGAGCCCTTGGTGTGCTGCGCGCGAGATATCTGCCGCTGGCATCATGAGCGCTGGGATGGAAAAGGCTATCCGGACGGGCTAAAGGGAGATGAAATTCCCATTTCGGCACAGGTAGCCGCCATTGCGGACGTATACGACGCGCTCACCTGTAAGCGAGTATACAAGCCTGCTTATTCCCACGAGCAAGCGGTTCAAATGATCTTAGACGGAGAATGCGGACAGTTTAACCCTCGCCTTATGGAGTGCTTCAAGGACATAGCCGTTGATTTACCGGCCCATTTTGAAGCGCTGGTACAGGAGCACAGCCGCTATGTAAGCAATGACGATCAGCCTAGCCATGGCGATCAAATGGTTGCCATCTCCCAAAAGGAGCTGTACCGACTGGAACAGGAAAAGACAAAGTACCGTTTTATCGCTTCCTTATCCAACGAGGTGCTCTTTGAGTATAACCGTTCCAGCGACGTATTGACCCTTTCGGAAAGCGCCTTTCCCCAATTCGGGCTTGCGACGGTAATCGCGCGTATCAGTCAAAATCAATCTCTCTTTTCCAGCGAAAACTGGGAGGTCGTACAAAAAATCAAGGATACTGCGCAGCAGACCATCCCCGAGGAGCCGACGGCGCAGCTCAACGTAAGAATTCTTTGCCCCGGCGGGCAAATGCGTTGGTATGAAGTGACCCTGCGCAGCATGTGGAGCGCCGACCCCAAGTCCATCCTAACAGGAATCATCGGGCGCTTCATGAATGTGGATCACCAAATGGCCGAAAGGGATACGCTACTAGATCAAGCGCAGCGCGACTCACTTACGGGGCTTTATCATCGCGGGGCGGCGCAGGCGCGCATCGACCACATTATCGAAAAAAAGCCGAGCTGCGGCGCACTTTTGGTCATTGATATTGATAATTTTAAAAGCATTAACGATCAATACGGCCACAGCGCGGGTGATGAAATTATCAAGCGTTTGGTAGCTATCATCATTGAGAATACTCGTAAGGAGGACGTGGCGGCTAGGGTAGGCGGGGATGAATTCGTCGTATTCCTCGCCAACGTTACAAGCGAGCAAAATGTGACGCTATATCTGCAGCGTCTTTTAGGTAGCATTGCCCAGCGAAAGACGGGGCACGGCTTTACCGTTAGCATTGGCGCGGCGCTATGCCCCCGGGACGGTGACCGCTACGCTCAGCTTTTCATCAAGGCGGACCAAGCTATGTATGGTTCGAAGCGCGCCGGTAAAAATCAGGGCGGGGTGTACGACGGAGGCAACAGGATGCTTGCTTCTTCGCAGAGCAATTGCGACGACCTGCATTCCGGAAACACCTGCGCTGCCCATTGACAATTGATCCCATAGAAAATATGTTGCCGATTTTAAAGTAAAAAGAGCAAAAACCGCTATAATCCGCTGCGTGATAAGAAATGCAGCGGTTTTCTTTTTTGTTGAGTTATCGATTCATTGCTTGGATTTTTAAAGAGGATGCTTTCAAACGCCCGAATACGCTTTGTTACAAGCCAATCTGGCGCACAAACCCCGCATATGATATAATAGATACGTTTTCATAACCAATATCATGACGCCAGTGTTTCTATCGGATAGAGTATTCCATCCGGCGTCAGTATCATTTTCGGAGGTGGCAAATTGTTTCAGACCCAAAACACGTCTTTCGGCTCCGATCAGGAGGACGAATTTCGCGGAACAGACGAACCGTCCTATCAGCCGCCCGAGCAAGACGACGAGGATTTCGTGCCTGCCAAAAGACGCAGCATTTTTAAGCCGCGCCTGACGAAGCCAAACTTTATTTTCTCCGTTCTTGTAAACGCTCTTCGGATTCTCTTTATTGTTGTCATCATGTGCGGCCTTGCACTAGGCGGCGCGGTCTTAGGCATTGCCAAGGGCTATATGGAAACGGCCCCAACACTGGATTTAGCCTTGCTGAGCGATCAAGACAAGACTTCCTTTTTATACGACTCTAACGGTAACGTGATCACTGATTATAAAGGCACCGAAAATCGCGTGATGGTGAACATCTCCGCCATGCCGGAAAACCTGTGTAATGCCTTTGTAGCTGTGGAGGACGCGCGTTTTTATACCCATAACGGCATCGACGTGAAGCGCATCATCGGTTCCTTTGTGCAAAACTTCACCAGCGGCTCTCAGCAGGGCGGCTCCACCATTACCCAGCAGTTAATAAAAAATACTGTGTTGAGCAGCGAGCAAAGCTATAAACGTAAAATACAAGAAGCCTATCTGGCCATGCAGCTGGAAACCCAATATACCAAGGCGCAAATCTTGGAATGCTACCTCAACACCATTTATATGGGCGAAAACTACTACGGCGTGGAGGTTGCCGCCCAAGGCTACTTCGGCAAGGAGCTTAGCGAGCTGACCTTACGCGAATGCGCTATGCTGGCTGGGCTGACCAACAACCCCTATTATTACAACCCTCGGCGCAATTTCTATATTCGTACCTCCGAAACCACCGATTATCAAAAGCTGACCAATGACCGTACAGATTATGTATTGCGCTGTATGTATGAAAACCAGTTTATTACCAACGCCCAATATCAAGAGGCGCTGTCCCAGGCGACCGCCAACGTTTTGCAGGAATCCACCACCGAGGGCGACGGCATGTATCAATATGCCCATTATGTGGAATATGCGGTTAGCGATATCGTCGATTGCTTTCTTAAGCTAAAGGGGCTGGAGGATACCAGCGAAAACCGTTACAAGATGGAAAACGAGCTTCGCACCGGCGGATACCACGTAACGCTGGCTATCGATACCGAAATTCAGCAAACAGTTGAAGATACGCTGGATAGCTGGACCAATTATCCAGCGCTGCGCGATCCCAGCGACAAAATCTATCGAACCCGCAACAACGACGGAAGCTATACCGAGGTGGATCAGCCCCAAGCTGCCGCCGTGGTATTGGATTATCGCACGGGTGAGCTAAAGGCGATCGTTGGCAGTCGCCACCCGCCGACCCAGCGCAAGACCTTGAACCGAGCCGTCAATATGAAAATGCCCATCGGCTCCACCATCAAGCCTATCGCCGTTTATGCCCCCGCCCTCGAGCTTGGGGCTTCTCCGGCCAGCGTGGTTTACAATATCCCGGTGCCTATTGCCGGCTGGACCGGCTCCGACGGTAAAGACACATGGCCTCGCAACTACGGCGGCTCAGGCTACGTTGGCCCGGAAACCTTGCGTACAGCCATGCAGCAGAGTCATAACGTTGCCGCCGCTCAAACGCTACTCAATATGGTTGGCGTTGACCGCTCCGTCGATTATCTGATGCGGATGGGCGTAGACCAAGATCATATCGACGCCACTCCGTTCGGCCTCTCCCTAGGCTCCAGCGGCATCACTCCCTTGCAGCTCACTGTAGCCTACGGCGTGCTGGCCAACGGCGGCGTTTATCAGCAGCCCATTTCATTCTTAGGCATTTCGGACAGTCAAGGCAACGTTGTTTATGACAGCCATGCCGAGCAGGAACGCCGTCAGGTATTCCGCCCTTCTACATCTTGGTTGATTATCGATATGCTTAAATCTGTAGCTAACAACGGTACAGCTCGCAGCATCAAAATCAGCGGTCAAACCATCGCGGCGAAAACCGGCACCAATAGCGACCAGCGCGGCGTAACCTTCTGCGGCATTACTGGCTGGTATGCCTCTGCCATTTGGGTCGGGCATGACAATTATAAGCCCCTTTCCTCCAAATCAACAGGCAGCGGCTCTGCTGGCCCGATCTGGGAAAGCTATATGACGAAAATTCACAAGGCTAAGAATTTGGAGAATCGCGACATCGTTGAGGTAGACCCCGCCGAGCTTGGCTTGGTCAAGGTAACCACCTGTGCCGTGAGCGGCCAATTGGCTACCGAGGCCTGTGCCAACGATAGCAAGGGGTATGGCACTGTAACCGATTACTGGTATGAGCCCACGGTCCCGACCGTGTCTTGCCAGATGCACCAAGCGATGAGCGTCTGCTCGGAGACGGGTATGGTTGCCACACAATACTGCCCATACACCACCATTCGCGGCGTTGTCGTTATTCCTAACGGTCATCCTCTCAGCAGCTATGTCAACGATCCCGAATACGGCCCAGTGGTGGCTGAATATATGGGAACCAACAGCAATTACAACTATTGCACGCTTCATCAGGATGGCTATACCGGCGGCGGAGAAGGCGGTTACACGGACCCCATCGTTGAGAACACCTTAATTCCAGACGCGCAACAGCTTATCCAAAATGCCAGCACGTTGATGGGACAGCTGGACGCAAGCTCTCCCCTCTACCAAAACATTCAAAACGCCATTGGAAACCTGCAAAGCCTGATCAATTCCGGCAATCCCAGCACCGCTGACATTGCCAATGGAATGGCGGCGCTTACCCAAGCGATGGCTGGATATTAACGCTCTTGCGGCAAGTCCAAATGTAACTCCGCGTTATTTTCGGTCATGTTTTCCAGTAGGTATTGGATCCATGGTCTAAAAATACTGGTGATTTCTTCGCTTTGCCACAGCGCATATGCATTGTTTGTCAACGCTTCTTCCCGAATCTCCCAAAGCTGACCAGTCAAATACCTTTTGTAGATTACTTTGAAAAAATGGATCATTTCTTGGTTTCCAGCCATGGCAGTCGGAGCTAACGCGCCTTCTGCCATGGCTGCTGCCGTGTCATCAGCCTTTGCCTCGGCCTGCAAATAAGTACTGCTATCCGTCGAAAACAAGGGAAGCAGTGAGAAATCCGCTTGATTGTCCTCTATCACTAACTGACCGACGCTGAGAGGCCACTGATCCGTTTTACCAGCCAGTATCTCCCAAAGACCGTCTTGCTGCGACCAATGACCGATATGTCGATGTCCCGCAAGGTACAGCGGTAATCGTGAAGCACCTAGGATTTCTGCGGTGCTTTGCCTTTCCTCCGTTAAATCCGTGCGGTTCGCTTCAAATACGGAATGCTCAAGCAAGGGATGATGTCCACAGGTCAGCATTCTTTTCCCCGCAAGGGTGGCCTGCTTTAGCAAGCCGTCCATCCATTGTAGGGTATCCTTCGACAGATACCCGCCTACCTCGCCCGTTCGTGCGGTATTAAGCATCAACAAATCAATAGCTTCCGTTAAATGAACGGCATAGCAGCCGCTGG
>JAQUWD010000091.1 GCA_028693055.1 Eubacteriales bacterium | reverse complement strand
GTGAAGCACCTAGGATTTCTGCGGTGCTTTGCCTTTCCTCCGTTAAATCCGTGCGGTTCGCTTCAAATACGGAATGCTCAAGCAAGAGATGATGTCCACAGGTCAGCATTCTTTTCCCCGCAAGGGTGGCCTGCTTTAGCAAGCCGTCCATCCATTGTAGGGTATCCTTCGACAGATATCCGCCTACCTCGCCCGTTCGTGCGGTATTAAGCATCAACAAATCAATAGCTTCCGTTAAATGAACGGCATAGGAGCCGCTGGCACTATCGATGCTGAAGGCTTTTTCCCATCCATACTCTCTAGTGGCGCTGCAAAATTCCTGTGCAGTCATGCCGGTTAAGTCATGATTTCCAGGCAATATATAGACATTTATACCCGCGTCCTTAGCGGGCCGCAGCGCTTCAAGAAGAGCGGTTAGCTCCGATGCTTTGCCGTTATTGGTTACATCTCCCAGCAAAAGCAGTGCGTCCACATTTTGGGACGCCGCTAGTAGCGCTTCAAGGGTTTCTGCTTCCCAAGGCGTTTGATCGCCATAATGTAGGTCTGCCGTAAATAGGATGGTTTCTCCATAAGCATTTCCCAGCAACAGTACAATGGACAATAACAACGCAATCACATTTTTCATTCTAATCCCCTCGCTGTTCTATACCCCATAACCTCGTCGTCTAAACGCAAAAGAGCCGTATCACTTTTTGTGATACGGCCCTCTCGTGAGTGATCCTTAGTTCATGTAAACATCTCTCTGCTCATACGTGGTATGCAGCAGCTCATGCGCCTTGTGGCTGTTAGGCTTGCCCAAGAACTCATCGTAGATCTGCTTGATCTCGGGGTTCTCATGGCTCTTACGGATGGGCTTTGCCGCATCCTCGTTGTACAGCGCCTTGGCACGCTCGGCACGGATGTCCGTCCAGTTACGCACGTCAGCGGGCACAACAGGCTGTCCACCGCCATTGACGCAGCCGCCGGGGCAGCCCATTACCTCAATGAAGGTATAATTCTTTTCGCCGCGCTTCACAGCGTCCAGCAGCTCGGCAGCCTTACCGGTGCTGCTGCAAACGGCAACGTTCACATCCAAATCACCGATCTTAACGGTGGCTTCCTTGATTCCCTCTACGCCGCGGACGGCAGTGAAGTTAACATCCTCAAGGGTTTTGCCGGAAATGACTTCGTACGCGGTACGCAGAGCAGCCTCCATAACGCCGCCGGTTGCGCCGAAGATAACGCCAGCGCCGGTGGACTCGCCCATCAAGCTGTCAAAGTCCTCGTCGGGCAGATTAACGAAGTCAATACCGGCTTCTTTAATCATCCGTGCCAGCTCACGGGTGGTAATGACCGCATCCACGTCAGCCAGACCATTGGTGATCAGCTGATAGCGTTTTGCTTCAAATTTCTTGGCAGTGCAGGGCATAACGGATACAACAACAATGTCCTCCGGAGCCACACCGGCCTTTTGAGCATAATAGGTCTTGATCATCGCGCCAGCCATCTCGTGAGGAGATTTGCAGGAGCTCAGATTGGGGATAAACTCGGGATAGTAATGCTCGCAGAACTTAATCCAGCCGGGAGAGCAGCTGGTGATCATGGGCAGCACACCCTTGTTGGTTACACGATCCACCAGCTCGTTGGCCTCTTCCATAATGGTCAGGTCAGCGGCGAAGTCGGTGTCAAATACCTTGTCAAAGCCCATACGGCGCAGCGCGGCGGCCATTTTGCCGGTAACGCTGGTTCCCATGGGGAAGCCGAATTCCTCGCCCAACGCGGCGCGCACGGCGGGAGCGGGCTGCACCACCACATGCTTGGAGGGATCGCCCAGCGCCTTCCAGACGTCCTGGGTGCCGTCCTTTTCGGACAACGCGCCTACGGGGCAAGCAGTGATGCATTGACCGCAGTTAATGCACGCCATTTGACCCAGCAGCATATCCCAAGGGCTTTCGATAGCAGTTTTGAAGCCGCGGTGCACGGGGCCGATTACGCCCACCTTCTGCACATTGGCGCACGCGCCTACGCAACGGCGGCAAAGCACGCATTTGTTGTTGTCGCGCACGATGCTGGGAGAAGACATGTCGATTTCATACTTGTTGTTTTCTCCGGCATAATACTCGCCGTCCTCAACGCCAAGATCCTTGCATAGCTTTTGCAGCTCGCAGTTTTGGCTACGCACGCAGGTCAAGCACTTCTTTTCGTGATTGCTCAGAATCAATTGCAAATTGACGCGGCGCGACTCGCGAATGGCGGGAGTGTTGGTTTTTACTACCATGTTCGGGGTTACAGGCAATACGCAGGCAGCCTGCAAAGTACGTCCGCCGCAATCCACCACGCAAAGGCGGCAGTTAGCGGTTTGGTTAATATCCTTCAAATAGCAGAGGGTTGGGATTTTTACACCGGCTTTATGCGCCGCTTCAAGCACCGTCGAACCTGCAGGAACCTCGACCTGCACACCGTCGATGGTGACGGGAATCATCTGTTCCATATCAAAGCCTCCTCATTGTGTCAGTTCTTCACGATCGCGCCAAAACGGCACTTCTCCATGCAGGAGCCGCATTTGATGCACTTTAGCACGTCAATCTTATGCATTTCCTTCACAGAGCCGGAAATCGCACCTACAGGGCAAACCTTAGCGCAAGCGGTGCAGCCGCGGCACTTATCGGTGATTTCGTAGTTCAGCAGCTTCTGGCAATGATGTGCCGGGCAGCGCTTTTCCCTGATATGGGCTTCGTACTCATCCCGGAAATAATGGATGGTGGACAAAACCGGGTTGGGAGCGGTTTGGCCAAGTCCGCACAGAGCGGTCTCTTTAATATTCTTGCCAAGGGCTTCCAGCTTTTCAATATCGCCCTCTTCGCCCTTGCCTTCCACGATCCGCTCCAAGATTTCCAGCATACGCTTGGTGCCGATACGGCAGGGAGTGCATTTGCCGCAGCTCTCGTCAACGGTGAAATCCAGGAAGAACCGCGCGATATCCACCATGCAGTTATCCTCGTCCATGACGATCATACCGCCGGAGCCCATCATGGAGCCAATCTGGGTCAGCGTGTCGTACTCGATGGGGATATCCAGATGCTCAGCGGGAATGCAACCGCCGGAGGGACCGCCCGTTTGCACAGCCTTGAAGGCCTTGCCGTTGGGAATACCGCCGCCGATATTAAAGATGATATCCCGCAGCTTGGTGCCCATGGGCACTTCTACAAGGCCCGTGTTGTTGATCTTGCCGCCCAAGGCGAATACCTTGGTGCCGGTGCTGCGCTCGGTGCCAATAGATCTGAACCAGTCCGCACCATGGAGGATGATTTGGGGAATGTTGGCGAAGGTTTCCACGTTGTTAATGTTGGTGGGCTTCTCAAACAGACCCTTAACCGCCGGAAACGGGGGCTTGGGCTTAGGCTCGCCGCGTCCGCCCTCGATGGAGTGCATCAAAGCAGTCTCCTCGCCGCAGACGAAAGCGCCCGCGCCAAGACGGATGGCGATATCAAAATCAAATCCGCTATCGAAAATGTTCTTGCCCAGAACGCCGTATTCATGAGCCTGCTGGATAGCAATCTCCAAACGTTTTACAGCGATGGGATACTCGGCACGAACGTAAATATAGCCCTGATGAGCGCCGATGGCATAGCCGCCGATGGTCATGGCTTCCAATACGGCATGAGGGTCGCCCTCCAAAACGGAACGATCCATGAACGCGCCGGGGTCGCCCTCGTCGGCGTTGCAGACCATATACTTCACGTCAGATTTGGAAGCGGCGGCAAACTGCCACTTCTTGCCGGTGGGGAAGCCCGCGCCGCCACGACCACGCAGACCGGACTTGAGCACCTCGTCGCAAACCTGCTCGGGGGTCATTTCCGTCAAAGCCTTGCCCAGCGCCTTGTAGCCGTCAAAGGCGATGTACTCGTCGATATTCTCAGGATCGATCACACCGCAGTTACGCAGCGCTAAACGCTTCTGGGGACGATAAAAATCAATATTTTCGAGGGTCAGGTGCTGCTCCTCGTCCGCCTTCTCCTTGTAGACAAGGTGCTGCACAATACGGCCCTTCAGCAGATGCTCGGATACGATTTCATCCACATCATCGGGACGAATTCTGCTGTAGAAGGTACCTTCGGGATAAACGATAACCACGGGGCCGGCTTCGCAAAGGCCGAAGCAGCCAGTGCGGACAACCTTTACTTCCTTATCCAGACCGTTCTTTTCGATCTGCTCTTCAAAGCGCTTGATCAGCTCTGCGGAACCGCTGGAAGTGCAGCCAGTGCCGCCGCAAACAAGCACATGTGCGCGAAAAAGATCCATGTTTGTTCCTCCTTATATCAGCCCAAGGGCTTACTTTATTTGCCCTCGGCAGCGCCGATGGTATACTCGGTTACCACACGGCCGTTGACGATATGCTCGGCGACAATGCGGGCTACCATATCCGGGTTCACCTTCACATAGGTTACCTTTTCCTTGCCGGGCACAATGACGTCCAGCATGGGCTCCAAACGGCACATGCCGATGCAGCCGGTTTGAGATACGGTCACGTTTTTCAAGCTGCGCTTCTGGATTTCATCCAAAAATTTCAGCATGACGGGGCGTGCGCCAGCCGCGATTCCGCAGGTAGCCATACCCACCACAACGCGGATGCTGTCGTCAGCATCTTTGCGCATGGATACCTTGTCCAATGTTTTTTGACGGATGGCTTCCAATTCTGCCAAGGATTTCATATTGACACCTCCAAAATGGGTTTAAATTCTTCATTGATGCTGCTCTTGATCCACTCGCAAACGTCGGGCTCGTTAAGCGGCACGCCGCCCAGCGCTTCACGCACGGCTCGCGTATCAAAGGATGCGTGGCTTCCCGGCGCGTCCGCTACAAAAACGAATTCGGGTGAATCCGGATTGAGCACCACCAGCGTAAGCAAGGAATCACAAATATCGCCCATGGGAATGCAGTCGATATTATGAAGGTCGAAGGTTGCCTTGAGACTTGTCCCCACGCCTTCCTTGCTGGAAATAGCAAAGGTACCACCCGCCATCTCCGCGCTTTGCTGAAGCATGGGGATACCCAGCCCAACCTTGCGGGTAGTGCGGGTAGTGGTGAACGGGTCTGTTACCTTTCTAAGGAATTCCGGGCTCATGCCGCAGCCGTCGTCCTGAACCGTGAAGGTCAGAACGCCCTTTTCATCCCTATAAAAAGTAACTGTCACCAGCGCAGCCTTAGCCTTAATGCTGTTCTGAACGATGTCCAAAACATGCATGGACAAATCTCGCATCTTTAGGACGCCTTATACTTCGCCAAAATACCGGGGATTTCGTCGGGTGTGAGTCGTCCGTAAACCTCGTCGTTGATCATCATGACGGGAGCCAAACCGCAAGCGCCCAAGCAACGGGTGGCTTGAATGGTGAAACGGCCGTCGGCAGTGGTATGACCCACTTCAACCTTCAACTCGTCGATCACCTTATCCAGCACCTTTTGTGAGCCCTTAACATAGCAAGCCGTGCCCAAGCATACGCCGACCACGTACTCGCCCTTAGGCTGCAAGGAAAACTGAGAATAGAAGGTGGCTACGCCATAGACCTCGCTTAATGTTACACCCATTCCATCGGCAATGATTTCCTGCACATCCATGGGTACGCACCCAAAAATGGACTGTGCCTCCTGAAGCACCGGCATTAAACCGCCTTGCTGATCCTTGTGCTCCTGGATGACCTTTGCCAGCTTTTCATACTTCTCGTTATGATTGGACATGGCAACTAAGACCTCCTCGTTTTTTGAGATACGAATAAACATGCATTCCATATGCACATAGCTTTTATATTTTATCACACCATGGTACAAATTGCACGTATTTTCCGCAAAGATTGACAAATTTATATTTTGGTGAAGTGCAAATGTAACTTCCAGAGTGGCGGGGTGGAAATGGAAGTAAGTGATACAAGAAAATCCAGGAGTTTGACACCCAACTATCAGTTTAGCCCCCGCAAAAGCTATACACAGCTTATTTTTTTGTCAAATACCAAATTATACATTGCACGTTCCACTACGATACTGTATAATAAGCAGGGGAGTGATTTGTAATGCGTTTGGGGTGGACGACGGGCAAGTATACAACAACCTATCGGG
>JAQUWD010000004.1:70972-113028 GCA_028693055.1 Eubacteriales bacterium | reverse complement strand
AACAAGCGCTTCGGTACACCCTTTCGGGCGGCCGTAGCGCTTGTTTTTATGGGGTCTCGGGAAGTTTAGGGATTCAATGGGGCTGTCTTTACTGGTTAATTTCTTCTAACCGTTTTGAGACAGCCCCATGTTGTCAGGCCGGAATGGGAAGCACAAATTGACGCAAGAGTTTGATTTTGATACACTCCTTCTATCCCCCTATGGGGATAGAAGAATGTGAACTACTTCAGCTTGCTGCCGTGCGCAGCGCTATCCATTCCAGCGGCAAGCTGTTGCTGCGCGATCCCATGACCCACTGCGTAATGGAAGCGGTCGAGCATGATGATCGCGCAGCTCTGGACAAGTTGAATGACGCTATCGACAAATTCCTGAAATGAGGCTGTATTGTGAAGCAAACGAGTCGTGCCGTCTGGTATGCAGCGTTAGCCGCAGCCCTCTATGCGTTGAACGCGCCGTTGTCAAAGCTGCTACTGGCAGACGTTCCGCCCATGATGATGGCGGCTTTCCTGTATTTGGGCGCAGGGATGGGGATGCTTGTAGTCGGGCTTGTGCGAAGAAGCAAGACTGGCGCAGGCAAAGAAATAAGCCTAACCCGGAAGGATCGCCCCTATGTGATTGGCATGGTGGCGCTGGACATTATCGCTCCGATCCTGTTAATGACAGGACTCTCCATGACGACCTCAGCCAATGCATCCTTACTGAACAACTTTGAAATCGTAGCGACCACATTGATCGCTTTGCTTCTGTTCAAAGAGAAGATCAGCAAACAGTTATGGATAGGCATTGGATTCGTAACGCTATCCAGTCTCCTACTATCTGTGGAGGACGCAACCAGCTTTCATTTTTCCCTTGGGTCAATCTTTGTGCTGATGGCTTGCGCATGCTGGGGCTTGGAAAACAACTGCACACGAAAGCTGTCCCATAGTGATCCGTTGGAAATTGTCGTAGTGAAAGGCTTCGGTTCAGGGAGCGGTTCGCTGGTCATCGCATTATGCGTGGGAGAAAAGATTCCATCCCTTCTGCTTATCCCACAAGTATTGCTGCTTGGTTTTGTGGCATATGGGCTAAGCATTTTCTTCTATGTTTATGCCCAACGCACCCTTGGTGCAGCCAAAACCAGCTCCTATTATGCGCTTGCTCCCTTTATCGGCGTTGTATTCTCATTAGCGATCTTCCGGCAGCTTCCCACCGGACGGTTTTGGCTTGCCCTTGCTATGATGATACTGGGTACAATCATCGTAACCAAAGACTCGATGAAGGAACAGGCTCAACAGTGATGGCTTTTGATTTTCAATTGTTTCCCCATCCACCCCTTTAGGCAAGCTTACTTTGTAGCGTCGGTGCGAATGATGAACACCAAATTCTGAGTCATACCATCGACGGCAAGGTCATAGCCAGTGAGCGCGGAGGCGCTGTCGGCGGTAGCCGACCAAGTGGTCAGAGCGGGAAGCACATCGTCCGTCAGCGTGGGCAGAAGCGTATCCACAATCTTCTTTATGCCATCCGCCACGCCCTGGTTCAGCTGTGCGCTGCCCTCGGCGAGCTGCTTGCTGCCCTCTGCCAGCTGAACGCTGCCATCCGTTAGCTGCGTCGCGCCCTCGGACGCGGAGGTCACGCCCGCAGTATAGCTGGCAATGCCGGTAACAAAGGTGTTTAACGAATCCAGCTGTGCCTTTAACGCGGCAATGGAATCATAAGCAGTCTGTGCGGGAGCAATAGCGTCGTTGATCTGCTTTTGCACATCTTCGGCGGCAACATTTTGGGCCACAAGAGCTTCGATCTGCTGCTCAACAGCGGCGTTCAGCTGTGCCTTTACCTCGTCGGTTGCCATCTGCGTCTTGACTGCATCCTCAATCTGCTGGGCTTGCGTGGAAGGCACCTTATCAGCCTTGATGGCAGCCTCATAATCCTCGGCGGTCATGGGCATGCCGGCGGCTGCCAGCACGCCCTCTAACACCTTGGCCTGCATAGCCTGTGTCACGCCTGCAACCACCTGCTCTTTTTGCTTTTCCACGGCGGCGCGAACCTTCTCGCTTGCTGCGGCGGTAGCCTGTTCCTTCAAGGCTTCGGGGTTCAGTTGATCCATCACGCCCTGTAGCGCCAGCGCATAATTTTCAGCGGTAAGCTCGGGTAGAGTGATCCCAGCTGCATCCAAGCCAGCAGTGGCAAGCTGCGCGTTCACGGTGGTCAGTGTAGCGGCAAAGACCTGCGCCGCACCCTGATTCAAAGCGTCATTATTCTCGGTGAGGGTAGCCAGCCCCTGTTGTAGCTGCGTCGCGCCCTCGCAAAGAGAAGCCGCGCCGTCTGCCAAGGCAGAGGAACCCTCCGCCAGCTGGGACGCTCCGTCCCGAAGCGTTGCCACTGCGGCAAACACGTCCGTAACCTTTTCATCGCCTACGGGTAGGTCTTTTCCGTCCCGCAAAGCGGTTAGGCACTCCGTTAGCGTATCCGCCAGCGTGATGCCGTCGGCGGTTTTTGCCGTCATCTCCTCGGCAAGCGCCTTGACAGGCTGGGCGGTGACCACGGTGTACATGTCGTTCAGGGTAGCGTCGGTGCAATTGCAGGTGAAGGAGAAATGATCAGGCAGACCGATGGTGCTATCCGCGCCGGGCACGGCATAGCCCACCAAAAACGTCCGGCTGCCCTCTTCCATGACCACTGCATTGTCCGCACTCACATTGACGAAGGTTTCGGGATCCAGAAGCAGTGCGCTTACGGCAAGGTAAGGGGCGGCTCGGTTCACCTGATAGCTCACAGTGACGGTAACGCTGCCGTTTAGCTTGGTCAGGTCGGTAGCGGCTTTACCGTCGGCCGTCACAGTGAGTATGGGGCTGACAAACAACGCCTCATTGCCGTTGCCTTGGTAGGTGATGCTCTTACCCGCCGCCTGCCAGACAAGGTTTTCACCGTCTTGGGTAAAGGCTTCATGACCGCCCACGTTTTCAATGTCGCTAAGCGCCGTCTTATCGATGATTTCATCCAACGCGTCGGCGTTGTCCAGCCGCACGCTGTCAATGATGGTTTGGGCAGCGCCGTCGGCGCTCACCACGGCAAAAACCCGTTCGTGCTTGGTTGTTTCCGCGCCTGCGGCGCAGCTTAGCAGCAAGGTGAAAACCAGCATCAGGGAAAATACACGCTTTTTCATAGGACGAACTTCCTTTCAGGCTTTCTTCATATTCAGGGTGGTATGAACGATCAGCTTATCGCAGGCTAGCAGCAGCGCAGGGAGCAGGAATAGCACCACAATCACAGAGCACAGCGCGCCCCGGGCGATGAGGTTGCACATGGAGGAGATCAAGTCCACGTTGGAATAAATGCCCACGCCAATGGTTGCCGCGAAGAAACCAAAGCCGCTAACCAGAATGGATTGAGCGGAGGACTTTACCGCATAGCCCACAGCCTCGGCCTTCTCCAGCCCATCGCAACGGGACTGCTTGTAGCGCGTCGTCATCAGGATGGCGTAGTCCACCGTCGCGCCCAGCTGAATGGTGGAAATAAGAATCGGCGCAACGAAGGGAAGCGTTGTTCCTGTAAAGTAAGGTATGCAAAGGTTTATCCAGATGGCCGACTCGATGATGAGCACCAAAACCACGGGCAAAGAAATCGACTTAAGCACCAAGGCGATAATGAGGAAAATCGCCACAATGGAGATGATGCTCACAACCGTAAAGTCCGTATTTGTACAGGTAATTAAGTCTTTGGTGCAAGGCGCCTCGCCAATGAGCATGCCGCCTTGGTCATACTTTTTCAAAATGCCGTTTAGCGTTTCGATTTGAGCGTTCACCGCATCAGAGGAAACCACATATTCGGAAGAGATCAGCATCAGGCGGTAACGGTTGCTCTTGACCATAGAAACTACGCTGTCCGGCAGTGCGGCTTCGGGAACGCCTACGCCCAGTAGCGAATCAAGGCCAACCACAGAGGACACGCCGTCCACCGCGCTCATTTCGTCGGTCATGTCCCGCATGTCATGGGAGGAAACGTCCGCATCCACCAACAGTAGGTGGCTGGTGGAAACGTTAAAGTCGTTTGCCAGCTTGTTATTAGCCTGCACCGATAGTAGCTCTTGGGGCAAACAGGTGCTCATGTCATAATATACGCCGATGTGCTGATAACCGTAGAAGGCGGGGATGACCAGCACAATCAAAAGGCAGCACAGCGCCTTATAGTGCTTGACGATGAACTTGCTAATGCCGCCCACATCGGGCAGTAGGGGCTTGTGGCTCGTCTTTTCGATCGCTCCGTCCAGCATGCGGATGACGGCGGGAAGCAGTGTTACCGTGCCTAGCACGCCCAGCAGCACGCCCTTGCACATCACAATGCCGAGATCACGGCCCAAAGTGAAGCTCATAAAGCAGATAGCCACAAAGCCAGCCACGGTTGTCAGGCTACTGCCCAAGATGGCGCTAAACGTTTTGCCAATCGCAACGCTCATGGCTTCATCCTTATCGTCGGTGTGCGTCTTTTCTTCCTTATACGCATGCCAGAGGAAAATGGAGTAGTCCAGTGTCACGCCCAGCTGCAGTACAGCGGCAACAGCCTTGGTGATATAGGAAATTTCGCCAAGGAAGTAGTTGCTGCCCATATTCCACAGAACCGCCACGCCGATGCACAGCAGGAAGATGAGCGGCAGAAGGAAGGAGTCCATGGTGAGCATGAGCACGATGCAGCACAGCACAACCGCAATGGCGATGTACGTGCCCTCCTGCTGCTCGACCATGAGCTTCGTATCGGTAACGATGGCGCTTAAGCCGCTAATGAAGCATTGCTGCCCCGCAACGTCTCGGATTTGCTGAACGGCCTCCATGGTTCCCTCAGCGGAGGTGGTACCGTCGAAGAAAACCGCGAACAACCGCGCGTCGCCGCTATTGAATAAAGCATACAAATCGTTAGGCAGCAGCTCGGCGGGAAAAGCGCCGTCAGTTGCCGAAGCATAGCCGATAACGGATTCTACATGAGGCACGTCGCGAATAGCGTCCTCCAAGGCAGCCTGGTCAGCCTCGTTCATGCCTTGGGTGATGCACAGGGAGAAGGCGCCCTTGCCAAAGTCCTTCATGAGAATCTCCTGCCCCTTGACCGTGTCCAGATCAGAGGGCAAATAATCCATCAGGTCATATTTCACACGCGTGGCTGCCATGCCCAGCACCGACGGCACCACCAGCGCAAGGCAGATCAGCAGCACAACTATGCGGTGCTTGACCATCCATTTGACCAGCCTGTTCAATGAAATTCCTCCCGTCGTATTAATGAACTGTTGTTGACTTTATCAACAGCTGATAGTATAATAATATATGTGGTGTAAATCAATAATCAGTTCATAAATGAACTGATGTTTATACAACACAGTCGAAGCAAAGCAGGAGATACTCAACAAAATTATTGAAAGTGTTGAACAAAGAGGGCGGTCAACTATGGAAAACAACGAAAAAAAAGAAGACCGGCGGGTTCGCCGGACGAAGAAGCTGCTTATGCAGGGATTGATCGAGTTGATCTCGCGCAAGCCCATTAAGGACGTCAGCGTTCGCGAGCTGGCAGAGCTGGTGGACGTGAATCGCGGCACCTTCTATCTTTACTATAAAGATATCTTTGACATGCTGGAGCAGCTAGAAAATGAAATGTTCGAGAAATTCGATCAGATTGTGCTGTCCCATCAGGACGAAACGGTTTTGGACGTGATGCTGCCCTTTTTGCGTGATCTGTTTCAGTTTGTCTGCGAGAACAAGGCGCTGTGCCATGTCCTGCTTAGCGAGAACGGAGATATGGCCTTCTTCAATAAAATGAATCAGGTCGTGCGGGAAAAGTGCCTGAGCGATTGGCTAAAGCTGCACAAGAAGACCGACGCGCCAGTGGACGACACGAAATTTGACTATCGCTATACTTTCGTTATGTCGGGTTGTATGGGGTTGGTGCGCGCGTGGGTGGAGCGAAATTGCAACGAGCCCGCTGACGACATGGCCTCCATGGCCGACCAAATGATCCGCCAAGGAGCGCTCACCGGGATGGTATAAGCTGGTCGCGCCCGCTTAACACCCCAATATTTTGGGGCGCTCCTATCCCCTGCTATCACAGTGCTTTTGGGATAGCAACGGCTTTGAATTGGCAATCGCAACAGCGATCAAGCCGCTGATGGATATCATCATCATGACCCACCAAATAGGCATGCAGCCGTTGTCTCCCGTCCGAGGCGGCGTTTTGCTCTCCTCCATCCCAACGGCAGTTTTCTTTTGAAGACCGTCAACGGCCTTTTGGATTGCTTTCGCAAAGCCGTCTATCATTTTTTGATCGATTGCAGCCTTTCCGTTCTCAGCCGCATTCCTCGCATCGTTTACCGCTTGTACCGTCACGTCTGTATAGGCAGAAAGATCGGCGGGAATAGCGGCGATTGCCGCATCAAGCGCGCTGTAATCGAGAGCTAAAAAACGGATGGTGATCCTTTGGGGTTTTGATGCAAGGAACGTTCCGCTTGCCTTTGTACGAACCAGATAAGTTTGGTTGCTTAGTCCTGTCAGGGTAGCGCCCGCAACCACCGTCCAAGGGTCGGCAGAGCCGAATACTTTGTATTCCATTGTGCCGTCGAAGCCGCTGATTACACCATCATTTGCCGCGAAGGAGCAGTCGGTCTTTTGAAGCCCGTTAGGCTGTGCAGCCTGCGTTACGCCGATGGTTTGCAAATCAGAAACATTTAATTTATTGCGAACTTTTAGGCCATAGGCCGCGCTAACGCCTGTGATATTCATTGGAGAGGCAGTGACGTCCGCCCAAGTATTTCCACCGTCTACGCTATATTGCATATCGGCGGTAAAGCTTGTTAAGACGCCCCCGTTTTCGCTGGTTGCGGCAAAGCTCGCGCTAGGCGCGGGCGGGTTTGACCCGGGTGTGGCTGCCTTTGGCAGAACAGCCAGTGTAATATCATGAAAAGCGCTCGCATAATCCGTTTTATTCTGCCCGTTTTTCTGCTCGGAGAATACCTTTAACGTATAGCTTCCTATGGCTAGTCCGTCTGGAATACTCACAATCTGCGTTCCGCTCGCGCTGCTTTGAGCAATGGTCCCATAATAAAGCACATGGCCGTCCGCGTCGCAAAGCATAGCAGAAACATACTCATTTTCGCCAGTACCAGCGTTACGATAGTCAACTTCAACCGACCAGTTGCTATAAAGAATCTCGACGCTGGTTACGGTATTGTCTGCTGCCTGTGCAAAAAATGTACGATCCTTATCCAGAAGCGTAGTCTTCCATTCCTTTACAGGGGTCGCTGTGTAATCAAGCACAGGTGTTAATGCGCCTGCACCTACGCCGCGGCTTGATTTGCCGTCGGCTGCGGCTGATGTGAATAGGATGGAGTTCAGCTTTAGGTTGCAGGCGGGACGAGCGCCCGGGTGTGAGTTAACCGTATAGTCAAAACTCACATAACCATACTTGCTGGTATAGCCCGCGTAGAAGGAATGCTCCAAGCTAGGCGACCGCAGCCACCACCCACCGACGGTGGCGTCGCTTGTGGTGGCAATAAGCGCGGCGGATTGATTATTTGAGTCAAGATAGTCGGTTGCTTCTGCTGCTGATAAAAAGAACGCCTTCTCGTTGGAAAGCGAGCTTGCTCCCCAGTATGAAAAGTAGCGTCTTACTTCTCCATCTTCCTTGGTTATGCTTTTCAGGGCTCCTTGCTCGGCTGTTGTAAACGCGCTGTTTTGTCCTTCTACAAATTGTTTGCACCAATTCTGTGCGTTGCTACCCTGCCACGCGTTTCTCATTTGCGCGTCAAATTGCACGCCGTTTAGCTCTAGCAGATATTCAGAGAGCAGGAACATACCGTCCGCTGCGCCCGTGTTGTCTGTGTTTGCATCAAGCACCCTCCACTTTATATCGTTGTTCTTATTATTTCCATAATACACGAAATCCTTGTCATTGACGCCGCTCGCGCCAAGCTCAATCTTTTTGATTGCTAGGGGATCGGCGTTCGCCGTTAGCATGGGAAGCGTCGTCAAGCCCAGCGCCGTTAGCGCCGCCAAAAGAAACGATGCGGCTTTTCGTTTATGCTTCAAAATAGCACGCCCTCCTTCAAGTTTCTCGAAGGAGGGCCGGTTTGATTCATTCCTCCGAGGCTTATAGAACTAGTAGATTTTTACCACTTCTAGCCTTGAAAGTCAATCAATAGGATATGCATTCTCTATGCAATTCATGCGGATATTTTGTCTTTTATGCTTGTCATAGGAGCGGCTCTCTTCCGGAGGTGCAGGCTAAAACGCTCGTTCAGTCTATGCCTGCGGCGTCCAATGCGGTGGCGCTACGTCCACCGTCGATTAAATACTCCGCGCCGGTCATGGAGCGGGCGTTGTCCGAGCAGAGATAGAGGATCAGGTTCACAACCTCCCACGGTTCAGCCGCAAACCCAAGGGGCGTAGCCATGCCCGCCATTGACGGACGGGTCAGTACCGGGCCGGGGGTTACGCAGCAGCAGCGCACCCCGTGCTTTGCGCCGTACAGTGCGATGGACTTGGTCAAGCCGTTCATCACGCCGCTCTTTGCCGCGCTATAATCCAACGCGCTATTTCCCACCGTGCCGCATGTTGACCCAACGTTGATGATCACCCCGCCGTTTTGGTCAATCATATGCTTTAGAATGGCGCGTGCAAAGTGGGTTGGCCCCTTCAGGTTTACGTCAATGCCCCAATCGATCGCCGAAGGCTCCATGGTGGGAAAGTAACCGTCCACCTGTAAAATACGGGCAGAATAGCCACCGGCGCAGTTGATTAGAATGTCCACATGCTGAAAGCGCTCCAAAGCAAGCGTCGCCACCGCCTCCACCTGCTCATAATACCGCACATCCACAACCGCCGGGATAGCGCTGCCGCCCGCCTGGACGATCTCGTCAGCGGCCTGCTTTACCCGTTCCTCGTCCATGTCCGCCAGAACGACGTTCGCGCCATTCTCCGCCAAGCGCTGTGCACACAGTAGCCCCATGCCGGAGGCAGCCCCCGTCACAACAGCCGTTTTCCCTTTAAACTCATCAAATACCATTTTCATTGCTTGTCACGCTCCTAGAATTGAAATTGCTGGTTTTCATTGCTATAATCAATGTAGATTTGGATGAGAGGAGAAGTTGCATTTGTTTTCACGTTCCAGAACCCATGACCTACCCTTTCTAAGCTGCTTGGATGTGATTACCTACTGCTACGATAGCCCGCAAATTTTCGATAACCCCATGGGTCGGGCGACCTCCTGCTTTTGCTTGCTGGTGCGCGGCAGCGTCACGATTCACTACGCCCAGGGAGAGGTTCGCGCCCGCAGCGGCGATTTGGTCTACTGGCCGGAAAGCGTTCCCTATCAGTCTCATTGGACGGGCGACGGTATGGTGGAGTTCATCGGTATCTATTTTAAGCTGCGCAATATGCGCACGCAACAAAATGGTACCTCCACCAACATAACCCTATCGCCCTGCGACCGTTTCGTCGTGCTGCCTCGAAAGCGGCGGCTTGCCGCCTTCCGCTGCATCGAGCGTTATTACCATCATCCCCGTCAGGCAGAGCTTGCCATCAGCGGCTTCTATACCCTATACCATGAAATCAAGCCCCTTTTACCCTCCGGCAAGCAGCTTCGTCCGGTGGTCCAGCTGGCGCAGGCATATATGGAAGCTAACTGGGATCACGAGTTTCAGGTGACCGAGCTGGCGGCGCATTGCAAGCTCAGCGCAAGCCGCCTGTATCATCTGTTCAAGGAGGAAACCGGCATCTCGCCCATTGAGTATAAAAACCGCGCGCGCATTCGACATGCCGCTGATCTGCTGCTGGGCGAGGACCTGAGCGTAGAGTGGATCAGTGAAAAGCTGGGTTACTCCTCGCCCTCCTACTTTCGACGGGTATTCCGTAAATATATGGGCATGACCCCCTCCGAATACCGCCAGACAGGCGGACTGGCGCTGTAGCGTTATGCCGGATAGACGCTGTGACGCAGCAAATCATCCATAATGCGGCGTGCGTCGCAGGTCAGCGGCTGCACGCCCAGTACCCTTTCGGTATAGCGAGGAACGCTGAACGTCAGCAGCGATCCCAGCAGCACGGCGTTGTATCGATGCAAGGGGCCGAAACGTCCACTGCACAGATGGATGAAGGGAATGGGCAATTTTTCCTTTAGAATGCGGGTTGTGTCCACCGCCGCCGCAAATTGCTCCGGCGTATCGGCATAGGCGATCAGCTTGGCGATATCCGCGCCGCGCTCCGCCATGCGCTGCATCTGTTCCAGCACGCTTGCCGTGCTCATGGGCGTTTTTAGGTGGGAGGACATGATAACCTCCGCGCCCGCCTCATGTAGCCCCACGATCAATCGCTTTTGCTTGTCCACGGCAGCCGGGTCACAGGTCAGCTGTCGCTCGTTAGGGTCAAACAGATCGCCCATCACATCGCAGCAGGCTGCGCCCAGCTCCGCCGCGCGCAGCTGGAGCACAGCCCGCTCGTCGTCATCGGCGTTTGCCAAGGTGTAATTTCGATAGGTATAAAACAACAGCGGCAGTCCCGTGGCGCGAATGATCTGCGCCATTTCTTTGGGTTGCCGACAGGCGGGGTCCAGCATCGCTAAATCCACCGCAAGCGCGTCCGCGCCGTCGTGCTCCGCGATGCGCATATCCGATAAGCACTCCCGCAAGCCGACGCTTTCAATCATTGCGGCTAAAAGCGGCTTTTCATGATGAAGAAACGTTGGTCTCATTGCCCTTTCCTCCCACTCTATAGCGTTTTGCGGCAGCCGTCCACCACGTAGTTTTGTCCCGATACATAGTGCGCCTCGTCGCTAGCCAAAAAGGCAATTACATTAGCGCATTCCTCCGCTGTGCCGGAGCGCCCGAAGTAGGACAGCTGCGGCGACTCGCCATAGGTGTTGATATTGCCGGGTGACACGGCGTTCACATT
This sequence comes from Eubacteriales bacterium, assembly GCA_028693055.1. GTDB lineage: Bacteria > Bacillota > Clostridia > Christensenellales > Aristaeellaceae > Limiplasma. The sequence goes on along the minus strand of JAQUWD010000004.1, from coordinate 102,127 downwards.
GATTTCGTATGGACCGACCTCCTTAGCCAGCGCTAGGCTGAACGAAATCTGCGCGCCCTTGGTAGCGGAGTAATCCACCATATTGCTAAGACCGTATACCCCCGCAACCGAGGCGACGTTGATGATCTTTCCATAGCGGCGCTCAATCATCTGCGGCAGCACAGCCTGCGTCAGGTCCATCATACCCAGCACGTTAATCTCCATTTTGCGCCGCCAAAGCGCGCTGCTTTGTTCCACAAAGGGCATAAGCTGATCGCGATAAATACCGGCGTTGTTCACGAGGATGTCTACCTTACCGTAGCAAGCAATCGCCTCTGCCGCCATCATGCGCACGGCGCGCTCATCGCTGACGTCGCACGCCGCCAACCGATAGTCGGCATGCAAAGCCCTTAACTGTGCCTCCAGCTCGGCGAGTCCCGCTTCGCTTACGTCTACGGCGACCACACTCGCGCCCTCCTTTGCCAGTAACAGCGCCGTTGCCATCCCAATGCCGCGCCCAGCGCCCGTCACAATGGCGCATTTGCCGTCAAACCGCATATTCATTTCCTCCTGCTCGTTTAATGAGCACAGCATAATCCATCCTTAATATGGAAACAAGCTCCGGAATCGCTTTTGTTGGACACTTTTCCGCTGTTCACCACGGCCTGCCGCCTAGCGAGAGCTTCTTACACGCACCCTCCTGTAGTTATCGAGCCACCTGCCAAGGGATCCCCCCTCGATGACAGCAGAAAAGTACCTTCTTTTAGCATTTTATTCGATTGTTCTTTGCCCCAAAATATGGTTAACTATAAGAGATTTAAGGAACGGCTCACATTCACATACCGGCTTTCCATACCGTAAAGGCCTAGAGAATGGCGTCCCTTGTCCGTAGAAAAGTGGCTCGACACTTTAGCAGTATTTTGTATAAACTAAAGCTTTTCACTTTCATCCTCGGACATAGCGCTACGTTTACTTTTTGTACCGTTAGGATGGATGAAGATGGAAGAAGGCTTGATTTTGACCAATGGGCAACGCGGTTAAGCGCCATCCTATCAGCCGTTTGCAGCCACTCCGTGGATAGCAAGGAGGAACGATTGCGTTAGCAGTGGGAAAGTCATGCTGATGCCGCCCTAGAAAAGCATTGCGCAAGGCATACCGGAATTTACAATAAGTTTGGATAATAAATTCGATAATTTGATAATTGTCATTTCCGGGTGTTTATCGTTATAATTATAACAGTGGTTGTCTTGTTTGACCAAAATGTTCCCGTTATTGGAATGTAAGGCTCGTGATGAGCTTTATGTGATAAAAGAGGAGGTATTTCCCAATGAAAAAAGTTCTGGCTCTCGTTCTAACCCTAGTCCTAGCCTTTGGTTGCACCAGCGCTTTTGCGGCTGCCTCGATCGAAGTCGAGACCACCTACACCGACGCTAACCTGGATGTTGTCACCGAGATCGCCAAGGCGTTTACCGCCGAAACCGGCATCGAAGTGGAACTGATCGCTCCGGGCTCCGAGTACGAGACGGTTATGAAGACTCGTATGAGCAGCGGCGACCTGCCTGACGTGTGGGAAACCCACGGATGGGCTGTGAAGCGCTACTCCGAGTATCTTGCCAGCCTCAATGATCAGCCTTGGGTAAGCCGCATGGATCCTTCCGCCGCCTCCATCGTAACCGCCGAGGACGGCACCATCTACGGCTGCAACCTGACCCAGTCCATGGGCGGCTGCATCTACAACATCGACGTGCTGACCGAAGCCGGCGTCGACCCCGCTGCCATCCATTCTCTGCAGGATTTCTATGACGCTTGCGAGAAGATCAAGGCCATCGGCAAGGTTCCCGTTTACATCGGCGGTAAAGACAGCGGCAACTGCGCTGGCTTCATGGCTGCTATCGCCTCCGCTATGTTGACCGCCAAGGGCAACAAGTACGATCAGGGCGCCGCTCTGTTGGACGGCTCCTTCGATTGGGAAACCTATGGCACCTACGTTATGCAGGAAGTTGCCAATATGGTTAACAACGGCTACATCAACACCGACTTCACCACCGCTGATACCATGGCGCAGTGCACCGCCGTTGGCGCCGGTGATTGCGGATTCCTCTGGCGTCATGCGCAGAACATCACTTGGGCCCGTCAGTATGTGCCCGATGCGAACCTCGGCTTCATGCCCTATCCCTCCTTCTCCGGCGAAGGCATGGCCTTCATGGCTGGCGAAGCTTACTGCCTAGGCATCAACAAGGAAACCGAGAAGAAAGAAGAAGCTGCTAAGTATCTGGAGTTTGTAAGCCGTCCCGAAAACATCGAAAAGATGTGCCGCGCCACCGGCGCTCTGCCCGGCTTCACCGACGTGACCGTTGAAGGCGACTATGCCATCGATGCGTTCCGCAAGGCTCAGGAAATGTATGCGGACGTAGTAGAATACACCAACCTGTTCGATCGCCAATACTTCCCCAACGGTATGTGGGGCGTTATGGGCGAGTCCATCACCATGGTTGTTATGGATCCCACCGAAACCGGTATCGCCGCTGCCGTCGAGAACCTGAAGGTTAACTATCAGGAGAAGAAGGAAGCCGACGGAAAGTAAATCCTCGACCTTTGGCTGGGCGGGACTCACGGCTTCGGCCTTGGGCTCCGCCCTCCATTTATGATAGTCTGGAGTGATAGATTATGAAACGCCGTTACCGGCAAATGAACTGGTTTTACCTGCCAGCCCTACTTGTGATGTTGCTGTTTGTCGCGTATCCCTTTCTGCAAACGGCGCAGATATCGCTGATGCGCTGGAACGGCTACGGAAAAGTCCGTACGTTTATCGGGCTGGACAACTATATTAGCATGTTCAAAGACGCGAACTTTTTCCTTTCCTTCCGCAATACTCTGATTTATGGCATCTGCTGCACGCTGTTGCAAAACGTATTCGGCCTTGCGCTGGCGTTGCTGGTCAACAGCCGCTTCAAGGGCAACGGCCTTGTCCGCACCATCGTTTATATGCCCATCATGATCGCAGGCGTGGTCATGGGCTACATCATGTATTTCTTTCTCACCTTCAACCGTGGTATCTTAAACGATATCTTATTAGTGTTCGGGGTGCAACCGCGAGACTGGCTGAGTAGTCCCTTTTACGCGGTACTCTTCATCACGTTGATAAATTCTTGGCAGTACGTGGGCAATAGCATGGTCATGTACTTGGCAGGGTTGCAAAATATCCCCACCGCCTATTACGAAGCTGCTGCCGTGGATGGCGTCAGCACTTGGCAGGGTTTCCGGCACATTACGCTTCCGTTGCTGATTCCCTCCATCCAAACCTGCGTCATTACCAACCTTATCGGCAGCCTGAAGCTGTTTGACGTAATCGTATCCCTGACCAACGGTGGTCCGGGTCATTCCTCGCAATCCTTGGCCACATATATCACCAACCGCTACTTCGTGGCTGAAAAGGCCGGCTATGCCGCAGCCATCGGCGTGTTCACCTTCTTCTTCATCATGATCCTTTCCAACGTATTGAACCGCTACTTCGCTAAGAAGGAGGTGCAGTACTGATGACTCAGCAAGTAAAAATCAGCCAAAAGAATAACACCTTCCTGCGCAAAAACCAATGGTGGAAGTATGCATTAAGCCTCCTGATCATCGTTATTTATTTACTGCCCATCTACGCGGTAATCATGATGGCCTTCAAATCCCCGCAGGATCTCAGCTCCCGCCTGTCCATGCCTAAAGAGCTATATCTGGGCAGCTTTGAAAAGGCGCTGGATAGCGGCAATCTGCTTAACGCCCTCAAGAACACCGCAATTATCACCATCGGCGTTATCCTCATCGAGGTCATCGCTGGCTGCATGGCGGCCTACCCCCTTGCACGCAACCATGCCAAGTTCAATAAGTTCGTGATGAACGTCGTTCTATCCATGATGATGGTACCCGCCCTCTCCATCGTGGTCGGCATGTACTCGTTGCTGGTTTCCCTGCACGGTATCTCCACCTATTGGGGCATTATCTTGGTTACCGCGGCGTTTGGCCTTCCGCTATCCATCTTTCTGTACCGCAACTTCATCACCGCGATTCCTGAATCCCTTGATGAAGCGGCCGCCATCGACGGCGCAAGTACGTTGCAAACCTTCTTCCACGTCATCCTGCCGCAGCTGGCTCCCGTCACCGTGTCCGTTATCATCATGAAGGGCATCGGCGCATGGAACGAGTTCGCCTTCTCCCTCTACGTGCTGCAAAAATCCAAGATGTACAACATCACGTTGACCATCAAGCAATTTTTCTCGGAAACCAGCACGGACCTCAACGCAGCCGCCGCAGGCGCGCTCATCGCCATTCTGCCCACCATTATCGTGTACTTGGTGCTGCAGAAGTATTTCGTCCAAGGCACGCTGGATAGCGCCGTAAAGGGCTAATCTTCATAACTACATCCTTTTGCTCCCTGGTTTGCTTGCCGTCAAGAAACCCGGGGAGCATTTTATACTCATTTATGTGAAAACGGCGAACCGTTAACGCGCCATAACCACCCCCAAGAGGGAGTCATTTGAAGGCAAGCTTGGTAAACAAAAACAGCCGCCGGGAAGGTAATGCTCCCCTCCCGGCGGTCATCCATTTTTCGTTAGTATCTTTTACTTTTGGAATGCGGGTAGATAATCCTTGTTCTTTTCAAACAGCGCGTCCGTCATCTGCTTGATTTCCTCTAGCGAGCACACAGCGCTGCATAGCGGATCCATGCATACGGCATGGAAAACCTTGCGCTTATCGCCGGTCACTGCCGCCTCAGCCACCATGTCCTCCAAACGTGCGGTGGTGTTGACCAAAATAGCCAGATGATCTGGCAGCGGGCCCACATGAATGGGCTCCATGCCGTACTCGGACGCGAGAACAGGCACCTCAACGCAGCTGTTTTCCGGTAGATTGTCGATCAGGCAGCGGTTTAACACGTTACCGTTGAACTTAAACAGCTTGCCATCGCCAAAGCGGGCGTTGAAGATATTGGAGGCGTATTCGCCGCTACAGGCGGTGTCCACCTTCTCCTCGGCGATCCACTTATCCAGCTCGCCCACCCAAGTCTTTTCCCGTGCAATGCGACCGTTCAGCGAGAACGCATACTCGCCGGGGTTCCAGCCGGTGCCGTGGGTGCAGTATTTCTCAATCAAATCAGGGCGTTTGCGGAACCAAGCGTTATATTCGCTATTATGACCGCTGGACTCGGTGGGGTAATAATCCAGCTGACGGAACATCTCATTGCGCACCTGCTCCACGTTCCAAATCTCCGGCTTTTCCAGCGCCTTGCGAATCAACGGGTAAGCGTCCTCGCCATGGTAGCGCAGATCGATATAAAAGGCTTGGTGGTTCACGCCCGCGCAGGTATAGGTCATTTCTTCCGGCTTTGCGCCAATCCATTCCGCCAGCATCTTCGCGGTGCCCTGCACGCTGTGGCATAGGCCCGTGACCTCCACCTTGGTGTTGCTCTGCATAGCCTTGCACAGCATGCTCATGGGGTTGGTGTAGTTCAGGAACACGGCCTTCGGGCAATATTTCTCGATATCGTGGCAAATGTCCAGCATGAGGGGAATGTTCCGCAGGGCGCGGAAGATACCCGATACGCTGCGCGTATCGCCAATGTTGATGTCCACGCCGTATTCCTTGGGAATCTCGATATCATAACGCCAGATATCGATGTCGCCGTTAAACACGGTGCACAGCACGCCGTCCGCGCCCTCCAGCGCTTCCGCACGGTTCATGGTGGAGGTCACAGTAGCCTTATTCCCAAAGGCGTTATTGATTTTGTTGACGCAGGCGGTGATCTTTTCCAGCCGCAGAGGGTTAATGTCCATCAAGGCGATGTGGCAGTCCTCAAACGCGGGGAAGGTCAACAAATCACGTACCAAGTTACGGGTGAAGATATAGCTGCCTGCGCCGATAAACGCAAACTTTTTCATGGGGATAATCGCTCCTTTCCATCTGTTGGATGTGCTTTCATTATAGCATTGCGGTCTAATAGCGACGATAGCATAAGTTGCGCAGGGATATGGATTATCTTGCGTTTTATCGTTCCATACGGGCCATAAGCCACGGGAGGGTATGCAAATGTATGTGATCTATGGCAGCGATCGGGATAGCACCAACATTGTTTCCACTGCACCGCTCCAAATCAACAGCTGCGGCGTCAACACCACGCGACGCGGCGACGGTCATGCCGCCGCAGACGTGCTGGTCAAGCGTCCCCATGGAAGGCTGGATTATCAGCTGCTGTACTTGACCTACGGGCAGGCCCAATTCTGGCTGAACGGACAGTGGCAAATGGTACGGGAGGGACAGCTGGTGCTGTATCGGCCGGAGGAGCCGCAGATTTACCGCATTTCCTCTACGCTGCCCCAGCTATGCCGCTGGGTGCATTTTAGCGGCACGCAAGCAGCCGAATTGCTCCAAGCCTGCGGCATGGCCCAAGGCAGCGTTTTCACCCCAGAAAGGTGCCCAGAGGCTGAGGAGCTTTTGAAAACCATGGCCGGAGAGATGCAGCGCAAGGAGCCGCTCTATCGTCTCCTAATGAACGCGCAGTTTCAACAGGCATTAGCGCTGCTGGGTCGGCGGCTGATGGAAACCCACGCCCCATGTAGTGAGCATAGCCGCCAAAAGGTAATGGCCTGTGTGGAATACATCAATCGGCACTATCATGAATTAAACCAGATCGATCAGTTGGCCGCTTACTGCGGCATGACCAAGTATCACCTCATCCATACCTTCCGCGAATGCATGGGGGTATCGCCCTATGCGTACCTAATCCAGACCCGGATGGAGCGCGCCCGTTCCATGCTACAAAGCGGCGGATTAGGCGTTGCAGAGGTGGCGCTGCTATGCGGCTATAACGATCCATTATATTTCAGCCGAGCGTTTTCCCGACATTTTGGCGTAGCGCCCAGTCGTTATTCCGCCGAGCAGGGCAATGGCCCTGCAACGTAACGCCCTCTCGCAAAGCAACGGGAAAGTCTCAATGCTTTGTCCATTTCTTTGCCGCTTGCAGGCTGTCGATCAAATCCTCAGGCGTTGCGGCAAAGGGCAGCGACTGCAAAGTGCCGCTTTTGCCCACCGTTGCGTCATAGGCTTGCATCCACTGATCCTCCGTTACCTCAGCAAGGCCCAGCTCTTCCAATGTGACGGGGATGCCCGCTTGATGGCAAAAGTCAATATACTGCTGGATTTCCCGATCCTCCGCGCCTTGATACAGCAGCATGGGAATCGTAGCGAACCCCACGCGCAGGCCATGAGGATGCCGATGAGCTGCGTCAAAATACAGGAACATCTCATCCAGAATGTGCGCAAAGCCCAAGGTGCAGACCATTCCCAGCGGCCCGCAATTATGCATGATCATCGATACCACGCTTTCAAACGCGGGATTGATCTTTTGCTCCCGGACAGCCTCCATCGCGGAAGGAACCTGCTCGCGCATAATATCCACAGCCAGCTGCAGTCCGCGATCGGACAAAGCGGGAATACAGTCTGTCCGTCCGGTTTTGCGCAGGTTGCACAGCGCCTCGTAATAGGTGCTTACGATATCGCCAACACCTGCCGACAGCACCTTGGGGCCGTTTCTGATCAACACCTCCGTGTCTACCAGCACCAAATCAGGCGCGTTATCCATGCGCCAATACTGCTCGATATGCGCCCCATCGGAGCTATACAGTACGCTGAGCGTCGAAATGCTGGCATTCGTCGCCGCCAGCGTAGGCGCCAAGATGACCTTGACCGGCACATAGTGCGTCAGCGCGCGGGCGAAATCCTGCCCCCGACCGCCGCCAATGCCCACCACAGTGTCGATCCCACGGCTTTGCACATAGTCGGCAACCTGCCGAATGCTTGGCTCCGATACCACCCTGTCGCCAATATCATAGAACTCGAACGTCATGTCTCGGCGCAGCTCGTCCAGCCGGTCGGTCATAGGCATATAACGGGCGTAGCGCGGGCTTTCCTCCGCCAGCCTCTGTTGCATCCAATAGGCGGCGGGCTTCTCCAGCCCCTCCCGAATCTTCCCCTCGAGCTGCGCCCGCAGGGGATCGCAAGCGGTTAACAGCAGTACCTTCTTTCCAATGAGCGCGGCATAATTGGGCAGCTCTCGCAGTGCGCCCTCAAACTGTACGTACCGCCTAGCCACGTGATATTCATAATAGCTCATATCCATTTCCTTTCTTCACAATCCGAGTTTCCTGTGCTATTCTAATAACCGGGGTGAACGACATGATGGAAGCGATCAAGGACTATAAAGATTTGACGGACTTTCCCGCCCGAAACTGTCTGCAAGTCAATACCTGTGGTATCCGACGCGTGATCGACCACGATTTGGTCTATCTGCGTTCCCATGGTCGGCACGATTATTTACTGCTCTATATCAAAAGCGGTTGGCTATCCGTAGAAATCGACGGCGAAATGATCCGCGTAGACGCGGGCCATTGTCTCATCTACCGCAGCAGCGTTCGCCAGATGTACGTCTACTCCACCCAAGCCAATCCCGTTGCCTACTACTGCCATTTTGTGGGCCCGGCAGCGGATGAGGCCATTGCGCAATTGCAGCCGCAGGATCGTATCATCTATGAAATTGTGGACCGAACCGCGCTGGAGGGCTTGTTCCACCAGCTGACGCAGGTGTACTATACGGAGCTGTTCCGCGTAAAGCACAAGCCGATTTTTAACCTAGAGGCCAACGGCATCCTATTGCAGCTCATCGGCATGCTAGCCCGTAACGACATGGCGAAAACCGATTTTGGGCAGAACAAAATCTGGATTGCCACCGAATACTTCATCGAGCATTTCCGGGAGGATATCGATTTAACCGAATACGCCTCCTCCCTGAACTTAAGCATCAGCCGATTTGCCCACCTATTCACTCAAAAATCAGGGATTTCGCCCCACAAGTTCATTTTGAACCTGCGCATGGACGAAGCGAAGGAGCTGCTGCTATCCTCCCAGATGAACGTCAACGAAATCTCAGAAAGCGTTGGTTTTTCTGATCCCTCGTATTTTAGCCGCCTGTTTTGCAAATCAACAGGCTATTCCCCCACCCAATACCGCAACCGCACGCCCAGCTTTCCACCCAGAAAAGAAAAGCTGCTAAATGGGCTTCCCAAATAAATGCAAACGCGACCTGCCGTCTGAATCCCGGACGACGGGTCGCGTTCGTAAGCTGCCTTACAGAATCCTGTCTGCGCCCAGCAATTGGATCTTCTGGACAGCGTACTGCTTAACAGCCTCGATTGGCTCCTTCATCAGTACGTCCATGGCCTTCATCTCGCCATTCTTGGCGTAAATACTACCCATAAACGCATAAATCAAATCGGTTGCGAAGTTCATTTTACGCACGCCCGCCTGCACAGCCAGCTTCACCTGCTCGTCCGGCACGCCGCTGCCGCCGTGGAGCACTAACGGCAAGCCTGTTTCCCGGTGAATATCGGTGATGCGTTGGATATCCAGCACAGGCGCTTTTTTGTACACGCCGTGAGCGGTTCCCACCATCACCGCCATAGCGGCCACGCCTGTTTCCCTCGCAAACCGGGCGGCTTCCGCTACATCGGTAAAATCGCTCATCTTTTCATCGGCGGCTCCGCCCACATGGCCCAGCTCTCCCTCTACATATACGCCGCATTCCCCGCAGAGATCGACGGCTTGCCGAGTGATCGATATATTTTCCTCCAATGGCTTGGTGGACGCGTCAATCATGATGCTGGTAGCGCCCAAACGCAGCGCGCGCAGCACCTCCGGAATGCCCGCGCCATGGTCAAGGTGCATCACAGCGGGGGCGTCCAGCTGCCTAATGGCCTCATGAATACCCGCGGCGATAAAGGGGCCAAACTCAGTATCCACGGTGCGCGTGTACATCTGAAAAATCACGGGCGCGTGGGTTTGGCGGGCTGCCTGCATTACGCCCATGACAGACTCTACGTTGTAGCAGTTAAAGGCCGGGATCGCCGCGTTCTTCGCTTCCGCCAGCGCCAGAATTTGTTTTAGATGGGTTGTCATCTTACTGTTCCTCTTTTCCGTTCATGGAGTCCGCCGTCAGGTTGGGGACAAACTTACAAAACTCACGGATTTCCTCCGTATAATCGCCTTCCGCTTCCACCATATGGTGGATGTAGGGGCCTTCTACCAAACGCCGCTCCCAGCGGTCTAGGTCTCCAAAGCGTCCCCACAGATAGGTGCCGTTGGTGAAGGGCCCTGAAGCGCTTTCGCAGGTGCCGTTCAGGAGCATATACTTGCCATCCTCTTGATCAAAGCGGGCAACGGTGTACTTGCTCTCCTTCACCTCAAACCACTGGCGCTGAATATGCTCGATGGGCTTCTTGCCCGGCTTGTGCAGGCTGTAAGGGAAGGGGCCGCAATGCCACAGCAATTCTACGTTTTCATCCTTCGGGTGGCGCACGGTAAATTCGCCCATGAACGGCGGATGCTTGCCAAAGGACGCACAGGATAGCAGCGCCATGGTGATGGCTGCGTGCATGTCGCTTTCGCAGCTAACCAGATATCCCAGATCCAGCAAAATACCATAGGCGGAGCAGGGCAGCGCGCCGCAGGCCAGCTCCATGCTCGTCCAGCACTCGGAAGACATCGCATCGAGGTTGTATTCGGCAAACAAATCCTTAAACAGCAGCACAAACGCGTAAATACGCTTCAGCAGCGGCGCGGTAACCTCGTCTACGTCATACATCCGGTGCAGCAGCTTTTCACCTTCCACGAGCTCCGGGTCGCGCTCGGCTAGAATCTGGTTGAACTTGGAGGTGATTACCGCCATGTTGATGGGGATGATGTGCAGACCAAAGCGCTGCATCAGCTCGCCCTCGTTGAAGATAACGGAGCAGAAGATTTTGGGTCTCATGCCCACTTCGCCTACGCGCATGCCGCGAAAGTTTTTAACCATGCAGCTCACCCGTGCGAAGCGGTCAAGCCCACGTGCGAACTTGTCGCTATCCACACGACAGCTGTTGAGGAAGGTAAACGGGATGTTGTAACGCTGCATCTGGCGGCTGATACCGAAGATGCCGCACTGGCTGTCGGTGTAGCGCATCCCGTCCTCATCGAAGCGCTCGTCTAAGGGAGCCCACAGCAGCACCGGCACGCGCAGCTCCTGCGCCAACAGAGCCGCCGCCTCTTCGCAGCCGAAGTTAGCGTTGATCATGAGCAGCGCGTCCACCTTTTCACTGCGCATATGCTGGGCAACCTTGGATACGTCGCCTTCGGCGTAGAAGGTTTCTACAGGGATAACGCCCTTCAGATCGGCAAAGTGGACGTTCTCTGTAGCATAATGCTCCTCAATATAAGCCACCAGCTCGCGGCCCCGGGCCTCGGCAATTTCCCAATTGAAAGCGCCCGGCCGCGGGGAGCAATCCCGGCGCATGGGCACCAGCCCGATTTTTACTTGATAATCCAGCATGGAAATCCTTCCTTTCCGGTATCCTAGCGAACCAGATCGAAGAAGCCCTGACGGTAGCGGCGCACCCGCTCGTCCAGCCATTCGCGCTTGATTTCGCCCGTTTCTAGGTAATGCAGCACGGTATCAAGGTTGGGAATTCCCGCGCGTCCGCCGAACTCCAAACACTTAATAGCAGAAACCGCCGAGGAGAACCGAGCACAGCGCGGCACATCCCACCCCTGCAGATAAGCGTAGTTGAACGCACCGTGGAATACATCGCCCGCGCCGGTAGAGTCTACCGCATCCACCGTAAAGGCCGGCAGTTCAAAATAGCGGTCGCCATAAACGCCTCGACAGCCCTTCTCGCCTAAGGTAAAAATAACGATTTCCGGGCCTTGAGCGCGGATGTAGCGCGCCGCCTGTTCGCAGGTCATGCTTCCCTTGTCTTTGCAAAAATCGTTATAATACTTTTCCGACGCGATAAACAGATCCAGATACCGATAGTTTTCATAAAGGTCCGGGCGGTAATAGGCCGCGTCCACGCTAACCTTTCCGCCCGCCTCGCGCACCCATTCAGCAGCCTGAAACTTTGCAGGAGACAGCATATCGCCGATATGCAAAATGCGTGCTGACTTCAAAAATTTCTCGTCCAGCTCCTCCGGCTTCAAGGGCGTATAGTTGCCGTCCTGGCTGATAAACTCCTTGCCGTGAATCTCCCGCTCCGTCACGCAGATACAGAAATCCGTACGCTTGCCGTCGTCCAGCTTTAGGTGGGAGGTATCCACGCCGTTATATGCAAAATCACCCAAGCTGGCGTGGCCGAACATATCGCTGCCAGCCACGCCCAGAATGGCGCATTTCAGCCCTAAAACGCTCGCCGCTACCGTAGCGGTGGGCACGTTACCGCCGCCCTGAAAGCAATAGCTTTGGATGCGCGTGTTGACGTTGGTGGGCGGTAGCTTGAGCAGCTCCACCACCAAATCCTGAAACGGATTACCAAAGCCAATCATATCGAATTGCTTGTCGCTCATCGTTTCCCCGCTCCTTTCTGGCAGCCTCTTACGGAACGATTGAGAGGTACTTAAAATCTAGATATTCCTCTAGCGACCAATGGGATTTGTCGCAGCCAACGCCGGACTGCTTCACACCGGCGTGGGGCGTTTGTTCGGTGCCAGCGGAGCCGTTGACGAAGATTTCGCCCGCTTCCATGCCTTCGAAGGCTTGGCTGATCTCCTGCGCCCTGTGACCAAAGAAATACCCGGATAGGCCGTATATGGTATGGTTCGCCTTTTCGATGGCTTCGTCCAAGGTTTTAAACGGCTGCAGGGGAATGATGGGGCCAAAAATCTCCTCCCGGCTGACGCGCATGTCGTCGTTTACATCCACCAACAGCGCAGGGGTGAGATAGCTGCCTTTTTCTAAGCCCGCTGGGATTTCGCCACCCATCACAAGCTTAGCGCCGCTGTGCACAGCGTCCTCGATGAAGCCAAACATACGATCCCGCGCCTTACGGTTGATCATGGGGCCCATGACGTAGCCCGCGTCGTCCCATTTGCCGAGCTTGACCTTTTGCAGCTCTTTCCTCACGGCTTCACAGAAGGCAGGATAAATTTTCTCCTGCACATAAATACGGTTATAATTTACACAGGTCTGGCCCGCAAAACCGGTCTTTTTCGCCACGATGTTCGCTGCGACCGTCTCAAGGTTCACATCGTCCATCACAATGACCGGGGCGTTGCCGCCAAGCTCCAAGGAATACTTTTTCACCGAAGTAGCGGCCTCGCGCATAATCTGCAAGCCCGTCTCGCTGGAACCGATCAGCGTGATCATCTTGGGAATGGTACTCTCGTTAAGGGTTTTGGCCACCTCGCCGGAGGGGCCGGAGATGATATTGAGCACGCCCGCAGGGAAGCCGATCTCCGCCGCAACCTTACCCAAATACAGCAAAGACAGCGGCGTTTCGCTGCTTGGCTTCACGATGCATGCACAGCCGGATACCACCGCAGGCGCGATTTTGATGCCTGCGTTTCCCATGGGGTAGTTCCACGCCAGATGGGCGACCGTTACGCCTATGGGGCGGCGCTCCACAATGTGGTAGGCGCTGCCGGGAACGCCTGCGGGATTGGGAATGGTCAAGCCGTACACGCGCTTCATTTCATCCGAGTAATACTGGAAGCTAATCATGCACCAGTCAAAATCGGCGCAAGCGAGCGAGTAGGTGCGGCCGGATTCGTCGGAGATCAGCTTTACAAACGTGTCCCGCTTGGCAAGGCACGCGTCCCGAAGCTTGAGCATCCAGCCAACCCGTTCGTTCAGCGAGGTTTTAGACCACGTTTTGTAAGCCTTCTCAGCCGCCGCAAGGGCTTCTTTGGCTTGCTGAGCGGTGGCGCAGCCCACCGTGTCAATCACGTCTTCCGTCGCGGGGTTTAGGACGTTTAACGGCTTTCCCAGCCCGTCTACCAGTTTACCGCCAATATACTGCTGTATCATCATCCACGCATCCTTTCATATTCGTCTGCCCGCGCTTGGTTGCGCAAGCCCTTCAAGCCTCTCGCGCCGATGAATTTTGCGTTTTTGCCCAGCTCCTGTTCAATCTCAATCAGCCGGTTAGCCCGGGGGCCGATGCCGCACTCGCGAATGGAGCCCGCGTTAATCCCCACGGCATAATCGCCAATGGCTTCGCCTTCGCCCCGGCTGTCCGAGGGCATGACCGCGTAACCAAACTTATACGCATACTGGATCATTTCCAGCGCCTGCGTGATGGTGCCGATCTGGTTTACCTTTAGCAGCACGGTATTGGCAGCGCCCTTCGATACGCCGTAGGCAACGCGCTTAGGATTGGTGGTAAATAAGTCGTCACCCACGATTTGGATGCCGCTTTCCTTGGTCAGCGCTGCGGTGGCGTCATAATCATCCTCGTTGAACGGGTCCTCGATAATCACGAAGGGATAGTCCTTGATAGCGTTCAAATAGAACTTGAACAGCTCATCCTTGGTTTTTGGGTTGCAGTCAAACAAGCCGTAGTATTTATCGTCTTCCTTGTTATGGTAGGTGTCCGTAGCCACATCCATCTGGAACCCGACGCGACCCTCATACCCAGCCTCTACAATGACCTTTGTCATCTCATCCCAGATTTCCCGGTCGCAGGAAAAAACACCTTGGGGAATGGGGATAAAATCGCGAATGTTAGGAGTGCCGCCAAAGCGCAGGCGCATCCGCTCCTCCCAACGGGTATGAACGTCCCAGCAGGCATAGGAGGCGTCGGCGAAGGTATCAAACCCAAAGCACATCACCGACATCGTGGGCTTGCCGCCGGGGGTGGTAATGCCGCCGCCATAGCGGGAATCGCCCGCCGCCATAGCAACGCCGGGAACGGGTAGATACATCGCGCTAGCGCCGCCGATATGGCGATAGAGCGGTATGCCCAGCGAAGCCGCGCCAGCCTTCAATACCGCCGCTGAAACAGCCGCCGTAGCGTTGCCCCCCAGCTTGCAGCCCGCCTTGGCCACGATATCCAGCATGGCGCAATCCACCGCCGCTTGATTGGCTGCGTCCATGCCGTGCAGCGCCGGATCGAGCATCTCACTAACGTTTCTTGCGGCAACCGTTACGCCTTTGCCACGGAATTTTACCCCGCCGTCAAAGGCAAAGGCGACCTCGTGGGTGCCCACCGAAACACCGGAGGTGCACATGGCGCGGCCAACCGCACCGTTTTCCGTGGTTACGACGGCCTCCACGCCGGGATTCCCACGGTTGGTATACACCTGCCGTGCGCGGATAGAGGAAATTGCTGTACCAGACATTTCGCCAACTCCTTAACGATGCGACAAGCCGTCGATCGTAGATTTACTGAATGAGGATAAGCCCTAAGTCCAACGCAGATACGTTATGCTCGGCGCTGACTCCGCAGCCCAGCCGCCATAACGGCGCGGAGGTCGCATGGGTCTTGAGTGCGTCCCACAGATCGATTCCCGCCGCCTCTGCCTGCGCAAGCGTCTCACCGTCCACCACCGCGCCCGCAAGGCAGTTCGGCGCACCGGGGATATCCAGCCCGCCGGGGCCGTCCGTACCGTCCGTATCCACCGCACCGAAAACAATGCGCTTGTCCCCTGCAATGCGAATAGCCGCCGCTATACAGTACTCTTGGTTGCGTCCGCCCACACCCGTTTCGCTGCCGACGGTAACCACGTTCTCACCTGAGGTCATCAATACGATGGGGGCTTTAAAGGGTTCGCCTGAGCGCTCGGCGCAAAGCGCCATCAGCGCGTTTACCGCACCCGCCTCCCGGGCCTCGGCCTCCATATATTCCGACAGCATCACGCAGGGATAGCCCAGCGCCGCCGCACGCATGCGCACGGCGGGGTAGACGGTTGCATCCTTAAAAATCAGCCCAAAGAACCGCGCGCCCAGCGCTTCATATTCAGCCACGCTCATGTTTTCAGTTGTAGGCCCGCCCGCCTGCAGATGTCGACGGATGGATTCCGGCGTACGCTCCCACGCATCCCATTTATGAAGAACGGCAATGCAGTCGGCGTAGGTGGACGCGCCTGCGATCGAGGGAAAAAACGTGTTGTTCTCCAGCATTTCAAAATAGGAAACCCGTTGAATCGGCGTACACATCTTCGCCGGGTCGGCAGTGACGAGGTTTACCATTTTCGCGGGAGAAAGCAGCCTTGCCAGCCGTCCACCCTTCAAGCGGTCAAGATGAGTGCGCACCTTGTTGAGATCGCTGGTGGTAACGCCCTTTTCAATCTGCATCATGCGGGTAAAGGCCGACATATCCGCTAGCGTTACACCCTCCACCGGGTAGGTCAGCAGCGAGCTGCAGCCGCTGCCAAAAAGGGTGAACACCAAGTCCCGGTCTGTCAAGCCGTCAGCTAATGCTTCGATCCTTCGGCAGCCCTCCACGCAGCATTCATCCGGCACGGGATGCCCCGCTAGCGTAACGCCGATTTTGTGCAGCAGGTTGCCGTCGCCGTGCTTTCCGATTACATGGCCGCCGGTCAGCACGTCGCCCAGCACTTCCTCCAGCGCCAGCGCCGCGCGCTGCACCCCTTTTGCCGCGCCAATCACAAACACACGGTCATACTCATTCAAATCGTATGTTACAGGCCCGGCATGAGGATCACCCTTCATTTCGAAGCCATCCGTGTGCAGAATGATTTTGCGATCCTTTACCTCAACGAGCGCCTTCACGCGGTAATAGGGATCCAATGCATCCAGCCCCGCGTCCAGCAGCTCCGTAACGATCCGGCGGCCTGTAACGTTGCCATGGCTCGTCAGCATGTCCTTGTTCTTGATTCTCATAGCGGTCTCCCTCTCTGGGCTGGGGGATTAAAAGGTGATTTCATCCGGGATGGGCGCATCGCCGCAGCAGCCCTTGAGGTTGGCGATGAAATCGACCTCCTCCTGGGACAGTTCAAAATCGAACACTTTGGTGTTTTCGGAAATACGCGCCGGGCTTCCCGACTTTGGCAAAGGTAAAAAGCCCATTTGCAGGCTCCAACGCAGACAAATCTGCCCCACGGATTTACCGTGCTTTTGGGCCAAGGCTTTCATCTGCGGCGCCTCAAAAATCGTGCCGGTGCCAAAGGGGCTGTACGCCTCCACCAGAATATCGTGCTGCCGACAGTAGCGAACCGTTTCCGGCTGGGTAACCCCCGGGCAAAGCTTCAGCTGGTTAACCATAGGCTCAATCGTAGCCGTCTCCATCAAAGCGTCTATATGATGAGGCATAAAATTACTAACGCCGATGGCACGGATACGTCCGGCCTTGTATAGCTCCTCAAAGGCCTTCCACGTCCCCGCCGTCGCTTCTTTCCAGATGGTGCGGTATTGCAGGGGATTGGGCCAATGAATCAAATACAGATCAAGATACTCCAAGCCCAGACGGTTAAGCGTTCCCTCGAAGGCTTCCAGCGTTGCCTGATAGCCGTGGCAGGCATTGCGTAGCTTGCTGGTAAGAAAAATTTCCTTGCGCTCCACGCCGCTTTCGCGGATAGCCTCGCCCACGCTGGCTTCGTTGCCGTAAGCAGCCGCCGTGTCGATCAAACGATAGCCGGAATGCAAGGCCGCCTTGATCGCCGCGTTGGTGGTTGCGCCGTCGGTTTGCCATGTGCCCAGCCCAAGGCAGGGAATCCTTACGCCATTTTGTAGGGTAAAGCAGTCTGTGAGTGATTGCATGGTATTGCGCTCCTTGTTAAAGTCCTGATTGCAATGAAAGTTGGTTCAGGCTGCCGCCAAGCCGTGACGCATGCGTAACAATAGCAGGAGCTATGCGGCTTGGCGGCGGAAGGCTTAGCGACGGGTC
Organism: Eubacteriales bacterium; assembly: GCA_028693055.1. Taxonomy (GTDB): domain Bacteria; phylum Bacillota; class Clostridia; order Christensenellales; family Aristaeellaceae; genus Limiplasma. The sequence continues at coordinate 84,458 of JAQUWD010000004.1, read as the reverse complement.
TTTGCGCCGCGCATATCCTGCACGCGGCAGACGGATTCCCGCATGTTGCGGGCAATCTGCTCGTAATCGCGATTTTTGAGTGCGGAATGATCTTGGAACATCCAGTCGCCGCCCGCAGCCATGGTGCCGGGGTACTCCACCAGCGGTAGGAAGTTGCTGGAATCCAGCGCGCCGGTGACGACGAACTTCACATCCGGGAAGGGGCCGCCGTTAAACTGCGCCAGCGTAGCCGTGCCGCCCATTTGGAATACAGGGAAGAACTTTACCACCTTGATGCCGTAATCCAACGCCATCATGATTTCCGTAGCGGTGACGCAGCCGGGCAGCACCATCACATTGCGTTTCAGGCAAACCTCCACAACACTGCGGCTAAAGCCTGGCAGCACCACAAATTTTGCGCCTAGGTCTATGACCTTTTCCGCCTGCTCGGCGGTGAGTACCGTGCCCGCGCCCACGTACATTTCGGGCACCTCCCGGGCAACCTTAGCTAAGTTCTGTACGCTGGTTTCGTTCTTAAGCAAAATTTCCATCATCGGCAGGCCGCCCTTTACCAGCGCCTGCGCCGCGGGCACGGCCGCATCCGGCTCCGCCATTGCCAGAATAGGACAAATACCCGTCAACTGCATCAGATTTGTCATGTTCGTCTTATCGTCCATCATAGGTTCCTCCTCAGCTTCTATATCCATTGGAATATATTCTTACGCTTCCAACCATGGGACTGCAACACCGGTCATTTGAGAGAGCTTGTCCATATTGGCGGCCATCACATCCGTCAGCTCTAGCCGGTTCGTGGCTAGGGCTTTGTCGCGCTTATCCCATTCCATTTCGCCGGGCAGGTAGATACGCTCCACTTTATCAGCCTTAGGCGCGCCGTGCAGCTCGTCTGCTAGCCGCTTCATACGCGACGCAAAGAGGTCGGCAGGCAGCATCTGTGCAATGTCAATGGCAATAAACGCGTGACCTACGCCATTGGGCTGTTCCATTTTCAGGTTCCAGCTAGGCACCTCGCCCAGCAATCCAGCGCCGGTCACCACGGAGGCCAGCAGCTCCACCATTACCGCCAAGCCATAGCCCTTATGCATCGCCATAGGCGACAGACAGCTATGCTCCGGGAAGGTGCTGGAATCGCTTGTAGGCTGCCCTTTTTCGTCTACCAGCCAGCTTTCTGGCACCTGTGCGCCTTTTTCCTTAGCCATGATCACCTTCAGCGCCGCCACGTTGCTCAGCGCGATATCCAAGAACACAGACCTTCCATCGCCGGTAGGCGCGGCATAGGAGAACGGATTGCTTCCAATCGATACTCCGCAGCCGCCCGGCACCGCCATAATGGGGTCGGTATTGCTCATCGCCAAACCGATCATGCCCTCTTGGGCGGCCATGTTTGCATAGTAGCCAGCCGCGCCGAAGTGACAGCTATTCTTTACGCCCACGTAAGCAATGCCGCAGACCTTGGCCTTCTCAATCGCCTTTTGCATGGCAAAGCTGGCGGATACCATTCCAACGGCTTTGTTGCCGTTGACCAGCGCCCACGCAGGGCCTTCTTTTTCCACAGTAGGCACAGCCTTCGCATCCAAGCCGCCTGCTTGCATCTTTTGAATATACCCTAGCAGATTTTTTGTACCATGGGACAGTACGCCAAACGTATCGGTCGTTACCAATGCGTCCGCAACGGTGCGTGCGTCCTGCGCACACATACCGATTTTTTCCAGCGCCTGTACGGCAAAAAGATGGAGCTGATCCACCGCAATCGCTTTCATAAGCTAGTCCATAGCCTCCTTTGTTTTTCAGGAAAACGGCAACCGTTTCAATACCCGTATCTTAGCAGAAAACAGTATGGAAAACGATAGTGAAAACAGTCGACTATGAGGACTTTTCTGCTTTGTCAAAACCAAAAATATTGATACTCGCTTCTTGTTTCCCATTGGTGGTATAATCAATGAGAAAAGCACGCGATTTGAGGTAAGGATATGCACGCAAAAAGGAACCTCTGCATGGGATTATGCATCAATCTGACAATCTTTTGTTTTGAAGTGATCGGACTTGTACAGAGTATACAGGACCAAGGCTGGGGACTTTTCCAATACTATACGATCGACAGCAATATACTCGCCATGCTGGCCTGCGGATGGATGGCTGTCTGTCAGCTCCTATGTATCATCGGCAAAAAAGCAGAAATTGCCCCGTGGGTATTCCGCTTCAAATATCTATCGGTTTGCATGCTTTCCGTAACCTTCCTCGTTGTGGTTCTTGTCCTTGCTCCTTGGGCGGGAATGGGCGGCTACCAAGCCATGCTGTTCCATGGAACGATGCTGTATCACCACTTTCTCTGCCCTGTCCTAGCATTTTTATCCTTTATTTTCTTAGAAGCAAAAGGAAGGATTCGAAAAAAGGACATACGCATTGCTTTGCTTCCAACGCTATTGTATGCCATTACCGCTGTCATCCTCAATATGGTTCATGTAATGAACGGCCCCTATCCTTTCTTAAAGGTGTATGAGCAGCCCGTTCCCCTATCCATTCTTTGGTTTATCGTCATTTTAACCGGAGCATATGCCATTGCTTGGCTCGTAAGGCTTTTAAGCGGCAACGCGCCCGGACGAAACCATCGGCGTCAGGCTTAAAAAAAGCAACGGAGGAATGTAGCATGATTAGACCCGCCACCGAACAGGATATTGAAGCCATCGCGCAATCTTATGAGGACTTACTGCAATACGAGCTGGTCAATGGTAGCAGCTCAAACTGGAAGCTTGGGGTTTATCCCACCATCAAGGTGCCGCAGCAGGCGGTCGCCAAAGGCACGATGTATGTGCTGGAGGAGGACGGAGCCGTTTGCGCCAGCATGATTCTTAACGACGAGCAAGGCCCTGAGTATCAAAAGATTCAATGGTCGTCTCACCCCAAAGCCGGAGAAACGCTGGTCATTCACACGCTGTGCATCCCTCCGCAACGGGCAAAACGCGGATATGGCAAACAAATGCTGGCATACGCCAAGCAATTTGCCGTTCAGCAGCGCTATACCGTGATTCGCATTGACACCTACGCCCATAATGAGCCGGCAAAGCGCTTTTACCTAGCGAACGGCTTCAGTATTCAAGGTTATCACAGCACTTTGTTTGAAGGCGTGATTCCCGAAGAGCTGGTTTATATGGAGTATATTGTCAAGGCCGAAGGATAAGCCCGGCAGGAAAAGAAAGCCGTAGCCTTAACGGAAAAGCAAATACGCGCCCGCTGCCAGCAAAAGCACTTGAAGGATGAGCAGCAACGGAAAGAACAATTTGAAATACCAATGCTGGGTTTTATGCCGCAGTAGCTGCATGCCAAGCACGCCTCCCAAGCCGCCAAAGCATGCCGTGGCAATAAATAGCGTCGCTTCGGGCACGCGCCAGCTACCTTTTTTGGCGCAGTTTTTGTCATGCCGCATCAGTAGAAAGGAAACCAGATTGGTGATTACCAGCACGCCCAGCGCAATGCAAACGATCGTCCCTTTATTCATACAAGCATCCTCTTTCGTGTTTTAACGCAAGATTGATAGTAACATCATACACCCGCCGGGGAGCTTTGTCACGATTCTTCCCGCGCTTTTTCTCGAGATGGACAAGCGGTTCAGAGAATTTACAAGCGTTGCCAAGCCGAACAAGGCGTGCTATGATACAAGCCATAAAGGTGCTCCGAGGAACGATTACGTTACGGCGCACAGGGAAAGGGAGCGTGTAGAATATGGATTTTGGCGTTCAACTGTATGGAGCCAGAAAGCTCGAATCGTCAGACCCGGAGGCGTTCTTTCAGGGCCTGTCCCGTATTGGCTATAAGTATATCGAGCCCTGCGTCTGCTTCGGCAACGCTGCCGCTGGAGAGCTATGGACGGCGGACGAGTATTTTCAAAAGGAACCCCTTTGGCACAGCTATGGTTTATCCGCTCGTTCCTGCCATGGAATCGTGGAGGAGCTTTCGACGGCTGCCCCGGAAATCGTTGCCTTTGTGAAAAAGGCGAAGCTGCCCCAATGGGTCCTTGGCTGTCCCTCCACGCTGGACAACGCTTCTGCAAAAGACCTAGTGCGCGGCTACCAAGCGTTAGCAGCGGAGCTAAGTGCTTTGGGTACAAAGCTTTGCCTGCATAACGACGCAAAGGCTAGCCTTGGCCGTTTTCAGGGCAAATCCTGCTACGAATGGATGCTGGAAGCTTGTGGAGACGCGGTATCCGCTCAGCCGGACGTGGGTTGGCTCCTGTACGGCGGCATAGACCCGGAGACTTTCCTGTGGAGCCATGTCCAGCAAATCTGCTCCCTGCATTATAAAGATATTGCCTCCCCGGCAGGAAGCGAGGAGGATGTGCCCTTGGGCAAGGGAATCGTGGACGGGCTCGCCTGCTATCAATTTGCGCGAGCCGCCGGAATCCCCCAAATCGTGGATCAGGATGTGGATCGCGGATGTCTTCTTGACGATCTAGGCGACTCGCTTACAGTGCTGCAAAGCTTTGCCCAGCAGCGGGAAAACACGGAAAGCGTTCTCTGTGTCTACAGCGTGGATACAGCTTGCACAGAGGAAATCGCCCGGTTTGACCATATCATCGAGGCCCCCAACTGGATTCCCGGCTCCGAAAGCCTGCTTTACAACGCCGATGGACGGCTGTACCGCTACGATATGGATACCGCGCGAACCGCTCTGATAGACACGGGGCGCTGCGATCGCTGCAACAACGATCACGTGATTTCGCCGGACGGTAATCGCGTAGCCCTAAGCCATACGCCCGATGGCGGCTGGCAATCGGAGATTTACATATCGCCTCTTGCCGGGGGCGAGCCTGTTCGGATCACCAAGAATACGCCTAGCTTTCTTCACGGCTGGTCCCCTGACGGAGCGGAGCTAGCCTACTGCGCTTTTCGGGAGCATGACGGCGAAACAAAGGTTGATGTCTACAGCATCCCTGCAGCGGGAGGAGAGGAAAAGCGCCTGACCTTCGGGGAAGGCTTCAACGATGGGCCGGAGTACTCGCCAGACGGACAATCCCTCTGGTTTAACAGCACCCGCTCCGGGCTGATGAAAATTTGGCGGATGGAGCGGGATGGAAAAAATCCTATTCAAATGACCACCGGCAAGGGCAACCATTGGTTCGCTCATCTTTCCCCGGACGGCGCGCGGGTGGTATACCTCTCCTATCAGGAAGGTCAGCTTTCTCCAGACGAGCACCTGCCCAATATGAACGTAAGCCTGCGTCTGATGGACGCTCAAGGCCGCAACGACCATGAAATTTTACGGTTCTTCGGCGGTCAAGGCTCCATCAACGTCCATTCTTGGGCCAGCGACAGCAAGCGTTTTGCCTTTGTGCGCTATGAGCTGCTTCATCAAGCCTGAGGAACCTGAGTGTGCTGCTCCGGCGGTGCGTCCTGTAGGGCTTTCATGGTATAGAAAATAACAATCAGTGTGATGATGAAGGTAAGCACATCTGACACCGGCATGGAATAGAGCACGCCGTCCAAGCCAAACCATCGGGGCAGTAGCAACGCAAAGCCCACGCCGAACACAACCTCCCGCACCATAGAAAGCATAGTGGAGGCCAGCGCTTTACCGATGGATTGCAGGTAGATAAAGGCTGCCTTGTTCACACAGGCCAGAATCACCATGCATAGATAGACCCGGAAGCTTCTTACCGCAAAGTCGGTATAATAGGCGCTCTCGTTTGCCGCGCCAAAAATGCTGATCAACTGATTGGGGAATAGCTCCACAACGATAAAGGCAACCGCGCCCACAGCGGCTTCCGCCAGCAGCAGCATTTTAAACAGCTGCCTTGCACGATCTTTTCGTCCAGCGCCCATATTATAGCCCACGATGGGGATGCAGCCCGCCGCCATGCCCACGACAACGGATATGACAATTTGGAAAACCTTCATCACAATGCCCAACACCGCCATGGGGATTTGCGCCAGCTCCTTCTGCCCGAAAACAGCGTCAACCGCCCCGTACTTGACCACCATGTTTTGAATCGCCGCCATAGCGGCAACCAGAGATATTTGGGAAAGAAAGCTGCACATACCCAGCGGCAGGAACCGCGCCATCAGACGGCCTTGCAAATGAAAGCTACTTTTTTCTAAGCGCACCGCTCGCATATGAAACAGATACCATATGGAAAGCCCGGCGGTTAGCGCTTGGCCTAGCACCGTTGCAACAGCCGCCCCCATCATGCCCCAGTGAAATCCAAAAATAAAAATCGGATCCAAAATGATATTGACCACCGCACCCGCCAAGGTGGAAACCATGGCGAATTTGGGGCTGCCGTCGGAACGGATAATGGGATTCATCGCCTGACCGAACATGTACAGAGGAACGCCCAAGGTGATGTACGTAAAGTACTCCCAGCTTTGAACGAAGGTTTCCTCGTTGACCTGCCCGCCGAACAGCGTTAGAATCTGGGTTTGAAAAATCAGGTACAAAGCGGTTAGCGCAAGGCTGACCCCCACGCACAGCACAATGGAATTGCCGATGCTCCCGTGAGCGTCCTCTGCGTTGCCGCCGCCCAGACTAAGGCTGACAAAAGCGCAGCAGCCGTCGCCGATCATCACCGCCAAGGCCAGCGCTACCACCGTCATGGGGAAAACCACCGTATTCGCCGCGTTGCCATAGGAGCCAAGATAGCTGGCGTTTGCAATAAAAATTTGATCCACGATGTTATAAAGCGCCGCCACCAGCAGCGATATGATACAAGGAACAGCATATCGGCGCATGAGGACGGTAAGCCGCTCGGTGCCCAGAAAGGAATTAGATTGAAGCGAAGGCATGGAAATCAACCTCTTTTTTCTATTAAAATAAGGGCGCGCAAGTCCGTTTACTTGGACTTACGCACCCTGCTACACAGCCTTACTATTTTACCATTTTCCGTTTTCGGGCGCAAAGGCTGTTTTTCATGAAAATAGAGGAGGCTTTTCTGCGCGCCCTGCACAAAGGCCGTTTGGTTATTCCGCCTGCACCGTCAGCTGACCCTGCTCGTTGACATCCACGTTCACATGCTGCCCGGGCAATACGTCTCCAGCCACAATGGCCTTAGCCAGCATGGTTTCCAGATGGCTTTGCATGTAACGCTTCAAGGGCCGCGCACCGTATACCGGGTCAAACCCCGCGTCCGCGATAGCGTCCACCGCTTTTTCGGACAGGCTTAGGGTAATCTCACGATCACTCAGCCGTTTCTCCAAGCCCTTGAGCAGCAGACCCACGATCTGCCGAATCTCATTTTGCTCCAACGGCTTATAGAAAACGATGTCGTCGATACGGTTCAGGAATTCGGGACGGAACTGACTACGCAACAGCCGCAGCACATTTTCCCGCGCTTCCTCGGTAATTTCGCCGTTTTCGATCCCCTCCAGCAAAAATTGGCTGCCCAAATTGCTGGTCATGATGATAATGGTATTCTTGAAATCAACGGTTCTACCCTGACTGTCGGTAATCCGACCGTCGTCCAGCACCTGCAAAAGGATGTTGAACACGTCGGGATGCGCCTTTTCCACCTCGTCCAGAAGCACCACGCAATAGGGCTTGCGCCGAACAGCCTCGGTGAGCTGACCGCCCTCGTCGTAGCCCACGTATCCCGGAGGTGCGCCAATCAGACGGCTGACGCTGAATTTCTCCATGTATTCGCTCATATCGATACGAACCATGTTCTTCTCATCGTCAAACAGCGACTGTGCCAGCGCCTTTGCCAGCTCGGTTTTGCCCACGCCGGTAGGGCCTAGGAACAGGAAGCTGCCGATGGGGCGATTCTCGTCGGAGATGCCCGCCCGGCTGCGAAGAATGGCCTCAGAGACCTTCTGCACCGCCTCGTCCTGCCCGATCACCCGCTTGTGAAGCTCCTGAGGAAGCTGCAAAAGTTTCTCCCGCTCGCCCTCCCGCAGCTTGGTTACGGGGATGCCCGTCCAACGGCTGACGATTCTAGCGATTTCCTCATCGCTTACCTTATCCCTTAGCAGGCTGTCGTCGCCCCGTTCCTTCTCGGCTACATCCTCTTCTTTCAATAGCTCGCCCTGCAGCTTAGGCAGCTCGCCGTATTTAAGCTCCGCCGCCTTGCCCAGATCGTAGGTTCGCTCGGCCTTTTGGATTTCGGCGTTAACCCGCTCGATTTCCTCCCGCAGCTTCTGCACCTTCTGGATCGCGGTTTTCTCGTTTTCCCAGCGGGCCTTCATCGCCTTCATCTGTTCCCGAAGCTTCGCCAGCTCCTCCTCAAGGATGCCTAGGCGACGCTGACTGCCTTCGTCCGTTTCCTTTTCCAAAGCGTTCTGTTCGATTTCTAGCTGCATAATTCGACGGCTGACCTCGTCCAGCTCCGCAGGCATGGAGTCGATTTCCGTGCGGATCATCGCGCAGGCTTCATCTACCAAATCGATGGCCTTGTCCGGCAGAAAACGGTCAGTGATATAGCGGTTGGAAAGCGTAGCGGCGGCAATCAGGGCGTTATCGGTAATTTTAACGCCGTGGAAAACCTCGTAACGCTCCTTCAGTCCCCGCAGAATGCTGATGGTGTCCTCAACGGTAGGCTCCGTGACCAGCACCGGCTGGAAACGCCTTTCCAGCGCCGCGTCTTTTTCTATGTATTTACGGTATTCATCCAAGGTTGTAGCGCCGATCAGGTGCAGCTCGCCCCGGGCTAGCATGGGCTTAAGCAGATTGCCCGCGTCCATAGAGCCTTCGGTTTTGCCCGCGCCTACGATGGTGTGCAGCTCGTCGATAAAGAGGAGAATCTTGCCCTCGCTCTTCTTGATTTCCGCCAGCACCGCCTTCAAGCGCTCCTCAAACTCACCTCGATATTTCGCGCCCGCGATCAGGCTGCCCATATCCAAGCAAAATACGGTGCGATCCTTTAAGCTGTCCGGCACGTCGCCCCGCACAATTCGTTGGGCTAATCCCTCGGCGATGGCGGTCTTGCCCACGCCCGGCTCGCCGATCAGTACAGGATTATTCTTCGTCTTACGGGTCAAGATACGGATGACGCTGCGGATTTCGTTATCTCGGCCAATGACCGGGTCCAGCTTTTGGTTGCGCGCCTCGTTGGTCAAGTCCTGCCCGTACTTTGCCAGCGCGTCATAGGTTTCCTCCGGGGTTTCGCCCGTTACCCGGGTATTGCCCCGCACGCTTTGCAGCACGGTTAAGAACGCTTTTTCCGTAATGGCATATCCATCCCATAGCTCCTTCATGGAGCGTGTGGGTTTTTCCAATAAGCCAAGAAAAAGATGCTCGACGCTGAGATATTCGTCCTTCATCTGCTGGGCGCGCTCTCTGGCTGCCGCCAGCGCCCGCTCCACGTCCGCGTTAATGTAAATTTTATCCGCTTCCCGACTCATGCCCGTCACCTTAGGCAAACGGGAAATCATCGTTTCCAAACGGGTACGGATTTCATCGCCGCTTTTCCCCATTTTGGACAATAGCTGGTAAATCAACCCCTGCTTATCTTGAAGAAGCGCGCAGGCCAAATGCTCCTGCGTCATTTCCTGGTTTTGATATTCCACGGTCAGCTGTTGAGCGTTCTGCAGGGCTTCCCGGCTCTTCTCCGTGAATTGTTGGTTGGTCATAGGCGACCCTCCTTTAAAGTTTCATTGAGGAAGGTCATTATCTGACTATCTTTGACCTTCAAATAGAGTATAGCACAGCTCCGACAGATGTCAATAGGATGGTCAAAGATAATTTATCGATTCGGCTTTGGTACAAAAAAACAGGCCCCACTCTTACGGTTAGAGCCTGTTTTTTGCTGTTGCTACGACTTTGGTATTTACCTTCATCCCCTTATGGATGAGATAAAACCGAAAAAACACTTACTTTATGCTTGCAGTCTCCGGCATTCCATATAAAAACGCTTTTCATCGGCGGAGCCCATGGAGAAGGTTTTAGGCGGAAGAGCGCCTTCGGCCTCCACGGTGGGGAACAGCGCATCCTTTGGCAATGCAGGCAGCAGGAAGCCGATGGCATTCTCGCCCTTCACCAAATCACGAACCGCTTTATCACCATGGATATAGTCCAGCCGAGTGGTAGGATGACTCTGCATCCAAACGCTCAGGAACGCTTCCAGCGTGCCAACAGCCAGCGGATAGGGAGAGTGATCGATGCCCAAGCGAACCTCCTTGCCCTCATAAACCACCGTTATTTCCTGTGCAGCCGCATCCTGTACAATAGATGCGCCTTGGCTGACGGCATATCGGGAAAGCTCGTCCAGTAGATCGTCGCCATCATAGCCGAAAAGCACCCGATGAATCGGCTCGAATTGAAGCGCGTCGTCATGGATGTTTTCAATCTCCACCAGCGCGAAGCGTGCCGGATGGGTGGCTGTCTGTTCAGGGGTCAAAGTGGACTTCACCTTTTCCCAATAGGCTTTGGCGGCAGCTAGGCTATGGTTTCCATCGCCTACGGCGAACAGCAGCTGGCTGCGGGTGCGCAATCCGTCCAACGCGGTATAAACCGCCTTGATGTCCTCTGGCGAGCTTACAGCATAGCCGGTCAGGTGTCCCCCATGCATCATCAGCGGAAAATCATACAGCTTGTCCAACTCGTCACGCTTGGCAAACAGCGGCTCCACCACGCTTTGCATTGGATCGTCCATCAACAGCATCACATGGGAGGTTTCCAAAGCTGCACCCTCCCGAATCGCCATCCGGGGAGGAATGCGGCTTTCTACGGTACCCTCGGTAGCCCGTACCAAGCTTTGACTGCCGCGATGGTAATCATAGCATTCCAAATCCAGCAGACACACAAGGCCGACGCGTGCGCCGGAGCCTGTGCTGCGTTCTGTGAGAATGAAGCCCTGCTCCACGCCGGGCGTGAGTACACCGTCAGCCAAATAGCGCTGCATGGTTTCGTGGATGCGCGAGATTTGCTCGTTGCTACCGCCTAAGTAGCACTCGGGCAGCACCACGTTCAACGCGGAGGGGCGATCTCCCGCCAGAAGCTTGGCCTCCTCCCAATACTCTGGCTGGGAGGTATATTGGTCGCAGGCGATGCACGCCCACGCCGTGAGATCCGTATGCTCGGAGGGAATCAGGATTTCACCCGGATAAACGCAGAGATTTTTAGTTTGCATATTCAAATCCTCCTTGAATTTCAAAAAACAGCCACTGACATTTCTTCGCCGCCGCATAGGTAAAACCCTGCACCGAGCGGGAAATCAAAAGCTCTCTCCATCCCGCAGCATACGAAACAAAAGCACCATGCATTGGCTGTTGCCCGCGCTGGAAACCGTCGCCAGCGTCAGCAGACGGTCCTCCGCGCATATGTCTGTCGTGAATTGATACAGGCTCTTCCCTTTTGCTTCCTGCACATGGGCCAGCATTTCTTCATCCGTCGTAAAGGTGGGATGCCCGGCATAATTAAAGTAATGATCGGATTGCGGGTCGCTATCCGTTACAATAACAGCCAGTAGCACATACTGCGCTTCTTCATACAGCGTGGTCAACGTAGCGCGGGATGCTTTCGTGATAAAGGTCTTATCGCCCGTCTGGTATTGCCACAGGCAGGAAAAGGCCTTGCCCGCAACATTTCCTTGCCCGCGCAGCAGCAGGTTCTCCGGAGGCGTTTTCAAAGAGCAGCTTTCATCTAGGAAAATAGCGCCGCCCTCGGATAATGCGCCTCGATAGTTATGGGTCAAATAATAGGTGTTGTTCTTCTGCACCACCATTTCATCCAAAAGGTCGGGGATCACCAGCCGCGCTACCACGTCCGGGTATTCTGCGACTACCGATTTCATGCTATCCAGCGTGTTGCTCAGAGAATTGTTGGGGTACCGACTGAGCCGTGTGCGCTGAGGCTGCGTTTCCGCTTCTGGATTGGCTTCGCCCGTAGGCTCCGTATCGCTGTTGATGCTTGCCGACGCAATAACCAAGGGAGGGTCGGTAGGCACAGGCGTAGCAGTTGGTGCGAAGGTAACGCCTACGGGAGGCAGATTCACCTTGGACGCCGCCTCCAGCATACTGCTTCCGTTTTTTTTCTCATAAAGCTCCTTGGCGCTCTGAAAGCTTTGTTCGTTGGTTGCCATCTGGTAGATAAGCTTTCCTCCCACAATACCGCAGAAGAGAAGCATTCCCACAGCAGCCAGCAACGCCGCCACCCGGCTCCAACGAATAGGGGGTTTATCGGAGGACGCAGCCCCTTTTTTTGCTGTACCTCGAGCATTTTCCGCAACGGGAGGCTTTGAAGCCATAGGCATACGAATGGACTCCGTAGGCTGCGGCGGGATATAAACCGGGCTGGGAGCAGCGCCCTGCCATGGATTTTCCCCTTGGGGCTCCTCCTGATCTAGATCGAAAAGCTCATAGGCGGGTACTCCAAAAGCCGGATCGTGTTGAGCAAAACCTGTGTTTTGCTCGCTGTAGAAAAAATCCGACGGCTCCGGCTCCGGTAATTCCGCGCTTTGTGGCAGGCTATCGGTTTCAAAGCCTGAATATACGATGGGAACGTGCTGAACAGGCGCAGCCATTTTCGTTTCCTGTTGGGGATGGGAGATAGACACATGGAAAGGTTCCCCGTTGTGCCCATCAACGGGCTGGGGCGCAGGCGGTACGGGGCTTGTAATCGCGCTAGGCTTTTTTAAGTAAGCCGGCAAATCGTTTCGCGGGCCGGAGGAAGCGTCAACAACGCCTTGCTTCTGGGCAAGATTTGGAGAAGACGAAGGCGCGCTGGGCGGTGCAAGCCAGCCAGCGCCATAAAGCTGCCCTGGCTGCATAACCGTCGGAGGAAAAGAATGCTTCACAATCTTAGACGGCGCACTGGACGGCTTATCCAACGGCGTCTGTCTAAACGAAGCATTTAGCATATCCTCTTTGGTATTTCGTCGCTCGGGCATGTTTCTTCTCCCTCCCCGAATCCTTCAGCAAGCCATTTACAGGAATTCCGCAAAGCGAATCAACGCCGTCTTGCTGCCCTTGATCTGTACTTTACCCCGCAATATGGCTGACATGGGGGATAGTTTGCGTTGTAGTATAGCCAGCAGATTGGCTTCCGTGCCGGTAACGATCACATCTGCCTCGTCCATTTCCGTTTTTTCAATATATTGTCCATCCACAAGGGAAAAAGCCCTTACATAGCCGCTGTCCGAAGCGCAGAGGCGATAGCTGTAGGTGGTTCCCTTCAGATCGCTCTCATGATTTTTAAGCATTTCACAGATGCCGTCCAGCATAGCGGGAAGGGTCAATCCGCTGTCCGCCGCACGATATAGAGCCTTTACATCCTGCTTCATGGATTCCTTAGACATGTGTAAATCCCTCAATTCTTCTCAAGATTCTTGCTTTCGTGCTGATAGGCGGCGAAGGCTGCGTTCAGCAAGAGCTTCGTCATGCGGCTAACCGTCGGCTGATCTCCGGCGGCAAAGCAGCCGTTGAGCAGCGCAACCACAAAGAATCCATCCGTGGGGCTGACTGCCAGCAGCGACCCGCTGGAGGGATCCTGTAAGCCGTAGCCGTCGCTGGGCCATAAATGTCCCCAGAAGGGAGATTGGCGTTTTGTGATGCGCAGTCCAAAGCCG